>CAVVMT010000010.1:0-124480 GCA_963749395.1 Vulcanimicrobiota bacterium
GCCACACTTCCTATGAGGTTCATGCGCCCGCCGATCGGCCCTTGGAACGGATCGCCCTGCGGGATGAAGTTTCGGGCACGATCCATGAATCCACCGAACCGGGCCCCGGCCATACCATCATTCACCGATGGGAAATCAACAATGTGCCCCGCATGTTCGACGAACCTGCCATGCCCCCCGCCGACAATGTCCTGCAACGCGTCATGGTCAGCACCACGCCCAACTGGCAGGCGGTTTCCAAGTGGTATGCCGACCTCAGCGAGCCGCACCTCCAAGCCACCACCGCGGAAATGACGAACAAAGTCAATGAACTCGTCGCCGGCGCCAAAACCGACATGGATAAAATCAAGGCGGTTTTTTACGTTCAGCGTCGAATCGCGGGCGGTGCAATTGGCCGATTTCGCCCCGCTGCTGCCCACCGGGACCGTCATGAGCGGCACCCTCGACGGGCGCTTCGGCGTCGGCGGCACGCTGCGCAACCCCGACCTATTGGGAGCGCTCGACCTCGAGCACGGGGCGTTCCAGTCGCCCCTCGAGCGCTCGAAGATCGACAACGCGACCGCGCGCCTCTCGTTCGCCGGCACGACCGCGACCCTCGAGCGGCTGCACGCGCAGGTCGGGACCGGCGCGGTCGACGGGAGCGGCTCGGTCGTCTTTCCGCAGCCGCGCAGCACCGCGCCGGTGACCTATGCACTGCAGGCGACCCTGCAAGGGGCGCAACTCGACCTGCCCGCGTACGGGCGGGGCCAACTCGACGGCACCGTCACCCTGACCTCGGGCGCTTCGCGGCCGGTGCTGGGGGGCAACGTCACCTTGAGCGAGGCCTCGATCCCGTTCAGCGCGATCTACCATCCCGCGAGCACCGCCACGAGTGCGCCGCCGCCGCTCGATCTGGGCCTGGGGCTCGTGTTCAACGCCGGTAAGAACGTGCGCGTGCAGAGCCGGCCGACGATCGACTTGGGGGCGGACGGGTCGCTCGACGTGACCGGGACGCTGGCCGCCCCGGCGCTCGCGGGCACGTTCACCTCGACCGGCGGCACGCTGACCTACTTCAACCGCGTCTTCCGGGTCGATCACGGGACGGTGACGTTCGAGCCGGGCGACGGCGCCGATCCGTACCTCGACGCCGTCGCGACGACGCGCGTCGCCAACCCCGACCCCGACCCGGTACGCAATCCGACCGGATTCGCGAGCATCCAAGTGCGGGTCATGGGACCCGTCTCGCACTTGAACATCGCGCTGACGTCGGACCCGTCGTACGGCCGCACCCAGATCCTCGGGCTGCTGCTCAATGCCAGCGCAATCGGCGCGGTCAATTTCGACACCAACGGGCAAACGACGACGACGACGACGATGCGCGGCGTCCCGAGCCAGCAGGTGGCGGGCCTGCCGCCGGCGATCTTCGGCCCGCAGAACGTCAACGGCACCGTCAACTTGAGCCAAGAAGCGTTCAGCCTGGTCAACGCGCAGTTCCTGAGCGGGCTGCTGAGCCCGATCGAGACCGGGCTCGGCAGCGCCTTCGGGCTCTCCGACGTCGCGCTGACGGTCGACTACGGCGGCGGGGTCGGGGTCAACGTGCGCAAGGCGTTCGGCAAGAACGTCTACTTCATCTTCGGGCAGACGTTCACGTACCCGCAGCGCCAGACTTACGGCGTCGCCGCGCGCCCGAATCCGACGACCTCGCTCCAGCTGACGTTTTTCACCCAGCCGGCCAACACGTTCGGTTCGGCCCTGGAGCACTACTACGGCAATTACCGGATCTTCGACGGACAGCCGCTCTACGGGACGAGCGGCTTCAGCTTCTCGTTCCAGAAGCTGTTCTGGTGAGCCGGGGGGCGCCGTCCGCAGCGGCTCGAAGCGCGCACTCGCACAAGAGGAGGGACACGTGACGGTATCCGAGAGCCAAATCGACCATTGGCGCACCTGGATCGGGCGCACCGAGGAGGTCGCCGACCGGGTCGACGCGGTGCGCGCCGAAGCGCTGGCGGCGACGCTCGACGCGCCCGACGCCTTCGTTCCGAAGGCCGGCGACCCGCTGCCGCTCGCTTGGCACTGGTTGTATTTCTGGGCAATCGCCGCCGAAAGCAAGCTAGGGCCCGACGGTCATCCGCGCCGCGGAGGCTTCCTCCCGCCGGTCGATTTGCCGCGCCGGATGTGGGCCGGCGGCCGGCTGCGGCAGCTGGCCCCGCTGCCGATAGGCGTCCAAGCGACGCGCACGTCGCGCATTCTCGACGTCAAGCTCAAAGCCGGCAAGCGCGAGTCGCTGGTCTTCGTCACCGTCGAGCACACGATCTCGGCCGGCGGCACGGCGGCGGTCATCGAGGAACAGGACATCGTGTATAGGCCGCCGGCCGGACCGGCTGCTCCGGACGAGTCGCCCGCCGACGCGCGGACGGCCGCGCTGTCGCGGACCGTGGACGCCGATGCCGTCATGCTGTTCCGCTACTCGGCACTGACGTTCAACGGGCACCGCATCCACTACGACCGCTCGTACGTGACCGCAGAGGAGGGCTACCCCGGTTTGATCGTGCACGGACCGTTGACCGCGACCCTCCTGCTCGAACTGGCGCGGCGCGAATTACCGCAAGCGCAGGTGTCGCGGTTCGCCTTTCGCGCCGTGCGCCCGATCTTCGACATTTCGCCCTTCGCGGTGCACGCGCAGCCGGTCGACGGCGGGTCGATCTCCGCTTGGGCAACCGATAATGCGGGCCGCGCGGCGATGGAAGCGACCATAGAAACTCTGTGAAACCCAAACCAGGACCCGGGTCCCCACACGCGAACCTGCGGGACCGAGGAATATCGCGTGGGAACGGCGCGCGTATCTCCACAGCAGTGTGCGGACGAGCGCGGTGAGCAGCGGCTTCCCTGCCGCGAAAGCGTTCCAACCCAAAGGACATTACGTATCGATGCTCGCTGGCCTCGGCCGCACGGCTCGCACTTTGTTTGCGGCCATCGCCCTACTCAGTCTCGTTGTGCCAGGCATGGTCGGCGCAGCGCCGACCCCGCCGCCAGCGGCTCCTCAGGCGCCCGCCGCCCCGGCGGCGCCGGCCCCCAACGCTCCGCCGGTCGTGTCGGTTTCGGTCTCCGGGAACACCCACGTTCCGACCGACCGCATTCTCGCCGTGGTCAAGACGAAGGTCGGCGATCCGTTCGACCCCCAGGTCGTGCAGCAGGACTTGGCGGCGATCTTCGCGCTCGGCTACTTCGCCGACCAAGTGCCACCGCTGATCAAGCAGCGCCCTGACGGCATCGCGATCACGTACCGCGTGATCGAGAACCCGGTCATCACGCGCATCACCTTCGACGGCAACGCGCACGTCAGCTCCGACACCCTGCTGGCGCTGATGGACACCGCGACCGGGCAAGTCTTCAACACGAACACGTTCCATCAAGACGTGCTCAAGGTCAACTCGTACTACGACAAGATCGGCTACGGCGGACAGCTGCCGACGCACGTCGCCGACATCAACATCGATCCGCAGACCGGCGTGCTGACGCTGAAGATCCAGGAAGGCCTGACGGTGCGCGAGGTCGTCATCACCGGCGATCCGGTCATCGCACCGGCCTTGATCAAGGGCGCGATCGCCATCAAGCCCGGCACGCCCTACTCCGAAGAACTGCGCGACAAAGACGTCGACGCGATCAAAAAGCTGTACGAGAAATACGACCTGCAGCTCGGCGACTTCGAGGGCGGCATCGATCCCTCGACCGTCGACCTGAAGACCTTGACCGCGAACGTGCGCTACTCGATCTACGCGGCGCGCGTCGGTGCGGTCGAAATCTCCGGCAACACGAAGACGCACGACGACGTGGTCCGGCGCGAACTGCGGCTGCGGCCGGGCATGGTCATCACGCAGTCGGCGCTCAAACGCGATTACGAGCGGCTCAACAACCTGGGGTTCTTCGACAAAGTCGAATTGAACCCCAAACCCGGGCCCGATCCCAAGCGGCCCGCGTACATCACGCTCGACTGGGAAGTGAAGGAACAGCGCACCGGCACCGCCCAGATCGGCGCCGGCTACTCGGGCGGCTTGACGGGCACCGGCCTCACCGGGACGCTCTCGTACTCCGAGAACAACATCAACGGCACCGGCGACGGCGCGTCGATCTCGTTCCAGCGCGGTTCGCGCACGACGAACATCTCGCTCTCCGGGACGATCCCCTATTTGGGCAAGACGCCGAAATCGCAGCGCTACAGCCTCGGCGCGACGATCTACACGAACTCGCAGAACAACTACTATCCGGTGTATGCCGTGCCGACGGCCAGCCCCAACCCCAACGGGCCGGCGACGTTCCCGGGCAACTACGGCACCGCGCAGCCGGTCACGCTCTTCCCGCTCTACACCAACCCGCAACAGATCGGCGGCATCGTCTCGAACTACGCTTCGAGCTCGACCGGCCTAGGGGTGCAGATCGGGCGCCGTTTCAACGACTACTTCCGGGCCAGCCTGGGGATCAACATCTCGCAGGTCGCCTCGTCGGCGACGTTGCCCAGCGGCTATTACTTCAGTAATTCAACGACCGTTCTGCAAACGACCGGCAACTCGACGAACACCCTGGGGGGCGGGACGTCGTCGGCTTCCCAGGCGCTGGGCGTCACCGCGCCGTCGCTGGCGAATACGAATTCCACCGCGCCCTACGCCTTGCGAAGTTTTTCCGTCGGCTTGACCGAGGACACTCGCGACGACGTCTTCAACCCGCGCCACGGCATCAATGCCGCCCTGCAGGATCAGATCAGCCCGGGCAAGATCCTGGGGTCTGATTTCAATTTCCAGATCGTGACGCTCGACGTCGCGAAGTACTGGCCGATCCTCAAGAACAGTACGTGGGCGATGCACTTCAAGGACGGCACGTCGACCGGCGCCATCCCCACGAGTCAACTGTTCACGCTATCAGACCAGCAGCTGCGGGGCTATAGCCAGGTGTTCTACGGCACGAACCTGTTGCTCGGACAGGCCGAGCTGCGGGTCCCGCTCACCGCCGACAAGAAGTTGGGAATCGCGTTCTTCGCTGACGAAGGGGCGACCAAGATCCGCGGTGCGCTGCCGATCTACGATAGCAACAACAACCTCGTCGCGACGCCCGGTCAGTGGGGCTGGCACGGCGATTTTGGAGCGGGCGTGCGCTTCGACGTACCGCAGCTCGGTTTGCGGACGATCCGCCTCGACTTCGCCAAGGGGTCGCAGGGGACGCATACATCGTTCGGCGTGGGCCAGAGCTTCTAGAAACGACTATGAACAAAACGACATCCATCCTTCTGCGCTATTGCGTTGCGGTGCTCACGTTGGCCGCCGCGATCGGGACGCCGTTCACCCTCGCGGCCGACGTCACCGACCTCGGATTCGTCGACCAGTTGGCGATCGCGTCGACCCCGTCGTTCCAGGCCGCGAACCGGCAGCTGCAAGCCTACAACGACCAGTTGCAGCGGCAGTTCTCCGATCAAGTGCGCCATACGCCGGCGCAGCAGCAGGCCGCGCTGGCGCAAAGTTTCCAACAGCGGCTGGCCCAGCGGCGCTCGCAACTCCTCGGTCCCCTCTTCGGGCGCGCCCAGGTCGCGATCGCGTCGGTCGCCTCGAGCAAGAACCTCTCGATCGTCGTCGACAAGCGCATCCTGATCTACGGCGGCCAGGACATCACCAAGAACGTCGTCGATCTGATCGCGGGCGTCGGCGAACCGGTGCCGCCGGTCAACACGCCGCCGCCCTCGACGATCGGGTACGTCGACCAAGCCGCGATCGACAACGTCGCCAAGATCAAGAACGCTCAGGACGCGTTCGGCAAGTTCCAGCAAGATCAGCAGAAGGCCGCGCAAGACAAGTACCGCGCGGCCAAGACCGACGCCGACCGCCAGCAAGTGCTCAAGGATCTGCAGAAGACGATCTCGGACGAGCAAGATAAGGACATCAAGCCGCTCGTCGACCAGACGCGCAGCGTCATCGCCGACGTCGCCAAGAAAAAGGGTTTGATGCTCGTGATCGACCGTTCGAACACGATCTATGGCGGAACGGACATCACGCCGGACGTCGTGAGCGCGCTCGGGAAGTAGCGTGCGCTTCGTCGTGGCCGCGAGCGCCGCGCTCGTCGCTGCGCTCGCGTTGGCCGGATGCTCGAAGCCGGGCGGCACCGGGCCGTCGGCTGCGTCGTCGCCGTCGGCCGTCGCCTACGTGCGGATGGACGAGCTCGTGAAGTCGCACCCGCTCTACAATCAGCTCGCCAGCTACGACCGCAACATCGAAGCGCTCAACTTCGGCGGGATCGCCCCGGAAGTCCCCAAATCCGGGCCCGAACTCGCCAAAGCCGACGCCGAGCTGACGAAAGAGTTGCACGACGCGGCCGCGCGCACGAACACGCTGCTGCACGAGAAGCAGGCCGAATACATCAAGCGCGAGACCGCCGCGATCAACGCGGCCGTCGGCAGCGCCGGGGCCGCCGGCGGTCCGAGTGGAGCCTCGATCGCCAACGGCGTGGCCAACGTGGCCTCGGCGCAGCAGGCGCAAGCGATCACGCAAGTGCAGCAAGACCTCCAGGCCTACCGGGAGACGCTGATCAAGCAGGATCAAGCGCAAGAGGCAGCCGCCATCCGCACGATCAACGATCGCGCGGCGCGCGAATACCGCGCCAAAGCCGACGAACTGCAGTCCAAGGAGTCCGCCTTTTCGCTGCAACTCGCGAGCGCCGACGCGGCCGAACGGCTGTCGTTGCGCACCAAGGTCTCCAACCTCGCGCTCGACGACGCCGATCGTGACGCGGTGCGCCAGCAGCTCGCCGCACTCGACCGCAAAGAGTCCGACCAGGTGGCGGCGATGCGCAACCGCGATCAGCAGACGCTGACGCAGTTCCAGGCGCAACTGCACGACCAGAGCAAGGCCGAGCTCGCCAAGCAGGTAGCAGCTATCCGCTCGGACACCGCGGCCAAACTGCACCAGCGCGGCGACGTCGCGCGCAGCCAGCTCGGCGGCACGCTCGCGCAGACCGTCACGGTGCCGGGGGCCGCCGGCACCGCCGGCAGCGGACCGGCGGCGGTGCCGCCCGACTTGCGGCCCAAGATCGAAGCCCTGCACAAGCAGTATCAGGACGAGTTCAAGCGCGATGCGCAGGCGACGATCGTCAGTTACAATAAGACCCGCGCCGACCTGCAAAAGCGCTACAATCAGCTCCACGGGGTCGATTACGACGCCCAGGCCCGGGTGCAGAGAGAGATCGTCGATCTGCAGAAGCAACGCGACGCCCTGTACGATCAAATGGTGGCGCAGATTACCGACCAGGTAAAGGCGCTGGCCCAGAGCCGCGGGTATGCGGTCGTCTTCAGCAACATCATCGCCCCGGCCGGTTCGGTCGACCTGACCCCCGACGCCGAAAAAGAGATCGAGAGTTTACACGAGTGAAGAAAGCAACGTTAGCGCTCTTGTGCGCAGCCGTCCTGGCGGGCTGCTCGTCGCAGGCGCCGAGCGGCGACGTCGCGACCGTCGACGTCGCGCGCCTGACGTCGAACTGGCCGAAGTTCTTGAACTATCAGAACCAGATGAACGCCGACGTCGCGACGATCCAGCGCTCGAGCGCGTCGCCGCGCGAAAAGCAGCAGCAAGTGGCCGCGCTCAACCAGCAGTACGAAAAGTTCAACGCCGAGATCACCGGCGACGTGCGCAACGCGGTCAACCAGATCGCCGCCGACAAGCACTACAAGCTCGTGCTGACCCCGAATTCACCGCGTACGGCGGCACCGACATCACGCCCGACGTCGAGAAGGCCCTGCAGATCGCGGAGTCGAGCCCGTCGCACTGAACCGCGGTTTCGGCACGGTCGGCGAACTGGCGGCGCGCGTCGGCGGGCGCGTCGTCGGCGATGCGTCGGTCGTGATCGAGCGGGTGGGCGCGATCGAGGAAGCCGATGCCGCGACCCTGACGTTCGCGACCGGCGAACGGTACGTGCGAGCCGCGCTCGGCTCGCGGGCCGCGGCGGTGCTCGTCGACGAGGCCCTCGCGCTTGCCGAGGCGCCGAAACCCCTGATCCTCGTGCCGTCGGCGCGGGCCGCGCTCGCGCAGCTGCTCGACTCGCTCGCGGCGCCCCGCCCGCGGGGCCCGGCCCAGCATCCTACCGCGGCCGTCGATCCGGCCGCGTCGCTCGGCCACGGGGTCGTCGTCGGGCCGCACGTCAGCGTCGGCGCCGGCGCGCGCATCGGGGCCCGTACCGTGCTGTCGGCCGGAGTCGTCGTCGGGGCGCACGCGGTGGTCGGGGCGGACTGCTACTTTCACCCGCGCGCGATGCTGCTCGACCGCTGCGAAGCCGGGGCGCGCGTCATCTTGCAAGCCGGGGCGACGTGGGGGGTCCGACGGCTTCGGCAACGTCTTCATCGACGGGGCGGGTCGCGCACGATTCCGCAGGTCGGCAACGTCGTGCTGGGCGACGACGTCGAGATCGGCGCGAACACCTGCATCGATCGGGCGCAGACCGGGACGACGGCGATCGGCACCGGCACGAAGATCGACAATCTCGTGCAGATCGGGCACAACTGCAAGATCGGCAACCACACCGTCATCGCCGGCATGGTCGGGGCTCGCGGGTTCGACGACGATCGGCGACTATTGCCGGATCGGCGGCCAGAGCGGCCTTCAAGGGACACATCACGGTCGGCTCGCGCGTGACCGGTCGCCGGCAACAGCGATGGTGTGGGGCGATCCCCCCCGACGACGCCTTTCGTCAGCGGCCAGCCGGCGCAGCCGCATCGGGCGGAGGTGCGCCAGCAGGTCTACCTTCGCAAGCTGCCAAAGCTTTTCCCCGTGTCGATGCCTTGGAAGGCAAAAGCGAACGCCGTGCCGGTGATGCCTGATCGCCTCGTCGCGTACGGCGCGAACGCGTAATGCAATACCAGTGTACGCTGCGCGGACCGATCCGCTTCGATGGGATCGGCTTGCACACCGGGCTGCCTGCCCCGCGTCGAGATCACTCCAGCACGGGCCGGTAGCGGCCTTATTTTCTCGTCTGAACGGCCGGCGTTTCGTTTCCGGCGTCCGCCGCATACGTCGTCGACACGCGCCGCGCGACGGTCCTCGGCGCCGGCGAGCAAACCGTCTCGACGGTCGAGCATCTGCTGGCGGCGCTGACCGGCGATGGGCGTCGACAATGCGACGGATCGCCGTCGAGGGCAACGAGATCCCCGGCGATGGACGGCAGCGCCGGCGTTTTTCGTGCGCGAGATCGAGCGCGGCCGGCGTCGTGCGCCAGAGCGAACCGCGCGCGCGCTTCACGCCCGCGCAGCCGGAGGTTCTTCCGCGACGGCGACCGAACGCTCGCGGTCTTGCCGTCGACGACCTGGCGCATCGAGTTACACGATCGAGTATCCGCCGCCGGTCGGCACGCAGTTCGCCGACTTCGAGATCACCCCGAAACGTTTCGGACCCAGATCGCGAGCGCGCGCACCTTCGCGCTGCTGAGCGAGGTCGAAGCGCTACGGAAGAACGGGCTGGCCAAAGGCGGATCGCTCGACAATGCGGTCGTCTTCGGGCCCGACGGCCCGCTCGTGCCGCTGCGCTGGGCCAACGAGGCGGCGCGCCACAAGGTGCTCGACGCGATCGGCGACTTCACCCTGCTGGGCGCGCGCCCGCAGTGCGAGTCGTGGCGATCAAGAGCGGCCACAAGCTGCATTGCATCGCGGTGGCGGAATTGTTCGCGCGCCATCGCGACGCGCCGGCCGCCGCGGCCAACTGATCGTCACCGCGCTTACGATGGCCGACGCATTCGACATCCGCAAGATCATGGAGATCTTGCCGCATCGTTTCCCGCTCTTGCTGATCGATCGGATTCTCGAACACGAGCCGATGAAGCGCGCCGTCGGGTACAAGAACATCACCGCCAACGAGCCGGTGTTCTCGGGCCACTTTCCCGGCAACCCGATCTTGCCGGGCGTCTACATGATCGAAGCGATGGCGCAATTGGGCGGCACGGTCGTCCTCGAGCCGGCGATTTCGCGGTCAAGATTCCCTATCTCGCGGGCGTCGAGAAGGTCCGTTTCCGCCGGCCGGTCATTCCGGGAGACCGCCTGATGATGGAAGCGACGCTGACCCGGTCGCGCAAGAACGTCGGCTGGGTCACCGCCGAAGCGTCGGTCGACGGCAAACCGGTGTGCAGCGCGCACCTGATGTTCTCGATCGTCACCGACATGCGCCAAGCGTTCGTGGACGCATCGATCCTGCACGAATGATCCACCCAACCGCGATCGTCCATCCCGACGCGAGGATCGGGACCGACGTGGAGATCGGCCCGTTCTGCCTGATCGGCGAGCACGTCGAGATCGGCGACCGCACCCGGCTGCTCTCCAACGTCGTCGTCAATGGGCACACGACGATCGGCGAAGACGTCGTCGTCCATCCGTTCGCGATGATCGGCGCGCCGTCACAAGACCGCAAGTCGCTGCCGGGCGAGATCTCGTATACCACGGTCGGCGATCGCACGACGATCCGCGAGTACACGAGCATCCACCGCGCGACCGGGCACGGCGAAGTGACGTCGGTCGGACACGACACGCTGTTGCTCGCGTACGTCCACATCGCGCACAACTGCAAGGTCGGCAACTTCGTCACGATGTCGACCTCGCGCAGTTCGCCGGCCATTGCATCATCGACGACTACGCGACGATCGGCGGCCACTTGGGCGTGCACCAATTCGTGCGCGTCGGGCAGTACAGCATGGTCGGCGGCATGAGCAAGATGACGCGCGACGCGCCGCCGTACTTCATCTCCGAAGGCAATCCGGCGCGCGTGTGGGGCCTCAACAGCGTCGGCCTCAAGCGGGCCGGCTTCGACGCCGAGACGCTCCAGGAGCTCAAGGAAGCGTACAAGACGATCTACCGCTCCGAGCGCAATCTTTCGCAAGCGATCGCGGCGCTGCGCGACACGGTGAAGACGGAGGCGGGACGGACGCTGGTCGCGTTCCTGGAGGCGCCTTCGGAACGCGGCATCATCAAGTAGCGTGCGCGTCTTCTTCTCGACCGGCGAGCCGTCGGGCGAACTGACCGCCACCGAGCTCGCCGGCGCGATGGCCGCGCTGCGCCCCGGCATCGCGTTCGAAGGGATCGGCGGCGAACGTATGCGGGCGGCCGGCTTCCGCATCGTGCGAGATACGCGCGGGTGGGCCAGCATGGGGCTCTACGAAGCGCTGCGCAAGATTCCCAAACTGCTCTCGATCATGCTCGTCACCGCGGCGTGGCTGCGGGTGCGCCCGCCCGACCTGATCGTCCTGGTCGATTTCGGCGCGTTCAACGTGCGGATGGCGCGCCATCTGCGGCGCACCGGGTACCGCGGCCCGATCGTGTACGCGTTTCCACCCAGCGCCTGGACCGACCGCCCCGGCGTGGCGCAGAGCGTGGCCGCCGCCGCGGTGCCGCTCACGCCCCTCGTGCACCAGCGCGACTTCTATGCGTCGCTCGGCTTGCCGGTGCACTGGTTCGGCCACCCGCTCGCCTCGACGATCGCGCCACGGCCGCCCCGCCCGCGTGCCGGGCCGCGCGGCGGGACCGTCGCGCTGCTCCCCGGGAGCCGGGCGCATGAGATCGCCTATCACGCCCCGCTGCTCTTCGAAGCGGCCCGCCTCTTGCGCCGGCAGCGCCCGCAGCTCGAGATCGTCGCCGGGTGTGCCGGCACGGCCGCGGAACGCGCCATTCGCGCCCATGCGGCGCCGTACGGCGAACTCGCCGTGCGCTACGTCGACGGGGCGCGAGCCGCGCTGGCGCAGGCCGACGCGGCGTGGGTGGCCTCCGGCACCGTCGTGCTCGAGGCCGCGTTGATGTCGGTCCCCAGCGTCGCGCTCTACGTCGTCTCGGCCGCCCAGGCGCGCTACGGCCGGCGAGTGTATCGCGGCCGGTACGTGACCCTGCCGAATCTCGTCCTCCAGCGCGCGGTCGTGCCGGAGATTCTCCAAGAGGCGGCCACCCCCGAGCGGCTGGCCGCCGAACTCGACGCGATCCTGACCGATCCCCAGCCGCAGCTCGACGGCTTCGCCGCGGTGCGCGAGGCGCTGGGTCCCCCCGACGCGCTCGAGCAATGGGCGCGGTTCGTCCTCGCGCTCGCCGCGGCCGATCCGTGAAGCCGCCGCCCTCGCGCCTCACGATCTACCACACCTCCGATTTGCACGACCGCCGGGGGCTGGTCCACGCGCTGCCGGCGTTGCGCACCGCCGAGCCGAGCTTGCTGTTCGATTGCGGTGACAGCTTGCGCGGCAGTCAGACGGTGTACCATGCGCGCGAGCCGATCGGGGCTGAAGTCGACGCGGCCGGTTACGACGCGCAGGCGATCGGGAACCGGGAGTTCCACTACCTCTTCGGTTGCGTGCAGGCCCGCGCACGCCGCATGAATCATCCGCTCGTGTGTGCCAATCTCGTCGACGTTCGCAACCGGCCCCTGCCCTTCGTTCCCCAGCTCGAGTTCGAACGGGCCGACGGTGAGCGCCGCTGGAACGTGGTCGTCTTCGGACTGCTCGTACCGCAGTATCCGGCCGGAAGCCCGTGGGAGCGCGTGTTCGGCTGGCGCTTCCTCGACCCGTTCGCGGTCGCCGGCGCGGTGGCACGCCGGGTGCCCGAGGGCACGGTGCTGATCGCCCTCTCCCACCTGGGGCTGCGCGCCGACCGCGATCTGGCGGCGCGGGTGCCGCGGCTCGACCTGATCCTGGGGGGGCACAGCCACGACACCCTCCCGGTCCCCGAATTCGTCGGCGACGTGCCGATCGTGCACGCCGGGCCTTACGGCGAGTTCGTCTCGCGCACGACGCTCGAGGCGACGCCCGGCGAACGCCCGGCGATCGCGCAGTTCGCGCTCCTGCCGCTGCGCGCCGCGGCCGCCGCCGGCGCGGGCCGGGCGTGACGTGCCCCGCGTGCTGTTCGTGACGAACGGGCATGGCGAGGCGGCGATCGCCGGAGCGATCGCGCGGGAGGTTGCGGACCGTACCGTTGCGCCGCTCGACCACCTGCCGCTCGTGGGCTCGGGCTTCGACCTGCCCGCTCTGTGCGAGGTCGGGCCGCGGCGCGCATTGCCGAGCGGCGGCCTGGTCGCGATGCTGAACCTCCCCAACCTGGTGCGCGACGTGCGCGCCGGGCTCGTGCGGTTGATCTACGAGCAGTGGCGCTTCCTTCGCGCCGCGCACGCGACGCATGCGCTCGTCGTCGCGGTCGGCGACGCGTACGCGCTCGCGATGGCACTGGCGGTGCGCCGCCCGGTCGTCTTCATCGGAACTGCGAAGAGCGACTTCGTGGCTACCCACAACTCCTTCGAGCGGCGACTGATGCGCGCGGCGGCCCGCGTGTTCGTGCGCGATGCCCGGACCGCGCGCGCGCTGGTCGCGCGCGGCGTGCAAGCGGAAGCGCCGGGCAACGTCATCGTCGATCTCGATGCGGGCGCCCCGGCCTTCGAATGGGCGGGCGCGGAACGCCTCGTGCTGCTTCCCGGAAGCCGCGAACCCGCGTACGGCGACGCACGCCTGCTGGCGGCGGTCGTGGCGCAGGCGGCCACGACGCGGCCCGAGCTGTGCGCAGCCCTTTCGATCGCGCCGTCGCTCGACGTCGGGCGCATGCGCGCGGCGCTCGGGGGCGAAGGCTGGGCGTTCGAGCCGGCCGCCGCGCCGGTCGCGTTCATCGCGTCGCAGGGCGGGCGGCGGCTGATCTGGGCCTGGACCGGCCCGGTGCGCAGCCTCTACGACGGTGCGACGCTCGCCGTCGGCCAGGCCGGTACGGCCAACGAAGCCGCCGCCGCCGCCGGCTTGCCGATCGTCGCGCTCGACACGCCGGCGTCCAAGGGATCCGACTGGTACCGCATGCGACAGGGCCGGCTCCTGGGAGACGCGCTTGCGCTCGTGCCCGGCGATCCGCCGGCGGCCGCGGCGGCCCTGGGCGACCTGCTCGACGACCCGGGCCGGCGCGCGCGGATGGGCGCCGTCGGCCGCGAGCGGATGGGCCCGCCGGGCGGCGCGGCCGCGATCGCGGACGCGATCGCCGCGCTGGGACCCGCGTGAGCGTGCGGGGCGAGCGGCTTGGCATCGCGGCGGCCGCGGTGGGGATCGCGCTGCTGCCCTTCTTCGGTTCAGCGGTCAACTTCGCGGCCGCGCCGGTATTGGCGCAAGCGGTGCCGCGCCCGGCCGCGCTGCTGGTGCTGCTTCTCGAGCTGGCGACGTACGGAGTAGCTGCCTGGTACGTGTTGACCCGGCGGCCGCCGCTGCCCGAGCTGTTTTGGCCGGCGATCGTGTGCGCCACGATCACGACGCTGGCGGGGCTGTTCGGGTTCGATCCGTTACCCGGCATCGCCGGCGGCGTCGCGCTCTTCGGGATGACGTTCCTGCAGGGCGCGACGCAGCGTGCGTTCCGCGGCGAGGGGGCGCGAATCATCTTGTGGACCCTGCTCGTCAGCGGCGCGTTGTCGTGCGCGATCGCGCTCGCGATGGTGGCGTTGCGCCGCCCGGCCGCGGTCTTCGCCGACAATCACGGGCGGGCAGTGGGCACGTTTCTCAACTCGAACGAGCTCGCGTTCTATCTCGTCGTGTTGGTCGCGGCCGCGCTCGGCATCGCGCTCGCGACCGTCCGGCCCACGATGCGTGCCGCGGCGATCGTGGTGAGCTTTTTGGGCACGTTCACGCTGCTGATGACGTTCTCGCGCTCCGGCATGGTCGCGCTCGCCGTCGCGGTCATGTTTCTGCTCTTCGGCTTTCGGCCCAACGGGCTCGTTCCGGCGGTTGCGGTGCTCGGCCTGATCGGCGCGATCGTCCTGCTCTCGACCGATGCCAGCCATCACAATCCGGCCGAGACCCTCTCGCGTTTGACGTCGTGGCAAGCCGGAATGCGGACGATCGAACGATTTCCGCTGTTGGGGGTGGGGCCGCTCGGATACTATCGAACCTACCCGCTCGTGCGGCCGCCGGACGGACCCGCGATCGACGAGCCGATCGCCTTCGACCCGCACAACATGGCGCTCAGCATCGCCGCGGAGGAAGGGCTGGCGGGCCTCGGCGCGCTGCTCTTCCTGTTCTGGCGTTTCGCGGTGCTGATGCGGGCCCGTCTGTCCTGCGCCTCGCGTCCGGCACGCATCTTCAGTCTGGCCGTCTGCGCGGGGCTGATCGGCTCCGGCGTGCACCTGATGCTCAACGGGATCTCGCTGGCCTTTCCGGTGTGGGCGCAGTTTCTCGCGCTCGGGCTCGCGGGGGTGCAAGTCGGGGTCGGCGACGATGCGTAGGGGGCTGGCGTGCGCGCTGCTGGCGGCGGCCGCGGCCGGGTGCAATCCGCAGCCGCCGCCGGCGGCCGCGCCCGCCCCGTCGAGCAGCGCGAGCCCGGGCGGTTCGCCGGCGGCGACGCCGGTGCCGACGGCGACGCCGACCGCGCTGCCGATCCACGTCGTCTCACAGGGTGCCGGCAGCCGCTTCGCGACCTTCGTCGAAGAGTCGCACAACCGCAAGGTCTACGTGGTGATCGCCGCTTCGAGCGTGGCGGACCGCCGCCCCGACGGGAACTTCGACGTGCATCTGGCGGCACCGCACATTACGTTCTACGACCGTGACGGAAAGGCGCTGCGCGGCTCCGCGCCGCAGGCGCGCATCCTCGAAAACGGTAAGACGGTGACGATGGAAGGCGGCGTGCGCGCGATCAACGGCGACGGGGACGTGCTGACATGCGATACGATGACCTACCGTCAAGCGACGGAGAAGATTCACGGCGAAGGGAACGTCGTGCTGGTCAACCCCAACGGCGATCGCCTGACCGGTCAAACGATCGATGCCGACATCCGGTTCGACCACGTGAGCGTCAACGGCTCGCCTTGAGTATCGGCGACAGCGACGTCGACGGGAAGGCCGTCGACCGGATCGTCATCCGCGATCTCGTCAAGCGCTACGGCACCCGCGCCGTCGTCGACTGCGTTTCGGCGGTCGTGGAGACCGGCGAGATCGTCGGCCTGTTGGGCCCCAACGGCGCCGGCAAGACGACGACGTTCTACATGGTGGTCGGTCTCGTGCGCCCCGACGAAGGCGCGGTGATCCTCGAGCGCGGCGGCGCGGAAACGCAGTTGACCTCCGCGCCGATGCACGTGCGCGCGCGTTCGGGCATCGGCTACCTCGCGCAGGAGAACTCGATCTTCCGCAAGCTCTCCGTCGGCGACAACATCCGCCTGATCTGGCAGATGAACGGCGTCTCGGCCGACGAACAGGAGCGCCGCCTCCCCGAACTCCTCGACGAGTTCGGGCTCGCGCGCTTCGTCGACGCCCGCGGCGACAGCCTCTCGGGCGGCGAACGCCGGCGCGTCGAGATCGCGCGGGCGATCGCGACCGATCCGGCCTTCTTGCTGCTCGACGAGCCGTTCACCGGCATCGACCCGATCGCCGTCGCCGACATCCAAACGATGATCCGGCAGCTGCGCGACCGCGGCCTCGGCGTGCTGATCACCGACCATCAAGTGCGCGAAACGCTCGCGATCGTCGACCGCGCCTACATCATGAACGACGGACGCATCGAAGTCTCCGGCTCCGCCCAGGAAGTCCTCGACAGCCCGGTCGCACGGAAGTTCTACCTCGGCGAAGGCTTTCGTTTATGAGGCGCTCCGCGCTTCCCACTGCAAGCGCGTTTGCGCCCATGAGCTGGCGGCTGACGATTCTCGACCGGTACATGCTGACGGAGCTGGGGGGGCAGTTCGCTTTCGGCTTGTCGGCGTTCACGTTGATCCTGGTCGCGACCCAGTTGTTGGCCTTGAGCCGCCTGATCTCCGACGAGCATGCGCCGCTGTGGGCCGCGCTCGAGTATTTCCTCTGGGGTCTGCCGGCGATCTTGATCTACGTGATCCCGATGTCGATGCTGCTCGGCGTGCTGCTCGCATTGCAACGCCTCTCGGGCGACAGCGAGATCACCGCCCTCAAGGCCGGCGGCTTGGGCCTCGCGCGCATCGTGGCGTCGTATTTGGTCGCGGGCTTCGTGCTCTCGCTGATCGACCTGGCCGTCCAGGAGCAGTTCGTGCCGATCGCCAACGATCGCGCGACCTACCTGCGCAACGTCGTCATCAGCCAGATCGGCCCGATCGCGGCGAACCTGACCGTCAACACGAGCTTGCCCGGCGGCGGGCGCCAACTGACCGCGGCCCGCGCGTACGAGTCGACGACGCAGACGTTGCGCGACGTGACCGTCATCCAATACGACCCGTCCGGCAAGGCGCAACAGATCATCTTCAGCGAGCGCGCGAACTACACCCAGCCGACGTGGACGTTTTACAATGCCAACACGTACCATTTCAATGCCGACGGGTCGACCTTTTCCAGTTCGGATCCGCTGCTGCGGGTCGACATCGGCGAGCGCCCGAGCCAGCTGACGCAGGCAACGGCGGGCGGGAATCCGGATAACCTCAGCCGCCGCCAGATCGCGCAAGTCGTCGCCTCCGGGCAGCTCGGCCCGGGACAGCTCCGCCAGTATATCGCGACGTATCAGGAGAAATTAGCACGACCGTTCGCGTGCTTCGTCTTTGCCTTGATCGCGATCCCGTTCGGGCTGCGGCCCGCGCGCGGCGGTGGAACGAGTATGGGATTCGGCATCGCGATGCTGATCGTGTTCGTCTACTTCGTCATCGCGTCGGTGTGCCTGAGCATCGGCGACCTTTCCGCGGCGATCGCCCCGGTCGCCGCCTGGTTCCCCAACGTCCTCTTCACCGCGTTCGGCCTCGTCCTGCTGCGCCGCGCAGGCGAAGTCTAACCGATGCAACTCTTGCGCGGCGTGTTGATCATCCTCGCGATCACGATCATCGCGGGCGGGATCGCGTACATCGGCGACCGCGTCGGGCACCAGGTCGGCCGGCGGCGGCTGACGCTCTTCGGGTTGCGGCCCAAGTACACGTCGACGATAGTCGCGGTCGGGACGGGCATGATCATCGCGCTCTCGGTCACGCTGGTCGCCCTCGCGGCGTCCCAGTACGTGCAGACGGCATTTTTCAGGCTGGGAGAGATCAACGACCGCATCCATCAGCTTCAGTCGCAGGCCGACGTCCTCTCGGCCGAATTGGGCACGACCCGCAACGGCCAACTCGTGCTCTCGCGCGGGCAGCCGCTGGTGGCGACCTTCCTCGTGATCCAGCCTTCGCAGACCGAGGCCGAGCAGTACTCGGCGCTCGCGACGTTTTTCGACGAGACGATCAAGACCGCGAACCGCACCTGGACGCGGCCGCCCTTCTCGCTGCGGCCCTATCCCCTGACCGCCAACGACGGCGAGGCCGGGGCGAAGCTGCGCCGCCAGCTGACCGACGTGCGGGCGCTCCTGGCCGACGCCCCGGTGCTGCTGCTGCCGGTCGCCGACCAGAACCTTTTCCGGGGAGAACAGATTCACTTCGCGTTCCAACTCTATAAGGATAGGCTCGTCTTTCCGCGGGGCGCGGTGGTCGCCAGCCTCGACGTGACCGGCGGGACCAACGTGAGCAACCTCGACGTGAACCGCCTCCTGTATGCAGCGTCGACGGCGGCGGCCGCGCGCGACATGCCCGATCCGTTCGTCCGCAACCCGATCATCGCCAACGGCGGCCAGGTCGTTGCGGTGCTCGACGAGATCGTGCACGGGCGCGGCCAATTCCACTTGGTCGCGCGGGCGGCCGAGGACATCTATCCGCACACCGGCGCGCTGATCCTGACGATCGAGCTGGGCGGGGGGCGGAAGTGACGGCCCCGCCGGTCCTGGGGATCGACCCCGGGACGCGCAAGTTCGGGTTCGCGGTGACCGGTGCGGCCGGGACCCGCCCGGCTGCCATGGGGATCGACCCGATCGACCGCCTGGAGGCCCGGGTCACCGAAATGATCGCGGCCCACGGAGTCGCCGCGATCGTGCTCGGCGGGGGAACGAATGCGGGTCCGTTCGCCGAACGGCTCGCCGCCTGCGGCGTCCCGATCCACGTCGTCGACGAACGCGAGACGACCTTGCTGGCCCGGGCGCGCTACTTCGACGACCATCCCCCGCGCGGGCTGCGGCGGCTGATCCCGCGCGGCATGCTGCTGCCCCCCGGGCCGATCGACGACTACGCCGCCTTGCTCATCGCCGAACGCTACTTGACTTCCCGCCCCGGCTGAAGCGCGCTCGGGCTGCCGGCTGACGCGAGCGGATGCCGTCGCCGTTGCCAATCAGCCCAACCAGGGGAGGACTCCCACACGCTCAGTCGTATTTCAGCCCTCGGCATGCGCTCAAACGAGGGCGTACTTTCCGTGTCTGCGTTGTCGTAGCACCGACAGCGTGGGCTTTTCTGCCGCAGTGGAAGGAAACTTGAGAGACTTCCGTCGGTGTCAGGAGCCGGATCGTAAGCCAAGAGGCGTGCCGCTTTCTGCACTCCTGGAGGACTCTATGAAGCGTCTCGCAACCCTGGTCCTCATGGCAGGCCTCTCGCTAGGGGCCGTCCTTGCCATGGGCCGGGGAGCCTCCGCTACGCCGTTCTCGGACGTCCCGGCTAACCACTGGGCGTACCAAGCTCTGCAAAGTCTCGCCGCAGACGGCTTGGTCGAAGGGTATCCCGACGGCAAGTTCAAGGGCGACCGGCCGCTGTCTCGTTACGAGATGGCCGTCATCGTCGCTCGCGTCATCGCCAAAGTCGAGGCCAACGGCGCGTCGAAAGCCGACCTCGACAAGCTGCAAAAACTGATCCAAGCGCTCAAAGACGAGCTCGACGCGCTCGGCGTGCGCGTGACCAACCTGGAAGACTCGCTCGACGCGCTCGACAAGCGCACGAAGTTCGCGCAGTCGATCCAGTTCCACGGCTTGATGATCCCGGTCACCTCGTTCCGTAACGAGTGGACGGTCCCGACCTCGATCGGCAACGGCACGGGCGTGTCGCAGCCGGTCTATTCGTGGTCGGCGGGCGGCGGCGGCACGGCCGCCGTCGCGGCACCGGGTCTGCCGCTGGCGACCGTCGGTGCCGATCCCATCGTCACCGCGTTCATCAACACCGACCCCTCGAACAGCGCGCTCACCGCGCAGGGCGCCGGCCAGCGCTTCCGCTACGACGACCGGTTCACGTTCATCTACGCCGTCTCGGACAACTTGACGGTGTCGATTCCGTTCCACCTCGTCAGCTACGTGACGCAGGCCGAGTTCCAGAACCAGACCGGCAACTTCGGATCGACCGTCACGCCCGGCGTCGACATCGCGATCAAGAAGTCCGGTAACCTGACGAACCTGCTATTCCGGTTCGGCATCCTCGACAACATGAAGAGCTCGCGCACCGGTTTGACGTACCAGGCTCCCGACATCAACAGTCAGGGCCCCGCGTTCGAAAACCCGGCCTCCGCGTACAACACCGGCTTCCAAGTCGGCGGCACGCTCAACGGGCTGACCGACTTCCAGTTCAACTACACGCGCCTGGCACCGCAGTTCCTCAACACCCAAGCGGGCGTCCAGGACTCCTCGAACGTGTACGGCTACAACGGTACGTTCTTCACCGTGTCGCCGCCGCAAAGCGGCTACACGCAGACCGGTGCACCCGGTTCGTCGACCGGCGCGTTGACGTCGAACACGTTCAATGCGGGTAACGGCGAACTCTCGCAAGTCTACCTGTCGAAAGCCGCGCAGATCGGCACCGTGTACATTTCGCAGTACAACGGCGTGATCTACAACTCGAACGGCGTCGCGGTCGGCGGCGGCACCGGCGCACCGCCGGCGTTCGTCTACAACCAGTCCTACAACAACATCATCTTCACGAGCCCGCTCCCGGCGGGTTCGTCGGTGACGATCTCGTACGTCGGCCTCGGGCTCGACGCGGTCAGCACGAACTGGCAGCGCTACGAGTTCAACGGCCGCGTCAACCAGAAGATCAAAGGCCTCCCGGGGGCCGAAGTCGGCGTGTCGTTCAACCGCATCTTCGACTACGGCACCACGACGGTCGTCGGTCCCGCCGCGACGAGCGGCACGGGCAACGGCCTGATCAGCGACTCTGTGCTCGGCATCGACTTCCAGTCGCCGATTCCGATCTCGATGGGAGCCGGCATCGGCATCCCGGTGATCTTCGGCGAAGCCGCGGGCAGCAAGTTCACGCCGGACTACACGAACACGCCGGCCACGACCGACACCGCGGGTGTCATCGGCTTGCGCTTGAAGATCGATCAAGTCGCGTTGACCTTCCAGTATCAGTCGGTCGGACCGAACTTCTTGGACGGCGCGCCGTACAAGTATTACGGTCAAGCCCCGCCGACGTTCTCGTACTGGAAGGAAGCGTACTTCCCGTCGTTCTTCGGCTTCGGAAACAACTACGGAGTCAACTGTCAGTTCGAGCAGCAGTTCGGCGCGTCGGCGTGCGCTCCCAACGGCGGTGGGCTCGTGAACCCGGCAGTCAAGAACCCGCTGACGGCGGAAAACCCGAACCTGACCTACATCACCCCGGTGTTCAATCCGTTCTCAGGCGGCGGACCGCAGTACTTCTCGTCGTTCATCCCCAACACGCGCGGCGTGACGGGCACGGCGCAGATTCCGTTCCGCATCGCGACCGTCAAGTTCAACGCCGGATTGACCGGCCAGTACTTGAGCGAAATCCGTCCGTTCTCGACGGCGGAGATGCAATTCGGACCCGCGTACGCCTCGAACCAGCTCGAGAACTTCACCAAGGGCGCGGGTAACCTCGCCTTCACCGCTCCGGTGTTCACGATTCCGGTCGCGTTCAACCTCGGCGGCACGGTGGAGCGCCTGCTCCGGAACGACCTGACCCCGTACCAGTACTATCCGTTCAACCCCGCCACGCAGACGCTCGACCCCACTTCGGTGGCGTACGCGACGCAGCTGTACGGCGCGGGCAGCGGCACGTACTCGGCGGGAGGCAGCCAAGTGTCGTGGACCCCGAACTACGTGAATCTCACGCACTGGCAGTACACGGCCGGCGTGACCTTCCCGATCCAGAAGCAACTGGCCCTGACCCTCAACTACGACAGCCAGCGCTATGCCGGCACGTACGCGACGATCAACAGCCAGACGATGAACCAGCGTAAGGATCAATACCAAGCCGCGGTCACGTACGCGATCCCCAACACGAACAGCAACATCTCGTTCCTGATGCGTCAGAACAAGTACACCGACTACGTCCTGCCGACGTACAACTTCAATCAGTCGCGGCAGGACCTAACCTTCACCGTCCGCTTCTAGGAAAACGCGACAGGTTCGTCCAGCCCTTCGTTGCGGCGGGGCTCATGGGCTGTAGCCCACTTCGCCCCGCCGCGCCTCGGTCTGAACGAACCTGACGCGTTTTCCCGCCACGAGCGGGCTGAGGGATTTTACGAGAAGAGACCCGGGGCTTTGGCTTCGGGTTTTTCTTTTGCCGGGGTGGGGTTGTTGGGGGGCGAAGGATGTGGGGTGAGTCGGGCTTTGCGGGGTCGGTTGGCGGTCGTCGTTGTCGTGCTTGTTTGTGGCGTGTTGGGGCTTGTGCAGTTGGGGTCCGATGCGTTGTTGGGCGGGGCGGCGGTGCCGGGGTCGTTTCCGGCGATGCTCCCGGTGTCGCTGGGCATTGCGATCGACCGGATGCTGGTCGCGGTTTTTCCGCTGCCGATGTTTCATGAGTTGCTGGGGGACGCGGCGCTGCGCAGCGGCGACCTGGAGCTAGCGCAAGCGCAGATCGAAGCGCTGCCGTTGAGCAAATACCGGCGCGCGCTCGAAGGACGGCTCCTCGACGCCCAGGGGAAGACCGGCGAGGCGTTTCTCGCCTACCTCGATGCCGGCGACATCGCCGCACTCAACCGCAACGTCGAGCGCGCCGACCCCGATCATATCGGCGACGTCGCGGAGGCGATCCGGCGCGAACGGCTGGTGGTCGCGCGTTTGCGAAACGACCCGGCGCGGCTCGACGCCCTCGCGGTCGCGCTGTGGACGCTCGGCTCGCTCGACGCCGAACAGGGATATCGCGAAGAAGGGATGCGGGCGGTCGCATGGGCGCGAGCGCTGCGCGATTACCAGGCCGCCCTCGAGCTGACGCCGCTCTCGGAACAGGTGCTGCTGGCCGCCGGCAATCAGGCGCTGCTGATCGACCAGCCCAAGGCCGCGCTCAGCTACTTTCACCGCGCGGTCGACGGCGATCCGCGCAGCGCCGATGCGTACGCCGGCTATGGGAAAGCCCAAGCCCGCCTCGGCAACGTCGCCGGGGCCCGGGCGGCGCTCGCGACCGCGCTCTTGCGCGACCCGAATTCGCGCAGCGCGCGGGAGCTCGCGACCGAGATCCGTACCGGCCGGCCCGTCGATCTGTCGTTGACCCCGCAGATCCACAATCGTTGAGCGAGCCGGCCCAGTAGGTGCGCGTCGCCCTCGACCTGCAGCTCGCCGTCGGGACGGGGACGGGCATCGGCGAGTATGCCGCCGGGCTCGCGTCGGGGCTCGAAGCGGCCGGCGTCGACGTGATTCGCATGGCGTACCCGCGGCTCGATCCGTGGCGCTTCGACCGGCGCGTCCTCTGGGATCAAGCTCTGCTGCCGCTCGCGGCGGTGCTCGCGCGGGCCGACATCCTGCACTGCGCGAGCGGGACGCTCCCGCTGGTCGCGGCCCTCGGCCCCAGGCGGGGGCCGCTCGTCGTCACCGTGCACGACGTCGCGTGGCTGCGGGCGCAACAGCATACGCGGGTGTACGCGCGCGCCTATTTCGGTGCGCTGATGGCGCGGTTGTACCCCCGCGCGGACGCGATCGCGGTCGATTCGGAATTCTCGCGCGGCGAACTGCTGGCCCTGATCGCAGCCGATCCGGCGCGCGTTCGCGTCGTCTATCCGGGCGTCGCGCCCGCTTTCGCGGCGGTCGCACGGCGGCCCGGCGAAGCGCCGGCGATCCTAGCCGTGGGCACCGTCGAGCGGCGGAAAAATCTCGCCGTCGCGATCGAAGCGCTCGCGTCGCTGCCCGGCGTGCGCCTGATCAGCGTCGGGCCGTCGACGCCGTACCGCGATGCTTGCGCCGAATTGGCGCGGCGCCTCGGCGTATCCGGCCGGGTCGAATTCCGCGGCTACGTGTCGCGCGAGGCGTTGCTCGACCTGTATGCGACCTGCACCGTCGCGGTCGTGCCCTCGATCTACGAGGGGTTCGGCTACGCGGTCGCGCAAGCGCTGTGCGCCGGTCTCCCGGTGGTGGCGGCCGCGACGTCGTCGTTGCCGGAGATCGCCGCCGGCGACGCGATGCTGGTCGACGCCTACGACAGCGGCGCATGGGCCGCCGCGCTCGCATCGATCGTCGCCGATCCGGGCGCCGCGCAGTCGCGCGCGAACGCCGTGCGCGAACGTTCGGTGGCGCGCTTCAGCTGGCGTAACGGCGCTCGCGCGACCCTCGAACTCTACCGCGATGCGTTAATAGACTGGTGAGTTCGAAGCGCCCGGGCTCGTGCTGCCGTCGTCGGGGGCGAAGATCAAGCGCAGCGGGTACGACGATCCGCCTTCGGGCATCGTGACGATGTTGACGCGAATGTAGGCGCGCGCGGGCACGGTGTACTGCCGCAACTTGTAGCGCGAGAACGCCGGCAACGCGTGCGCTTGGACGAGCGTCCCGTCGATGACGAACGTTCCGGTAGCACGGCCACCCCGCGGATTCGCGTAGATCGCGACCGGGACCGGCGCGGGATAGGGGTTGACGATCGTCACGGTCACCGACTGCAGCACGCCGTAATCGCCGCCCAAGGCCTGGCCTTCGCGCATGTTCGGAAGCGGGAGTTGGCCGATCGGCACCTCGAGGTACGGCGCGTCGGTGCTCCACGTGTAGTCGAAGAAGAACTCCGGCACCGGGTAGATGCCGCGCGCGTGCGGGATGCCGCCGGCCAGCAGCGCGGTCTGTTCGATCGGCAGATCGGTTCGCGCGCTCGCATCCTGCGCGACGAGGGTCAGCTTCAAGTCGGGCCCTTCCACTTCGCGCAACTGCAACAGCGCGCTGACGATGTTGCCGGGCGGCAGCGAATGATCGATGAGGTTGACCGTCGACTGCGGCGGGATCGCGATCACGTTGCCCTCGTTCTGCTGCACGCGCACGAGAAAACGCTGGGTCGAGAGATGTCCCACTTCCATCTCGTTGGGCCCGGGGCCGGCCGCGCCTTCGATCATCTGCACGACCGCGGGCTGGGTCGACGTGTTCTCGACTTTGAGCAAGAGGCGGCGCGCCGGCTGATCGGGCGGGTTGTAGTGGTAATAGAGAAACCGCTGCGCGACGTCACGCGTGAGGTCGGCGGCGAACAACACGCCGTTCTCCTGCAGCCGCTCGGGGTAGTCGCTGACGAGTAATTGCGACGGATGGATGCGCGGCAACGCAAAATTCTCCACCGACACGCGCGTCGTACCCTGCACCGTGAAGTATCCCTCGCCTTGCAGGATCAACGGGACGTTGAGCGTGACGACGTCGTCGACCGGCAGATTGCGGGCGAGGTCGATCGTGTCGGTCGAGGCGACGACGCGTGCTCCGGGCCGCAACGTGGACGCCGCGACCGCGGCTTTCATCGCCTGGCGCTTGACGAATTCACTCGTCGCCGGATCGCCGGTGATGCGCACGGTCGCGTTGTTCGCGATCGTGCCGGCGGGGTACGCGACCGTCACCTTGACGTCGCGCGTGCTGCCGTGATCGTCGCGGACGGTAATCGTCGTCACGCCGATCGCCTTGCCGCTCACCGCGATCGTGCGTTCGGCGGAGTTGACCGCAATGTCGGCGACGGCCGGGTCGGCCGAGGTCGCATACAGGGTGCCGTAGATGCCGTTGGCGCGCAACGTGATCGTGCCCCCGGGCACGACCCCGGCCGACGGCGGCTCGACGATGATCGGCGGCACCGTCGGCGTCGCAACCGCCGCGGGCGCGCAGGTGGGCAACGCCGGCGCAGGGCTCGCGGGCAGCGCGCTCGCCGCCGGCGAGGCGGCGCTCGAAGCGTCCGGGGAAGGCAGGGGCGAGGCGCTCTGGTCAACCGGGCTGCACGGCGTCGGCCCGGGGGGCGGCGCGGTCGCCGGCACGGTGGTGGCCGCCGGATTGGCAGAACCGCCTGCCGGTGGGGCGGGCGGGTTCACCTGTGCGAGCACGCGCGGACCCAACGCAAAGAGCGCCATGGCCATGAGGCAGGCGCTCGCGAGGAAGGGCGCTTGGCGCGCGCGTCCTTTCAACCGATCTCCGTACAGGGGCGGGGTTTAGGCGATCTTTGCGTCCCGA
The DNA here is from genome assembly GCA_963749395.1 of Vulcanimicrobiota bacterium. Classification (GTDB taxonomy): domain Bacteria; phylum Vulcanimicrobiota; class Vulcanimicrobiia; order Vulcanimicrobiales; family Vulcanimicrobiaceae; genus CAVVMT01. The sequence continues at coordinate 26,102 of CAVVMT010000010.1, forward strand.
CTCACGGCGGAGGCGAGCAGCGTCTTGTATCCGACGCTCGGAAACAGGACTGTGACCAAGTCTTTCTCTGCCCGCTCGACCGTGCCTTGCCCGAATTTCGGATGAAACACGATGTCGGTGATCCGGTAGCCCGAACTCCTCACCATCTTGTTGCCGTGCAGGCAGTTGTCGCACGCACCGCAGTTTTCGCGCTCGTAGTCTTCACCGAAATAGTTGAGGATGAAGTTGCGCCGGCACGAACGGCTCTCGGCGTATTGCAACATCATCGCAAGCTTGCTTTGGTCGTACGACTTCTTGGTCTCGTAGCTGGCCAGGTTGAGGACGAGGTCGCGGTTCTTCTTGGCCGCGGGGGAGAGCTGATATTTCGCGCGCGCCGTCGTCAAGATGAACCCCGACTTCTTGAGCAGGGCCAGGATCACTTTGAGCTTGGTGAGCGGCAGCTGCGAGATCTTGCGCAGGTCGGTCAGCGAAACGCCGCCCTCCTGCGCGTCGAAGTACTCGAGCGTCGCAAAGATCTTCTGCACCTCCTCGACGTCGGGATACTTCCCGGTGAGGAAGTAGTTCTGGACGCGCGTGTCGCTCATGCGATAGAGCAGCACGCAGCGCGAACGGTCGCCGTCGCGGCCGGCCCGGCCGGCTTCCTGCGTGTACGCTTCGACCGAACCCGGCAGATCGTAGTGGATGACGAAACGGATGTTCGGCTTGTCGATCCCTAGGCCGAACGCGTTGGTCGCCACCACCGCGCGGATCGCTTCGTCCATGAACAGTTCGTGCACGGCGATCCGGTCGTGCTTCTGCAATTTCGAGTGGTAGACGGCGGCCGGGACGCCGAGCGAGTCGAGCAGGTAGCGCTGCACCTCGAGCGCGTTCTTGATCGTCGCGGTATAGATGATGCCGGTGCCTTCCAGCTCGGCGAAGAGCTCCTTGAGCACGCGCAGCTTTTCGGCCTCGCTCTCGGCGCGCCGCACCTCGTAGACGAGGTTGGGACGGTCGAAGCCTTTGACGATCGGCTTGGTGTCGGGGATGCCGAGCTGCAGCAGGATGTCTTCGCGCACCGCGGGCGTGGCCGTGGCGGTCAGCGCGAGCACGGTCGGATGGCGCAACTGCGCGATCACGTTGCCCAGGCCCAAGTACGCGGGCCGGAAGTCGTGCCCCCACGCGCTGATGCAGTGCGCCTCGTCGACGACGAACAGCGGGATCTTGAGCTTCTGCAGGATGCCGACGAACGTTTCGTCCTCGAGCTTTTCCGGCGTGACGAAGACGATCTTGATCTTGCCGCTTTGAATCCGCTTGATCGCGTCGGCTTCTTGATCTTCGCTCAGCGTCGAGTTGAGGGCGACGATCTCTTTGATCCCGAGCGCCGCCAGCATGTCGAGCTGGTCCTTCATCAGCGCGATCAGCGGGCTCACGACGACGGTCGTCCCCCGCAGGAGAAGCGCAGGGAGCTGGTAGCACAAACTCTTGCCCGCGCCGGTGGCAAGGATGGCAAGCGTGTTCTGCCCCGCCAAGACGCGCGAGACCACCTCTTCCTGCCCCGGATGGAAGCGCTCGAAGCCAAATTTCTCACGCAGGGCTGCGCGCAGGTCCACGGTGTTGCTCCCCTCGATGCTGAAATGGCGGCCGTATAAACATCCGCGGTGGGCGGCCGTCGTCGTCCGGGCTTCCCCGGCCGCCCAAGCGGCCGGATTGTCGCCGGACTACCAGGATATGCCATTTCGCCCGCTTTGTGAAAGCGTGGCAGTCACATCTACTCGCTCGGCTTGAAAAAAGTTACCCGCAGGCGGGTCCCGCCAAACGTGGCCATGCCGCTTCCCCGCGCCTTTCAAGGAATACGGCCCCCTGGGGTCTGAAGTTGGATGGGTGTCGCTCTATCGCACCTGGCGCCCCAAGTCGTTCGACGAGCTCGTCGGCCAGGACGCCGTGGTGCGAACCCTCAGCGCCGCGCTCGAAACGGGAAAGCTGGCGCACGCGTATCTCTTCTCCGGTCCGCGCGGTTCGGGCAAGACGTCGGCCGCCAAGATTTTGGCGCGCTGCATCGACTGCGTGCTCGGCCCGACCTCGCATCCGGACAACACTTGCGAGAACTGCACCGCGATCATCGCCGGCACGGCGCTCGACGTGCTGGAGATCGATGCCGCGAGCAACCGCGGGATCGACGAAATCCGCGCGCTGCGCGACGCGGTGAAGTTCCCGCCGGCCTCGATGCGCGCGAAAGTGTACATCATCGACGAAGCGCACATGTTGACCAAAGAGGGCGCCAACGCGTTTCTGAAGACGCTCGAGGAGCCGCCCGAGTGGGCGGTGTTCGTCCTGGCCACGACCGCGCCCGAAGCGCTGCCGCCGACGATCCTCTCGCGCTGTCAGCGCTACGCGTTCCGGCGCATCGCGATCCCGGTCATGATCGAACGGATGCGCGAGATCGCGGGGCACGAGGGCATCGCGGTCGACGACGCGGCGCTCGGCGCGATCGCCTACCGGGCCGACGGCGGGTTACGCGATGCTTTGACGATGCTCGAGCAGGTCGCCGCGTTCGCGCAAGGACCGATCGACGCGACGACCGTCGACGCGGCCTTCGGCATGACGTCGCGCGAGTTCGCCCGCAACGTGACCGGCGCGATGTTGGCCGGCGATGCGGCCGGGGCGCTGCGCGCGATCGACGTCGCGTCGGATTCTGGCGCCGACATGGTCGGGCTGATTCGCGCCGTCATGGGCGAGTTTCGCCACCTGCTCGTGGCGCGGGTCAATCCCGAATTGCTCGCCCGCGATCTCGCGGCCGACGACGCGGCCCGCACCCGCGAGCTGGCGGCGCACACCCCGCAGGTCAAGCTCGTGCGCGCGCTGCGGCTCTTGACCGAAGGGTTGTCTGCGGCGCGCACGTTCGGCCAGCCGCGCATCGAACTCGAGGCGATCGCGCTGCGGCTGGTGCTCGCCGGCGAGGATCCGTCGCTCGATGCGCTGGCGATGCGGGTCGCGCTGCTCGAGGCCGGATCGGTGCCGGTTGCCGCTTCGCCGATGCCCCAGGCGCCCGAGCCCGCGCCGGCTCCGCCGCCCGCGCGCCCGCCGGAGCGGCCGCGCCCCCGGCGCCGGCGCCCCGGCGCGCCGCCCAAGCGGCCGCCCCGCCGGGCGATCCCCCATCGCCCGCGCGGGCCGCGTCGCCTCCAGCCGCCGCGGCCCCGGCGGCCGAGCCGTTGTCGCTGCAAAAGGTCCGCTCGACGTGGCAGAGCGTCCGCACGCGGATCGAGGGCGAGAAACAGTCGCTGGCGGCGCCGCTGTCGCGCACGACGGTCGAACGGATCGACGGAAACACCTTGACCCTAGCGGTTCCCGACGCGATCCAGGGCGAAGTGTTACGGGCCAACATTCCGATGGTGCGGCGCGCGCTGGCCGACGTGCTCGGGCGCCCGCTCGAAGTCGCGGTGCGCGTCGACGCGGGACCGGGGCCTCCGCCCGAACGCCGACGGGCCGCCGGACGACCTGATGAACTACGCGCTGCGAAAGCTTTCGTGAAAGAAGATCGTCGATGAATCAAGCGCAGATGATGGCGCAGCTCAAGAAGATGCAGACCGAGATGGCCAAGGCTCAAGAGGAGCTGGCGGAAGCGACGGTCGTCGGCACGGCCGCGGGCGATACCGTCACGGTCGAGATGCACGGCGACCATCGTGTCAAGGCGGTCAAGGTCAAACCCGAAGCCGTCGATCCCGAAGACGTCGAGACGCTCGAAGATCTGATCGTCGTGGCGACCAACGACGCGCTGCGCAAGGTGCAGGAACTCTCGAGCAAGCGCATGGGCGCGCTGACCGGCGGAATGCGCATCCCCGGGCTCACCTGACATTTCGAGCGCGATCGCGGGGCCTGTCGCGGCTCTGATCAACGAATTCAGCAAACTCCCTACGGTCGGCCCCAAGACCGCTGCGCGGCTGGTGTTCCACCTGCTGAACCGGCCGCGCGCGGAAGCGGCGCTGCTCGCGGACGCGATCCTGGCGCTCAAGGACCGCGTGCAGTTGTGCTCGCGGTGCTTTGCGATCACCGAGGACGACCCGTGCGCGATCTGCACCGACGGGCGCCGCGACCCGGCCGTGCTGTGCGTCGTCGCGGAAGCGAAGGACGTCTTCGCGCTCGAGCGCACGGGCGCGTTCAAGGGGCGCTACCACGTGCTCGGCGGGGTGATCTCGCCGATGGACGGCATCGGTCCGGCCCAGTTGCACGTCAAGGAACTCGTCGACCGGATCGCCGCCGAGGCGCCCGGCGAAGTCCTCGTCGCGACCAACCCGAACGCCGAGGGTGAGGCGACCGCGCTGTACCTGTCGCGGCTGCTGGCCCCGGCGGGCGTGCGGGTCACCCGGCTGGCCTACGGGCTGCCGATCGGCGGCGACCTCGACTACGCCGACGAGGTCACGTTGGCGCGGGCGTTAGAAGGCCGAACGACAATCCTCTAAGCGTATCTTGACAATGACAAGTTTACGATGTATAGATGACGTAACTTGTCGGTGTTTAGATAGGGGTTGGGATGGAAGCGGCCGGGGAGACACTGGGGGGCGTGGCCGGTTGTCGAGCACGGGGCGCGGCGGCTGATCATCACGGTGGCGGTCATGCTCGCGGCGCTGCTCGAGACGCTCGACTCGACGATCGTCAACGTGGCGCTCCCGACGATCGAAGGGAACATCGGCGCCTCGATCGATCAGGGCGTGTGGATTATCACCGGCTACGTGATCTCCAACGTCGTTTCGATCCCGCTCAATCCGATCTTGATTCGCCTCTTCGGGCGCCGGCGCTACTTCACGGCGTGCATCATCGGGTTCACCCTGGCATCGCTGTGCTGCAGCACCGCGACGTCGCTCGGCGGGTTGGTCGCGTTCCGCGTGCTGCAGGGCGCGTTCGGCGGCGGGTTGATCGCGACGTCGCAGGGCGTCATGCGGGACACGTTTCCGCCCGAGGCCGTGGGCGTCAGTTCCGGGCTGTTCGCGATCGCCCTGATCGTCGGTCCGGCGGTCGGACCGCTCGCCGGCGGCTACTTGACCGACAATTTCTCCTGGCAGTGGATCTTCTTGGTGAACCTCGTGCCGGGCGCGCTCGCGGCGGCCATCGTGGCCACGATGTTGCGCGACCCGGTGGGTCCGCAACCCGTGCGGATCGATTGGCCGGGAATTGCGATCCTGGCACTTGGGCTGGGCACGATGCAGATCGTGCTCGACAACGGCGAGCGCCTCGATTGGTTCAACGACGGCGGGATCGCGCTCGCGGCGGTGACGTCGCTCGCGTGCCTGCTCGTCTTTTGCCGGCGCCAATGGACCGGCGATCATCCCGTCGTCGACCTGCACGTGCTGCGCTTCCGCAGCGTGGCCGTCGGTTGCGCGCTGGCGCTCGCCTTCGGGGCGCTCGTGTTCGCGCCGGCGATCGTCACGCCGCTCTACTCGTCAGCGATCCTCAACTACACGGCCTGGGACAGCGGGCTGCTGCTGGTCGTGCGCGCGTCACCCGTGATCCTGCTGACCCCCGTGTTCGCGACCCTCGCCCAAAACGGCGCCGACGTGCGCTACATGCTGGGCGGTGGGTTCGTGATCACCGCGATCTCGCTCGTATGGATGGATGCCGCGATGACCTCGACCGCGCCGTTCGCGGCGCTGGGCTGGCCGCTGTTCCTCTCGGGCGTCGGACAGTCGATGCTGCTCGTTCCGCTGATCATCGGCGTGCTGACCACGACGCCGGCCGCCCTCAACGGGAAGATCGCGCCGCTGATCACGTTGTGCGTGCAGTTGGGCGGCTCGATGGCGACCGCCGCGAGCGTCGCGTTTTTCGACCGGCGCAGCTCCTTTCATGCGACGATCTTGAGCGGCGCATCGACTGCGGCGCACCTCGCCTCGCTCGGCCTCCAGCCGACGCACGACGCGCTCCTGCGGCTCGCTGAACTCGTCAACCAACAAGCGACGACGATGGCGTTCGCGGACACGATCTTCGCGGTCGGCATCCTGGCCGCGATCATGGCCCCGTTCGTCTTGCTCTTTCCCCGCTCGCAGAGGATGGTCGGATGAGCGAAGCGCTGGCCGCCGCGGAACGGTTCGCGGCCGAAGTGAACCGGACGGGCGCCGCGGCCCCGCTGTGCGACCGCGCCGTCTGGGCCTATCTGAGCGCCTTGGGCGCTCGGACGGAGGCCGCCTGGGCCGGTTTCTATCGCTGCGTGTACGCGGCCGTGCGCGACGCGACGGCGCGCGGGAGTGCCTCTCCGGGGCGCTCGCTCCCTTGCTGGCGCTGCTGGACGACGACTTCGGGGCGGTCCTGTTCGCCGGCCCCGAACGGGAGCGTCTTTGGGACGCCGCCGTCGAAGAGAGGCCCCGTGAAGCAAGCCTACCATCATAAGGACTTGCGCAACGCCCTCGTCGACGAAGCGTTGCGCGTGCTCGCGACCGACGGCCCGTCGGCGCTGACGCTGCGCGAGCTGGCGCGCCGGCTCGGCGTGACGCATGCCGCCCCATACGCGCATTTTGCGGACAAGGGCGCGTTGCTCGAAGCGGTCGCCAACGTCGGCTTCGACCGGCTCGCCGACGCACTGGTGCAGGCGCGTGACGCCGCCCCCGGCCCGGCTGCCGGCTTTCGCGCGATGGGGCACGCCTACGTTGAGTTCGCGTGCTCCGCGCCCGATCTTTACCGCTTGATGTTCGCCGATCCGGCGCTGCTGCACTGTGCCGATACGATGTCACCCCAAGGTGAACGCGCATTCGGGGAGCTTGTCGTCGCGGTCGCCGCGCTCGGCCCGCGCTCGGAGGACGACGCGCGCATGCTCTCGATCGTCGCTTGGGCGATGGTGCACGGGATCGCGATGCTCGAAATCGATGGCCGCGTCGGCGGCAAGATGCTCGAAATCGACGGGCTGGACGGCCGCCGCGCGGTCGTCGATCGTTCGAGCGAACTCTTCGTCGCCGGCCTGGTCGCGGGCGATCGCGTCGGGGCCTAACCGTCGATCGTGACCGCCTCGCCGGTCGCGATCGTGCCCGTCGTTATCACGTCGCAGTAGATACCCACGCGTTCGTTGCGCTGCCGTACGACCTCCCGCAACACGGACGGCGTCGACGCGCCGGTCTCGATGTCGTAGGTCGTGGTCACGCAGCGGACGATCGATTGGGTGACGAGCAGACGCACGTCGCCGATGCGCACCTCGCGTCCGACGAGATCTTCCTCGCGCAACGCGAATCCCGGGGCTGCGGTCACGAAGAGATTCGGGCGCCAGCGGCGCGGATCGAGGCTCATGCCGACCATCGCTTCGACGTCGCGCACCCACAGATCGACGATCAGCGACACCGGTTTGGCGTCGAAGAACCTTGCGCCGTCATGCAAAGCAAGCGTCCATCCGCGCTCGCGCGCCAATGCGATCGCGCGGCTCGTCTCATCGACGGTGTGTAGCAGGTTGTGTTCCTTGCCGCGCAAGGGTTTTCCGGCCCGCGGCCGGTCGGCGTCGGTGACGAATAGTGCGCCTTGCCGGTCGCCCTCGATGCCGTCCGCGAGGACGCGAACGCTCGAGCGATCTTGTGCGCGCAAGCTCTTGACCGGATAGCACCAGATCGCACTGAGCTGCCCGATCGCGAGCGAGGTGCCGGTTTGCGTGTCATCGGTCAAGGAAGTCTCCTTTGCGTCCGCCAAATCGCTGACTTTGAGCAGCTACTTGGCCCGTTTACGCAGTTCATGGTAAAGGAATCCAACGGCGTTCGTTCTGGTACGATCGGCGAGATCTTCGTGCGAGCCTTTGTGCTTTTGCGCAACGATTTCTGGGCGGTCTACGGACTCGTCGTCATTTTCACGTTGCCGTTCACGTTACTGCAGGCCGCGACGTTCGACGTCCTGGGGGCCGCGTTGGCGGCGGTCGGGCAACACCCCGGCCCGGACGCGTTCGAAAAGATCGGCCGCGCGCTCGCGCCGCATCATCGCGACGTGCTGCTGGCGATCGTCGTGCCATTCGTGGCCGCCATCGCATCCGAAGTGGCCCTGGCCGCGATCGCCGTGCGCATAAGCGCGCGATTGCGCGGACTGCACGACACGCTGGCGACCAACGTGCAGGTCGCGTTCGCACGGTTCGGCGCGATCGTCGCGATCGCGGTGGCCGCCGCCGGCGCGCTGATCGTGGTGACGGCGCTCGCAGTCGGCGCGATCGTCGCGCTGGCCACGATCGCGCTCGGTGCAGCGATGATCGTCCCGGCCGCGCGCCCGGTCGTCGCCGTCCTTCTCGGCGGGTTCAGCGCTGCGCTGATCGTCGGCCTCTCGCTGCTGACGGTCTTGGCGGCCCGGATCGCGATCGTGATTGCAGCCGCCGAAAATCCCAACCCGGCGGCCGCGATCGGGTTCGCGTTGCGACGGCTCTTCACGCACGGCGCATTTCGCCGCACGTTGCAGATCCCGATCGCAATCGCCGCGGTGTATGGCGCGCAATTGATCGTCGTTCTGCTGGTCGCGGCCACGGTGTCGGCCGCTCGCGGTCCCGACTTGGCCGGCGCCGCGCTCGCCGGCTTGGCCGGCGAGGTGGCCGTGGCGCTCGTCGACGTGGCGCTCGTACTGTACGCATTCGAGGCCCGCGCGCGCCTCGTTGCGGCGCTCGCCCCCGAAGCTGCGCCGGCGGTCGCACCGCCGGCCGCATCCGTGGCCGCGTTACCGCCGGTGCGCCGCCGCGCCCCGGCCGGCGATCTCGACGCCGACGATCACGCGCGCATCGACGACTACATCGCCCGCCGCGCGACCCTCATTGCGGGCGAACGCACCGCCCTCGCGGCCAGCATCGCAGCCCCGCTGCGGCCCAAGCTGTTCGCCAATTTCGCGTATCTCGACGACGACGCACTGCTCGAGTTTCTCGCCGAAACCGAAGCGCCACCCGGGCGCTGAGCGGTGCACAGCAGCCTCGCGTTAGCGGTCTTGCGCATCGACGAAGCGTTACTGCTATTCCGCTCGCTCAACGCCCGGCAAATCGCCGATCGCGGCCCGGTGCTCTCTTCCGAACTGGCGGCGATCCTGGAGCAGTCGGCGCCCGACGGCGAACGCACGGCGCAGGAAACGCATATGCTCGAATCGTCGCGCGAACTCGCCGAGACGGGCGCTACGGCCGCCTATCCGGGGATGGCGGTCAAGAACCTCGCCTTCGGCCTCGCGCTGGCGGTCGCGAAACGGCGCGGCTACGTCATCGCGCGGATGGCCGACGGCAGCGTGCGCGTGAACTCGACGCGCTAGCGTCCCGCGTGTGCGCGGGCGCCGTCGCCCGGCATCATTCGGGGCGTTTGCGGCGCAGCCGCCCGAACACTTCGCGCGCGAAGGCGAGCGCCGACGTCTTCGTTTCCTCGTAGATCTTCGCGGCTTGGCTCGCGCTCATGTGCCGCCCGTGTTCGTGATAGAACGTGACCCCTTCACCGACCACGACCGTGCCGGCGTACGCGATCGCCCCCTTGATGACGACCCCGGCGACCGGGATGAACCCGGAGAGCTCGCGCGAGAGCATGCGCCATCCGAACCCGCCGCCGACGACCGGCAACAGCTCCCAGATGCGGCGCACGTCGGGATCGTTGCCGTAGGTTGCGCCGATCTGCATCATCAGCATCATCTGGATGCCGGTGATCGCGATCATGTCGCCCGCCGAGGTGACCGCGCCCAGCACGAGGCCCAGCACCGGGACGTGGTCGACCACTGCACTCGCCGCGGAGACCTTGAGCGCGTTGTTGGCGGCGTCGCGGGTCAGTTTGACCGCGACCGGCTCGCGAAAGACCGGCAGCCGCCGCCCGACCGACACCTCGACGCCACGGCACGAGTCGACGATGTGCGGCAGTACGCGCGGGCGCAGCGTGTCGCGGTCGATGCGCGGCACGACGTATTCGCCGATCTCGCTCGCCTTGGGCGCGTTCGCCGGCGCCGACGGCGTAGCGTCGGGATCGACGACGAGCGCGAACACCGGCAGCTTCATCTCGGCGAGCACGTCGAGGCGCGCATCGGAACGATCGCCGGCGCGTACGAGCGCGATGATGCAGCGGGCGTCGTTCCCGGGCATCACCGGGCGGCGCGGATCGAGCGTTTCGAGGGTTGCGGCGGCGTCGAGCGGGATGTACTGCGAGCCGTGCCCGGCGAGGAAGAGGTTGCGCAGTTCCGAGATCAGCGCCGGATCGCCGTACAGGAAGAACCGGAACGGCTTGCGCGTTTGCGCGTCGACTGCTTTGACGTTGACGCCGCTGCGCAAGACGCTGAAGACCTCGGCCGCGCCCGAACTGGTCTTCGACCCGAACGGCATCAGCTGACGCCTCGCGATTCCTTCGCCGGATCGTCCACGTAATCGAGATAGATCAGTCCCAAGAAAATCTCCAGTGCTTGTGCGTGCATGCCGCGCGAATTGGCCACGTCGATGATCGACCGGTGGGTGCTTTTCGCCTCCTGGATGACCGCTTGCGGCGTCGTGTTGGTATCGGCTGCGACGATCGTCGCCGAAGCGATCTCGCCGGCGGTCAACCCGCTCTGCTGCATCGTCGTGTAGTCGGGCGGCGTTACCGACTTGAAGCGCGCTGCGAGCGCCTTCTGCAATGTCGCGTACCGCGTATCGGGATATCCCAAACCCAAGAGCGTGATGCGCGACTGCAATTGCGCCGAGCGGGCCATGTTGTAGAGCTGCGCCGCCTGCGACGAGGCGACCGCCGCGTTGCTCAACTCCTCGACCGCCCGGTTCATCGCCGGCACGATCGTGTTGTAGTCGCCTTGCGTCACGTCGCCGCCGAAGTCCATGCGCAGGGTGCCCAGCGAGTTGACGAACGTCGTGAGATCGTTGAGTCCCACGTCCATCAGCGCGAGCGACCCGCGCGTCGCGTCGACCGCGCGGATGATGTCGGCGTCGGCACTGCCGACGTCGGCGAGCACCTGGGGGTAGGACGGCAGCACCGAGAGCGTTTGCGCGGGCACCGGATCGTCTTTGATCGCGGCGGCCATGTCTTTGAGGATGTCGTTGTTATCCTTGACGAGGCCGCCCTCTTTGTTGGGTTCCATCGATCCGACGCCGCCCAGCACGACCGCCGTCTTGTCGTCGACCGTGTCGATCGAACGCGCCATGGCGTTGAAGTTCTTGATGATCGTGTCGAGCCGGCTCCCGTGGCGGGCTTGCACGCGGCTGAGGTCGGGGACGGCCGCCGAGATCCCTTGCAAGCGCAGCGTGATCGCTTTGACCTGATCGCGCCCGGCGTCGCGGCGGGTCGCGATCGCCGCGTCGGCATCCGCTTCGCGGCGCTGCGCGTCGGCGATCTGGTCGCGCAGCGGCTGTACGCTCGGGTGCAGCAGCGTGTACTTGTGCTGTTGGTCGCGCAGGGACTTGCATGCTCGCGAGCGCGACGCGCTGGGTCGCGCCGGTCGCGTTCTGCGCCGCTTGCGCGAGCGACTGCTCGCCCTTGCTCGGTCTGCCCGAGCGCGACCTGCATCTGTCCCAGGTGCAGCAGCGCTTCGGTGTTGTCCGGTTGCGCGCCGGGGAACACGGTCGCGAACTTCATCGCCGCGATGCTGTAGCGGCACTCGCCTTCGTCGTGCAGCGCTTGCGCCATGATCTGGTCGGTCGTGCGCGTCTTGGGATCGAGTTCGGGATATCCGACGAGGTGAGCGACGCGGTCGGGCACGCCCGGATGGTCGGCGAAATACTTGTCGACGATGCTGCTCTTCTCGGCGTGCACCGCGCCCAAGTGCTGCATGAACGATACCGCCGCGTCGGGATCGTAACCCGCGCGCGACATCAGCAGCAGCCCGTACTGGTCGGCTTGCAACTCGTCCTCGCGCTCGACCTTCGCGATGTAGCCCGCCTGTGCGAGCTGGCCGAAGCGGTACACGAACGGCGAGAACATCGAGCCGAGGCCGATCAGGAGCGACGAGATGTTCTCCTTGTTCTGCAGGGTCACGGCGTGCCGGCGTTCGTCGTGCCCCGTCTCGTGCCCGATGACGGACGCGAGCTCGTCGTCGGACTGCACGAAGTCGAGCGTCCCCTGATAGATGTAGATGTAGCCGCCCATCGTCGTGAACGCGTTGACGTCGCTGCCGTCGAGGATCTTGATGTTGTACGGGACGTCTTTGCGTGCGACTTGGGTCCACAACGTGTGCGAGATGTCGTTGACCCACGCGTTCATGAGCGGGTCGTTGACGATCCCGATCTCTTCGGTGACTTCCTTGTCGCTTGCCTTGCCCGCCTGAACTTCTTGGCCGGTCGAAATGCTGGCGCGAGCGGGTGCCGGGACGCTGGCACACACGAGTGAGAGCATGAGGGCGACAAGGACGCAGCGACGGAGCATAGAGAGTGATCCTCTAGGCGCTGGACTGTAATACGGGCTTCGACGAGAGGTGGGACGGCCCATGTGTTTCGCACACCGGCGCGCGGACGCCGCTTGGGCAGCCTCACGGCGGCTCGCATGGAGAGAAGGGCGGCGTCCTGTGCACGCGGCGTGGGCGCCGTGTGGATAACCGCAGTTTCTTGTGGGACGCGTGTGGAGGTCGCAGGGCTGCTTGCCGTGGTCGTGAGAACCGGCGCTGGATGAACGAGGTACGAGCGTGATGTTGTTGCGGGGCCGGGGGACGACCTCGAGATCTCTTGCGTCGGTCGCGATCTAGTGGAGGTGTGCGCGGAACTCTCGGACCGTTTGGCCGAGCGGCCGGGTTTTTACCGCGGCAGCCGAGCCAACGCCCTATTCGGCGCGGACGCGCCGGCCGCCGCCGACCTCGAGCGCCTGCGTGCCCTGCTCGACGAGCACGGCGTCGCGCTGTCGGCCGTCCTGGGTGACGCGCCGCTCGAGCCGCTCGCCGGTCAGCTCGGCTTGGCATACGCCGGTCCCGTCCCGCACGCCGACGTGGCCGCCTTGCCGAAGCGCTCCGCCGCCGCCAACCACACGGTGAGCCTCTCGGATTCGGCGCGTTCGCTGGTCGCCGACTTCGCCGGCGCCCGCTCCGATCTCGCCGCCCGGCGCATCGGGCGCCAGAACGGCACCGCGGCCCGCAGCCACGGGCCGGCGCCGGCGCTCCCCGCCGTGGCGCAGCCGGCCGGCGCGGTCGCGACGCTCTACCACCGCGGCACGCTGCGCGGCGGGCAGGCCCTGCACAACCTCGGCCACGTCGTCGTCATCGGCGACGTGAACCCCGGCGCCGAACTCGTGGCCAGCGGCGACATCGTCGTGTTCGGATCGCTCCGCGGGGTGGCCCATGCCGGCGCGCAGGGCGACGCCGGGGCCCGCGTCATCGCCCTCGAGCTCGCGCCGACCCAACTGCGGATCGCCAACCTCATCGCCGCCGACGACGTGCCGAGCCGGGCGCCGGCCGGCCCGGAGCAGGCCCTGGTGCAAGACGGCCGCATTGCCGTCGTCGCGCATGCGAGCGCCGAATCGATCTGGCGGGAGGCGGTGCGATGAGCGCGCGGCGGATCGTCGTCACCTCGGGCAAGGGCGGCGTCGGCAAGACGACGACGACCGCGAACGTCGGCGCCGCGCTCGCGGTGCGCCGCAAACGCGTCGTGCTGGTCGATGCCGACATCGGTCTGCGCAATCTCGACCTCGTGCTCGGCGTCGAAAAGCGCATCGTCTTCGACTTGGTCGAGGTCGTCGAGGGCCGTTGTCAATTGCGCCAGGCGCTGATCAAGGACAAGCGTTTCGATTCGCTCTCGGTGCTGCCGGCCGCGCAGACGCGCGACAAGTCGGCGGTGAGCGAATTGCAGTTCGCCAAAGTCGTCGAAGACCTGGCCGGCATGTGCGACTACGTCTTGATCGATTGTCCGGCCGGCATCGAGCACGGCTTTCGCAACGCGATCGCGGGCGCGGCCGAAGCGATCGTCGTCACCACGCCGGAAGTCAGCGCGATTCGCGATGCCGACCGCGTGATCGGAAAGCTGCAGGAACGCGGCTTGCCGATGCGCTTGATCGTCAACCGGATCCGGCCCGACATGGTGCGGACCGGCGACATGATGTCGGTCGAAGACGTGTGCGAGATCCTCTCCGCCGAGTTGCTCGGCATCGTGCCCGACGACGAAGAGGTCATCGACACGACCAACCGCGGCGAGCCGCTCGTGCTCGATCCGACGCGCCGGCTCGCGGCGATCTACGACAAGATCGCGCGCCGCCTCGACGGCGAACTCGTTCCCTTCACGAACCTCTCCGCGCCGGGCTTCTTCGGACGTCTGCTCAGCGCATGGAAGGCAGGCTGACCGATGCAAGAAACGCAGCAAGAGTTCGTCGCCCCCGAGGACGCCGCGGTGGTGCCGAAGCTTCGCGGACGCTCGATCGTCGTCACGTCCGGCAAGGGCGGCGTCGGTAAGACGACGACGACCGCGAATCTCGGCGCGGCGCTCGCGAAGCGCGGCGCGTCGGTCGTGCTGGTCGACGCCGACGTCGGGCTGCGCAATCTCGACATCGTGCTGGGCCTCGAGAGCCGGGTGCGCTATCACGTCCTCGACGTGCTCGAGGAAAAGGTCGAACTCGACGAAGCACTGATCGCCGACAAGCGCGTGCCGACGCTGCGCCTGCTGGCGGCCGCGCAAACGCGCGAGAAGGACGACGTCGACACCGGCGAGATGCGCGCGCTGATCGAACGGCTGCGCGAGCGCTTCGACTACGTCATCGTCGATTCTCCGGCCGGCATCGAGATGGGCTTCTCGAATGCGATCGCGGGCGCCGACGAGGCGATCGTCGTCTGCACGCCCGAAGTGATCGTCGGTGCGCGACGCCGACCGCGTCGTCGGGCTGCTGCGGCAATCATATCACCGCGCAATTGATCGTCAACCGCGTGCGCCCGGGCCTCGTACGGCGGCGGTAAGATGCTCTCCGTCGACGACGTCAATGCGATCTTGCGCTTGCCGATCTTGGGGATTCTCGCCGACGAGCCCGACGTGATCGTGTCGACCAACAAAGGCGAGCCGGTCGCGCTCGATGCGGGCTCGCGCATCGGGATCGCGTACCGCGACATCGCGGCGCGGCTCGCGGGCGACAAGGTGGCGGCGCCGGTCCCGCCGGCCGAGCGGACGTTCTTCGAGCGTTTGACGGAGATGTTCACGGGGCGGAAAGCATGATCGAGTTCTTCGCGCGCCTCTTCCGGCGCGAAAGCTCCGGCTCGACGGCGAAAGAACGGCTGCGGCTCGTCCTGCTCTCCGACCATCTCTCGCTCGCGCCGGAGATGGTCGAGGCGCTCAAGCGCGATCTGATCGAGGTGATCTCGCGCTACGTCGAGGTCGATGCCCAAGCGTGCGACGTCTCGTTCGAACAGCAAGAGCGCACGGTCGCGATGCTCGCGAACATCCCGATCCTCAGCGTTCCGCATCGCAACGGGAAGAGCGCCGGTCCGGCCCGCAACGGGCATGTGGGGCCGAAGCTCGAGGCCGTCCCTGCGACCGGATCGAGTCCGGCCGCCACGGCCGTGATGGAGCCGCCCGCGCCCGCCGTCGAAGCGCCGGTCGAACCGCCCTCGTCCGAGGCGCCCGCTCTCGCGCCGGTGGAACCGGCAGCGCCGGCGAGCGACGTGACGGAGGCCATCGAACCCGCCGGCCCCGCGAGCCACGCGATGGCGGCTGCTCCGGTGCGGCCGCCCCGGCGACGGCGGCGTCGCCGTCCTCCGGGAGTCTCGAGCACCCTCCCTTCGCCGGGGACGTAGGGGGCCGGCTCCAGAGGCGGGCCCGCGCGGTCCCAAGAGCGTAAAGGTTCTGACGAATGGACCGCCCGTGGTATCGCTCGTTCAATTGGATGCTGGTCGCTGCGTGCGTGATCGTCACGGTCGCCGGTGTGATCTTCATCCATTCGGCCGACCTGCGCGACCCGCAGGCGGCCGGCGAGTTCCGCAAACAGATGGCCTACGCCGTCATCGGGCTGGCGCTGATGTTCGGAGTCTCGTTCCTCGACTACCATGTGTGGCAGCGCTGGGCGATCCCGCTCTACGCGCTCAACCTGCTGCTGCTGGCGTTCATCCTCGTCAAAGGCCATAGCGCCCTGGGGGCCCAGCGTTGGATCTCGCTCGGACCCCTGGGCACGTTCCAACCCTCCGAGCCGGCGAAGTTCTCGCTCGCGGTCGCCCTGGCGGCCGTCCTGTGCCGCGGCACGTACGCGCGCCTGCGCGACCTGTGGCTGCCGATCGTCGTGGTCGCGGTTCCGGCAGTCTTGATCTTGCGGCAGCCCGACCTGGGGACCACGCTGGTCGTGCTCGCCATCCTCACCGCCGAGCTCTTCCTCGGCTTGCCGAAATTCTGGCATTTTCTGGTATATGCCGGCGCGGTCAGCGCTGCGGCTGCCTTCACCGTCGGTACGAACTTCGTGCTCAAGCCGTTCCAGCGTTCGCGCTTGCTCGTGTTCCTCAATCCCAAGGTCGACCCGCAGGGAGCCGGCTGGAACCTCAACCAGTCGAAGATCGCCGTCGGAAGCGGCGAACTGTTCGGCAAAGGGCTGTACCACGGGACGCAGACGCAGCTGAACTTCGTACCCGAACATTCGCGCGACTTCATCTTCACGGTCGTCGGCGAGGAGACGGGGTTCCTCGGGGCACTCGCGCTGGTCTCGCTCTATGCGATCGTGCTCTGGGGCGGTATCCATGCCGTGTTCAGCGCCCGCGACCGGTTCGGCTATTTGCTGGCCGCAGGCCTGGTTGGGATGTTGGCCTTCCACATCGTCGTCAACATCGGCATGACGATCGGCATCATGCCGATCACCGGCATCCCCCTTCCCTTCATGTCGTACGGCGGCTCGAGCATCCTCACGAACTACATCGCGGTCGGGGTGTTGCTGAACATCACGATGCAACGCGACAAACTCGTCTTTTAGGTGGGTTCGGGCCTTCGCCTGAACCCGTCGCCCCGCGCCCCGCGCTTGGCGCAGTCGACTTTGTCCACCTGATGACTGTCGTGGCCGAATCCACCACTTCGGCCGCCCGCGCCTGGCCCTGACACGACTCTGCACCCCCTAGGATTGCGGCTAGACTCGGGGCGGGGCTCGCGGTCTTGGTCAGCCCAGTCGACGAGGACTCTGGGGGGTGGACGGGTAAGCGAGAGGGCACCCGAAGGAATTCCTGCCCGCTTGTTTGCTCCTGCCTTTCCGGTCCGCCGGGTGGATCGCGCGAGAGGTGCTGTGCGCGGGCGCGAAGTTGCGCGGGACGTTAATTTTTAAACCGGAGTTTTTTAGCTGAGAGCTTTCGCTCGTCGTTCGAGCGTCGCATCGCGCCGAAGCGCCCGCACGGGCGCCCTTCGGGCCGATTGACCGTGCAGTGACGACGCAGTCGTCGCCGGCGGGGCGTCGCGAAAGCTTGGGAAGGGCCATTCATTGGCAATAGACCTGCTCATATCCAGCGACCCGTGGGAAAACCGGGTTGCCCTCCTCGAGGACGGCGTCCTCGCGGAGATCTACATCGAGCGCGATGAGAAAGTCATCGGCTCGATCTTCAAAGGCAAAGTGCAGAACGTGCTCCCCGGGATGGGGGCCAGCTTCGTCGACATCGGTCTAGGACGCAACGCGTTCCTCTACGTCGACGACATCAACAAGACGCCGTTGAACATCGGCGACGTCGAAATAACGCAAGGCCGCACCGGTTGGACGATCAACGAGAAGGTCAACCGCGGCGACGACGTGCTCGTGCAGATCGTCAAGGAGCCGCGCGGCCTCAAGGGCGCGCGGATCAGCACGAACATCTCGCTTCCGGGCCGGTACCTGATCCTGATGCCGACCGGACGGTATAGCGGCGTTTCGCGAAAGATCGAATCGGCCGACGAGCGCAACCGCCTCAAGGGCATCATGAAGCGGATCCGCCCCGACGGCATGGCGACCGTCGTGCGCACCGCGGCTGCGGGCGTCAGCGACGCCGAACTGATGGCCGACCTGGGCGTGTTGATCCGCATGTGGCACGGCATCCTCGAGCAGTACAAAGTCGCGCCCTCCCCGGCGCTCCTGCACAAGGACATGAACCTCGTCTACAAGGCGGCCCGCGACTTCATCACTCCCGAAGTCGAGCACGTGTACATCGACGACGAGGAAGAATTCGAAAAAGTCCGCGATTTCATGCGGCTGCTCGGTCCGCAGTACCTCAACCGTCTCGAACACTATAATTCGGGACGCTCGCTCTTCAAGGACTTCAAGATCGACGAAGAGCTGCAGAAGCTGCTGCGTTCCAAAGTCAATTTGCCGTCGGGCGGATCGATCGTGATCGAAACGACCGAGGCGCTGACGGTGATCGACGTCAACAGCGGCAAGTTCACCGGCGGCCGCAATCTCGAAGACACGATCGTCAAGACGAACGTCGAGGCCGCGACCGAGATCGCACGCCAAGTGCGGTTGCGCGACATCGGCGGCATCATCGTGTGCGACTTCATCGACATGAACACCGAAGCGAGCCGCACGAGGGTGCTGCAGACGCTCGAAGCGGGCTTGCGCAAAGATCGTACGCGCACGACGATCCAGTCGTTCTCGGCGCTCGGGCTGCTCGAGTTCACGCGCAAGCGCGTGGGCAAGGATCTGGCCGGGCAACTGCGTTCGACGTGCCCGACGTGTCACGGGGCGGGCGGCGTGCTGTCGCCCGAAAGCGTCGCAATCGAAACGTTCCGGCGCATCAGGCTCGAAGCACCCAAGCAGATGCACGCGCACGCGCTCGCCGGAAACGGAAGTGCTACGCACGAACACGTAAGTACGAACGGTTCGTCGGCCGCCGACGCAGCCGCGGCGAACGGATCCGCGGGCAACGGTGCGAGCGGCGGCGTCTACGTCGAAGCCGCGCCCAACGTTGCTGCGCAAATCGAGTTCTGGTACGAAGACGACGTGCGGGAACTCTCGCAGACGATCGGCGCGCCGATCCACGTCGAGGTCGACCGGCGCGTACATCCCGAAGCGCCGCGCATCGGGTACGGCGGAAAACCGCCGCCGGATGCGGCCGACTCGAGTGTCGAGATCCGCGTCGGAGACGAATTCGACGTGACCGTCCTTCCGGGCCGGGTGCCGACGCCGAACGCGGCCTTGGCCGTGGTGGCCGGCAGGCTCGTCGAGATCGAAAACGGCGCCGGGGCGATCGGTCAGCGCATCAAGATCCGCATCCTCGACGTTGACGGCGACGACATTCTCGCCGAACCGCGGGCGCCGGTCCCCGGCGTGGCCGATCTCGGCGAACGCCGCAAGCGGCGCCGCCGGGGCGGACGCGGGCGCACCAAGCCGCTCACCATCGAAGAACAGACGGACGAACTGCTCGAACTGGCCGAGGAGGCGCAGCGCGGCCTGGGCGGACGCACGTCGGCGATCGGGATCTCGACTGCGGTCGACGCCGAGATGGAAGACGCCTCGGTCAAGGCCGGCGCGACGCAAAAGAAGGTCGCCGAACTGGAAGCCGGGATCGGGTTGCCCGATGCGACGGTCGCGCTGGTCGCGGAGGAAAACGGCGAAGTCCGGCGTCGCCGGCGGCGCCGCCGGCGTGGACGCCGGGCTGAAGGGGAAGCGGTGGCCGGGCTCACCGCGGCGGAGCCGTCGGAAGCGGTCGAGAGCGCCGAGGCCGGCGACGACGCCGACGATGACGAGGACGATGTGCTCGAAGCCGGGACCGACGCGGTCGCGGGCGAGAACGAAGCCGGTCAAGCCGGCGACGAAAACCGTCCCGGCCGGCGGCGGCGGCGTCGCCGGCGGCGGCGGCGGGGAGCCCCGGGCGAAACGGCCCCGGGGATCGCTGCCGTGCCCGACCGCCACATCTTCCGCGTTGGCGCCGACGGAGAAACCGTGCCGACCGGAGAGACCGCTCCGCCGGAACCCGTCCGGGCGATCGCCCAAGTCGACTCGCGGCGCCGGGAAGTCGCCGTCGAGCCGCCGCCGCCGAGCCTCTCGGCTCCGGTGGAGGCGACCGGCGACGTCAAACGCGCCAAGCCTTCGCGCCGCCGGCCCACGCCGACGGCCGACGGCGGCCAGCTCGAGTTCACCCCGATGCCGGCCCTGCCCGCGGCTGCCTCCGAGCCCGAACCCGTGGCTCCGAAGCGTCGCGGACGGGTCGCCAAAGCCAAGGACGTCGCCGAGGCGGCGCCCGCGGTCGCGGCGGTTGTCGAAGCGGCTCCCGCTCCGGCGCCCCGCCGCACTCGCAAGGCGGCGGCGGCGGCTGAGCCCGCGGCGGCGGAACCGGTCGTGAAAGCGGTCAAAGCCAAGCGGCGGACCGCGGCGGAGAAAGCTGCCGACGAAGCGGCGGCAGCTCCGGCGCGGCCGGCGCGCCGCACGGCGGCCCGCAAGGTCGCGGCCGAACCCGAAGCCGCCCCGGCGCCCAAGCGCACGACGGCGGCCCGCAAGCGCACCGCTGCCGAGGCTCCGGCCGCCCCGGCCGCTCGCAAGCGGACCGCCACGGCGACCCGCAAGGCCCCGGCCGCCAAGAAGACGTCGCGCAAGAAGTCCTGACCCCGCGCGACCCGGGCGCAAAAACAGAGAGCGTGGTCTCGCGACCGCGCTCTCTTGTTTTTGCCGGGCGCAGCTTATTGCTGGGAGAGCTGCGCGATCTTGCCTTGCAGGTACGACACCGCCGCCTCGAGCTGCGAGTCGCGCGCAACGTCGCCGTAGCGCGGGCTCTTGTTCTCCTCGGTCGAGATGTCGGGCTGGATGCCGATCGTGTTGATGTCGTGCCCGTGCGGCGTCAGGTAGCGGGCGGTGGTGATCTTCATCGCCGAGCCGTCGGGCAGCGGATAGATCGTCTGCACGACGCCCTTGCCGAAGGTCCGCGTCCCCATGAGGGTGCCGACGCCGTTGTCCTGGATCGCGCCCGACGTGATCTCGGAGGCCGAGGCCGTTACCCTGTTCACGAGGACGGCGAGCGGCCGCGGCCGGATCGGCGGTGTCTTCGGCGTCGAGCTCGGTGATTGTTCGCGGCGCGCGATTCGACCGAGACGATCGGGCCGCTCGGAATGAACTTCGACGAGACGTCGATCGCGGCGTTGAGATAGCCGCCGCCGTTGTTTCGCAGGTCGAGCATGAAGGCTTTGCGCGCCCTCGGATTCGAGGCGGTTGAGCGCGGTCGTCAGCTCTTGCGCCGTGTTCGAGCCGAAGACGGTCACCGTGACGTAGCCGATGTTCCCGGCAGCATCTTGCTGTAGACGCTCGGCGGTGGATCTTGGCGCGCGTGATTGGATCGGCGCGGGCTGCACTTGGCCGTCGCGCAGGATCGTCAGTCGAAACCGCGGTGCCGTGCTTGGCCGCGCAGCAGCTTGGAGCTTGATCGACCGTCAGCCCTTTGGTCGAATGGCCGTCGATGTCGATGATGATGTCGTCTTGCTGGACGCCGGCTTTATCGGCCGGGCCGTCGGGAACGACGTTGTTGACGCGCATGTATCTTGGTGTCGTCGTCGACGCGGATCGACATGCCGGTGCCGCCGAAGATCGCCGCCGTCGAGGCCCCTCGTTGAGCGCGGCGAAATCCTTGGGCTCCAAGAAGACCGTGTAGCGGTCTTGCACCGAACGGATCATGCCGTCGATCGCCTCGTAGCTGACGTGCGTCGTGCCGAACCTTCGAGCCGGCCTCGTTCGCGACGGACTCGACCTCGCGGTCGATCTCGCGCAGTGTTCGCGGCCGTGTCGTCGCCGGCGTGCATTTCGGGCACGACGCGTTCCTTGACGCCGCCGTGCCTTCAGCGTCGCGATGCAGCTCGTCGCGAACGGAATCGAGAGGCCGCCTGCGTATCGACCTTCTTATAGAAATCCGGTCGTCAGCTCGGTTGTAGCCGTCGAAATCTCGTTCGCTTCGGTTGGCGAGAGATGCGGCGGCGGCGCCGCCGCGCCGCCGGGAGCCGGAGCGTCATGCGGCACAAGAGCGCTCGAGAGCAAGGGCGAGCGGCACTCGACGTTCATGCATCTATTTTAACGTTGGAGCTGGAGCAGAGATGTGCCTTGGCAGCGGCGAGCTGCTTGTCGGCGGGGGTGTCGATCAAGGTCGGGATCGACGATTGTGGTCGACGACGACGTCGGGCGTGATGCCGCGGTGCTGGATGTCGCGGCCGAGCGGGGTCACGTAGCGTGCGGTCGTGATCTTGAGCGCGCCTGCTCCGGGCATCGTGTAGATGCTCTGCACGACGCCCTTGCCGAAGCTCTTGCGTCCCGACGATCGTGGCGAGATGGTAGTCTTGAAGCCGCGCCGGAGGTGATCTCGGATGCGCTGGCGGTGTATTTGTTGACCAGGATCACGAGCGGCTGCGAGCCCGGATCGAGGTGGGTAGCGCATCTGGTCGAATCCTTGTTGCCGTCGCGGTCGATCGTCGAGACGATCGTGCCGTCGGGATGAAGAGGCTCGAGATCTCCACGGCGGCTTCCAGCAGGCCGCCGCCGTTATTGCGCAGGTCGAGGATGTAGCCTTTGGCGTTGTGCGCCTTCCCGTCGAGCATCGCCTTGCGCACTTCGTCGTCCGAGCTGGTTCCGAAATCGGCCAGAGCGGATGTAGTCGAGGCCGCCTTCCATCTGCGCCTTGACCGACGGGACGTGGACGAATCCCCGCGTCACGTTGATCGTCCGGGTCGCGGTCGAACCGTGGGCGTGCAGGCCGATCGCAACGACCGTCCCGACCTGGCCGCGGATCAGCTTCTCGACCGCGTCGAGCTTGAGCCCCTTGGTCGTTTCCCGTCGACGCTGACGATCACGTCGCCCGGCTTCATGCCGGCCTTGAAGGCCGGGTTGCCTTCGATCGGGTCGACCAGGATCTGGCCGTTCTTGGGATCTTGGTAGATGTAGACGCCGATGCCGCCGAAGTCGCCGCCGTGCAGCGATTCCTGGAGGTTGTCGATCTCGCGCTTGGTCATGTAGACCGTGTACGGATCGCCCAGAGCGTCCATCATGCCGCGAATGGCGACCGTCGTCACGTCGTCTTTGCTCGCCTTCGAGCCCAGCAGCGCCTCGGCGCGCGTCACGTTGTGCTCGAGCAGGGCCACGTCGTGCGAATGGTCGCCGTCGGCGGTTTGCGCCGGCAGCGTCGCGTTGACGTGGTAGTAGGCGAGCAGCATCCGCAGCGCCTTCTCTTCGCCGTTCACCAGGGTCTGGGCGTTGACCGGCTTGTAGTAGTTTTGCTCGACGTTCGTCAGCGCGTCGTCGACGAGCCGGGCATTGAGCTGGCCGTCAGGCAGCAGCGAGGGCAGGTCGAACGTTGCGACCGGCTCTCCCGAGGCAGCGACCGCCGTCTGAGCATCGGCGTCGCGATGGGCGTAAGCAGCCCCCAGGAGCGCCGCAACCAGAACGATCAGAGCGGCGACGAGAGCACGAGATTTCGCAGGCAACGGCGTAACGGAAGTCCTTCTCCGGGGAGGGCAGGCGGGAAGGGGGCGTGCGGGCTTCTTTGGCCCTCAACCCCCGTCCTTTGTACCCTTCCCAACGCCCCGGTGTTGCGAAATGTTCGCGCAAGTGCCTTGGAATACGCCGAAGTACGCGGGAATTTAATAGTTGAGTCGCCCCTCGATCTCACCACCCCCGCCCGCAGCCGGCCGAGTCCCCCCGGGACAGTGATCCCCTTCACGCGCCGGCCGAAGGGCGCGCCCACGGGGTATCGCGCCCAAGCCGGACCCCGCGCGATCGGCCTCCCTAGTGCAGGTAGCTCATCGGATCTTGGGGCCGGCCGTCGATACGTACCTCGAAGTGAAGGTGGGGCCCGGTCGCGTAGCCGGTCATGCCGACCGCGCCGATCGCTTGGCCGCGCTGGACGTCTTGGCCGACGCCGACGAAGATCTGCGAGCAGTGGCCGTAGAGGGTCGAGACGCTGCCGCCGTGGTCGATGATGATCGCATTGCCGTAGCCGCCGTAGCTGCCGGCGAAGATCACGTGGCCGTCGGCAGCCGCGCCGATCGTCGTGCCGCTGGGGGCGCCGATGTCGATCCCGGTGTGCACGTGCAGGCCGCCGATCACGGGGTCGACGCGCGCGCCGAACGGCGAGGTGATCGGGCCGGTCACGGGCCACGAGAAGCTGCTCGGGCCGCCGGCGGTCGAGGGCGGCGGTTCTTGGCCCGAGAGCAGCGCCGCGCGGCGCGCCGCCTCGGCGGCGGCCCGGCGCCGTTCCTCTTCCTCGCGTTGCCGCTCTTGGATCAGCGCTTCGAGCGCGTCTTCGTCGGCTTGCGAGATCTCCTCGAGCTGCGAGACGGCCTGCGCGACGTTCGACTGCTCCGATTGTGCGACGGCCAGCAAGTTGCGGCGCTGGTCGGCAAGCACTGCGAGTTGCTGGCGCTTCTGCTCGGCGGCCGACTGCGCGTTCTGCAGACGCTGCTGTTCGACCAGCAGCGCGATGCGGGCCACGTTGACTTGGTGCGCGGCCGCCTTGCGCTGCCGCACCGTGTTCTCGTTCGCCTCGATCAAGTAGCGGATGTCGTCCCAGCGCTCGACGAAATCGGAGAACGAGGTCGCCGAGAGCAGCACGTTGATGTACCCGAGGTCGCCGTTCTCGTACGCGTCGACGAGGCGGCGGTTCAACGCGTCGTTGTGCCGTTTGAGGGTCGCTTCGGCGGCGTCGAGCTGCACCTGGTTCCAGGCGAGCCGCCGTCGATCGACGTGGATCGATGCGTTGATCTCGTCGAGCGACGCGCTCGCGACGTCGATGTTGTGATTCGTCGCCGCCAGTTGGCCTTGCAAGTCGTAGACGTGGGACTTGGCCGATTGCAGCTCGGCTTGCTTGGCCTGCAGCTTCGCGTGCGTGTCGTGCACTTTTGCCGATTGCGCTTGGATCTTGTCTTGGATGCTCGCCCGCGCCGTTCCCGAGACGAGCGCGCCGGCAAATGCTACGACGATTGCAATGGCGATGAAACGGCGCATCAAACTCTCCGCTTGTCGACGACGGCGACCGAACCGGGGATCGATTTCGCGTACTTCTTGAGCTCGGCGGCGACTTCGCCGATGCGCTGGTAGGAGTCGATCGAGCGATCGGCCGTCGACACGATCGCGATCGATACCGACATGATCGGATACCGGTTGAGCGCGCCGCGGCGGTCGAGGGTCTGGATGTACCCGCGCTCGAGGTCGCGTTTCGTGTAGAGCGCCCGGATCTCGCGGTCGAACCGCACGATCACCGCATCGGCAAAGGTTTGTCCGCGATCCGGCTGGGTGACGACGATGAAGTCGTCGCCGCCGATGTGCCCGACGAAGTCGCCGTCGAAGCCGGCCTCGCGCGCGGCTTGCGACAGGCACGTTGCGAGCAGCACGATCGCGGCGTCGCCTTGCACGAAGCCGTACACGTCGTTGAACGCCTTGAAGTTGTCGAGATCGAGATACAGCACCGCCATCGGTTCTTGCGCGGTGAGGCGACGGCGGATCTCGCGCTCGATCGCGATGTTGCCGGGCAGCCGGGTCAACGGTTGGAGCGATACCTCGCTGTCGGAACGGCGGATGCGTGCGCGAATTCTGGCCAGCATTTCCGACGTGTTGAACGGCTTGACGATGTAGTCGTCGGCGCCCGCTTCCAATCCGGCGATCGTGTCGGCGGTCTGATCCATGCCGGTCAGCATGATGACCGGCACTTGCGAACACGCGTGGTGGCGCCGGATGCGGCGGCACACTTCGAAGCCGTCCATGTCGGGCAGCATCACGTCGAGCAGCACCAGATCGGGCAGCCCGCATCGATCGCCTCCAGCGCCTGCGCCCCGTAGCCGGTCAGGATCGCGCGAAATCCGCCGAGTTCGAGGTTCTTGGCCACCATCGAACGCAGCATCGGATCGTCGTCGACGACGAGGATCGTGAGCGCGTGGTCCCTCTCACGTCCGTAGATATCGGCCAACGGATATCCATGACGCGATGAGCCCGATCGCCGCGCCGATGCACAGCAACTCGCCGGCGAGCAGCGCTTCGTCGACGTGCACGACATCGAACGAGATGAAGCGCAGGCTGTCGATCAGGCGGGGCAGCAGTTCGATCTTCGCGACCGCGAGCAGTCCGACCGCGACCAGCGCGCCGGCCAGGCCCGAGAGGATGCCTTCGGCGATGAACGGCCCGCGGATGTAGGCGTTCGTCGCGCCGACCAGCTGCATGATCGCGATCTCGCGGCGGCGCGCGAAAACGGTCAGCCGAATCGTGTTCGAGATGATGATCGCCGCGGTGACGATCAGCGCGATGACGATGCCCAAGCCGATCTTGCCGAGCAGCGCGGTCGTCTTGAGCAGCTTGGTCACCGCGTCTTGCGCGTAGTTGACGCTCGCGACCTCGGGCATCTTCTCGATGTGTCGCGCGACCGCGGGCACGTCTTCGGGCGTGCGCACGCGCACGCGAAAGGCGTTGGGCAGCGGGTTGGTCGTCAAGAGCGACGTGTCGACCGCGCCGCGCAAGCGTTCGCGCATCTGCTGGAGCCCTTCCTTGCGCGGGACGTACGTTGCCGAAACGATCCGTGGATCGCTCGCGAATTGCGCGCTGATCGCGGCCGCTGCCTTGTCGTCGACGCTGTCTTTGAGGTAGACCGAAATCTCGATCTTGTTCAGGAAGTGGCTCGTCAAATCGGCCAGCGTGGCGCGCGTGTAGAGGAACGCTCCGAGCAGCACGATCGTGACTGCGACCGTGCCGATCGCGGTCGCCTGCATGGCCGCGTTGCGGGTGAAGTTGGCGAAGACCTCACCCAGAAAGAAGCGAAGCTTGCCCCAGTCCACCGAAATAATACCCTCTCTCGTCATCGGCGACGACCTTGCCGTCTTCGAGGCGGACGACGCGCCGCCGCAGCCGGTCGACGACGGCTTGGTTGTGGGTCGCAACGACGACCGTCGTCCCCTTGAGATTGATCCGTAGCAGCAGTTCCATGATCTCGGTCGTGTTCGAGGGATCGAGATTGCCGGTCGGCTCGTCGCACAGCAGGATCTTCGGGTTGTTCACCAGCGCCCGGGCGATCGCCGTGCGCTGCTGTTCGCCGCCCGAGAGCTCGGTCGGGAACATCCGGCTCTTGTGCGAGAGGCCGACCAAGTCGAGCACCCGCGGGACCTGACGCTTGACGTCTTTCGTATGCGCTCCGGTCACTTGGAGCGCGAACGCGACGTTCTCCCAGACCGTCTTATGGGTGAGCAGCTTGAAGTCTTGAAAGACGACCCCCACCTTGCGGCGCAGGAGGGGAACCTTGGACCGCTTCAGCTTGTCGACCCGCACGTCGTCGACCACGACTTGACCCTCGGAGGGAACCTGTTCGCGATAGCACAAGCGCAGGAGGCTCGACTTGCCGGTTCCGGAATGGCCGACGAGAAAGATGAACGTCCCCTTCGCGACTTCCAGATTGACCCGGTCGAGGGCACGCACGCCGTTTGGGTAGACCAACGAGACGTCGCGGAGACTGATCACGACGATCCCCTCCAGAATGTGCTCATCACGATGGACGGCGCCGGTGCAGTGCCGAAGCGACGCAGCGGAACCGTTCCGGCCCACGCCCGCGGCCGACGCCGGGCGCGTCCATTAGAGGAAATTGTTTCGGGCGCCAAAGAGGGATACCTCTGCAATGAACTTCGATTTAACAGACGAACAGCGAGCGATTGCGTCGCTCGTGCACGACTTCGCACGAGCCGAAGTCGCGCCGCGCGCCGAGGCGATGGACGCGGCCGCCGAGTTCCCCTACGACCTCGTCGAAAAGATGGCCCAACTCGGCTTGATGGGGCTGCCGTTTCCCGAAGCATACGGTGGTGCAGGCGCCGACACGGTGTCGTACGCGCTCGCCGTGATGGAACTCGCGCGCGCCGATGCGTCGACGGCGATCACGGTCGCGGCCCACGTTTCACTGGGTTCGATGCCATTCTATCTGTTCGGCACGGAACAGCAGAAGCAGCAGTTCCTCGTGCCGCTCGCCCGCGGGGAACGCTTGTGGGGATTCGGGCTCACTGAACCCGAGGCCGGCAGCGACGCCGGTGGGACGCGCACGCGGGCCGAGCTCGTCGACGGTCAGTGGGTGATCAACGGCACCAAGGCGTTCATCACCAACAGCGGGACCGACATCACCGCCGGGACGACGATCACCGCGGTGACCGGCGACGGCAACAACGGGCGCCGCGAGATCACGAACCTGATCGTGCCGCAAGACACGCCGGGCTTCACCCGTAGCCGCAAATACAAGAAGATGGGTTGGCGCGCGTCCGACACGCGCGAGCTCTCGTTCGAGAACGCGACGGTGCCGGCGGAAAACGTGCTCGGCGAACGCGGCAAAGGACTGCGTCAATTCTTGACGATCCTCGACGGCGGCCGCATCTCGGTCGCGGCCCTCTCGGTCGGGCTCGCCATGGGCGCTTACGACGAAGCACTCAAGTACGCGCAAGAGCGCAAGCAGTTCGGGCAGGCGATTTCCAAGTTCCAAGCGATCCAGTTCAAGCTTGCCGACATGCTCATGGAGATCGAACACGCCAAGCTCATGATCTTCAAGGCGGCATGGGAGAAGGACAACGGGCGCGACTTCGCCATGGCGGCCAGCTTGGCCAAGCTCTATTCCGGCGAGGTCTCCCGGCGCGTCGTCAACGAGGCCGTCCAGATCCACGGGGGGTACGGCTTCATGGACGAGTATCCGGTGTCGCGCTTCTACCGGGATCAGAAGATCAACGAGATCGGCGAGGGGACCAACGAAGTGCAGCGGCTCGTCATCGCGCGCATGATGGGCCTGTGAGGCGCGCTCCGTTCGTCGCCGGCGCGGCGGCGGCGCTGGCCCTCGCGCAGCCGGCGTGCGCCGCGCTCCCGGCCGGTGCCGGCGCGCCGCTGTTCTCGGCGCAAGCGTCGCTCGGCGGCAAAGTCTTCCCGTTCGATTTGGCGGCGGCGCTGAAGAAAGGCCCGGTCGTGCTGTACTTCTACCCGGCCGCGTTCACGCCGGGCTGCACGATCGAGGCGCATGATTTTGCGGACAGCATCGATGCGTACAAAGCGCTCGGCGCGACCGTGATCGGCGTCTCGGGCGACGACATCGAGAAGCTGCAGAAGTTCTCCGTCTCCGAGTGCCGCAGCAAGTTCGCCGTAGCCGCCGATCCCAAGTTGACGATCGCCAAACGGTACGATGCCGTCCTGCTGAACACGTATGCGAATCGAACTTCGTACGTCATCGCGCGCGACGGCAAGATCGTCTACGCCTACACCTCCCTCGACCCGGACAAGCACGTTGCGAACACCCTGGCGGCGCTCAAGCGATTGGCGGCGTCGCCGGCGCCGGCCGCGACCTAGCCTCCTAGCCGACGGCGCGCAACGCGGCCTTCCCGAGGTCGATGCGGTTCGCGCCGTGCCGGGCGGCCGCGTGCGCGAGCTCTTCGCTGCTCGTGAAGACGATCGTTTGACCGTCGCGCGCTCCGGCGTCGAGGATCGGTAGGCACCGCGCGATGCGGGGCGCGTCCCAAAACGCGAACGGGTCGTCGAGCAGCAGCGGGGGGCGCTCGAGGCCCTCGGAGAGCATACGGGCGATCGCGAAGCGGACGGTCAGATACGTCTGCTCGCGCGTGCCCGCCGAGAGCGCGTCGAGGCCGACGAAGGCGTTGGTCTCGGGAGCGCGTACCCGCAGCGCGAAGGTCGCGGGTTCGATCCGCACCTCTCCGTAGCGGCCGCCGGTGATCGGCCCGAGCATCCGGGCGGCGTAGTCTTCCAGGCGGCGCGCGAACTTCTCGTGAGTCTCGGCGGTGCGTTCGACCAGGAGCGTGCGCGCGAGCGTCGCCGCCCGTTCGAACGCTTCGAGCCGCACGACCTCCGCGGCGCGTTCCGCCGCCCGTTCGTCGAGCTCCGCGACGTCGGGGATCGCCGCTTCCCCGGCGCGCAGCTCGGCGGCGCTCGCTGCGACCGCCGCCTCCGCGGCGCGCATCCGCTGTTCGAGCTGGCCGCGCTCGTCTTCCCACGCGCGCATCGAAAGGCCGTCTTCGACCGTCACTCCGCCGGCACCGCGGGCGCACAGCGCCTCGAGCTCGCGCTCGAGCGCGAACGCATCGTCGTCCCCGAGAATGTCGCGCCGGCGCATCTCGTGCATGGCGAGGCTCGCCTCGATCCCGGCCCGCTCGCGCGCGCGCGCAGCCAAGCTGCGCCCGAGGCCTATCCGCTCCTCGCGGCTCTCTCCTCGAAGATCCAGCGCCTGGGCACTTTCGTCGAAGCGGCGCCCGGCGGCTGCGGCCGCATCGCGCGCATCCCACGCCCGGCGCGCCGCGCGCTCGCTGAATTGCAGGCGCTCGCGCAGCTCCGTGTACCGCGCGCGGCGCCGGTCGAGTTCGCCCGTCGACGGGACGCCGGCGACGGTCAGCAACTGGGCCAGACGCTCCGCGGCGGAGCGTTCGTCGAGCGCCGCGCGGTCGGCTTCGGCCTGCAGCCGGTCGAGGCGCGCGCGCCGGGCCATGCGGGCCCGGGCCCGCCCGGCGAAGACCGCGCAGGCCGCCAGCACGCAGGCGAAGGCACCGGCGGCGGCGACCCACCAGTGCGCGATCGCCAGCCCGACCGTCGCGCATGCCAACACGGCGGCGATCGCGGTCCCGGCCTGCAGCACGGGGTCGGACGACCGCGCCCGTCGCGCGCCGGAAACCTCGGCGGCGGCGGCCGCGGCTCGTTCTTGGCTCGCGCGCGCGGCCGCCGATGCCGCGGCGATTTCCTCGAGGCATTGCGGGTCGAGTTCACCGGCGGCCGTGACGCTCTCGAGCTCGATGCGTTCGTCGTCGCGCAGGTGCGACGACGCTGCGTCGCGTTCTGCGGCCGCGGCCAAGGCCTCGCGTTCGCGCCACTCGTGATACGCCTCGTCGAGGTCGCCGACGCGGTCGGGGACGAACGCGGCCACGTCGTCGAAGCGCGCGCGCTGTGCTTGCAGCGCCGCGACGTCGTCGTGGACGGCGCGCAGATTCTCGAGCTTCTTGCGCAGGTGCGCGATCCGCAGCGCGTGCCCGCGCCGTTCGTGCTCGGCGTGGCGGCGTCCGAGCGCATCGCGCTCGGTGCGATCGCGATCGAGGCGGGTGCGCAGGTCGTCGAGGGCCGCGATCTGCCGGCGCGCGCCGTCGGCTTGCGCGATCGCCGCATCGCGTTGCTCGCGCGCGGCGCGCAGCGGCGCGTTCTTCGTCGCGCGCTCGTGCCGACGTACTTGCGCAATGCCTCGTCGAGCCGCTTGATCGCGCCCAGCGCGGCATCTTCGCGCGGACCCCCGTCGAGGGCGCGCGACAGCGACGTGCCGATCGATTCGCGGACGGTCTTCGATCGCCATCGCCTGTTGGTGCATGCAGGCCGCGTTGAGAAAACCTCGAGCGGGACGCCCAAGTGGTACGCGCCCGGGGCCGCGACCTTGCCGACCGCGACGTCCCCCGCTACGTCTTTGCCGTTGCGATCGTACACGCGCACGCCGCGCGGGTCGCGCTCGAATTCGCGCTGCACTTCGTACTCGCGGCCGTCGCCGAGCACGTAGCGTAGGCGCGCCGCATACCGCGCGCCGGACCACGGGCGCCACGCGTCGCGGTCGTCCTTGCGGCCCACGCCGTAGAGGCACGCGACGACCGCGTTGGCCAGGGTCGACTTGCCCGACTCGTTCTCGCCGAACACGACGTTGAGCCCGGGGTCGAAGGCGAAGTGCTCGCCGCTGAACTTCCCGAACCCCTCGACTTCGAGCGCGACGAGCTTCATGGCGCGATCTCCGCGGCTTCGAACGCGGCCGCGCACAGGCGCAACGCGCGGTCGGCGTCGGCCGCTCGCGCGACGTCGGCCGTGCGCGCGATCTGGATCAGCTCGCGGATCACGCGCCCGCGCACGGTCGGCTCGAGCGCGAGCGCCGCATAGTCGGCGGCGACGGTCGCGTCGTCGACGGTCAGCGCGCCGAGGTTTTCTCCGAAGCGGTCGGCGATCAGCTCGCGGTCGATGCGCGTGCCGGCGGGGACCGTGCCGGTGAGACGCACGCGGACGTAGTCGCTCGGGCCGAAGCCCGCGAGGGTGCGCTCGAGCGCCGCGAGCACGGCGGGTTCGCTCGACGCGTCGGTGAGCGTCGCAGTCGCAGTCGACAGCGCGCGTGCGCGCGATCGGCAGCTGGCTGCAGCTGATCGCGCTGCCGGTGACCGTGACGACGAGCGCGCCGTGGGTGCCCCGCTCGCCCGCCTTGATCGGTTCGGGAGAACCCGGGTAGGCGAAGACGGGACGCTTCCGCTCGCTCGCCACGTAGCCGCCGTGATAATGACCGGTCAGCAGCAGGCTCGCCCCCGAAGCGATGATCTCGGCTTGCGTGAACGGCGCGGTCGCGCGTTTGTTGGGCGGGCAGCGTTCCTCGTCGGAGCCGTGCACGAGTGCGATCTGCACGCCGCCGCGGTCGAACGCGGCCCCGCGGAACGGGCGGCCCGGTTCGGCCGCGGTGTGGCCGAACCCGAAGAGCGTGATCTCGGCGCCGAGCGGATACGCGCGCCACGCGGTCTCGCTGAAGACGTGCACGTTGGGCGGCACGTCGTTGCGCGCGTAGAGCGACGCCGCCCCGTACGGATCGTGGTTGCCGGGCGCGATGAAGACCGGTTTGCCGAAGCGTGCGAATTGTTCGAAGAGGAAGCGCGCCGTCTGCGGGCCTGCGCGTGCGCTTTCGTACAGATCGCCGCCGATCGTCATCACGTCGGCGCGCTGCGCGAGGGCCGCGTCGACGATGCGGATCAGCGCGTCGGCCAGAGCGGCGCGGCGCCGCGCCCCGCCACGTTGCTCGGGGAACGTCGTTTCGAGGTGCACGTCGGCACAGTGGACGATCCGCAGCGCCACGGTTTTTTACCGCGCCGGCGCGGCGCGTGCGCCAAGGTGGCTCGAAGGGTCGTTCGTACGGCGGGAGGCGTCCATGCTGACTCCATCATGGGGGTCGCTAGTGCCAAGGGCATGACACCACGCGCCGATTAACGCGCCGTTAACGGCGCTGTGGATAAGTCCTGAAAACTGCGATCAACTCCAAGGTGTGATCTTGGCCTGCTCGTTTGACCAAGCCCTCGGCGTCCCGAGTTCCGGCCCGATCCGGCCGGGCGCAGCCCGAACGCGCCGGATCGGGCGAGCCCGGCCTTCGCCGGGGTTCGCAAGAAGCCCGATCGCTAGAGGAATTCGAGCCCGCGGGCCTGCGGCGTCAGGCCGTTCTCGGCGCGCCACGCCGCGTCGTAGAGCCGCGAGCGGTAGCGGTCGCCGCCGTCGCACAAGATCGTCACCACGCTGGCCTCGGGCGGGAGCGTGCGCGCGACCCGGGCCGCGGCGGTCACGTTGAGCGCCGCCGAGCCGCCGACGTACAGGCCTTCCTCGCGCAAGAGCCACGCCGCCATCTCGACCATCGCGCGGTCGTCGACGCGCACCGCGTCGTCGACCGGCGTTCCCTCGAAGTTCTTGGTAATGCGCTTGATGCCGATCCCTTCGGCGTTGGAGTCGCCTTCGGTCTCGAGTGCGCCGGTCTTGACGTACGCGTAGAGCGCCGAACCCATCGGGTCGGCGAGGACGATGCGCACGTGCGGGTCGCGCTCCTTGAGATAGCGGGCGACGCCCGCGAGCGTCCCGCCCGTGCCGCAGGCGGTGACGAATGCATCGGGCACGTGCCCGAGATCGCATTCGATCTCCGGTCCGGTCGTGCGATAGTGCGCGTCGCGGTTGGCCGTGTTGTTGAACTGGTCGGCCCAGATCGCCCCGGGAGTCTCTTCGGCGATGCGCCGGGCGACGTGATAGTAATTCTGTTCGTTGGTGAACGGAACCGCCGGTACGATGCGCAGGTCGGCGCCGAACGTGCGCAGCATCGCGTACTTCTCCGGCGACTGGTCGTCGGGCACGACGATGATGCTATGGTAGCCGCGGGCGTTGGCGATCAGCGCGATCGCGATGCCGGTGTTGCCGGCAGTGCCTTCGACGATCGTGCCGCCGCGCGCGAGCGTGCCGTGCGCTTCCGCAGCGGCGATGATGCCAAGAGCGGCCCGGTCTTTGACCGAGCCGCCCGGATTGAGAAATTCGGCCTTGCCATACACGCGGCGGCCGATCGCCTCCGAAAGTTTCGGCAAGCGAATCAGCGGCGTGTTGCCGATCGTGCCGGCAAAGCCGTCACGCGCGGTCATGCGGCGCGACTCGTACGAATTATGACTTGAAGAGATGGCCGCAGGCGACGTAGAGTTTGAGATTCGTCGTGCTGCGGTGAACGTTGACGGAATAATTTCCGGAGAGGATCTTCTCGCGCGGCACGTCGAGCCACGTGCGCGATTGGCCGTTGACGACGTTGTGCAGCGGCCAGGTGGGGACGGGGTTGAGATTGTCGCAGGTGCCGCGGTGGATGTGCGCGGGTTGCGCGATGCCGGCCGGCGTGCCGTGCATGCTGATCACGACGAGCGTGCGGGCGCCGCTGTGGCTCTTGTAGAGCGTCACGGTGCCGATCTCGCCGGAGTTGTTCTGCTGGGCGATGCCGAGTTCGAATCCCGAGTCGGTGTCGATGGGATCGCTGGCGTTGGTCTGGGCATTCGCGGCGCCGCCGAGGCCGAGGGCCAAGACGAGCGCCAGGGTCGAGGCGAGCGTGCGAATCATCATGCGGGCGGGTTACGCGCCGGGTAGCCTCCGTGCCTCTTCCAAGCGGTCGTTGACTCCGGTTGGCGAGGCGGCGGCAGGAGACCCTTTGGGGCGTATGATAGGGCTCGTCGTGAGCGGTGACTTCGTTTGGGTGAAGATGGCGGGGCTGGCGCTTCAGGCGGCGGCCCTGGCCGTGTCGGTGGGCATGACGGCAGTGCAGTACCGCAGCCTGCCGGAGAGCATCCCGATCCACTTCGACATGCGCGGCCGGCCCGACCAGAACGGCGGCCGATGGTGGTTTCTCGTCATGACCGGAATTCTCGCGTCGGCGCTGGCGATCGATTGGGCCGCGATGCTGTTCCCGCAGCCGCGCCATCGCAACGCCGCGAGCGAAGCGGTCGCGCAACTGGTCGTCGCCACCGCGATGGGCATCGTGCCGGTCGTGCAGTACTTCATCGTCGAAATCGCTCACGGGCGGCGCAGCGGGCTTCCGTCGCGACTCATCTGGAGCTGGTTCGGCTTGGTCTTCGTCCTGAGCGCGGCTGCGGTCGCGACCGGCTTCCTTACGTGACCGGGGCGAGCGCCGGTTCGACCTCGTCGACGCGGCGATAGACCCACGCGGCGTTGATCAAGAGCCCGACACCCGCCACCACGAACATCGCCGGAATCCCGAACAGCGCCGAGATGGCGCCGCCGGCGAGCGGGCCCAGGAACTGGCCGAAGAACATCGCGCTCGATGCGAGCCCGAAGATGCGTCCGCGTTCGGCGGCCGGCGTCAGGCGTCCGATCAGGGCGTTGGCCGTGGGGACGACGCCGCCGAGAAAGATGCCGACGCCGAAGCGCACGACGAGAAACGCGACGAGGTTGTGCGTGAACGCTTGGAGCAGCGTGAAGATGCCGGCCCCGACGAGCGAGATCAGCATCACCTTGCGGTAGCCGATCTCGTCGCTGCGCTTGCCCAAGAACGGCGAGGCGATCAAGTCGGCGACGCCGGTGATCGAAAAAGCCGCGCCGGCCGCGGTCGCAAGCCAACCGACGTCGCCGACCATGTCGCGCACGTAGAGCGAGATGACCGGCTGCACGCCGAACGCCGCAAAGTTCGTCAGCACGGTCACGACCATCACGGGAAATACTTTGCCTTCGCGCAAGAGGGTTGCGACGTAGGCGCGCATCGGCACGTGCACGCGCTCGTGCCGCGGCACCGGCTTGAATCCTTCGCGCACGAAGAAAAACGCGAGCACGCTGCACACGAGCGCCGTGGCCGACGTCCACACGAAGACCGCGCGGTAACTGTGCAACGCGTCGGCCAGGGTGCCGCCGATCAACGGACCGACGAGCACGCCGATCAGTTGTCCGGTCGCCATCCAGCCCAATGAAAACCCGAGCTTCGAGTCGGGCACTTCACTCCCGACCAGCGCCGTCGCGGCTCCACGGAAGCCGCTGAAGACGCCTTGGCAGGCGCGCGCGACGAACAGCTCCCAGACGTTGCCGACCGCGGCGGTGACGGCGGTGAACACCGAGATCCCGACGCACGCGCGCACGACCATCGCCTTGCGTCCGACGCGGTCGGCGAGGCTGCCCCAGATCGGCGAGACGATCGTCGCCGCCAAGGGCGTGACGGCGAGGACGACGCCCGAGTACAGGTCGACGAGCGATTGCGACTTGATGCCGAGGCTCGCGACGAAGAGCGGCAAGAACGGAACCGAGACCGAGAACGCCACCCCCATGATCCCCTGGATAAAGACCATGATCCAGAGCGTCGCTTGCCACGACGCCGTATTCTTTGACACCATCGACACTCTATTAAACCACGCCGATGGTAGCGCTGACGAACCGCTTCGGTCGTTGACGGCGAATGTATGGACAAATTGCCGGCTGGTAATTTTCCCAGGATCGTCGAGCGAACGGTCGGGAGTTCAGCCGGGACGCGCAACCTCGGGCCGGTCGGCGTTTCGCATTGCTCGCGAAAGTGATCCCGGAAAAGTGTCGGCATCGGCCGGGATCGGCTGGAGGAGAACGGTCCGATGGGGAATACCGGTGAAGCCCGAGCCGAATACGGGCCGATATGTGAGCGCAGCCTTGACCGCAGATCCACACGAGCCGCTGACACTCGCCGAATTTCTCACCTGGGAGCTTCAGCAAGAAGACAAGCACGAGTTCGTCGACGGATATATCTATCCGTTGTTCGGCGATCGCACGAAGGGATTCGCCGGCGGGACGGTCGAGCACAGCAGACTTGCCCTGAAGCTCGCCGGAATCGTCGCTCCGGCCGTGCTTCCGTGCGACACGCACGGCTCGGACATCTTGATTCAAACGACCGAGCGGCGTGGCCGCTACGCGGATTTGCTGGTGACATGCGACGAACGCGATCGTGAACCCGGCACGACGATGATTCGCTTCCCAAAGCTCATTGTCGAGGTGCTCTCTGAATCCACGGCGAGGGACGACCTCGGTCTGAAAATGCGGGAGTACCAGGCGCTCGATACGCTCGATGAGTACGCGACGATCGACTCGCGGAAGCGCTGGGCACAAGTCTCGCGTCGAGCGCAGCGCGGCGAATGGACGCTGATGGCGCCCGTGAAGAACGGCGTTCTCGAACTGCGATCCGTTGCACTGACGATCGATCTGGACGAGCTGTATGAGTACGCCGGAATTCCCATCGAGCGCTGACGCTTAGACCCCAGTCACCACGGCCCGTCGAGCGAACGGTCGGGAGTTAGTGGAAGTTGCGCGCGCGGATCGTGTCGAGCCCTTGCGCGTCGAGTTCCCAGAAGCGCTTGGCGAGCACGTCGATCGCACCTTGCTCTTTCTGCAGCGTGCCCTCGATGACGAGCGAGGTCGCGGACCGCACGATGCGGCGGTTGCGCTCGTAGACGTCGGGGCGCACGATGACGTTGACGAGCCCGGTCTCGTCCTCGAGGGTCAGAAAGACGAAGCCCTTGGCGGTGCCGGGGCGCTGGCGCGTGATCACCATCCCGCCGACCTTGCACACGAGGTGGTTGGGCATCGCCGGCAAGCGCGCGGCCGCGAGGACGCCGAGCGCGTCGAGCTTTTCGCGAAAGTGCGCGATCGGCTGCACGTCGGGCGACACGCCCGTCGTGAACACGTCCAGGCGCGTCTGCTCGACGGGCGCGAGCGGCGCGAAGCGCGTCTGGGGTTCGGCGACGTCCATCGCCCGCCCGAGTTCGCCGCGCGTCTCGCGCTCGTCGAGCGCGCGCACCGCCCACATCGCTTCGCGCCGCGTCTCGAACCACGGCGCGAACGCGCCGGCCGCGGCGAGGTTCTCGAGCCCCTCGCGCGAGAGCGTGCTGCGCCGCGCAAAGTCGAGCAAGTCTTCGAACTCGCGGCCGCGCAGCGCCGCTTCGAGCTTCTCGCGGTGCGCCTCACCTAAACCGCGCACCAGGTGAAAACCCAGCCGCACCGCGCCTTCGGGATCGACGAAGGTCAGCCACTCGCTCTCGTTCACGGTCACCGGGCGCACCGCGACGCCGTGGCGCTTGGCGTCGTTGACCAGCACCTCGGTCGCATAGAAACCCATCGGCTGCACGTTGAGGATCGCCGCGCAGAAGATCGCCGGCTCGTGACATTTCACGTAGGCCGACGCATACGCGAGCAATGCGAAGCTCGCGGCGTGCGATTCGGGAAAGCCGTAGTCCGCAAATCCTTCGAGCATGTGGAAGAGCTGCTCGGCGGCGGGACGGTCGATGCCGTTCTCCACCATGCCGTCGACGAGCTGCGGGTAGATCTCGGCCATGCGCTCGCGCGAACGCTTGTGACCCATCGCGCGGCGCAACTGATCGGCTTCGCCGGCCGAGAAGCCGGCGGCTTCGATCGCCATGCGCATCCCTTGCTCCTGAAAGAGCGGCACGCCGAGCGTGCGTTCGAGCACGGGCTTGAGTTTGGGATGCGGATACGTCACCGGCTCGAGCCCGTTGCGGCGGCGCAGGAACGGATGGATCATGTCGCCTTGAATGGGTCCCGGGCGAATGATCGCGACCTGCATCACGATGTCGTAGAAACACGCCGGCTTCATGCGCGGCAGCATCGACTGTTGCGCGCGCGATTCGATCTGGAAGACGCCGATCGTATCGGCCTTCTGCATCATCTCGTAGGTCGGGCGGTCGTCGGGCGGAATCGTGCCGAGCGCGAGCGGCGCGCGCGTCGGGATAACAGCGCGTGATGCAGCGTGAACGCTTCGCGCAGCAGCGAGAGCATGCCCAAGCCGAGCAGATCGATCTTGATCAAGCCCGAGATCGTGCAGGTCGTCTTTGTCCCACTGCACGATCGTGCGGTCGCGCATCGTCGCCCATTCGACCGGCGCGACGTGCACCAGCGGATCGCGCGTGATCACCATGCCGCCCGAGTGGATGCCCATGTGGCGCGGAAAGCCGTCGATGCGCCGGCAGAACGCGAGCAGCAGCGCGCCGGTCTCGCCGCCGATCGGACCGCGCACGTGCGGCTCGGGATCGCTGCCGAAATCTTTGCGCGGAAACCGTAGAGAGCCCGCACCTCGTCGGTCAGTTGCGCCCGGGCGCGGGCGCGGCGTGCGATCGGTCGCTTCGAAGCCGGCGCGTGCGCCGCCCGGCGTCGCGGCGTTGTCGCCGCGCGCGCGCGGATCGTTGGCTGCCCGCGTCGAAATCGCGCCGCCGCTGCACCGAGGCGGGCAGCGGCGCTGGCCGCCGGCTGCTCGGCGCCGGTCGCGCCGGCGAGCGATTCGCGCGCGTCGTATTCGCGCGCGATCGCGTCGACTTGCGCGAGCGAGAGCCCGAGCGCCTTGCCGACGTCGCGGATCGCCGAGCGCGTGCGATAGGTGATCACTTCGGCCGCCATCGCCGCGTGCTCGCGCCCGTAGCGCTCGTAGACGTATTGGATGACTTTCTCGCGATCTTGATGCGCGAAGTCGATGTCGATGTCGGGGAATCTCCTTGCGCTCTTCGGACAGGAAGCGCTCGAAGAGCAGATCCATGCCGACCGGATCGACCGCGGTGATGCCGAGCGCGTAGCAGACCGCCGAGTTCGCCGCCGAGCCGCGGCCTTGGCAGAGCACGCCGAGTTCTTCGGCGGCGCGCACGATGTCCCACACGATCAGGAAGTAGCCGGCCAGATCCATCCGCGCGATGATGCCGAGTTCGTATTCGAGCTGCCGCTCGACTTTGGTCGAAAGCGGCATGCCGATAGCGCCTGCGCGGCGCCCGCGTAGACGAGCGTGCGCAGGTACGACTGCGGGCTCGACTCTTCGGCGGGCAGCGGAAAGAACGGAAACTGCCCGGCGAGTTTGTCCAGCCGGAACGCGCAGCGCTCGGCGATCGCGAGCGTGTTGGCGATCGCCTTGCGGATACGGCGCGAAGAGCCGCGCCATCTGCGCCGGGCGTCTTGAGATGGTACTCCGCGTTGGGACGCAGCAGCGTGCCCGCGCGTTCTGCAGCGATGCGCTTGTACTTCACGCACGCCAGCACGTCGCACAGGCGCGCGTCCTCGCGCACCGCGTACGCGACGCCGTTGGTGGCGACGTACGGCACGTCGAGCGCGTGCGCGAGCCGCACCGCCGACTGCACGAGCGTCGCGTCCTCGGGCCGCAGATGGTGCTGCACTTCCAGATAGAAGCGCTGCGGAAAGAGGTCGCGCAACTGCGCGCCGATCGCGATCGCGCGCCGCTTCGTCGCCGCGCAGCAGCGCGCGTTCGGGCAGCCCGTTGCGCCAGCCCGAGAGCGCGACCAGTCCGGCGGTCTTGCCCTCGAGGTCGGCGAGCCGCAGCCGCGCATCGCGCTTGCGCCCGCGCATCTGGGCGATCGAGAGCAGGTGCGCGAGGTTCGCGTAGCCGCCCGCGTCGCGCACGAGCAGCACGAGCCGGGGCGAGTTCGTCGGCACGTCGCGCATCGCACGGGCCGCCTTGAGATTGGGGGCCCGGCTGCGAGCCCGGCTTCCCGGAGCCGGCCCAGGGGCGCTCTGGAGGAGCGATTCATCGTGCTCGAGGGTCAGCTCGGCCCCGCAGATCGCCGGCAGCTTCGCTGCCGAGGCGGCCTTGGTGAAGCGCACCATGCCGTAGAGCCCGTCGCGGTCGGTCAGCGCCAGCCCGCGTAATCCCAGGGCTGCCCCCCGCTCGGCCAGCTCCTCGGGATGGGCCGCGCCTTCGAGAAAGCTGAAGTTCGACCAGCAGTGGAGTTCGGCGTAGGCGGCGCACATGGGCCGCTATCGTAATCGAACATACGTTCGATTGTCAATCCGCCACACGGACCGGGGGCGAGCATGACGAACGGTGCATCGCCATGGACGCCGTGATCTTCCTCGTCTTTGGAGTGGCCGTCGTGTTCGTCCGGCTAGGGCGGCCGCGCGCCTCGTTGCTCGCGCTGGTGGCGGCGCTGATTCTGACCGCCGCGTGGTTCAAGTACCACGTGACCGATCCGCTGAAGTTGGGGTTCTAAGCGGTGACCCCGTCGCTGGCCATCAAGATCAACGCGGTCGCGGCAACGATCGTCTGTGGCGTGCTGCTGGGCGCGTTCGGCATCCAACTCTTCGGGCACGAACTGCCGTGCCCGCTCTGCCTGCTGCAACGCATGGCGATGCTGGGCGTCGTGTCCGGTGCGCTGCTCAACGTGCGCTTCGGTCCGCATCCGGCGTACTACGGGATCTCGCTCTTGAGCGCGGTCCTCGGTTTGCTCGTTTCGGGGCGTCAGGTGCTGCTCCACATCGTCCCGCCCGACCCGGGATTTGGCGCCGCGGTTTGGGGCCTGCACCTGTACACGTGGGCCGCGGTTGTCTTCTTGGTGGCCGTGCTCGCGATCGGGGTCATGCTCTTGTTTCCGGGGCAGTTCGCCACCCCGGCGCCGTCGACGCTCGATCACCGCCTCGGCAGCGCCATGCTCGCGCTGGTGGCGATCATCGCCTTCGGGAACGCGGTGTCGGCGTTGCTGGAATGCGGGCTACTCGCGTGCCCGGACGATCCGACGCGCTATGTCTTGCTGCCGTAGATGCGCTCGCGCAAATTTCACGCATTTGCGGGAATCGTAGGCGATATGGATCCGCGGGCATGGCTCTGAACGGTCCCGACACGGCGCCGCCCGGCGATGACGCGCAGGTGAAGCGGGTGCTGCTGCTCGTCAACGCCCAGTCGCGGCGTGGCGAGATCGCGCGCGACGAAGCGCGCTCCGCGTTGACCGGCATGGGCATCGACGTGACGTTCGTGCAGCCCGCGGGGCCCGACGAGATGGCCCCGATCATGCAGGCCCACCGCGCGCACGTCGATGCGGTGGTCGTCGGCGGCGGCGACGGGACGCTGATCTCGAGCATCGGCGGTGCGATCGCGAGCGGCTTGCCGCTGGGGATCATTCCCCTGGGCACGTTCAACGAATTGGCGCGCACCCTCGCGGTTCCGCTCGACGTCAAGGCTGCGTGCCGGCTGCTGCACGACGGCGTCAAGCGGGCGATCGACGTCGGGTCGGTCAACGGCAAATACTTCATCAACGAAGCGAGCCTCGGGATCTCGACGCGGATCGCGCGGCTGCAGACGACCGACCTCAAGCGCCGCTGGGGCTTCCTGGCCCTGATTCCGACGACGTTGCGCGTGCTGCCCGACGTCAAGCCGTTCCGCGTGACCGTCGACGTCGACGGCAAGGAGCCCCCCGAGCTCTCGCTGCACGCGGTGCAGGTGACGGTCGCGAACAGCTATCGCTTCGGCACGATCCTGGAAAACAAAGAGGCCGCGATCGACGACGGGATGCTCGACCTCTACAGCGTCGACATCCACGGGTGGCGCGATTTCTTCCCCGTGCTCGCGAGCGCGGTGACCGGACACTTCCGGGACGCGGGCGGCTTGCGGACGATCCGCGCCCCCGGATTCACGATCGCGACGCGGCGCCCGCGGCACGTGTTCGCCGACGGCGACTACGCGACGATGACGCCGGCTGAGTTTCGCGTCCATCCGCTGGCCTTGACCGTGTTCGCCCCGAGGCCGGTGCCGGCGTAGTGTGGCCGCGGTTCCGCAACCGGATCCCGTGGCTGCGGCCCACGTCGTTCGCGCGCCGCATCACCGACATCGAACTCGACGAGCTCGAACGCGAAGGCATCCGCGGCATCGTGCTCGACCTCGACAACACCCTGGTCGCCTATCGCCACATCGGGCCCGCCGCCGAAGTCGAGGCGTGGGTGGCGCGCGCGCTCGCGAACGGCTTTCGGGTTGCGGTCCTCACGAACAATCGCACCACTTGGGCGCGCGACATCGCGCACCGCATGCAGCTCCCGGCGATCATGAACGCGCGCAAACCGCTGGCGGCCGGCTTCCGGCGGGCGCGTGCCGAGCTCGATCTCCCCAATGAGGCGCTCGTCGTGGTGGGGGATCAACTCTTCACCGACGTGCTCGGGGCGCGCATGGCGGGCCTCGCGGTCATTCTGACCGAGCCCCTCGTCAACGGCGACCGCTGGCACATCCAGGTGTTGCGGATGCTCGAAAGGCTTGTCGTCGCGCGTCCCAAAGCCCGGTAGCATGAGTAGCGCAGCGCCGGCCTCCGGCGGCCCGTTTCTCCTGTGGTGGGTCGACGCTTTCACGCGCGAACCGCTCAACGGGAACCCGTGCGCGGTGATCGTCAATGCGCCGGGTTTGGACGACGCGTGGATGCAGCGGATCGCGCGCGAGATGAACCTTTCCGAGACGGCGTTCGTGTTTCCGAGCGACGTCGCCGACTTCGGCGTGCGGTATTTTACGCCCACCAGCGAGATTCCGCTCGCCGGCCATCCGACGATTGCGACCGTGCACGCATTGCGCGAATTCGAGGCGATCGCTCGCACGACGCCCGAGGTGACGCTGCACATGCCTGCGGGGATCGTCCCGGTCACGATCGAGCAGGCAGCGGGGGCGTACCGTTATTCGATGGCGCAGCCGCCGCCCGTATTCGGTGAGGTGTTCGACCGCGCGGCGACCGCGCGCAAACTGGGCTTGGACGAGCACGACGTCTACGCGCACATGATGCCGCAAGTCGTCTCGACCGGCACCCCGCAACTGCACGTGCCGCTCGCCTCTGCCGAGGCGCTCGCACGCGTCACCGTCGACCGGCACGCGCTCTTTCCCGCGACGCGCACGTATTTCAGCGTCCACGTCTTCGCCCGCGGCAACGCGCCCTACGCGCTCGAAGCGCGGCACTTTGCCGATTTCGGCGATGTGAAGGAAGATCCGTTCACCGGTTCGGCGACCGGCGGGATGGCGGCGTACTGCGCTCGTTACGGCATCGTCGAAGTGCGTGAATACATGGTGACGCAGGGCGCGCACGTCGGCCGGCCCGGCCAAGCTTGGGTGCGAGTCGACGGCGAACCGCCCGGCGATATCGGGCACATTCACGTGGCGGGAGAAGCGGTGACCGTGATGCGCGGAGGCCTTGCCTTCGATGGCCGGCCGCCGTCGATCGATCGCGAAGCGTGAGCACGCGCCGTAGCCGCCCGCGGCGCTCGACGAAAAAGTGAAGAGGCCACATCGGGAGATGTGACCTCTTCGCGTTTTGCTGACTTCACACGCGCGACCGGTTGCCCGATCGATAGCAGTAGTCGACGCTTGCGGCTCTCGGCTCAGATATCGCTGGCGCGATATCGTCAACACCTACCGAACCGTGGCCTTTACGCTTGCCACACTTCAATCTCTTGAAGTGATACGATCATACCCGGCCGCAAAATCTCTTGCAAGACGTTTTTCCGGTCGTTCACAACTTGTTCGCAAGAATCTTTCGTTGTCCACATGTCATCCACCGCGGCAGGCGATCAGATGTGGAGTTCTGCCCGGTCGTTGGCGAGGTTGCAGTCGTAGCGCTGCCCCTCGGGCGAGAGGACTTGGAGCACGAACGACACCTTGCTCGTGCCCATCCCGGCGCCCGCTGCGCGCTCGACCGTGAACGAGAAATTCTGCGAGCCGCCCGCGGGAAGGGGCTGGATCGTCTTGGTGTCGGTGCGGTTGCCGTTGAGGTAGTAGTCGACGCGCTGCAGCACGTTGCCGGGCTGGCCCTCCGAGCCGATGTTCTGCACGCGGCCGCCGACGAGGATGTGGTCGAGCCCGCCTTCGTGGGTCGTCCCGATGACGTGGACGTCGACGATCGCCGGATCGGCGGCACTGCAGCCGGCCGGCATGGCGGCCACCGGGGTCGCGGCGCCCATCCCCAGCAGCAGGGCGAGGGTCAAGGTGAGCGATGACGGTGTAAGCATTGAGAACGGTCCTCCCGTCCGGGCCGAGCCCGGTCGTCTGCTCTCTTACCCCTCCGTCGATCGTTCCAACGCAAGCAGGCTGCATCCGCCGGCGCCCGGCGCGCGTCCAAACCGGTATGCACTATCGCAACGTCGGCCGTTGGGGCCTCAAGATCTCCGCCGTGGGCCTGGGCTCGTGGCTCACCTTCGGGGGCAGCGTCGAGGAAGACACCGCTCGCGCATGCATTCGCCGCGCCTACGAGCTCGGCGTGACGTTCTTCGA
Source organism: Vulcanimicrobiota bacterium (assembly GCA_963749395.1). Lineage (GTDB taxonomy): Bacteria > Vulcanimicrobiota > Vulcanimicrobiia > Vulcanimicrobiales > Vulcanimicrobiaceae > CAVVMT01. Next base: position 70,868 of record CAVVMT010000010.1, read on the forward strand.
TACGGCCAACGTCTACCGGCGCGGCCGGGCGGAGGAAGTGATGGGCCGGGCGCTGGCCGGCTTTCCCCGTAGTTCCTACGTCGTAGCTACGAAGCTTTTCTTCCCGATGGGCGACGGTCCCAACGAACGCGGCCTCTCACGCAAACACGTGCGCGAGCAGTGCGACGCATCGCTCGCGCGCCTGGGCGTCGACTACATCGATCTCTACCAATGCCACCGCTACGACGAGAGCACCCCGCTCGAAGAGACGTGCGCCGCGATGGACGGCCTCGTGCGCGCCGGAAAGATCTTGTACTGGGGCGTCTCCGAATGGAACGCCGACCAGATCGCGCACGCGGTCGATCTCGCCGCAGCGCGCGGGTGGGCGATTCCGATCAGCAATCAGCCCCAGTACAGCGCGTTGTGGCGACCGGTGGAGCAACGCGTTTTCCCGGCGTGCCGCGCGTACGGGCTGGGCAACGTCGTGTGGTCGCCGCTCGCGATGGGAATTCTCACCGGCAAGTACGCGAGCGTCGAGCATCCGCCGGCCGGTACGCGCGCCGCCGGCGACGATGCCGAGATGATGCGGCGCTACTTCAATCAGCCGGTGCTCGACGCGGTGCAGCGGCTCAAACCGGTGGCTGACGAAGCCGGCTGCACGCTCGCGCAGCTCGCGCTCGCGTGGTGCTTGCGCGACCCGGTCGTGGCGGCCGTGATCTCGGGCGCCTCGAAGGTCTCGCAAGTTGAGGACAACGTGCGCGCTGGCGACTTACACCTCGACCCGTCACTCTTCGCGCGCATGGACGCGATCCTCGCCCCAGCCCTAAGCAGCTAGCGCGAAGCGCGGGGCGACGCGCGCGAGAGCGGGCATGAACCGCAGGTCGACTGCGCCGAGCGCGAAGCGCGGGGCGACGGGTTCAGGCGTAAGGCCTGAACCCTAACGTTCCGCCCAGCGGGTGCGGCGCATCGACTCGCGCATCATCGGCGTCATGAACCGGTGCAGGAGCGGGTTGCGGTGCTTCACGTAGGTCGTCATCGGGATCAGCGCGTGTCCGGTGTCGACCTTGAAGCGGTACGAGGTCGGCCCGCTGTGCACTTCGGTCGCGCCGGCCGAGATCATGAAGCGCAGCGCCGCTTCCCAGAGCCTGAAATGCAGGTTCCACGGCCGCACGAACGCGTAGTCGAGCCCGACGAAGCGGTTGACGGCGCGGTCGCCGACGACGAAGCACAACATGAAGGCGACGAGCCGCCGCGTTTCGCGTTCGCGCAGCAGCACGAAGTGCGCGGCCTCGGCGCGCGCGATTTGGTGAAAGAACTCGATCGTCAGTTCCTCGAACTTCGTGCTCGCGCGTGCGTGGGTTTGGTGGTACAGGGCATGGATTTCCGCGATCGTCGCGCGGTCGGGGCGCTGCACGACCGCCGTTTCGAGATCGACCGCTTCGTGGCTTTGACGCAGCTTCTTGCGCAGGCGGCAGCGGCGCCGTCCGTTGAGCGAGGCCATGTAGGCTTCCCACGTCGGCGGCAAGGCGAGCGACGTGCCGGGGAAATCGTCGAGTGCGACGAGCGAACCGTCGGCGAGCTGGGGAAGAAACGCGGGCGCGGCGTGGGTGGGGAAGTCTTTCCAGACGATCAGCGCGGCCCGGGTCGCGGCCGCCCGCCGCTCGAGCGAAGCGGTGATCGCGGGCATGACGTCGGCGAGCTCGACGCCGTCGCGCAAGCCGATCGTGCCGTGCACGCTCGTCGGCGACCCGACGAAGAGCGTGCGGGTGCGCACGAGCGCCGGCAGCACCGCTTCGAGCACGCGCAGCACGCGGGCGACACGCGGTGGCGCGCCCAGCGCGAGCGGAACGTCGAACACGAAGGTCGGCACGATGGCCAGCACGTTCTCCTCGTCGCAGACGAGGCCGTAGGAGAATGTCATGCCCGCAGCGATCGTGGCGCTCGAAAACGCGCGATAGTACCACAGCCCTTCGAGCGGCGGCGGAAAGAATGCGCGCCACAGGTGGGGTGGGATGGCGTCGGCCCGGTCGACCCAGCGCACCTGCAGCGGAGCGGCGGCGATGCGTGGGCGCGCGGGTTCGGTGAGGGGCGATGGCCACGCAAGACTGGAGGGGCGTGGCGCTACTGCCGCCGAGGAGGATGCTTTCGTGACGGTACCCGTTTCAGAAACGACGCACAGCCGGCTTTATGACAGCCGGCTAGAAGCCGCTAAGCTACGCTACGCTTGCTTTTTGTCCTTCCTAAAGGGGTGAAAGGTAGCGCGCTTTAGTCATACGTTCCGGTCGCAAACCACCAGGCGGCGGCGCGCGTGACGCGCGTGATGCGAACGAGCGCGCCGTCTTCGAGCAGCACGTCGTAATCGTCGCTCGCGCGGCCGTCGCTCCACCACGTTTCGTCGGTGCGCCACGGACCGGCGACATCGAGGACCGCTTGCGGCGGCGTGCCGACGAAGGCGGGGGCGCCGTCGCGCATCGTCACGTCGACGGGGCGCGGCGAATGCGGACGAAATTGCATCGTCGCGCGCGCGCTCTCGCCCCCGGCCGCGCGTAGGCGGTTGGGGTTGAACCACCCGTGTTCGGGAGGGCCGCCGGCGTTGCGGGGTGTCACGCCGAGCGCGGGATCGAACGGCTCGCTGCCGGTGCGCCGTTCGAAGCGGTAGCCTTCCTCGATGCGCAGGCGCTGTGCGGTGACGCCGAACGCCGCTTCGAGCCGCGCGAGCGCGAGCGCGACCGCGTCGGGATCGGGATCGTCGCCGGCGAACAAGGAGCGCTGGGCGGACGCCGCTTCGAGCCCCTCGGCGCGCAGGCGCAGTCCGCTGACCGGCGCGCGCACGACGACGCCCTCCAAGCGCGCGCGCAGCAGATCGAACATCGTCCCCGCCCGCGCCGTCGGCTGCGCGATCGCCGCTTCGATCGTCTTCGTTTCGGCGTCTTCGCACTCGAGCAACAGCACGAGCCGCGACGCGCGTTTGCCGGTGAGCGCGACGTCGTCGGCGACGCGCTCGACGAGCGTGCGCAGCGCGAAGAGCACCTGCTCCTCGCTGTGCGCGCTGCCTTCGCCGTAGCGTGCGCGTTCGACGCGCACCGTGCGCGGGCGCGGGACGAGCGGCGCGTCGTCGATGCCGCGCGCGAGCGCGTGCCAGCGCATCGCCCGGGCGCCGAAGCGGCGCACGAACGGACCGTGCGGCAAGGCCGCCAACTCGCCCAGCGTCGTGATGCCGAGCAGATGCAGCCGCTCGCGGGTTCCGGCATCGAGGTCGAGCAGCGCGAGCGGCAGCGGGGCGAGCATCGCGGCCGCCTCTTCGGCCCGGCACACCCCTTGCGGATGCACGGTGGCCGCGGCCCGGGCGGTGAAGCGGTTCGGTCCCGCCCCCAGCCGTACGTCGAGTTCGAGCCCGAGTTCGCGCCCGGTCTGCGCCGCGAGCTCCCCGGCGACGGCGAGCCAGCGCGGCGGCGGTCCCTCGATGCCGCGCATGTCGAGGAACGCGGTGCCCACCGCGGCGTCTTCGATCAGCGGCGAGGCGGCGTCGAGCGCGTCGAGCAGCGCGTCCCAGGCCGCGCGCACGCGCGCCGGCTCGTCGAGGAGGGTCACCGCTTCACGGGCGCACGCGTGCGCCTGCAGGAGGGTCATCCCGGCCCGGGCCCCGAGCGCCGCGGCGGCGGCCGACACGGCCAGCACGCGCCCGCGCTCGAGGGTATCCGCGAGCAGGATCGGCCCCTCGGCCCGCGGCGGATCGGCGGCCAGCGACCGCGCGACCGCGATGGAAAACGTCGGGATGAAGCAGGCAACGACCGGCATGGGAGGTCATGATAAATCGAACGTACGTTCGAGTCAAGGGGAAATAGTATGATGTTCGAGCAGTAATGCGCAGGGATTAATATTCGCACATTGCATAAAGTAGCATGACTGAATTGATAGAGAAGGCTGCTGGCGCGACGCGCATTCGCACGAAGGCAAAGCTTGATTTTGACCCCTATCTCGGAGTGGTCTGCGCCGAGACTTGGTGGGATTTAGGAAAGTTGCTTGCTCGTCGCGATGATCCGACGTGGATTGCTAAGCAAATCCCGGGCTGGACGAAAGAGTCCCATCCCGACTATAAGGGCTATGTCACGGTTGAGGCGGTTCAGAGCTTCGCGAATCGGATCCACGACTTGCTGCGCCGGAAGTTTCACGAGGAGTCAATCGCCCTTGAGGCTGCCGCGATTGTTCGAGTCGTCGCTCAAGGAGTCTACCGTGATGACGGCGCCATGCTCGAACTAGAAGAAACCCACGATGTCTATTGGGCGACTGAAACTCAGTTCGTGCTAAACGACCTGAACAAGCCGACCGCCGAGGGGGCGGGCAGTTGGCTTGAGGCTGTGGACGAATGCCGCGAGTGCGGCGAATTCTTCGTAAAACAACGCCGCGATCAGATCTTCGATACGGCCAAATGCCGAACGAAGTTCACGAATCGCGACGCTTATCTGCGGCGCCGCCGCGTGGGTCGCCGTCACTGATGAAACGTCCAGATTCGGGCCCGGACTAGCGTCGATGTCGCGCGCGGCCGACACGTACAATCTCGAATACTTCGTGGCCAGCGACTGGATCGAGGGCTTTCAAATTCGCATCGCCGTTCGACAGCGGATCGAATCCGGAAAGCTGGTCAGGCTCTGCGTCGGCTTTCAGGTACTACGAGGCAACCGCTGGGCGGAGATCGTGCGATATGACGACTCCCATGGTGGCTTTCACAGGCACTCCCCGGGGATACCGCCGAATCCTCGCCGGAGGGAACCAATAGCCGTTGCCGAGGGTACAGAAGTACGATACGCCCTCGACGACCTACGAGCAAACGGGACGCGATATTTGCGTGAAGCTCAGGCCGGCTTTGAGATCCTGGAAGACGCCGACGACGATGAAAGCCCTAGTGACGCATGAGGAACGACGCGACGCCGCGCTCGATGTGGCCGATTTCCTGTGCAGCGACGGAGCCGAGTTGGCGTCGAAATACCCTAGCGGATCGATCTTTACAGCAGTTGGGCTTTCCGAAAACGGCGATGCCGTTGTCCATGTCGAGCGGCCCGATCGTACGGATGCGATCGAACGCATTCCGTCTTCGAACCTTCGATATCTCGGATCGACCATTAAGCCGGCAGACGCTCAAAGGACGTAGACGTTCGCCTCCGTCGCAGCGTTGTAGAGGGTATGAACGCCTCGCGCGCTAGCGCCGCCGCCCTCCTCGCCCTGGTCGCAGTGGTGGGCGCCGGCCCGCTTGCCGCCCAGGGTCAGACGCCTACGCCCCCGCCGCCGGCGGAAGCCTCGGCACCGGCGACTCCGGTGCCCAACGTCGCGACGATCCTCAACACCGGCTCGACGAACACCGCCTCGTACACGATCACGATCGATCGTCAGGGCAAGGCGACCGTGTCGGTCAACGGCGCGACGCCGGTGTCCGCGACGGTGGCGAAAAAGCTCGCCGACAAGCTCTTTGCCGACATCGCAGCGACGCCGGCGCTGCAGTCGATCGCCAATCGCGGCTGCATGAAGAGCGCGTCGTTCGGCACCTCGACCTTGCTGCAATACGGCGGCCACGTATCGCCCGACTTGAGCTGCGCCGGCGACGGGCACGGAATGGCGCTGTACGGCGACATCCGGGCGATCGAAGGCGCGCTATCGCTGCCGAGCCTGATGATGCGCTCGAGCCGTTCGGTGCAGTAGCGCCGCTTAAGCGCCGATGAACGGCCCGTTAATCGCACATGAAACTTGGTCCCAAATGGGTGCACTCTCAGATGCGATCGTTATTCTTTGGCACAAGCAGTCAGCCAAGGAGAACTCATGAACGTCAAAGTGCTCGTGTTTGCGGTCGCGACGGCCGCCGCCATCGTGGCGCCGCTCGCGGCGCAAGCCGGCGAAGTGTACAACCGCGAAGGCTATCAGGAAGCGCGCATCTACAACGGCGTGCGCGACGGCCAGCTCGGCCCGCGCGAATACGACAACTTGCAAAACCGCGAAGCGCGGCTCAACTGGGCGCGCCGGCAAGATCTCGCGCGCAACGGCGGCCATCTGACGCCGTGGGAATACCGCCACCTCAATCAGCGCGAGAACGCGATCTCGCGCTCGATCTGGAACGACCGGCACAACTGATCGCGCGTTTCGACCGGCGTGACGGCGTCGAATCCCAACGCCGTCACGCGCGCGTGCGCTCCCGGAGCGGCGCGCTTGTGCTTGCGCACGTCGGCCCGTAGCGTGAAACCGTGCAGCGCGCAGAAGGGGCCCGGCGGCCCGGCGAACTGCACCCGCTCCAGAGCGAGCGCGACCCGGACCGAGGCGAAGTAGCGCAGCTCGCTCGACGGTTCGGACGCCAAGGCGAGCAGCACCGCACCGGCGTGGTGGGCGAGCGCCGCGAGCCGGGTCCAGACGGCCGCCCGCATGACCTCGCCCGGCAGCGCCGGGATGACGACGACCCCGAACGCGTTCGACCGCAGCAAGATGTCGGCCGCCCGCGCGACCTGCCGCGGGTCGGCGAGCGGCACGAGCGTCAGCCGCTCGAGCCGCACCCCTGCGGCGGCCAGCGCCGGCGCGAACCATTGGGCGCCGTCGGCCAAGGTGACGGCGGCGGCCAGTCCCTGCGCCGTTCCTTGGGCCAAGAGCCGGGCGGCGACGGTGCTGCGCCCGGCGCTGGCCGCTCCCTCGAGCGTCGCGATGGCGCCGCGCGGAAAGCCGCCGCCCAAGGCCGCGTCCAGTTCCGGCAGCCCGCTTGCGAGCACCGCTTCACCGGCCTGGGTAAAGGCCGCGAGCGAACTCTCGCGATGCCGCATCGCCAGGGTTTCGCGCAGGGCTTCGAACGCCGCGGTGGCCATGGGAAGCCCATGCTAATCGAACGTATGTTCGATGTCAAGCGCCACCGCGCAGGCGTTTTGTGCTGCAGGGCCCGAATTGCTCGATCCAATGAAGTCCGGTTCGTCCCTCGACCCCGCCTCCGGCGCCCTCGTCCTTCCACGGCTGGAATTTTCGGACCGGACGCTCGCCAACGGTTTGCGCGTCATCGGCTTGGAAGACCATCGCACGCCGACGGTGGCGATCAACGTCGCCTATCGCGTCGGCGGCAAAGACGATCCGCCCGGGCGTTCGGGTTTCGCGCACCTCTTCGAACACCTGATGTTCAAGGGCACCGAAGACACGCGTCCGCAAACGATCGACCGGCTCACCGAAGACGTCGGCGGTTTCAACAACGCGTACACCGCGGAAGACCTCACCAACTACTACGAGGTCGTGCCCTCGCACTATCTCGAGACGCTGTTGTGGGCCGAAGCCGATCGCCTCGCGAGCTTGGCGGTCGACGAAGCGAATTTTCACACCGAACGCGACGTCGTCATCGGCGAGTACGATCAGCGCATCCTCGCCGACCCCTACGGCATGCTCGGCGAGCTCGCGCAGCGCGAGGCGTACACCGAACATCCGTACCGCCGCGGCGTTATCGGCGACCCCGACAACCTGCGCGCGGCCACCCTCGACGACGTGCTGGCCTTCCATGCGACCTACTACCGGCCCGACAACGCGGTGCTCGTGGTCGCCGGCGATTTCGATCCGGCGCAGTTCGAGCGCTGGGTCGACGCGTACTTCGCTCCGATTCCGCGCCCTGCCCAGCCGATTCCGCGGGTGCGCGCGGTCGAGCCGGCGCAGCAGGCGGAGCGGCGGCTGACCCACGCTGCGCGCAACGCGCCGCTGCCTGCGATCCATATCGCGTATCACATTCCGGCCGCGAGCTCCCCCGACGTGCCGGCGCTCGATCTGGCGGAGATCTTGCTCGGCTCGGGACGCAGCGCGCGGCTCTACCGCTCGCTCGTGTACCAGCAGCGGATCGCTTCGACGGCGTTCGCCTCGTCCGACCCGCGCGAGCAGCCGGGGCTCTTCGAACTGCGCGCGATCGCGAGTACCGGACACACCGTGCGCGAGCTCGAGCAGTCGCTCTCGGCCGAGATCGCGCGGTTGCGCGACGAACCGCCGGCCGAGGCGGAAGTGGAAAAGGCCAAGACGCAGTTGCTCTCGATGATCGTGCGCGGCCGGCAGACGAACAACGATCTCGCGCTCGCGCTCTCGCGCAGCGCGATCGTGCGCGGCGATCCCAACGTGCTCAACGACGAGATCGTGCACTATCAAGCCGTGCGCCCCGAAGACATCACGCGGGTCGCGCGCGAGTATCTGCTCGACACGAACCGTACGGTCATCGAATACCTCGCCGGCGCGAGCGAAGCGGCGGCATGATCGGAACGCCGCCGCCGCCGAGCGCGCCGCGCCCGGTGCACTTTCCCACCGCGGTCGCGCGCACGCTCGACAACGGGCTGCACGTGATCGCGCTCGAACAGCGTCACGTCCCGCTGATCGGCGCGCAGCTGCTGCTGCCGGCCGGCGGTGCGTACGATCCGCGCGGCTGCGCGGGACTGGCCGCGCTGACCTCGGCGCTGTTGACCCAGGGCGCGAACGGGATGTCGGCGACCGGGATCGCCGACGCGCTCGACGCGCTGGGCGCGCGGCTCTCGGCGAGCGCGTCCTACGACGTCGCGACCGTCGCGGTCAGCGCGACGACGCCGAACTTCCGCAGGCGTTCTCGCTGTTCGCCGGCATCGTTCGCCACCCGTCGTTCGCGGCCGAAGAATTCGAGCGCGTCCGCACCAAAGCGATCTCCGATCTGCGGCTGGTCTACAGCAATCCGAGCTCGCTCGCGCGGCTGGTCGCATCGCGCGCCGTCTTCGGCGACGAACCGTACGCGCATCCGCTGTCCGGCACCGCCGGCACGCTCGAGGCGATGACCCGCGAAGCGGTCGCACAGTTCCACGCCCATGCGTTCCGTCCCGAGAACGCGGTGCTCGTCGTCGGCGGCGACTGTTCCGCCGGCGATGCGCTCGCCTACGCGCAAGACGCCTTCGGCGACTGGCACGTGCACGAGACGCTGCTGACGATTCCGAGCGGCTGCGCGCCGTTGCCCGCGCCGCGCAACGTCGCGATCGACAAACCCGATGCCGGCCGCACCGCGATCGCGCTGGCCGGGCCGTCGATCGCGCGCGATGCGCCCGACTTCGAAACCGCCGTCGTCGCGACCGCGATCCTCTCGGGCTATTCGGGCCGGCTCAATCAAGAAGTCCGCGTCAAACGCGGCCTCTCGTACGGCGCGGGCGCGCAGATCAGCGCGCGGCGCATGGGCGGGTTCTTCATCGCCTCGACGCTCGTCGATCACGCGAAGGTCGCCGAAGGCGTGCGCGTCGTGCTCGACACGATCGCGGGGTTCGCGCGCGACGGTGCGGGCGAACAGGAGGTCGAGACACGGCGCACCGTCGTGCTCGGCGGCTACACGCGTTCGCTCGAGTCGGTCGACGGGCTCGTCGGCGCGCTGGCGGAGCTCGCGATCAGCGGGCTGCCGCTCGACCTCGAACGCCACGTCACCCGGGTCACTGCGGTCGATACGGCGCGCATCGCCGCGTTCGCGGCGACGCACTTGGCTTCGGGCCTTTCGCTCGTGCTGGCCGGCGATGCGGGGACGTTCGGCGACAGCGTGCGCGCGGAGGTGCCGCTCGCCGTCATCCCGTTCGCGCAGCTCGACTTGGGCGCCGCGTCACTTACGGGATAAGCAACAGCTTCGCGGTCGTCTTGCGACCTTCCAGGTCGCGATGCGCTTGCGCCGCTTCGGCGAGCGCGTAGGCGTGCCCGATTCGAATCTCGAGCGATCCGTCGGCGATCATCGCGAACACTTCGCCGGCCCGGGCCAACAGATCGGCGCGCGTGCGAATGTAGTGCACGAGCGTGGGGCGCGTGAAGAAGAGCGATCCTTTGGCCGAGAGATGTTGCGGTTCGATCGGCGGCACCGGCCCGCTCGACGCGCCGTACAGCACGATATACCCGCGCACGTGCAGGCAGTTGAGGCTCTTCTCGAACGTCGTTTTGCCGACCGAGTCGTACACGACGTCGCACCCGACGTTGCCGGTGATGCGCTTGACCTCGGCCTCGAAGTCGTGCGTCGTGTAGTCGATCGTGTGGTCCGCGCCGGCTTTCTTGGAGAGTTCGGCCTTCTGCGGGGTCGACACCGTCGTGATGACGGTCGCGCCGCGCGCTTTCGCCATCTGCGTGAGCAACAGGCCGACGCCGCCCGCGCCGGCGTGCACGAGCACGGTGTCGCCCGCTTGAATCGGGTACGTCCCGTGCGAGAGATAGTGCGCGGTCATGCCTTGCAGCATCGCCGCGCACGCGGTGCGGTCGTCGACGCCGGCGGGAATCGGGACGAGACGGTCGGCCGGCACGATCGCGTAATCGGCGTAGCTGCCCAAGACGCTCGAGTAGGCCACGCGTTGTCCGACCGAGACGTCGACGACGTCGGGCCCGATCGCCTCGACCACGCCCGCAGCTTCTTGCCCGTTGGTGAAGCCCAGCTCGCGCGGATACAAGCCGCTGCGCAGATAGGTGTCGATGTAGTTGACGCCGGCCGCGGCGATCTTGACGAGGGCCTCGCCGGCCTTGGGGGCGGGAACCGGAATGTCCGCCGATTCGAGGACTTCGGGGCCGCCGGTGCGGTTTACGACGATTGCATGCATCGGCGCACAGTTGCGACCCCGGGGAGCCGGAACCCTGGAGGGTGAAGCACCGGATCCTTCAGCCTGCGTAGAGGGGTCCGCATGCAGCCGACGCTCGAGATCGACTTCAACGACGAAGACGACGATGACGAGGACGAAGAGTTCGAAGACGACTTCGAATTCGACGATGAGGACGACGCCGACGATTGACGCCCGCCGGCTCACCAGCCGGCGGTCTGCGGCCCTCCCTTGAACGGCCCGACGATGTCGCGCGTGATCCAGCCGCCGTAGAAGTCGCCCGGCTGGGCAGCGACGAGTTCGTCGTCGACGTAGCACGCGTCGACCCGCGAGGCATAGAAGGCGAAATAGCCGGCGATCGAGGCAAACGCGCGCGACGGCGCCGGGTACGCCCACGCGGCGTCGCGGCTGGTTCTCTCCCCGGCGACGAGGTCGTAGTACGTCGCCGACCCCTTGAACTCGCAGAAACTCGCGCGCCGCGTGGGCCGCAGCAACTCCACGCGCGTGTCGTCGGGCGGAATGTAGTAGACCGGCGGATGGCTCGTCTCCAGGACGCGCCAGGCACGCTTCGACACCGCGACCGCCAGGCCGGCGAACACGACCCGAACGGTGCGCCGCGACGCCTCCAAGCGAGGCGGCCGCGGGTAGTCCCACACCGACTCTTGCCAGCTCTCGGGTTCGATTCTGGACGGCGGACCCATGGTCGCTCACGTTGGCGGCGCCGGGCATGCGGTCCCGCGCCTGGGAGGGGGTTGACATATTGTACTAGTGTGCTAGTATATTAGTGTACTAGCACAACCGCAAAGGAGTTATCGCCATGCACGACCAGAAGCTCACCCGTCCCGCCCGCCCCGCCGCTCCCGAAGACCGCCGCCGCGGCGGCATCATCCAAAGCCCGTCTCCGCGGGGGCTCTTCACCGGTTCCGGCTGGGGCGTGACCTTTTAAGGTCCAGGCATGCCGGCCCAGTTCACCGTCGATCCGCGCAGCGGCGTCCCGATCTACCTTCAGCTCATCGATCAGGTGAAGCGGTCGATCGCGGTCGGGACGCTCGCTGCCGGCGAACGGTTGCCCACGGTCAAGCAGCTCGCCGTCGATCTGACGATCAATCCGAACACGGTGGCGCGCGCATACCGCGACCTCGAACGCGAAGGCATCATCGAGACCAGCCCCGGACGCGGCTCGTTCGTGCCGCTCTACGGCGACGTTTCCTCGCGCCGCTCGGTCGCCGACGTCTGCGCCGGCGAGATCGAAGCCGCCATCCGCAACGCCCGCTCGATCGGTTTGACGCGCTCGGAGCTCGAGGATCTGTTGATCGGCCTGATCGCCCGCTGGTATCCCGCCCCCGACTCGGAGGTTCAACCATGAACGAATCGGCGATCGCCGTCGAGCACCTCTCGAAGTCGTACGGCGCCAACGTCGCCGTCGCCGACGTGTCGTTCACCATCCCGCCCGGCTCGATCTGCGGGCTCTTGGGCCCAAACGGTGCCGGCAAGACGACGACGATGAAATGTCTGCTGGGTCTGGCGAAGCCGACCGCGGGCCGCATCACGATCGACGGCGGCCCGGTGCGGCCGGCGATGTTCGAACGCCTCGCGTTCGTCCCCGAACGCCCCGCGCTCTTCGAAAAACTCCGGGTCGGCAACCATCTGCAGATCGTGCAGCGCGCGCAGCCGTCGTTCGACGCCGCCCGCGCGCGAACGTTGCTCGATGCGTTCGGCGTCGACGTACACAAGCGCGTGTGCACGCTCTCCAAGGGGCAACAAACAGCGCTGGCACTGTCGCTCGCGTTTGCGATCCGCCCGGCGTTCATGATACTCGACGAGCCCGCGAGCGGCCTCGATCCGCTGCACCAGCGCACCGTGCTCGATCTGATGATCGAGGCGGCCGCGCAAGGCGCGACGATCCTCTTCTCCTCGCATCAGATCTCGCAAGTCGAGCGCGCCGCCGACCGCGTCGTCATCCTCAAGCGCGGCCGCGTCATCCTCGACGGTGAGGTCGACGCGCTCAAGGAGGGCGAGAAAGTGATCGAAGCGGTGTGGCCCGAGCGTGTGCCCGATCTCGACGGATTGGACGCCGACGTGCGCATCCGGCGGCTCGAGCGGCCGCGCAATCGGCTCGTGCGCGCATACGTTCTGGCGGATCCCGCCGGCATCGTTGCCTTTTTCAATCAACACGGCGCGTCGAGCGTCCAGATCTACGATCAAAATCTCGAGGAGATCTTCATCGCAGCGGTCGAGGAACCGCGTCACGACGTCATGGGAGATACCGTCAATGTGGTACGCTGAATATTTGCGCGTCCGCCGCACGACCGCCATGTACGCGATCGTCGCGGTGGGCCTGATGCTCGCGATCTTGATCTTGCACGCGATCTACGGAGGGCACGTCAAGTTCGAGAGCGGGGGTGGGCACGGCGGCGACACGAGCGACTTGGGCGCATTCGCCGGATTTTGTGCCTTGTTCGCGGCGTTCAGCGGCGGGCTCGCGTTCGCGCTGTTCAATGACGGGCACCTCGAGTTCGCGTGGACCCAGCCGGTCGGTCGCGAGCGGCTCGCGCTCTCGCTCGTCGTCGTCGACGCGCTCGCGATCGCGGTCGACTTTGCAATCGTGTACGTCGTGACGCTCTGCACGGTGCTCGCCCTGGCGCGCAACGTGTCGGCGCTCGGCGCCTCGTGGCCCTCGCTGCTGGGCGGCCTCGCCTTCGTCGCGTTCCCGCTCAGCTGGTACGGGCTGATCCTGGCCCTGACTGCGTCGGTGCGCAATCGCGGCTCGTACACGGGGATTTCGATCTTCGCGGGGATCGCGTCGGTCGCGTTGGTGTTGCTCGGGGCCACCCGGAGGATGCCACCCGAATACCACCGGCTCTTCGAGGTGATCAACGTGGTCAATCCCCTGGCGTACGTGATCGAGCACGGCGGCAAGGCCGGTCCCCATGTCGACGTGGCCGGGCTACCCTATGGTTCTCCGCTCGAACTGCTCGCGTGGTGTGCGCTCGCGGTCGCCGGGGTCGCCGCCGCAATGGTTCAGTGGCGTCGTATCGAGGCCTGACCGCCGGCGTTTTCGAAAGGAGCCAAACTCCCACTCCGTCGCATTGAGCGCACGTGGAGTGGACACGATCGAGTTGCGCGGCCGAGTGCTGATGAAGTTGCCCCGCTGGAATCCCGACCTCGCTGCGGCGACGACCGCGCTGGCCTTCGGGCTCGTCGTCTGGTGGTTGTACGCCACCGTTTCGCAGGCAGGCGCTTTCCAGCAACGCGTTCGCGCCGCGCAGAGTGCGCGGGCGGCCGTGCTGCGCACGCAACTCGATGAAGAAACGGGCCTCCGCGGGTTTACGAGTACCGGCCGCGCGGTCTTCTTGCAGCCCTATCACAACGCGGTCGCCATGATGGAACAGCGGCTCACCGCGCAGGCGGGCGCGCTCGAAGCGCTCGGCGTGGATCTTCCGCAATCGTCCGCCGGCGCGACCCGCCGCGAGCGAGCGCTCAACGCCTTATGGGTCGCGCGAGTCGCGCAACCCCTAATCGCGAATCGCACCCGGCCCGACGCGATCGTGCTTGCGCTCGAAGGAAAAGAGCTGGTCGATCGCTTCCGGGCCCACAACGATGCGCTCGGCCAAGCGTTGCTACAAGTATCACGCGACGCCGATGAGGCGCTGGCCGCGGCGCTGCGGCGGATCGTGTTCGCCGGCTTGGCCGGCGCGGTCGTCATCGTCGCGCTCGTCAGCCTCCTCACCCGCGCCGGCGAACGCATGCGGCGCGCGGCCGAAGAACAACGCCGCCTGTATGCAAACGAGAAGCGCATCGCGGACACGCTGCAACAGGCATTTCTGCAACGCAGCCTGCCCGCGTTGCCGTCGCTGGGGATGCACGCGGTGTACATGCCGGCCGAGCAACAAGCCAGCGTCGGGGGCGACTGGTACGACGCGGTGCAATTGCCCAACGGCAAACTGTTCGCCACCGTCGGCGACGTCGCGGGCCACGGCATCGATGCGGCCGTCGTGATGAGCCGCGCGCGTCAAACGCTCGTCGCGCTCGCGATGCTCGGGAACGGGCCCGCCGAGATCCTCGATCAGGTCAATCGCATCCTGATCGCTCAAGGGCAAACGATGGTGACCGCTGCGTGCTGTTTGGTCGATCTCGCCACCTCGGAAGTCGAGTATGCGATGGCCGGACATCCCTCGCCGGTGTTGGTGGAGCCCGGCGCTCCGCCGCGCTTGCTCGGCGAGCACCACGGCATTCCGCTGGGGGTCGTGGCCGGTGCCCGCTACACGCCGGCGACGTTCACTCCGCGAGGCGGCTCGCTCTTGGTGCTCTACACCGATGGTTTGATCGAATACAAACGCGACGTCCTGAGCGGCGAATCGCGGCTGCTGCGCGCCGCCCAGCGGGTCGCCGAAGCCGGCGTCCCCGATCCGGCAGTCGCGTTGCGCGATGAAGTGTTTCGCGACGGCAACCCGGTCGACGACGTCGCCGTGCTGACGTTGCGCTTTGCCGCGCGCAGCCCGGGCGAACGCGACGATGCGCCGGCCACCTCGATCAACGCGCTCCAGGTGACGCGCATCAGCGTCGGAGTGCCGCGCGACGTGCCCTCGTCGCGCGAGCCGGGCGCCCGGCGCAGCTCGCCCGAGCGACGCTCGGCGCGCACGCGCCGGGAGCGGATCTCGCGGAGGGAAGCGCCATGATCGACGACCTCGCGGTCGTCCGCGTCGAAGGCGACTTCGACGTCCGCACGCGGGCCACGGTGCGCGAGCGGTTCAAGCCGCTGGCGGCGGCGCGCCGCGCCGTTATCGACCTCTCGGAGGCCGGTTACATCGACTCGGCGGGGATCACCGAGTTGCTCCTCACCCACAACGCGCGCCGGGAGGGTGGCGGCGACGCGATCCGGCTCGTAATTCCGGCCGGTAGCAACGTCATGCGGGTGATCGAATTGAGCGGTCTCGCGCACGTGTTCGTCGTCGTCGACTCGCCGGCGAGGGCGCTGGAGGCATGATCGCACGCTGGGTCGTCGAGCCGGGCGATTTCGCCGGGGCGGCCGTTGCGCGGCGCGCCTTTCAAGAGCTCGTGTCGCGGCTCGCGCTGCCGTCGTCGGACGTCGCGGCGGCAGAGATCATCTTCGGCGAGCTCGTCTCGAACGGGCTCGAGCACGGTCACGGAAAGGTGACCGCGACGCTGCGCCGGAGCGACGTACTGCTGATCCTCACCGTCGCCGACGAGGGTCGCGGCGTCCCCGAGGTCGTCGCGCTCGGCACGCCCGGGACGCATCAGTTGCGCGGGCGTGGCCTGTACTTCGTGCGGTCGCTCGCGCGGCTCGTCGACACGGCCGGAGGCGAGGTCCGCGTGGTGCTGCCGGTCGACGCCGCTACTTGATCAACAGATCCGAGGGATGGTCGGCGCGGAAATAGCGCCACTTGCCGTTGGTGACGGTGTAGTAGTACAGGTTCGGGTTGACGGGGTCGCCGGTGGTCGAGAACGTGAACTGTCCGACGATCGTTTGGTACAGAATCGGCGCCGCGATCGCCGAGAACAGCGCGTTGCGCGAGGCTGCGCCCACGCGCCGGCTCGCTTGGATGACGATCTGCGCGGCCGCGTAAGAGAACGCGATCAGCGGCGTCATGCCGCCGTATTTGCGCTCGTAGGACTGCTTGATATAAAAGACGGTCGGTGCGAGCTCGAGCGGCGGCATCGACGACGAGACGATCATGCCGTCGAGTTCTTTGGCGTACTGCGAAGCCGTCAGCGGATCGAAGAAGCCTTGCGAGCCGAAGAAGTTTCCGGTGTAGCCGCTGGCCCGCAGGATCGGTACGACCGGTCCCATGTCGTGCACCGCTCCCGCGAGATAGATCACATCTGGCGCGGAGGCCATGATCTGCTGCGCCACCGCCGCATAGTTCGGCTTTTCCCACGGGAAGACGACTTGTTGCGGCTGCAGCTTGTCGGCCGCGAGCTGCTGGTACACCGCCTGTGCGACCCCGGGTCCGTAATACCCGTCCTGGGTGACGACCAGCGGGCGTTTGGGGGAGAACTGCTTCTGCATGAACGTCGCGCCGAGATAGCCTTCGATCGCGTCACGGGTCGGGAGGCGGAAGACGTTACGGTATCCGTGCGACGTGATGACGTCCAAGCTCGACGACGGCACGATGATCGGCATCGCCCCGTTGGCGTATTGCGTCAGGGCCGCGTCGGTGACCCGCCCCGAGAGATGGCCGACGACCGCGAAGATCGAGTTGTCGCTGCACGCGAACTGCGCGTTGACGATGCCGCCCGCGATCGAATCCGAGTCGTCGTAGGTGCGCATGGTGTAGATGCGGTCGAGGGCGCCGCGCGAGTTGTTCGCGTCGTCGATCGCGGCGCGCACGCCGTTGGCCATCTGATTGCCGTACTGGCTCATGTCGCCGGTCGAGGGGCCCTCGACGCCGATGGACGTCTGCCCCACCACCTGCTGTGCGCTCGCGTTCGCGCCGGCGGCCGCGCCGAGCACGAGCGAACCGGCGCAGGTGATGAAGTCGCGGCGATTCGCCACTAATGAACCACGTACGCAGCGACGGTCGTGGCGAGAAACGCCACCGAGAACGCCATGTTGGTCACGAAGATCCGGTCGTTTAGCACGAAGAAATCCTTTGCCATCACGAAGAGCCGCTCTTCGTAGAACACCAGCGCCACCGCGAACGCCACGCCGACGTAGTACACGAGCCCCGCCTGCGCGAGAATGCCGGCCGCGAGCAGCATGATCGTCATCGCGACGTGCAGCGCGATCGGCAATCGCTTTCCGGCGCTCTCACCGAACTGCGCGGGGATCGAACGCAACCCTTGCGCGACGTCGATCGAGCGGTCCATCAGCGCGTAGATGATGTCGAAGCCGGCCACCCAGACGGTGACCGCGCCGAAGAGGAGCAGCGCCGGAAACGTCACCGTGCCGGCGATCGCGATGAAGGCGCCGAGCGGGGCGAGCGCGTCGACCGCGCCGAGCACGAAGTGCACGCTCCAGGTAAAGCGCTTGCACAGCGGATAGACGAGGATGCCGAGCGCGGCGATCGGCAGTAACTTCACGCACAGCGGGTTGAGCATCCAGGCCGACACCAAGAGCAGCACCAAGCCCGCCGCGACCGCCCACAGCATCACCGCCGGCGCGAGCTTCCCGCTCGCGACGCTGCGCCGCGCGGTGCGCGGATTGCGGGCGTCGATCTCGCGGTCGAAGAAGCGGTTGGCCGCCATGGCGGCGGTGCGCGCGCCCAGCACGGCCAGCGTGATCCAGAGCAGCTGGTCGGCACGCGGGATGCCGCGCGCGGCCATCACTGCGCCCACGTAGGCGAACGGGAGCGCGAAGAGGGTGTGTTCGATGCGCAGGTCGCGCAGGAACAGTCTGACGGCGTTCACGACGGCTTGGGAGGTCCTTCGTAGGGCTTCGAGCGGAGGAGCCGCGCCAGGGCTGCCGGCCCTTGACCCGACCACGGATCGGCGCCTTTCGGCACAACGCGATCCAGTCCGTACTCGTTCCACCGGGCCGTCACTTGGGCCCGCGTCGCCGCGTCCATCAGGATGTCGGGAGGCCATTCCCGGGTGTAGCCCTCCGAGGCGTCTTTCCGCGTGGCGTCGATGCCGAGCTTGTGGCCGAGCGCCGGCAGGTACGAGCCGCTGTGGTCGAGGTCGTCGACCGGGCCCGGCATCACGATCAGATCGCGCGAAGCGTCGACGTTGTTGAGCGCGGTCCATGCGACCGTGCGCACGTCGCCCGGATCGACGTCGTGGTCGACGATCAGCAGGGTGCGGGTGAGCATCATCATGTGGCCCAGACCCCACAGCGCGTTCATCACCTTGGCGGCGTGGCCGGGATACGACTTCTTGATCGCGACGATCGCCAAATTGTGAAAACCGCCCTCGACGGGGAGGTTGTAGTCGACGATCTCGGGGACAACCATCTGCAGCAGCGGAAGAAAGATCCGTTCGGTCGCCTTGCCCAGCCACGCGTCTTCCATCGGCGGCTTGCCGACGACCGTCGCGGCGTAGATCGCGTCGCTGCGGTGGGTCACGCACTGCACGTGGAAGGTCGGATAACGATCCGCGAGGCTGTAGACGCCGGTGTGGTCGCCGAACGGTCCTTCGACGCGCAGATCGGCGTTGTCGACGTAGCCTTCGAGCACGAACTCGGCGTCGGCCGGCACCTTGAGGTCGACGGTGCGGCAGCGTACCAACTTGACGGGCTTGCCCCGCAAGAAGCCGGCGAAGGCGAACTCGTCGACGATCGGCGGCAGGGGCGCGGTGGCCGCGTACGTCAGCGCGGGGTCGGAGCCGATGACGACCGCCACCGGCACTCGCCGGCCCCACGCGGCGGCCTGCGCGCGGCCCTGCTTGTGGCGCTGCCAATGCATCCCCGTCGTGCGCTCGTCGTAGATCTGCACCCGGTACATGCCGACGTTTTGCGCGCCGGTGCGCGGATCTTTGGTGACGACCAGCGGCAGCGTCACGAACGGCCCGCCGTCGAGCGGCCAGGTCGTCAGCACCGGCAACGTCCGCAGGTCGGGTTCCTCGACGACGTCGTGCGAGCGCCCGTGTTCGACGGTGCGCGGAATGGCGCTCGCGAGCGGCGCGAGCGAGGTGAGCTTGAGGAGCTTGCCCGCGACGGTCGGCGGCACCGAGAGGTCGATCGCGCGGCGGATGCGGCCGGCGACCTCGTCGAGCGAGTCGGCGCCCAACGCGAGCGCCATCCGGCGCGCCGAGCCGAACTGATTGGTCAGCACCGGATACCGCGAGCCCTTGACGTTGGTGAACAGCAAGGCCGGGCCGCCGGATTTGACCACGCGGTCGGAGATTTCTGAGATCTCGAGATAGGGATCGACGAGAGCGCCGATCTCGACCAACTCGCCGGCCCGGCGGAGCGCCGAGACGAAGGCGTGCAGCGAATCGAAGGCCATTGCGACACCACTTGGACGCCGCGGAACGGAACCCCGGCCCCCCGCCCAGGTTGCCCGCTTGCGGGTGGCCAAAAGGCGCCCATGCAGTTCTGTTTCATCGCGCGCCGCCGGACCGAATCGTTCAGTGCGGAGCAATTCGCCGCGTTGCTCGACGCCGAAGCCGAGCGGGTGCGGGTGCTGTACGCCGAGGGCATCGTGCGGGCCGCCTGGGGCCGCGCCGACGCGCCGGGCGCGATGCTCCTGCTCGAAGCGGAGAATCTCGAGGCGGCCAACGCTGCCCTCCAGACCCTGCCCCTCGTCGCGCAGGGCATGCTGGAGACCACGCTCTATCCACTCGTGCCATACCGCGGATTCGCGCCGCGGGGCTAGGCGATCCGCGTGCTCATCGCTTCGATCGCCTGTTGAATCGGCGCCGGCGACACCGACGTCTGGCCCTTGAAGGGCCGGTCGAACGCGAACACGAGCGCGATCAGAAAGCCGATCGCCAAGCCTTGTCCGGCGACCGCGATCAAGCTCCCGGCGTTCACGCGCACGCATGCGGACAAGCCGATCAACACGAAGACGATCCCCGCGATCGACTGCCAAAAGATTGGCGGCAGCGCCAGGCGCGACGCGTCTAGACGGCGCGCTCGCGATTCGGCGAGTTCGTCGCCTTTGTGCAAGATGTCGGCGTAGATGATCCGCGAACGCGCGTTCTGCGGATCGATGGCGAAGAGCGCGCGCGAGAGTGGCTTGAAGAGCGCGGCCGTCGCCGGGCTGCCCTTCCCGGTCTGCATCGCGGGCCAGTCGTCGCGAACGATCGACCCGGCGTATTCGCGCAACTCCATCCGGATGCTTCGCACTTGCTTGGTGCCGAAGCGCGTCAACTGACGGTCGAGCTGGTTGAGTTGCGCCGCCTCGGTCGCCACAAGGTCGTTCGCGCCACGAATGTTGATTTGGGCTTGCACGAGCGAGAAGCCCAGGACGAACGCCACCAGGCTGATGACCGGCGGCAAGCCCTTCAATACCGTCTCGCTGGTGTCGGCGTCGATCTTGACGCCGAAGGCGCGTTGCAGAAGCAACGGGCTTCCGACGAAAAGCACCGTGATCGTAACGCCGAAGCACGCTGCGATGATCGTGTCCGGAAGACCGTAGAGCCAATCGAGCATCGCCGCATCGTTCTGGAATGCGACGAACTGAACCTCGCCGCGAGAAACGAAGAAGGGACCGTCTCGCGACGGCCCCTTCTTGACGAACGCTGTTCGTATGGTTCCCTGCGCCAAGCGCTTCAGCGCTAGAAGTGGATGCCTAGACCAACGTAGGGAGAGAACTGCCGGAAGTTCGACGGGGCGTTGGAGCGACCGGTACCGGTATCGCCCAAGACGCCTGCGTCGAGGAAGACTGGCAGTTGCGGGATCGGGCTGTAATCAAGGCCGACGGAGTACTTGAGGATGTTGTAGCTCAAGCCGTACGACGTTCCGACGCCTGCGGGGGTATTCGGATCGACGTAGCTGCCGTTGACGTTGAAGAAGTAGTACACGTTCCCGTAGACCGTGAACGCGTTGTTGAGGTCGGGGAGTTTCTCGAGGCCGACACCGACGTTCCGCAGCGTCGGATAGCCGTAGTTGTTGTTGCGCCACAGGTACGCGACTTCGACGTAGACGCGCGGGTCGAGCACTTTCAAACCGAAGTGCACGTCGAGGTCCGAGTTACGAGCGACGAAGCCGTTGACGTAGACTTGGCTTTGAGCGCCGATCGTCGTCACGCAGCCTTGATCGCCGGCGGCGCCGCCGGGCCCGAGAGCGTCGGGAGCACCGATACACGGCGTGCCGTTGGGGATGTTGAAGTACGTCGGCGGACCGGTCGTGCCGCCGTACGAGGTGTTATGCGCGTACTGGAAGGTGCGCCAATCCGCGCCGATCATCCACGGGAGGTTGAACAGCGGGAATTCGATCGCGCCACGCACGTCGTACGAACCGAGTTTGTTCCCCGGGCTGAACTCGTTGTACGTTTGCGCGCTGATGAGGTAGTCGCCCGCGACGAACTTCTCGTAGACCACCGGAACGGGGGTCGGCGTAGGAGTCGGAGTCGGGCTCGGTTTCGGTTTGGGAATGGGTTTGGGGGTCGGGGGAGGAGTCGGCGGCGGAGGAGGCGGCGTCGGGGGGATGTAGCGGACCACGACGACATGCTTGTCCGGCAACCACTGCACGTACGCACCCATGGTTTCGGAGATCACACGCACCGGGACCAAGACTTCGCCCTTGTAGATGATTGGCGGGACGTCCAGCGGACGGCTCTCGCCATTGATCAGGGCCTCGGGTTTTCCGACCGTGACTTTGATTTCGGATCCGGGCTTGCTGACGGTCGCGGTCTTGCTCGCGCCGTCATACGCGACCGTTCCGCCCATTTGCTCGAACATCGAGCGCAACGGAACGAGGATCGTGCTCCCTTGCACGAGGGCGGCCAGCACGCGCCCCTGCTTCAGAGTATCTGGCTTGGAGTAGACGTGATGGTCGTTGAAGAGAAGTGGCACTTCGCCGGACGGCGGTGAACCGAAGTCCGGGGGCGGCGGTGCCTGCGCCGCGGAGATCTGGACCGTACCGATCGCCATAGCGACCGCCAGCCCAAAGATACGTAATTGTTTCACCCTATATGCTCCTGGACGGTAGTCGGTGTGAACATTGTACGCTAAACTGCCTGGCAGCAGCCTGTCAAACATCGCACCTGGCCGCCTTTCGGCCGCCTTTAGGTGTCAATTCACCGGATGCTCAATCATCCTTGCACACAATCGTGAGAATTGAGAGAAGAAACGCCGATTTGGGGTCCGCTTCACTTATGAAAATAATCGCGAAATGAGCCATAGCTCAGCAGAATTTTTCTGCTGAAGTTCCCACTCTACCCTGATACCCCTGAAATGGCATAGCCAAGCGAGAAGCCACCTGACCTTTCATCCTGCCAGGTGGCTCCTCGCATGTAGCCCGTGTGGCCCGGCGCTAGCTTGCGCCGGGCGCGAGATTTAGCGCCGCCGGCGGCCGCCGCCGCCCGAACGCTCGCCGCCGCCGCCGTTGCGGCTGGGCGCGAAGCCCTCGTCGTCGGATGCCGTGCCGCCGCCCAATACGGCCTTGCGCGAGAGATTGATGCGGCCTTGCGAATCGATCTCGGTCACTTTGACCATGATCTGATCGCCGATCTTGACGACGTCTTCGACTTTCTCGACCCGTTGCGGCGCAAGCTGGCTAATGTGGACTAAGCCTTCCTTGCCGGGCATGATTGCGACGAAGGCCCCGAAGTTCATCAGCCGCGTGACCGTGCCCATGTACGTGGCCCCGACCTCGACGTCTTTGGTAAGGTCCTCGACCATCTTCTTCGCCTTGTCGGCGCCGTCGGCGTCGGGCGAGGCGATGTAGACGCGGCCGTCGTTCTCGATGTCGATCTTGACGCCGGTGTCGGCGATGATCTTGTTGATGATCTTGCCGCCGGGGCCGATCACGTCTTTGATCTTGTCGGGATTGATCGTCAGCACGATCATCCGCGGGGCGTACCGCGAGAGCTCCTCGCGCGGGGTCGCGATCGTCTCCTTGAGCTTCTCGATGATGAAGAGGCGCGATTTCTTCGCCTCGGCCATCGCTTCGCGCATGATGTCGATCGTGATGCCGGCGACCTTGATGTCCATCTGGATCGCGGTGATGCCGTCGACGGTGCCCGCGACCTTGAAGTCCATCTCGCCGAGCGCGTCTTCGAGACCTTGGATGTCGGTGAGGATCGCGTGCTTCTTGCCGTGCAGGATCAGCCCCATCGCGACGCCGGCGACGTGCTTCTTGATCGGAACGCCGGCGTCCATCAGCGCGAGCGTGCTGCCGCACACCGACGCCATCGACGACGAGCCGTTCGATTCGAGCACTTCGCTGATCAGGCGCAGCGTGTAGGGGAAGTCTTCCTCGGGCGGGAGCACCGGCACGAGCGCGCGCTCCGCAAGTGCGCCGTGACCGATCTCACGCCGTCCCGGCGCGCGCATCGGGCGCGTCTCGCCGGTGGAATACGGCGGGAAGTTGTAGTAGTGCATGTAGCGCTTGTTCGGAATCGCCATGATGCCGTCGAGGCGCTGTTCGTCGCCGATCGAGCCGAGCGTCGCCGCGGTGAACACCTGCGTTTGACCGCGGGTGAAGACGCCGCTCCCGTGCACGCGCGGCACGTAGTGCGTCTTGCACCAGATCGGGCGAATCTCGTCGGGCTTGCGGCCGTCGGGACGAATCTTGTCGTCGACGACCATCACGCGCAGCTCTTCCTCTTCCATCGCCTTGATGATCTTGTGGAATTCGCCTTGCTTGTTGTCTTCCAAGAGCGCCCGCAGGTCGGGCTTCTTGTCGCCGATGCGCGCGAGCGCTTCGTCCCGGGTCAGCTTCGAAAAGGCTTCCTCGCGCTCGCCCTTCTCGACGACGCGCATCGCCTTGGCGACGTCCTTCTTGAACGTCTTCTCGACCCACGCTTTCAGATCGGCGTTGACGGTTTGCACCGGGAACTCGCGCTTGGGCTTGCCGGCTTTCTGCTGCAGCTCGACGATCGCTTTGACAATCTTCTTGATCTCTTCGTGCGCGAACGCGACCGCGCCGAGGAAGTCGTCCTCGGTGATCTCGTTGGCGCCGCCCTCGACCATCATCACCCCGTCGGCCGTGCCGGCGACGACGATTTCGAGGCCGCCCGTTTCATACTGAGGCAGCGTCGGGTTGCAGATGTACTTGCCGTCCTCGTCCTTGCCCACGCGGACTGCGGCGACCGGATGCGGGAACGGAATGTCCGACACCGCGAGCGCCGCGCCCGAGGCGCACGTCGCGAGCACGTCGGCATCGAGCTCGGCATCGATCGAGAGGACGGTGTTGATGATCTGGATGTCGTTGCGGAAACCGTCGGGGAACAGCGGCCGGATCGGGCGGTCGATTTGCCGCGCCGAGAGGATGCCGTGCTCCGAAGGGCGCCCTTCGCGCTTGATGTAGCCGCCCGGGATCTTGCCGGCCGCGTACATCTTCTCTTCGAAGTCGACGGTGAGGGGAAAGAAGTCGGCGCCCTCGCGGGGGCGTTCCGATGCAGTGACGGCGGCCAAAACGACGTTATCCGCGTAGCGGACCACAACGGAGCCGTTCGCTTGCTTGGCAAGCTCTCCGGTCTCAAACGTCAACGTGCGGCCACCGATCTCGAGTGAGACGGATTCTGGCACGTATTCTCCTAGCTATTATTCGTTCTTGTAAACGTGGCTCGGTTCGCCGCGGGTTCCGGGGCCGCCTCGTTGGCGCTTCGGGCGGATGCGCTCGGGGCCGCGAAGAACGGAGCCCTCCACCGCGGTCGCGGTTCGCTCGTGTCATAAGCTGCGAGGTCCCGATGATGCCCAGCCGCTTCTCTCGCCGGTCATTCCTCTCGTCGGCCGCCGTTGCCGGCGCTGCCGCGCTGTCCGGTCAACGGGCGAGCGCCGCGACCCTCACCTCGATCGAGATCGCAAGCGCGCACTATCCGGGGCGCGACTATGCCCTCCCCCTGGTGGTCGCGCAACAGCTCGGATACATGGCCGGCGAAGGCATCGTGCTGAGCGCGATCTCGGGGTCGGACGGCGGCGGAACGACCGTGCGCTCGATCTCTCAGGCCGATCTCCCGCTTGCCGAAGCCGCGGTCCCGGCGGCGATCAAAGCGATCCTGGCGGGCGAAGACTTGCGCATCATCGCCGGCGGGGTGCAGACGCCGGGCACGTCGGCCTGGATCGTCAAACGCGACTCGCCGATCAAGACGATCCACGATCTCGTCGGGCGCACGGTCGGTTACACCGAGCCGGGATCGGCCGGGGAGGCGGAGTTGAAGCTCAGCCTCCAAGCCGCCAAGATCGACCTCGCGTCGCTCACGACCAAGGCGGCGGGCGGGACGGCCGGCAACATCACGCTGCTGCAAACCGGCGGCATCGACGCGGCCTTCGCGACCGAACCGACGATCACGCAGCACAAAGACGAATTTCGCGTCGTGTTTTACGTGCGGGACTACGTGCCGCGCTTCATGCAGACGGTATGGATCGCGAGCACGGCCACGATCAAGGACAAGGGCCCGGTGATCGCCGGCTTTTTGCGCGCCCGGACCCGGGGCGTCGACTGGACCGTCTCCCACCCGATCGAGGCCGGCGCCCGGTATGCCCGCGCGACCAACCAGGACCCGCAGTGGATCGCCGTCACCCTCGCAGGCGAACGGCCGGCCTCATACTACGGCCGCGGCGAGGTGACCGCTGAAGCGCTCGCCCTCGTCGCGACCAGTATGCGAATGGGCAACCTCATCGCCCCCGGCCAAAAACTCGACCTGGCCAAGATCGTCGACCAGAGCGCCCTGCCGCCGTCGATGCGAACGAACATGAACGTGCTGGTCTAGTCGGCAGCAACCGCGATCTCGGCGGCCGAGAGCGGTCTTAAACCGGTAAGACCTGCATCTAGTCGGGCGACGGCGTCGCGTCCACGGGCACGGCTTCATGAATTGCGGCGCCCGCACGTGCTAGCCGCACTGTCGGCCATCGATCCGGCCGGTGCGGGTACGGCGCTGACGCCCTGCGGCGAGCAGCCGACTGTCATAGGCACGACAGTGAGAGGGCGATGATCAAAACGAAAGGCTTCAAGCGAACCTCCGGCCTGGCTGATAGCACACCCCCACAGCAATGCCTTCGGCTTACGTCGATGGAAGCCATTACGGAATCTTTACATTCCGCTGGACTTGGCAACCGCCCTGCCGGCGATTGCCCGATGGACGAGGCGCTAGAAGGCGCCAGTGCCGTTCGGCGAGCCGAGGCCGGTCGTTGCGTTGAAGCCTATCGAGGGCGAACAGAGCGACGTGGTGCACGTGCCGACCGGGACGAGCGGATACAGGGCCGACCGGTGCTGGTAGATGTAGCCAGGGCTCGTCAATTGCGGACCGTTACCGGCAAGCGCGATGATGCCTGCGACGATGGGAGTGGCGACGCTCGTCCCACCGTAGGTTCGCCATCCTGCGCCGCTGCTCAAGAACGTGTCGTAAACCGCTACGCCGGGATTGGGGTCGGCGTAGGCCGCCACGTCGGCGACGACGCGCCCGTTACAGCCTGCGAACGCCGGTTGCCACGACACGGTCGGCATGTACTGGCTGCAGCCTGAGCCGCTCGGCGCCCACGGCGTCTCGGTCCAGCCGCGTAGCGTGAACGGATTGCGCGTCAGGCTCGTACCAGCCACCGAGATGACGTGCGTCGACACGGCCGGCCATTCGAGGGCGCCGCTGTCGCCGCTCCCGGCGACGAACGGGATCGTGTGGGAGTAGTAGGAGTCGAAGGCCGCCAGCGCCGGGTCATCCGGCATCCCGTAGCTGTTGCTGACGACGGTCGCACCTTCGTACTCGAGCATCAACGCCGCTCCGATGAGATCGTAGTCGATGGACGACGGCGCCTCGGCGACCATGATGTGGCAGTTGGGGCAGATCGCCGACACCATGTCGACGTCGATCGACTCTTCCACGCCCCACGTTTGGTCGCTCGCCGCCACCGTAGTTTGGTTGTATCCCAGCACTTGCTTGAAGCATCCGCTCGCAGAGGTGCACGGTGGCAGCCCAAACTTCGCACGGTAGACGGCGAGGTCGCTCTCGGCGTTCGGGTCGTGATATGCGACGACGATCCCGACGGTCTGCCCAGTGCCATTGGGTTGCCCGAATCCACCGAACGGCCGGTTGAGGTTGTACGCGCTCAGGAGATCGGACGGATGGTAGCCCGGGATGTTGCCCAGCAGCGTCCCGCCGAAAAGACCCTGCATTGCGGTAAAGCCGTTAACGATCTGACATCCCATGATCCCGTGTTGCGAAAGCGGGCACGGCGTAGCCGCCGGTTGCACCACGGCAGTTACCACCGGGAGGCGGCGGCGTCGGTGAGTAGACCGGGACGGCATGCATATACTGTGCCCTGCGTTCTTGCGTGGAGAGAACTGGGCTCGAGCTGTCGGAGGTGTTTTGCGTCACACTCTGCTGGATGGTGGCCGGCAGCGTGCCAATCGGCGAGTTCGACGAGCAACCGGCTCCCGCTGCGAAAGTCAGTGGCAAAACAAAAACCAGTAGAAGGCTCTTTATGCGGATGTCCATATCTACCGGTCCTCCCATAGCGTACGCAAGCTAATCCAGTACTATAGTAACAGCTTGCCAGTCCGCTGTTGAGCCGAAATGGGTAGATCTTACACCGTCTTTACGTTGACTCTGAATACAATACAGCCAACATCGCGCGCACGACGTCGGGATCGAATTGTGAACCGGAATTACGACGGAGCTCTGCGATGGCCGCCGAAGGCGGCAACGGATCCCGGTACGGTCGTCTCCCGATCATCGCATTGAAACAGTCGGCGACCGTCACCAGGCGCGCGACGAGGGGTATCGCATCGCCGGCGAGGCGATCGGGATAGCCCGCGCCGTCGATTCTTTCATGATGGCTGCGGACCGCGCCGCGCAAGTGTTCGAGCGCATCGATCGTGACGACCATCGACTCACCTCGCGCCGCATGGGCGCGCATGATCGTCCATTCGTCGCGATCGAGGCTGCGCTTCGGCGTTGAGAATCTCGAGTGGCACCTCGAGCTTGCCTATATCGTGTACCAGACCAGACCTTGCGGCGAACACGACGTCCTTTTCTCCCAAGCCAAGCTTGCGCGCCAACTGCGTACACCAAGCTGCGACGGCTCGAGAGTGCTCGGCCGTTAACGGATCGCGCAGGTCGATCTGCAGAATCAACTCATCGATTTTCGCGTCGATCGCGTCGACGGGTTTGGGCGCGTTGGGTGGTCCGGGCGAGGGGAGCTCTGCAAACGCAATAAACGCTCGTTCGATTGTCTCGACAAGCAAGGACGGCGTGCTAGCCGTCGCTACGGTTGAAACGAACTCAGCGGCGCACGAGACGACCGCCTTGACGTCAGCGAGATGCGCATAGCGCGCGACGTTTCCGAGCAGCCATGGCTCGAGCGCACCTTCGCGGCCTTCCAGAGCGGCCACCGTTCGACTGGCGATCGCGTCGGCTAGGGCCCAGGTCAGAACCGTGGGGCGCCCGCCGGCGACGCCGAGGGTGGAAGCCAGACGGGCCTGGGCGTTCATATGCGAGTCCATCCAATCGGCGGAAGCGCGGCGAAAACCAAAGCGAAACCGCCGAGGTCGTGAGCCCACAGGTCCTCCAGGCATGGCGATGATGTCGAGGCCCGACGCGCCTCGGATCAAGCCCTTCACCGTCGCTGCGAGCGATCCGAGCCTGGCATCGGGCGAGTCACCCGCGGCGTCGAGCAACGTTCGAACGCGCCCGCTAAGGGGATCTGCGGAGGCCGCAGCCAACGCCGCCAGGATTGCCGCCTTGAACGCGACGGTCGGCTCCTTGGCCACGTCCATTGCATGCACGACCCTGGCCGCTTCCAGTGCCTTGACCGCTCGCACTTGCTGCCCCGCTCCGGCCGCGTACAGGGCGACCTCTGCCCAGCGGAGCGCGGAGCGCTCCGGTGAAACCTGGCGTTCGGCGCTGGTTCCCAACAACTCACACGCGTAGTCGAACGCGCCCGTCCAGGCCGCCCGCATCGCAAGCCCGGGAAGCAAGCCTTCGTGCGCGTTCTGCGCCGTGTAGTGGACATCGAACGACCGCAAAGCCCGGTCGCACTGCTCGATGGCGGCAAAGTCGGCGCGCTCGGTCGCAATGTCGAGCAGGCCGGCCAGCGCGTATAAATGGTAGTCGACATTGCCCGACTTCATCGCCGCATCGGCGAGCTCGTGCAGATAGTGGGTGGCATCTTCGATCCGGTCGTCCATCGCGGCCAACTCGTATAGAATGCTGAACGCACCGAAAGCGAACGTGTAGAGCCTGGCCTCTTTGGCCGCTGCCGCCGCACGTTCGCCCAGTGGAGCGCGGCTTCGATGTTGCCGGCCCGCACCTGCGCGAAAGCTATGCGCGAACCGATCTTTGCCAATTCGTCGGGCGATTCGGGCGGGGGGTGGGCCAATGCAGCGTCGAGCGTTCGTCGTGCTTCGTCGAAGCGCTCTGCGATGACAAGCGCCTGCGCGAGCATCGAGAGCACCATGAGCGGCGCTTCCCGTTCCTCACGCAACATCGCTTCGAGAATCTCGACGGCTTCGGGGCGGCGATTGCGCATGAGTTCGACTGCCAGCGCCTCGGCCGCATTTCGCCGGATGCGCGGATGTTCGGCGCGGTTCATCGCTTCGGTCAGCCACGCTTCGGCCGTGTCGAGACGGCCGTGCCGTGCGTCGATGACGCCGTGCAACATCATCAGCGCCGGTCGTTCCGCGTCACCGAACCGCTGCAGGGTCTCTTCGACGATGTCGGCGTCGTCCAGCAGCTCGTTCGCGTGCGTTTCGAGAACCGCGAGCGCTTCGTCGCGCCGGCCGGCGCGCAGCGCGAGCTCCAGGGCGCGCGAGGGCTGGCCGCGCTCGATCAGCACGTCGAGCGTCCGGGCCAACACGCGGTCGAACGCGCCGGGTTGATCTTGCCGCAGCCAGTTCGAGGCGTAGCGGACGAAATCGCTGCGGTAGCCGGCGGCCGCGTGATTGGGGTCGAATACCGGCGGTGCGGCGGCGCGGAACAGTTCGAACTCTTCGAGGTCGACGTCGAGGGCTTCGAGGGTGCCGGGATCGAGCGTGCCGGCGAGCATCGTCCGTTCCACGAGTTCGCGCTCGCGTGGGCCGAGAAGGTGAAAGACCGAAGCATCGATGTGAGCGAGCGAGAGCGGCTCGGGAGATTCGAAGTTCACTCCGGTGCGCTGCGCGCGCCACAGCGCGAAGATGACCCCGAGCGCGCATCCGCCCGTCGCCGCGCGCAGGCGTTCGACGTCGCCCGGGCGCGTCACGAGGCCGAACGCCTCGGCGAGCGCCGCCGTCTCCTCGGCGGTGAGCGCAAACCGCTCCGCCTCGACCGGCATCACCATGTACTCGTTGGCCATCCAGCGCGGAATCGGAAAGTCGTCGAGCGAGCGTGCCGTCAACAACAGGCGCACGCCGCCGGATCCGCCGTATCCGGCGTAGGCGTCGAAGAAGTCGATCACGTGCCGGATGAACGGTTGCGCGTGGTGCATCGCGTCGACGGCGAGCGTGATCTCGAGACCGTCGAGATGGCTGTGCAGCCACTGCGCGAGCCGGGTGTGGATATCCGGTGAATGGCGCGCACGGTCGAACGCGCCGGCGAGGGTCAGGCGCGGACCGGTCGAGAACGGCGCGAGCGCGTCGCAAAATCCGCGCAGGAAGCGCGCGAACGTGCCGACGTCGTGGGGCACTTCGAACGTGGCAAACGTGCGCGTCGTGGTCCGTGCGAATTGCTGCAACGCGCTGCTCTTGCCGTAACCTGCCGGCGCTGCGAGCGGAGCGATGCGCGCGCCGGAAACGACGTGAAGCGCGGCAACGATTTCGTCGCGCCTTACCACCGGCGGCGCAACGGACGTGACATCCACGCGCCAAATTTACGGGACGATTGAAAGCAAGCCCTAGAAGAACGAGCGGGCAGTTAGCCAGTAAACCGTAAATTCGTCGTAAAGAGATGCGCCGGCTTACGCCGTCGTGAGGACGTCGCCGCGCAACGTCGGCAGCTCGGAGGCGAGCGCCTCGGCGGGATCGCTGCCGATCCGCACGATGCGGTTGGCCGCATCGACGTGCACGATCCGCGGCCGGTGCGCGCGCGTCTCGACAGGGTCGAAGACGCCATAAGTGATCAGTATCACCAGGTCGCCGGGATGGATCAGGTGCGCTGCCGCGCCGTTGATCCCGACGATCCCCGAGCCGCGGGGACCCGCGATCGCGTACGTTTCGATGCGTGCGCCGTTGGTGATGTCGACGATCGCGACTTGTTCGCTCGCCAGGATGTCCGCGGCTTCCATAAGATCGGCGTCGATCGTCACCGAGCCGACATAGTGCAGATCCGCCTGGGTGACCGTCGCCCGGTGGATCTTGGACTTCATCAGTGTCCGGAACATCGCATCTTCTATGACGGCCGCGGCGCGGAGAAAAGTTGCGCCCGGCGGCCCGCTCTCCTTACGGTATGACGGCTAGCGGCGCAGGCCGAGCTCGCCGATGAGCTTGCGGTAGCGCTCGAGGTCTTTGTGCGCGAGATAGTTGAGCAGGCGGCGGCGCTGGCCGACCTGCATCAGCAGGCCGCGGCGGCTGTGGTGATCCTTTTTATGGACCTTCAGGTGCTCGGTCAGTTGGTTGATCGAGGCGGTCAGCACGGCGATTTGGACGTCGGCGGACCCGGTGTCCCCGGGCGTCTGGCCAAATTTGACGGCGATCTCGGCTTTTTGTTCTTTGGTCAAGGGCATGGGTCGGATTCCTCTTCAAGGATGGTCTCGCTTCGGCTCCAGCCGGACTGGAAGAAGTCCGCCGGGCCGGCGACCGAAGGATCATAGCAGAGCGCGGCCGCGGTGGCAACAATATTTCGCGGGCGCGGCCGAGGGGCGGCAGAGCCCCCCGGCCGCTCGCCTAGAGGTGCCAGGTCCAGTCCGAACCCTCGGGCTTGTCCATCCCGTGGACGTGCGCGTAGTCGCGGTAGCGGATCCGTTCGTCGCGGAAGCGGTCCTTGGCGTGCGCCCCCGCAACCCGCAGCTTCGGAATCCGGTCGATCGCGTCGATCGCGAGCGAGAAGCGGTCGATCTGGTTGTTGATCGCGAGCTCGAGCGGGGTGTTGATGTTGCCCTTCTCCTTGTATCCGCGCACGTGGAAGTTCGCGTGGTTCGTGCGGCGGTACGCGAGCCGGTGGATCAGCCACGGATAGCCGTGGAAGTTGAAGATCACCGGCTTGTCGCTCGTGAAGAGCGAGTCGAAGTCGCGGTCGGAGAGGCCGTGCGGGTGCTCGGTCTGCGGCTGCAAGCGGAACAAGTCGACGACGTTGATGAAGCGAATCTTCAAGTCGGGGAATTCCTTGCGCAACAGCATCGTGGCGGCGAGCGCCTCCATCGTCGGCACGTCGCCGGCGCTCGCCATCACGAGATCGGGCTCGACGCCCTCGTCGTTGCTCGCGAAGTCCCAGATGCCGATGCCTTTCTCGCAGTGCACCGTCGCCTGTTCCATCGTCATGTACTGCAGATGGTTCTGCTTGTCGCAGACGATGACGTTGATGTAGTCTTGGCTGCGCAGGCAGTGGTCGGCGACCGACAAGAGGCAGTTGACGTCGGGTGGCAAGTAGATCCGCGTGACCGCCGCGCTCTTGTTCACGACGAGGTCGAGGAAGCCGGGGTCTTGATGCGTGAAGCCGTTGTGATCCTGGCGCCACACGGTCGAGGTGATCAGCAAATTGAGCGAGGCGATGCTCTCGCGCCACGAGAGGTGGTTGCAGATCTCGAGCCACTTCGCATGCTGGTTGAACATCGAATCGATCACGTGCACGAACGATTCGTAGGTCGCGAAGAAACCGTGCCGGCCGGTCAGCAGATAGCCCTCGAGCATCCCTTCCATCGTGTGCTCGGAGAGCATCTCGACGACGCGCCCGTCGCGGGCGAGTTCCGAGCCGTCGAGGTCTTCGGGAAAGTAGTCCTCGAGCCAAAGTTTCTTGCTGACTTCGTACACCGCGTCGAGCTTGTTCGAGGTGTTCTCGTCGGGACCGAAGACGCGGAAGTTCGTCATGTTCGCTCGCATGATGTCGCGCAGGAATTCGCCGAGCGGACGCGTGTTCTCGTGGTGTTGGTGCGCCGGCCGGTCGACCTCGATCCCGTAGTCGCGAAAGTCGGGCATGCGCAGAGGCTTCTTGAGGATGCCGCCGTTGGCGTGAGGGTTGGCGCCCATGCGCCGCGGCCCGGCCGGCGCGACGTCGCGCACCTCTTGCACGGGTGCGCCGGCGGCGTCGAAGAGTTCCTCGGGCCGGTAGCTGCGCATCCACTCCTCGAGGATGCGCAGGTGCGCGGGATTGGTCTTCACGTCGGTGATCGGCACTTGGTGCGCGCGCCAGAACCCCTCGACTTTGTGCCCTTCCAGCGTGGCCGGTCCGGTCCAGCCTTTGGGCGCGCGCAGCACGATCATCGGCCAGCGCGGCCGCACCACCTGGCCCGACGTGCGGGCTTGCTGCTGTGCTTGCCGTATTTGGTCGACGCATGCGTCGAGCGTCGCGGCCATCGCTTGATGCATCGACTCGGGATCGGAACCCTCGACGAAGTGCGGAGTCCAGCCGTACCCCTTGAACAGCGCCTCGAGCTCGTCGTGCGGGATGCGCGCGAGCAAGGTGGGGTTGTTGATCTTGTAGCCGTTGAGGTTGAGGATCGGCAACACCGCGCCGTCGCGGATCGGGTTGAGGAACTTGTTGATGTGCCACGAGGTCGCGAGCGGACCGGTCTCCGATTCGCCGTCGCCGACGACCGCGGCGACGATCAAGTCGGGATTGTCGAAGGCCGCACCGCACGCATGCGAGAGCACGTAACCCAGCTCGCCGCCCTCATGGATGGAACCCGGCGTCTCGGGCGTGCAATGGCTGCCGATGCCGCCCGGAAAGGAGAACTGCCGGAAGAATTTGAGCAAGCCGTCGACGTCGAGGCTCTTGTCCGGATAGATCTCGGAGTACGTGCCTTCGAGGTAGACCGGGCCGAGCACGCCGGGCGCGCCGTGTCCGGGGCCGGCGAGAAAAATTGCGTCGACGTCGCGCGCTTTGATCACGCGGTTGAGATGCGTGTACGCGAACGCGAGCGCCGGGCTTGCGCCCCAGTGTCCGAGCAGCCGGTTCTTGATGTGTTCGGGGCGCAGCGGTTCGCGCAGCAGCGGGTTGTCTTGAAGATAGATCATGCCGACCGCGAGATATTTGCACGCGCGCCAAAACGCGTCGAGCCGGTGCAGCTCTTCCGGTGAAAGCGGCAAACCAGAATCGGTCGCACGCGCCGGTCCGTAGGCGTTGAGCTCGCCGTTTGCGTGCGTCTCGAGCAGTGTCATCGTCTCTCCTCGCGTTTGTTGCAACGCATTCTCATGCTCTGGAGCGAGCGGGGGCCCGAGTCTTAGAAGCGCTCGGAGAACGGCCCTGCTCCCGATTAAGACACCATAACACCGAGCGTTTGGACGTTAGCGCTTACATCGTGTTGCTGCCTTCGGCGATCGCCGCCGTCAAGCGATCGCGCAGGTCGGCGAGCGCCGGGTCGAGATGCGTATCGCGCTGCTGCAGCATCTCGAGTGCCGTCAGGATGCGCTCGGCGGTCGCGCGCGGCACGAGCACCGGGAGCGCGCCGGTCAGTTCCGCATCGAGCCGTTCCAGTGCGCGTTTGGCCATGTTTGCTTGGCCGAACGAGTACGCGTGATGGCTGGCGTTGCCGAGCAGCTTCAGCTCGGATTCGAGCCAGTCGCGATAGTCCTTGAGCATGGCGTCTCCTCATCGGGCGCGAAATCGCCGCGCCGTGGCCACCGAGTTCGTTTCTGTTGCCGACCTCGCCGACGTGCGGCCGGGGCTTCCGAAAGTCGTCGTCGTCGATGGGCGCGAGATCGCGCTCTTCAACGTCGACGGCGTCATTCACGCCGTCGACAATACGTGCCCGCATCAAGGCGGACCGCTCGCCGAAGGCTGGATCGAAGGACCGCTCGTTCAGTGTCCGTGGCACGCCTGGTGCTTCGACGTGCGCGACGGGTCGATGACCCTGGGCATCACCTCGATCGAAGTGTTCGACGTGGCGATCGAAGGAACCACGATCGCCGTCGCTCGCACGCCCCGGGGTTAGCCGCGCTGCGGCCCGCGCTCCAGGGCCCCCGGCAATTCCGCGAGCGTCCCGCAACCGCTCGCGAACATCGCGATGCGCAAGCCCAGGATCAGCTCGTCGAGGGTGTCGGCGACGGCTTGCGCGGAGCGGGTGGCGGGTTCGAGCACGTGCCGCCCGACGCCGGCCAGATCGGCGCCGATCGCGAGCGCCTTGGCGATGTCGATCCCGCTCGTGACGCCCCCGCTGGCGACGATCGTCGCGCCCGGCAGGGCGGCCCGCAGCGCAACCGTCGCCTCGGCGGTCGGATAGCCCCAGCCGCCGAAGCTCTCGGCGATCCGCTCGCGGGTCCGGTCGTCGCTACGCCGGCCTTCGACCAATGCCCACGACGTGCCGCCGGCCCCCGCGACGTCGATCGCGGCCACCCCGGCGTCGAGCAGCCGGCGCGCGGTCTTCGCCGCGATCCCCGACCCCACGCCTTTGACGACCACCGGGACCGGTAGCCGCGCGCACAGCTGAGCGATTTTGGCCAGTAGGCCTCGGAAATTCGTGTCCCCGCCCTTCTGGATCGCTTCCTGAAGCGGGTTGAGGTGCAGGTAGAGGCCGTCGGCGGCCACGTCGTCGACCGCGCGCCGCGCGTCGTCGACGGTCAACCCGTAGTTCAGCTGCACCGCCCCGAGGTTGGCGAACAGCACGACCCCCGGCGCGACCCGGCGCACGTCGTAGGTCCCCACCAGGGCCGGGTTCTCGAGGGCCGCGCGGTGGCTGCCCAGGGCCAGGCCGACGCCGGCCGCCTCCGCCGCGACCGCGAGGTGCTCGTTGATCGCGCGAGCGCGGGCGGTGCCGCCGGTCATCGAGGAGATGATCAGCGGCGCCCGGAGCGGCTTGCCCAGGAACACGGCTCGCGTGTCGACGTCTTCGAGCGCCCGTTCGGGGAGCGCTTCGTGATGGAGGCGGACCGCGGAAAAGCCCGCGTCGAGGCGGGAGAGCACGTCGTCGTTGAGGACGATGTCGAGGTGGCGAGCCTTGCGCGCTTCGGTTCGGGCGCCGTCGGTTTGCATGGGTGTTGCCTCCGCGCCCGTGCGGCGCTTCTCCTGGGGGGACGATCCCTGTGGTCGCGAAATGACCGCGCTTATGCAGTCGATTGAAGGAAAGCGTGTCGCCGCGCTCATCGGTGACGGATTTGAAGAGGCCGAGTTTCTCGAGCCGCGCCTGGCATTGGAGCAAGCGGGCGCGATCGTGACGATCGTGGGTGTGGAAGATTCCGCTCGCACCCGGATCCGTTCCAAGCGGGGGCTCGACGACGGCCAGATGGCGCCGCGGGCCGAGGAACTGGCGGGCGACGTGACGGCCGACGATTTCGACGCATTACTGATCCCCGGCGGCTTTTCGCCGGACCGCGTCCGCATGGACCGCGACGCGCAGCGCCTCGTCCGCGAGTTCGACGCGGCCAAGAAGCCCATTTTTCTCATCGGCCGGGGCGCGCAAGTCGTCATCTCGGCGCAACTCGCGCGCGGTCGCACGATGACCGGTTTCGCGTCGATCGCCGACGACATCCGCAATGCCGGCGGCCTCTACCGGGATCAGCCCGTCGTCGCCGACGGGAATTGGGTCTCCTCGCGTAATCCCGGCGACCTCCCCCAATTCAACCGCGCCATCGTCGAAAAACTCGCCACCGTCATAGCCGCCGCCGCCCCCTAAGAGTTCGGGCCTTGCGCCCGAACTCGCCGCCTCGCGCCTTCGGCGCTTGGCGCAGTCTCGCGCCCTCAGATGTTGCGGTGCGGCCTTGTTCCGCCGGCCTACAACGTTCTGATTGGCGGGGGCGTGAAGGGCGGCGGGCGTACGTCGCACTCGTACTTGGCAACATTTGTTCGCGGCTCGAATGCGCCAAGCGCCGAAGGCGCGGGGCGACGGGTTCAGGCGTAAGGCCTGAACCCAGAAGGCTCGCGGACGCCGGTGGAAAACGTAGGGGGCTTGAAGGCAGCGGCCGTGGAGGGAAGCCGCAGCGAAGAACTTTCTTCGCGCCGTCCTGGGGAGACCGTTGGGTCGCTTCGCCTCCGCGTCTTTTTCCATGAGGTTTCATCGATGAAAGCACCGATTCGTTCGGGTATGGCGCTTGTTGCGGCGTTCGTGCTGATGGGCATGTCTGCCGCCTTCGCCGATCCCGTGAGCGACGCGCTCACGCAAACGATCGTCAATCCCGCCAATCGCGCGCTCCAGGACGCCATGGACACGGTCAAGCAGCAGCGGGCGCAGGAGCAACAGCAGTTGCAGCGCCCGCACCTGCAGCAGCGCGAGGGGCAGCCGGGTGACGCGCAGGCCGAAGACGGCTCGCAGCAGACCGCCCAGGCGATTCCGCAAGGCCAGCCCGAGAAGCCGATCCAGGCGCCGTCGCTGCCGCGCGGTCTGAACTACACGGCCGACCTCTCGATCGCCTGGGGACAGGGCAATACCGGCGCCCCCAATCGCGGTTTGATGGGGGCCCTCGACGGCGTCGTCGGCTACGGCTTCTCGCGCTTGACGCGCGTCGAAGCCGGCTACTACGAGCTCCAGGAATATCCGATCGGCTTCAGCACCGGCTCCGTGCCGCTCTACCTGCAAGGCATCGGGCCGCCGATCTCCACGCAATCGCTCGCGGGGCAGCCGGCGTACATCAAGAACAAGCTGTTCACGCTGACCGAACAGAACTTGATCATGATCGGGCACAAGTTGCCGATCATCATCTCCCCGGCGTACGTTTCGCGCTGGGGCTCGATCAACGGCGGTTCCGACAACCTGCTGATCGAGAACAACGGCTTCCCGCTCAACGTGCGCGCCCGTACGTTCCAGCTGAAGCTCCTGGCGCTGACCGTGCCGCTCATCTCGACGCCGCACATCTTCGCGAGCTACACGATCGCGCCGCAATGGCTCGTCAACACCGGCGGCGCCAACATCAACAACAATCCTCAAGCGTTCCAATTGCTTTACGCCGAGTACCGGTTCAACAAGATGTTCTCGGCGTTCTTCCAACCGTCGGAGCTGCCGAACTACACCCAGCTCGACCAGTATCCGCAACATCTGTTGACGACGATCTACGGCGTCAATGCACGCATCACGCCCTGGTCGTTCATCCAGCTGGTGCTCGAGAACGCGACCCCGACGAACAAGCCGCAGATCGGCATCAACAGCATCACGTGTCAGACGACCGCGTGCTCGAATCCGGCGCTCGGGATCGGCGGCCTCAAAGGCTCCACCCTCCAACTGAAGTTCGGCTTAGGTTCGCCGAGCGTGATTCCGCTGTAAGGAGCCGATTACGATGAAGCGATTTTTGCGCACGCAGCTTCTCGGCTGCGCCCTCGTCCTCACAGTGACCGCTTGCGGCGGCGGAAACGGCAGCAGCGGCACCCAGAATCCTCTGCCGCCCCAGCCTCCCGTCAGCGGACCCGCCTCGCTGACGAGCATCGCCGGGATCGGCGACAGCCTCACCGCCGGCGAACAGTCGGGCGCGCTGCTCGGCGTCTCCGGCGCCAATCCGCTCTATCCCAAGTACTCCGCGCTGCCCGCCATTCAGGCGACGCAGCCCAACGGGTTCTGGGCCCAGCTGTGGGGGGCCGCCAACAAGGCGGCGACGACCGCGGCGCCGGTTCCGTTCATCAACTACCCGGGCCTCCTCTCGTTCTTGATCCCGACGACGACCGGCGGCTTCGTCGACTACTACTCGGCAGTGGCCGGCGGGAGCCCCGGATCCTACTGCCTGGGCCTCAACGGCCCGGCGTACAGTGCGAGCGGCGCGTCGGGGACGCGCGTCAATCCGACGGGCACCCAGTACGACTTCGGCGTGCCGGGCGCGACCGCGCACGAAGCCGTCTATCAGATCGGCCCGGAGGTTCCGCAGTGCGGCGGCAGCCCGAGCGACCCGCTCGCGCCGGTCGAACCGGTCGTGCAGGCCGAAAGCACGACCTTCTATCCGGTGCTCTTCGGACAGCCGTATCAAACGACGCAGCTCAGCGCGGTGCTGGCGCTCAAACCGAGCCTCACCACCGTGTGGCTCGGGGCGAACGACGTCGCCAAGGTCGCGCTGACCGACGGCGGATTCCCGACGACCGACCCGCAGCAGTTCGCGCAGGACATCAGCAACATCGTGACCGCGCTCGTGCGCGGCGGGTCGGGCGTGGCGCTGGCCACGATCCCGCCGATCTTCGCGACCCCGCTGTTCATTCCGCAGCCGTCGGCGACTGCCGAACTGCAGGCGGTGCTCACCGGGGTGCTCGTGCAGAACGGCGTCCCGGCGGCGACCGCGGCGGCGATCGCGGCGAGCGCCGCCGGGCCGATGGTCGCCAATCTTTCGGCGACGTACCAAGTTGGCCCGGGAGGCTACTTCACGTTCAGCGGGGCCGGCAAGGCGGTCGGCTTGATCGTCACCGCGGTGGCCACGGGCCAGCCGATTCCGACGACCGTGCCGCCGTGCCCGGCGGGTGCCACGAACACGAGCGCGTGCTTCACGGTGGGCGACTTCGTCAACGATCCGGTGGTCGCGAACATCAACAACCTGATCGGGCAGTACAACGGGGCGATCAAGGGCGTCGCTTCGGCCAACAACGTCGCGCTCGTCGACGTGTACGCGGCCTTCCAGGGCTATCTCGCCAACGGCGGCGTCATCCCGGTCAACCCGCCGAAGTGCTGCAGCTTCGCCATCGGCGGCGGATTGTTCAGCTACGACCAATTCCATCCGTCGAACACCGGCTACGCGATCATCGCCAACCTCTTCATCACCGCGATCAACGCGCGCTACGCCTCCGGCATCACGCCGGTCAACGTCAGCACGGTGTACGCGACCGACCCCTACGCGCCACATTAAGGCGGGTTCTTGCGCCCGTGGTCGATCCGCCCTCGGATCGACCACAGGGCGCGCTTAGGTCACGCGTTCTAGTCGCGGGTTGGGGCGCTCCGGACGTCCGACTTTGTGGCACTCGCGCCACCCGCCGGCTTCGTCGATCGCGACGATGTCGGCGGTGAAGTCGAAGGCGCCGGCCCGTTCGAAGAACGCGCTGCCGACCGCGTAGGCGTCGACCGGGACGCGTTGCGCCTCGAAATCGGCGATCTTGGGTGCGTCGAACCCGCCGCTCGCGACGATACGGACGTGCCCGAACCCGTTGGCGTCGAGCGCGTCGCGCACGTTGTGGACCAGTTGCGGCACGACCCCTGTGGGTACGAAGGTGCCCATCTGCGGCCAAAGCGACCGATCGACGAGCGTGCCCGACGTGTCGAGGCGCACGCCCCACAGCCGCGTGCCGAGGGCCCGCGCCACCGCCAAGCTCGTGCCGACGCAGTCGTTGTCGAAGTCGACGAGCGAGATGACGTTGACCGCCGGGTCGACGTACTGGGCGAACTTCATCGTCGCTTTGACCGTGTCGCCCCCATAGGCGGCGATCAACGCATGCGGCACGGTGCCCATGCCGCGCGACCCCCACCACTCGGCGTTGGCGTCGGTCGACACGCCGAGGGCGCCGGAAATGTAGGCGGCGTACCCGTCGCCGGTCTGCACGAGATGGTGGTCGTAACGCGCCGGAAAGAACAGCACGTCCTTGCCCCCGGCCGCGTCGACGATGTCGCGGGCGTTGGTCGCGATCCGGGTGCGGCGCGTCAGCACGCCGAGGTAGCAGGTCTCCAGATGGGCGAAGAGCGCGTAGTCGCCCTCGATCGTCATGACCGTTTCGAACGGCTCGATGCGGTCGCCGTCGTAGAGGGCCATCACGGAGAGCCGGTCCCATCCCTCTTCCCACGAACCATCCGGCCGATGCCGCCCGGAGCAGAGTTTGAGGATCGCGATCGCTTCGTCGATCCCGCACAGGACCGCCCGGCTGCGCTGGAACACCTGCATCCGCACCCGCGGATGGTGGCCGTCGGCGTTGAGGATGTCGCGGGCGCGGTTGAAATAGGTGTCGGCGTAATAGCCTTCGCGCATCTTCTCGACCGGGAGGTGGAAGATGGCCGGGTCGAGGCGTCCGGTCCGCAACATGGGACGACTGTACGCAGGCGTCGAAGGGTTCCCTGCCATGAATACGGCGCCCAATAACGCCGAGATCGCCGAGAAGCTGGACCAGATCCGCACCCTCATGGAGTTCAGCGGCGAGCCATTCTTCAAGTTCATGGCGTACGAGCGGGCTGCGTCGGCCTTGCGCAATGCCCCGCCGGTCGCCGATCTGATCGCCGCCGGAACGCTCCGTGAGATCCCGGGGATCGGCAAGACGATCGCCGCTCGCATCGAGGAGGTCGCCCTTACCGGAACGTGCGCCTACTTGAACGAACTATGCGCCAAGTACCCGCCCACGATCTTCGAGCTGCTCGGGGTCGCCGGAATCGGGATGAAGACGGCGCAGGCGCTCTTCGAAACGTTAGGGATCGGGTCGCTCGCCGAATTGGAAGCGGCCGTCGCCGACGGGCGCATCGCTGCCCTGCCGCGTTTGGGTAAAAAGTCGATCGACAACATCCGCCGAGGAATCCTCGCCTACAAGGGCCGCAACCGGCGCACGCCGATCGGCGTCGCGATCCCGCTCGCGCGCTCGATCGTCGCGTATTTGCGCGACACCGCCCCGGTGGCCGACCTCGCGTACGCGGGCAGCTTACGCCGCGCGGAGCCGCTCGTGGGCGACATCGACATCGTCTGCACGTCCGACCGACCCGACGACGTCATCGGGGCGTTCGTCCGTTGGGAACGAGCCGCCGCGGTGTTGGCCGAGGGTGGAACGAAAGGCTCGATCTGGCTCGCCGACGGGCTGCAGATCGACCTGCGCGTGCTGCCGGCCCCGGTGTACGGCAACTTACTTCAACACTTCACCGGGAGCCGCGAGCACAACATCCAGTTGCGCGAACTGGCGGTGCGCAAGAACCTGCGCGTGAGCGAGAACGGGATCGTCGATCTGGCGACCGGCGTCACGCATACGATGCGAACCGAGGAAGAGGTCTACGCGTTTCTGGGCCTGGCCTACATCCCGCCCGAGATGCGCCTGGGCTTGGGCGAAATCGATGCGGCGCGCGACGGCACGCTGCCGCGCGTCGTCGCGCGCGACGACCTGCGCGGCGACTTCCACATGCACTGCACGTGGAGCGACGGCAGCGCCACCCTCGAAGACATGATCGCCGCCGCCGCCGCTCGCGGTTACGCATACCACGCGATCTCCGACCACTCGTGGGGCCGCGGCACTTCGTGGGGCATGGACCCCACCGCCCTGCGCGCGCAGCGCGCGCGGGTGAACGCGATCGGCGAACGCTACGGCGTGCGTACCCTGTGCGCGAGCGAGGTCGACATCCTGGAGGACGGGACGCTCGACTTTTCCGACGACGTGCTGGCGCAACTCGACTTCGTCGTCGCGAGCGTCCACACGCACACGTCGCTCTCGCGCGAGGCGATGACGGCGCGGCTCGTGCGCGCGTGCGAGAACCCCTACGTCAGCGTGATCGGCCATCCGACCGGGCGCAGCGTGCGCGCCGGGACAGCGTACGAATTCGATTACGACGCCGTGTTCGCGGCCGCGGCGCGCACCGGGACCGCGCTCGAGATCGACGGGCAGCCCGACCGTCTCGACTTGCCGAGCCCGCTCGCGCGCCGCGCGCGCGAGTTCGGCGTCACCTTCGCTTGCGACAGCGACGCCCACACCCTCGAGCAGCTCGACAACGTCGGCTATGCCGTCGGCCAGGCCCGGCGCGCGTGGGTCACTGCCGCCGAGGTGCTCAATGCACGCCCGCTCGACGGCGTGTTGGCGTTCGTCGACGCCAAGCGCGCCCGGGTCGAAGCGCGCTCTTGATGGCCGCGGCGAGCGACGGCGGCGACGGCGCGGCCCAGGGGCGTTTCCAGCTGCTCGAGACGTTCGACAGCTCGTTCGCCGAACTGTACCACGTCGACGTCGATGCGAAGCGCATCGTTTTCGCCAGCGGCGCAGCGACCGCGAACCTCGGGTACACGGTCGCCGAACTGCAGAACTTGCCGCTCGAAGCGATCATGCCCGACCTGCAGTCGCCGGCCGGAACCGACGCGTTCTTCGCGGCGCTCGAAGAACGCCGCACGGTCGATTTCGAAACGACCGCGCGCCGCAAAGACGGGTCGACGTACCGCATGGGGATGCGGGTCGAGGTGATGACGGGCGGGCCGGGCGCGGTCGCGTTCGCGATGGGCATCGACCTGACGCGGCGCAAACGCGACGAAGAAGAGATCAAGCTGCTCTCGGCGGCGGTCGAGTCGCAGATCGACGGCGTCCTCATCGCCCGGCCCGGCCGCTATCCCGACGAAGACAGTGAGATCCTCTACGTCAACGAAGCGTTTGCCCGCCAAACCGGCTACAAGCGCGAGGAGCTGATCGGCGAGCGGACCGCATTCCTCTTCGGGGAGAAGAGCGACATGAGCGGCTTGCGCGCGGCGCGCGCGCAGTACCAGCGCGGCGACGCGGTCAAGATGGACATGCTCCTGTATCGCAAGGACGGCACCTACTTCTGGAGCTCGCAGCTGATCAAAGCGGTGCGCGAACGCGACGGCGGCCCGGTCAGCCGCATCGTCGTCACGTCGCGCGACATCACCGAAGAGGTGCTGCGCGAAGTGGCGCTTGCCAATCAGAACGAGAAGTTGACCGCGTTGACCACCGTCGCGCGGGCGCTCTTCGGCGCGCTCGACGGGCGGAGCTTGATCGAGGCGGTGGCACGAGGCGTCGCGGTCCTCACCGGCGGCCGGGCGACCCTCTACATCGTGCTGGACGACGGGCGATTCGCCGCCACCGCCGACCTGATCGAGCACGCCGCGCTGCCGGTGGACGACCCGTTCTTGTGCGAGGCGAGCAACTCGTCGATGCCGGTCAGCGACGGGGCGCGGCGGCGCATCGCATCGTCGATCATGGGCGGCGTTCCCGACACGCGCTACGTGCTCGACGTCTACGTGCCCGAAGAGGTCGCCGCGTCGAGCGCCGACGTGTTCGCGGTCGGCGCGCTCGCGCAGTACGTCGCGGTCGCGGTCCGCAACGTCGAACTCTACCGCGAACTCGAAGCCCGCCGCGCCTCGGTGGCGGAGCTCAATCA
This sequence comes from Vulcanimicrobiota bacterium, assembly GCA_963749395.1. Taxonomy (GTDB): domain Bacteria; phylum Vulcanimicrobiota; class Vulcanimicrobiia; order Vulcanimicrobiales; family Vulcanimicrobiaceae; genus CAVVMT01. The sequence continues at coordinate 114,985 of CAVVMT010000010.1, forward strand.
GCTCAAGACCGATCTGATCGCGATGCTCGCGCACGATTTCAAGAGCCCGCTCTCGGCGATCGTCGGCTTCGCCGAGATCGTCGCCGAGAGCGAGACCGTCAGCGACGAATCGCGGGACTTCCTCAAGACGATCCAATCGAACGCGCTGCGGCTGGCCCAGTTGGCGACCGACACGCTGGCGCTCGCGCGCCTCGAACAAGACGAGCTGTCGTTGCACCTGGCTCCGGTCGACATCGTAGCGCTGGTACGGGGCGCGGTCGCCGATCTCGGTTCGCAGCGCAGCATCGAGCTCTCGGTCGATGAGGAGCCGCTGGTCGCGCAAGCCGACGGCGCGCGCCTCTCGCAAGTGTTCGAGAACCTGATCGGGAACGCGATCAAGTATTCGCCCGACGGCGAACCGGTGTCGGTGCGCCTGAGCCGGATCGACGGCGAGATCGAGCTCGCAGTGACCGACCGCGGCATCGGCATCCCCGAGGCGGAGCGCGCCAACGTGTTCACCCGCTTCGCGCGCGGCTCGAACGCCCGCAAGCTGAAGATCGCGGGGACCGGTTTCGGTTTGTTCTTGGCCAAAACGATCGTCGAGCAGCACGGCGGACGGATCACGGTCGACAGCGTGGAAGGGCGGTTCACCACCTTCACCGTGCGGCTGCCGGTCGGCTCGCCGGCGACGGCGGCCGCCCATCCGCGCGCGCTCGTGCTCGATCCGGCGGGCGCGGTGCGCTCGTTCTTGGGCCACGTGCTGCAGGCCGCGAAGTACATCGTGCGGGTCGTCGAAACGAGCGACGCGACGATCGCGTCGCTGTGCGAACAGAAGTACGACGTCGCGGTGATCGAGCTCGACGGCTTGGCGGCCGGGTTCTTCGAGGAGCTTCCGCACGAAGTCAAGAGCCGCGTCGCATTCGTCGCCGTCGGCAACTTCCCGGGCATCACGCCGCCCGAATGGGACGCGGTCGTCGCCAAGCCGTTCCTCGTGCGCGACCTCGAAGCCGCCATCGAGCGTGGCCTCGCCTCACGCCGCGGCACCGGGCCCAAGCGCCGCTAGCGACAGGGCGGATCGAGCGCCGGAGGCGCGAAAACGCCAAGTCAGCAGCCCCAGCCCCCGGAGGACCGTATGGCGACGACCAAGCCCGCGCTCGATCTCACCGCGCTGATCGCGAAAGCCGGGAACGTGCTGCGCGATCGCGTCGGCATGTTGCCCAACGTGCTTTCCGAGCGTTCGCGCGGCCTGCGCTCGCGGATCAGCGGCGCGCCGGGAGCGCCGAGCGTCTGCCCGTATTGCGCGGTCGGATGCGGGACGCTCGTCTATCATCGCAACGGCAAGATCGTCGACATCGAGGGCAATCCCGACAGTCCGATCAACGGCGGCACGCTGTGCCCCAAAGGCGCCGGCTCGTTCCAGTTGCACGTCAACGAGAACCGTTGGACGACGTGCAAGTATCGCGCGCCGTACGCGACCGAGTGGCAAGACGTCACGCAGGAATGGATGATGGAGCGCATCGCCGAGCGCTTCAAGGAGACGCGCGAGCGCACGTTCGTCACCACCGACGACCAGGGCCGGCGCGTCAACCGCACGATGGCGATCGCCTCGCTCGGGGGCGCGACGCTCGACAACGAGGAGAACTACTTGATCACCAAGCTGTTCCGCAGCTTGGGCTCGCCGTTCGTCGAAAATCAAGCCCGAATATGACATAGCTCGACGGTGCCGGGTCTCGGCACCCTGTACGGGCGCGGCGGCGCGACGACGTTCTTGATGGACCTGCAGTTCTCCGACCTCATCGTGATCCAAGGCTCGAATTTCGCCGAGAATCATCCCGTCGGCTTTCGCTTCGTCACCAAAGCGAAGGAGCGCGGCGCGACGGTCGTCCACGTCGATCCGCGGTTCACGCGCACGAGCGCGCTCGCCGACTTGTACATCCCGATCCGTTCCGGCACCGACATCGCGTTCACCGGCGGCCTGATCAACTACGTACTCCAGCACGACGCGTACTTCAAGGAGTACGTACACGCCTTTACCAACGCGACCTACATCGTCGACGAGCAATTCGCCGACACCGAAGATCTCGACGGGCTCTTCAGCGGCTTCGAATCCGAGACGAACACGTACGACACGAAGACGTGGAAGTACGAGCTCGAAGACGGCCAGAGCGACGAGGACTCCGGGGTCGACCGCGGGCAGCAGGCCGGCGACGCGCCCGCCCAAGGCGGCGCGCCGCAGCACCGCGGCAAGCGGCCGAAGAAAGATCCAACCCTGCAGCATCCGCGCTGCGCGCTCAACCTGCTCAAGAAGCACTTCGCGCGCTACACGCCGGAGATGGTCGAGCGCATCTGCGGCTCGCCTCAAGCTTCGTTCCTGCGCTTGGCCGAGTTGCTGGTGCAGAACAGCGGCCCGGAGCGCACCGCCGTGTACTGCTATGCGATGGGTTGGGCGCAGCACACGGTCGGCGTCCAGAACATCCGCGCGGCCGCCACGCTGCAGGCCTTGCTCGGCAACACCGGGCGGCCGGGCGGCGGCATCATGGCGCTGCGCGGTCACGCCTCGATTCAGGGCTCGACCGACATCGCGACCCTCTACGATTCGCTGCCCGGCTACATCAAGGCGCCCAGCCTCGAGCGCGGCGAGTCGTCGTTCGCGCAGTGGCGCAAAAACTGGACGCCGCAGACCGGCTGGTGGGCGAATTGGCCCAAGTACGCGATCTCGATGATGAAGGCGTGGTACGGCGACGCGGCCCGCGCCGACAACGACTGGGCCTTCGACTATCTTCCGAAGAACACGGGCGATCACTCGCACCAGCCGATGTTCTTCACGATGAAGGACGGCGGCATCGACGGGCTCGTGCTGTACGGCCAGAATCCCGCCGTCGGCGGCCAAAACGCGGGCTTGCAGCGCGCGGCGATGGAGCGCCTGAAGTGGCTCGTCGTGCGCGATCTCTTCGAGACGGAGTCGGCCGCGTTCTGGAAGCGCGAGGGCACCGACCCGGCGACGGTCGCGACCGAGGTGTTCTTCATGCCGTGCGCCGGGGTCGCCGAAAAAGCGGGCACGTTCACCAACACGCAGCGGCTCGTGCAGTTCCACGAGAAGGCCGTCGACCCGCCCGGTGATGCGACCAGCGAAACGCAGTTCACGTGGCAGCTCGGGCTGCGCTTGAAGAAGCTCTACGCCGGCTCGACCGATCCGAAGGATCGCCCGCTCCTGGACATGACGTGGGACTACGAGGCGGACGACTTTCACGAGCGCCGGCGCGGCGAACCCGACGTCGAGAAGATCATGCGCGAGATCAACGGCTTCGTCGTCGCCACCGGCGATCACGTCAAGAGTTTCGCGGAGCTGCGCGACGACGGCTCGACGGCCTCGGGCGCGTGGATCTACTCGGGCTACTTTCCGGCCCCGGGCGAAAACCTCACGCGGCGGCGCAAAGGCGACGCCTGGGTCTCGCCGGAGTGGGCGTGGGCGTGGCCGATGAACCGCCGCAACCTCTACAACCGCGCCTCGGCCGACCCCAGCGGCAAGCCGTGGAGCGAGCGCAAGAAGCTCGTGTGGTGGGATGCCGAGGCCAAGAAATGGACCGGCTACGACGTCCCGGATTTCCCGGTCGGCAAACCGCCCGACGCCAAGGGCGATCCGGAGGCGACCGGCCTCGACGCGCACGACGGAACGGCGCCGTTCATCATGCAAGAGTTCGGCGTCGCGGAGATCTTCGGCGTGCAAGGCACCGTCGACGGCCCGTTTCCCACGCACTACGAACCGATGGAGTCGCCGATCGTCAACCCGCTCTATCCCGGCACCCAAGTGAATCCGACGCTCAAGGAATGGCGCCGCGACGACAACCCGTACCACGGGGTCGGCGACTCCGAGCATCCCTACGTCGTGACCACGTACCGGCTCACCGAGCATCACCTGAGCGGCGCGATGACGCGCTGGCTGCCGTGGCTGGCCGAACTGCAGCCCGAGCTCTTCTGCGAGCTCTCGCCCGAACTCGCGGTGACCAAAGGGATTCGCAACGGCGAGTGGATGACGGTCAGCACGGCCCGCGGTGAGATCGAACTCAAAGCACTGGTCACCGGCCGGATGGCGCCGCTGCGCTTGGGGCGCGGCCGTTACGTGCACCAGGTCGGGATTCCGATGCACTTCGGATTCCAAGGCGTCGTCACCGGCGACACGCCGAACCTCTTGCCGCCGCTGGTCGCCGACCCGAACGTGTCGATCCACGAGGCCAAGGCGTTCACCTGCAACATCCGCCCCGGGCGGCGCTCGTCGTACCACGAGGGCGCGACCCAGCGCGACGTCCCGCCCAGCGAACGGACGCCGCTCGGGCGTCCGCAGCGGGCGGGCAAGGTGACGCCGGCCGCCGGAACGATCGAGTCGGTGTTCGACGAGATCCTCGCCGCACAAACGGTGATGTCGGCGTCAGAACGGTTGCACGAACTTGACGACCGCCAGTCGGCGACCGGGCTCGACCGCACGGTTTCGTAACGAAGGGACGCACGATGGACAAGACCGGCTTTTTCACGGACGTCACGCTGTGCATCGGGTGCAAGGCGTGCGAGGTCGCGTGCAAACAATGGAACGAGTTGCCGTCCGACGGGTACGCGCTCTCCGGCAACTCCTACGACAACACGAGCCGCCTCTCGTCGTCGACGTGGCGGCACGTCGCGTTCGTCGAGCAGATGGACCGCGTCGATCCGAGCGCGTCACGCTGGATGATGATGTCCGACGTGTGCAAGCATTGCACCCACGCGGGCTGTTTGGAAGCCTGCCCCACCGGCGCGATCGTGCGCAACGAGTTCGGCAACGTCTACATCCAGCCCGACGTCTGCAACGGCTGCGGGTACTGCGTGCCGTCGTGTCCGTTCGGGGTCGTCGAGTTGCAGCACGGTTCGGCCGGCGCACATCACGGGCCGCCGGGCGTGGCGCAGAAGTGCACGCTCTGCTACGACCGCCAGAAGGACGCGCTCGAGCCCGCGTGCGCCAAAGCCTGTCCGACCGATTCGATCCAGTACGGCAACCTCGAGGAGTTGAAGACGAAAGCGCGCGAGCGGGTCGAGCGGCTGCAGCGCGACGGCAAACCGGCGCAGCTCTACGGCGTCGACACGAACGGCCCGGTCGGCGACCTCGGCGCGTTCTTCCTGCTGCCCGATCGCCCGGAAGTCTTCAATCTGCCGCGCGATCCGGTGCTGCCTTCCACGTTCCAGCCGGCGGCGTACGCGAGCGGCTTCGCGGTCGCAATCGGGTTGGCGACGGTGACGTGGTGGCTCTTCAGCCGTCCGGACGCGGCCTGATGCAGGATCCGAGCGGCCCCGGCGGGCGCCACGGCGCGGCCTTCGGCGGGCCGGCGCAGTACTCGCCCGACGCGGTGGCGGCGAGCCTGAGCCGTGGCGACGGCGGCTTCGGGCGCGAGCAGTCGACGTACTACGAATTCCCGGCATTGCGCAAGGCGCACTGGCGGTGGGAGATCTCGACGTACTTCTTCGTCGGCGGACTGATGAACGGCAGCGCGGCGATGGCCGGCATCGCCGACATCGTCGCACCGGACGCGTATCCCGAGCTGGTGCGCTACGGGCGCTGGGTCGCGCTCCTCGGCGCGCTGGGGAGCGGGGCGCTCTTGATCAAGGACCTCGGGCGTCCGGAGCGGTTCCTCAACATGCTGCGCATCCTCAAGCTGAAGTCACCGATGTCGGTCGGCGTGTGGGCCGTGATGGCGATGTCGGTGTCGGCCGGGATCAACGCGATGGATCAGCTCGACCGCGACGAGTGGCTGCCGGCGCCGTTGCACGGCGTCGTCAGGCTCATCCGCGCCGTCGTGCCGCGGCCGCTGCGCGGAGCGATGCTCGGCCTCTCGTCGTCGTTCACCGCCACGTACGTCGGCGTGCTGCTGTCGGCGACCGCGATCCCGGTGTGGTATCGCGGGCGCTGGTTCATCCCCCCGCTCTTCGTGCTCAGCGGGGCGACGACGTCGTGCGCGCTGCATGCGGCGCTGCTCGCGCTGCGCGGCGACTGCGAGAAGACGGTGGCCAAGCTCGAGAAGATCGAAGCCCTCGCCTCGCTTGCAGAACTCGGGTTCCTGCTGGCCTACGAGCGCAGCGCGGGCGACGTCGGCAAGACGCTGTTCGCGGGGGAAACGGGCCGCCGGTTGAAACAGATGACGATGATCGGCGGATTAATCGTCCCGCTGGCTTTGCAATTGCCCGGCCTCCTGCGGCGCGGGGTGCACAAGCCCAATCCGGTGCGCGCGCTGGCCGGCGCGGCGCTGACCCTCACCGGCGGGTGGGTTTTGCGCGACTCGATGCTGCGCGCCGGCCGCGCGTCGGCTGACGATCCCCGCCCGGTGCTGCGAAAGGCCGGATGAAGGGCTTCATCTCCGGAGCCGTCTTCGCGCTGGTCCTGGTCGTCGTCGTCGGCTTGCTCGCGGTCGAGGCGGGCGCGTTCCGGCTCGACGCCGACGCCGGCTCGAACCCGTTCGAGCGCTGGCTGGCGGCGACGGCCTTGGCGCGGACCCTCGCCGGCACCGAACGCCTGCACAACCCGCTGACGATCGACGCGGTCAACGAGATCGCCGGTATCCGCTTGTACGTCAAGAACTGCGCCGTGTGCCACGGCACCGCCGACGGTAAGCCCTCCGCGACCGCGCAAGGGCTCTATCAGCAGCCGCCGCAGTTCGCCACCGACGGCGTCGAAGACGACCCGTCCGGGACCACGTACTACAAGATCGAGCACGGCATCCGGTTCACCGGGATGCCGGCGTTCGGCAAGGTGCTCAGCGACACCGAAGCGTGGCAGGTCGCGATGTTCCTGCACCACATGGACAAGCTCGCGCCGCCGGCCGAGGCACTGTGGCGCACGATCCCCACGTCCGCCGATCTGGTCGCGAGCGACTGGAAGGTGCCGCTGCCGGCGCGCACGCCCACGGCGCACGCGACGGCAGCAGCCAAGACGTAACCGCTAGGTCGCAGTCCGCGCGGCGACGCCGGCCGAAGGCTGGGTGCCGGGCTTCTTCGTGATGAACGGCAGCACGATCGCGATCAGCAACATGATCGCCATCGGCATCAGCGCGCCGGAGAACGACCCGGTCGCGTCTTTCACCGCGCCGGCGATGTAGGGCCCGACGAGGCCCCCCAAGCCCCACGCGGTGAGGATGTAGCCGTAGTTCTGCCCGAGGAACTTCGTCCCGAAGTAGTCGGCGTTGAACGACGGCATGACCGCGAAGCCGCCGCCGTAGCACGCCAGGATGATCGCGAACGCGATCAGCACCGCCGGGATCGAGTGCAGCCCCGGCAAGAGGAAGAACACGATGACCTGCGAGCCATAGATCAGCGCGTAGGCGTTGTTGCGCCCGAGCCGGTCGGAGACGGCGCCCCAGAAGAAACGGCCCAGGCCGTTGAACACGGCGACGAAGGCGTACGCGCTGATCGCGGTGCCGGTCAACGCCTTGACGGCGTCGGGGTCGGTGACGCCCTTCGAGATCAGTTCGCGGATGATCGGCACCGCGTTCGAGACGATCAGGATACCCGCGACGACGTTGACGAAGAGCATCAGCCAGAGCAGATACAGCTGCGGCGTGCGCAGCACTTCGGTCGGGGTGAACGAGTGGGCGTCCGAGGCGCGCGCCGCGGCGGTCGCGCCGGCGACCGTGTATCCGGCCGGCGGATTGCGCAGCAGCGAGGCGGCCAGGCCGCCGACGATCGCGTACACGATGCCGCTGGCGATGAAGATCGTCATGATCGCGCTGACGTCGGCCGGCGTGAGCGCGAACTGCGTGGGATCGAACGGCGTGCCGGCCTTGATCGCGGCCGCACGCGCGTCGGCGAAGGCGCCGGCGTGCTTCGAGGCGGCGACGAAGCCCGGGATCGCCTTGAGGATGAACCCGTAGAAGAAGGCGCCCAAGCCGAAGCCCATCACGACCATGCCGCTGGCGAGGCCGCGTTTGTCATGGCGGGGATCGGCGACGCGCGCGGCGTGACCGTCGAGCTCGACCGCCGCGCCGCGATCCGGCGTGCGATCGCCGCGGCCCGGCCGGGCGACGTCGTCGTCGTGGCGGGCAAGGGGCACGAGACCTATCAGATCGTCGGCGAGGAGATCGTGCCTTTCGACGATCGCGACGAGGTTCGAGCCGCGCTCGCGGCGCGCGAGCCGGGGCCCGGCGCGTGAAGATCCCGGCGCTGGAAGCGGGCGAGGCGGCCGGGGGGACGCTCCACGCCGAGGCGCTGCCGCCGCTCCTGGCGTTCTCGACCGACACGCGCACCATCGAGGCCGGCCAAGTCTTCGTCGCGCTGCGCGGCGCCAGCTACGACGGCCACCGCTTCACCGCGGAGGCGCGCGCCAGGGGTGCGGCCGCGCTGGTCGTCGACGACCCCGCCGCCGTCCCCGAGGGCATAGCCGCCCTCGTCGTCGCCGACACGACGGCCGCTTATCTCGCCTTCGCCGGCGCCGCGCGCCGCCGCCTCGGCGCGCGGGTCGTCGCGATCACCGGGAGCACCGGGAAGACGACCACCAAGGCCTTCACGGCGCAGCTCCTGGAACGTGCCAGAAGCGGCCCGGTCGCCGCGACGGCGGCCAACGAGAACAACGAGATCGGCGTCGCCAAGCTGTTCCTCGGCCTCGCGCCGGACGTCGCCTACGTCGTCGTGGAGTTCGGCGCGCGGCATTACGGCGAGATCGCCCCGCTGGCGCGCGTCGCGCGGCCGCACGTCGCGGTCCTCACCAACGTCGGCGACGCGGCAGCGTCGCCGACATTGGTGAGGACCGCGACGTGCGGCCGCGCGACGCGCGCGAGGGGCGATCTCGCAGTAATGCCGCGCGGCGAACTCCACGACGACGTAGGCAACGTGCGGGGCGAGGCCGAGGAACAGCTTGGCGACGCCGATCTCGTTGTTCTCGTTGGCCGCCGTCGCGGCGACCGGGCCACTTCCGGCACGTTCCAGGAGCTGCGCCGTGAAGGCCTTGGTGGTCGTCTTCCCGGTCTGCCGGTGATAGCGACGACCCGCGCGCCGAGGCGGCGGCGCGCGGCGCCGGCGAAGCGAGATAAGCGGCCGGGTCGGCGACGACGAGGGCGGGGACGCCCTCGGGGACGGCGGCGGGGTCGTCGACGACCAGCGCGGCCGCGCCCTTGGCGCGCGCCTCCGCGGTGAAGCGGTGGCCGTCGTAGCTGGCGCCGCGCAGCGCGACGAAGCTGGCCGGCCTCGATGAGCGGTCGAGAACCCGAGCGCGGCGGCAGCGCCTCGGCGTGGAGCGTCCTCGCCCCGGCCGCCTCGGCCGCTTCCAGCCCCGGGGTCTTCACGCGCCGGGCCCCGGCTCGCGCGCCGAGAGCGCGGCTCGAACCTCGTCGCGATGGTCGAAAGGCACGATCTCCTCGCCGACGATCTGATAGGTCTCGTGCCCCTTGCCCGCCACGACGACGACGTCGCCCGGCCGGGCCGCGGCGATGGCACGCCGGATCGCGGCGCGGCGGTGGAGCTCGACGGTCACGCCGCGCGCGTCGCCGATCCCCGCCATGACAAACGC
>CAVVMT010000011.1:0-415260 GCA_963749395.1 Vulcanimicrobiota bacterium
TTCACGAGCCACACGCCGCTTGTGAACGCCGACGCGATGCAAAGTCTGCCCAAGGACCTGCGCGACGTCGTCGCGCGCAACTTCAACGCGGCCGCACTGCGGCAGCGGGCGGCGTTCATCGCGCTCGACGCGACCCTCGAAACGACGCTGAAAAGCCAAGGTTTGGTCGCCAACCATCCGGACTTGGCGCCCTTTCGCGCCGCGGTGCAGCAGGCGGCCTCTACGCGAAGTGGCGCGACCAGTTCGGACCGCAAGCCTGGGCGCTGCTCGAGAAGTCGTCGGGCGCGTTCGGGTAGGAACATCGGGTGAAGACGCGGGAGCAGCGGGCATGACGGCGCATGCACAATTTCCCGACGAGCAGTCCGCCGAGGGCGCGTTCGTCCGCCAAGAGGACGCGTTCCGCGACTGGGTCAAGGCGGCGCCCGGCGCGGCGCACCCGGTCGTTCCCGGCGCTATCACCTCTATGTCTCGCTGGCGTGCCCGTGGGCGCACCGCACGATCATCGTGCGCAAGTTGCTCGGGGCTCGAAGACGCCGTGGGGATGACGGTCGTCGACCCGGTGCGCGACGACTTGGGCTGGGCTTTCGCGAGGGTCCCGGGCACCCGCCGACCCGATCAATCACTTTCGCTACCTGAGCGAAGCGTACTCGCGCGCGACCCGCCTATCGCGGCCGCGTGACCGTGCCGGTGCTGTGGGACATGCAGACCAAGCGCATCGTCAGCAACTCCGACGACGACATCATGCGCATGTTCGAGACCGAATTCGCGCCGCTCGCGCACCGGTTCGCCGACCTCTATCCCAGCGAACGCCGCGGCGGGCATCGACGAACTCAACGGCTTCATCTTCGAGAACGTCAACAACGGCGTCTACCGCGCCGGCTTCGCCACCACCCAGCAGGCCTACGAAGACGCCGCGTACCGGCTGTTCGAGGCGCTCGACGTGCTCGAGGCGCGCCTCGGCGCGACCCGCTATCTGTTCGGCGCGACGCCGGTGGAGACCGACTGGCGCTTCTTCGTGACCTTGGTGCGCTTCGACCCGGTCTATCACGGCCATTTCAAGTGCAACCTGCGCCGGATCAAGGACTACCCGCACCTCTACGGCTACCTGCGCGACCTCTACCAGATCCCGGGCGTCGCCGAGACCGTCGACTTCGATCACATCAAGCGGCACTACTACTACACCCACGACGACATCAACCCGACGCGCATCGTCCCGATCGGCCCGGCGCAAGATTTGCGCTCGCCGCACGGGCGCGAGCGGGTGGGCGCGCCGCCGTAGACGCATGAGCGCGGCGCTCCGCGGGTAGGAACTCCAAAATCCTACGCCCGCGGAGGACGACCCATGGCTACCACCACCCGCAAGAAGAGCGCCGGCACCAAGAAGACCGCAGCCCGCAAGACGGCGGCCAAGAAGAGCAGTGCGAAAAAGGCGAGTCCGGGGCGCAAATACAGCCGCGCTTCGAGCGCCAAGGTCGGCACGGTGATGCACGAGATGAAGGAGGGCGAATTGCGCTCCGGCCGCTCGGGCAAACGCGTGACCGATCCCAAACAGGCGATCGCCATCGGCCTCTCCGAGGCTCGCAAGGAAGGCGACGAAACGCCGGCGCCGCCGCGCCGCTCGCGGAAGAAGAACAGCTGACCGTGATCGCCGCGCCGCCGGGATTCACCGTCACCACGATCGCCCACGTCGACCGGGCCCGCGAACTCGCCGTTGCGCCGGACGGCGACCTGTTCGTCGGGACCGAAGGCGAGGCGATCTACGTGATCCACGATCCGGGCGGCGACCATCCCGCCGCCCCGAAGGTGTTCGTGCGCATCCCCGACGCGCCGGTCGCCGGCGTTACCTTCGGCGACGGAGCGCTGTTCGCGGGGGGGCAGTTCGGCGTGTACCGCATCGACTACAGCGACGGCGATCAGACCGCGCGCGACGCGCCGCAAAAGATCGCCGCGGTTCGCACGAGCGGGCAATCGAGCGACCATCACACGACGAGCGTCGCGTTCGCACGGGGCCGGCTCTACGCGAGTGTCGGATCGTCGTGCAACGCGTGCGACCCAGAACTCGACGCGACCCGCGCGTCGATCCGGGAGATGGGGCCGCACGGCGAGGACGCCGCCGCCAAGGCGGTGCACGTGCGCAACGCGATCGCGCTCGCGACCAACCCGAACACCGGCGAGGTGTGGGCCGGCGTCGCCGGACAGGACGAATTGCCGGCCGGCCACCCGTACGAAATGTTCGACCCGGTGACGCTGCACCCGGGGGTCGCCGATTACGGGTGGCCCTACTGCTACGAAGATCGCCGTCCCGCCGGCTCGGGTCACGACTGCAGCAAAGCGGTCGTGTCGCGGGTCGAGTTTCCGGCCTATATCACGCCGATCGGCAACGCGTTCTATCCTGCCCGTCCGGCCGGCGCGCACCCGTTCCCGCGCGAGTACTGGGGCGGCGCGTTCGTCGCGTTTCACGGGTCGTGGCACGCGCCGCTGCGTGCGCCGCGGGTCGCCTTCGTTCCGCTGCACGGCGACGACCCGCTGACGCCGGTGAACTGGAACGACCCGTCCGTGCAATGGCGCGACTTCCTGACGGGCTACCAGAACCCCGACGGGTCGCGCATCGCGCGCGCGACCGGCGTGGCGGTCGGCCCCGACGGCGATCTCTTCGTCGCCGACGATGAGGCCGGGACGATCGTGCGGGTGCGCTACGGCCGCTGAGCCAAGCTTATCCGCATGAAGCTGCTGCTCGAAATCGTGCTCGCGATCTTCCTGCACCCGATCGCGGTCATTTTGCTGTTCATCAACTTGCTCGGACGCAGCGGACATCGGCACCGGCAAGAAAATCGTGTGGGGCATCGTCGGCCTCGTGTGGGGGCTCGGGCCGATCCTCTACGTGGTGGTGGGCGAGGGCGCGCTCTGGTAGCCGGCCGGCGTTCGCACCCGGGCGACGGTGACGAGGCCCGCTTCGAGCACCGCTTCGAGCGCGGGCAGGAGCGCGCGGATGCGCGGCTCCGCGTCGATCGCTTCGATGATCAGCGGCATGTCGGCGACCGTGTCGATCGCGCGGCTCGACTGCAGGCGTCCGTCGGCGCCGTAGCCGCCGATGCCGCGGAACACGCTGCACCCGCGCACGCCGCCTTCGCGGACGATCTCGACGATCGCGGCATGCAGCGGGCGCCCCGCATGGCGCCGGCTCTCGCGCACGTAGACGCGCAACATCAGGAGCGCTGGGGTTTCCACCCGGTATCGGTTCGCGATTCAGGGGCCGGACTTCTGCGCGCCCGTCCCGAACGGCGCGCCATGCCCGAACTGCAAGCCGGCACGCTCTTGCGGATCTACATCCGGGAGGGCGAACGCCACGACGGCCTCCCGCTCCAAGACGCGATCCTCGGGCTATTGCGCAAGGCCGGGATCGGCGGCGCGAGCGTCATGCGCGGCATCACCGGTTACGGCGCCGACCGTCAGGTGCACGAAACCGGCTGGCTCTCGTTTGGCGCCGGATTGCCGATCCTGATCGAGGCGGTCGACAGCGAGCCCAATGTCGCGGCCGTGATCCCGGAGCTTGAAACGATGGTCAAGGGCGGCATCATCACGATCAGCGCGGTCGAGTACTGTCACTATCCGCCCCGCAAGGTCGCTTCGACGCCGGGACAATAGCGGTAAACGTTCGACCGCCGAAATCGCCAAGGAGCCGACCGCATGGCCGAATCGTCCGTCCACTTGCCGCGCCTGACGCCCGCCGCAACTGCGGTCCTCTTCGTCGATCAGCAAACCGGCATCGCCGATCTGCCGGGGCTGACCGTCGACCACGCTCGCTTACGGCGCTCGGTCCACGCGCTCGCGCAGATCGCCAAGATCTTCGCCCTTCCGACGATCGTGTCGGCCGTCCCGAGCCAGGACGGCGCGTCGCCGACCGTCTTCTCGGAGATCGTCGAGACCGTCCCGACCGCACCGATCTTCACTCGTTCGACGACCGATTCGTTCGCCAACGATGCAATCCGGACGGCGCTCGAGCGCACCGGGCGCCGCACGCTCATGATCTCCGGCGTCCTGACCGAGGTCGCGGTGCAGATGCCGGCGATCTCGGCGGTCGCCGCGGGCTACGACGTGTTCGTCGTGCTCGACGCGTGCGCCGGCGCTTACAAGCGCAGCGAGGAAGCGGCGCTCCAGCGCATGGGTTTGGCCGGCATCGCGATGACGTCGCTGCCCGGCCTGATCGGCGAACTCGCCGGCGACTTCACCCAAGCGAGCGGACAAGCCGCCGTCGCGGCCCTCTACAGCCTCCTGAGTTAGGCCCAAGGCCGAGCTTGGCCGGGACCGGAGCGCCGCGGCCGAGAATCCAAACCGGCTGTGACCACTAGCGCAACCCGGCCGGAGCCCGCCAAGACGTACGATCCGGCTGAAGCCGAACCGCGGATCTATGCCCAGTGGGAGCGCGCAGGCGTCTTCCACGAGCAGCCCGATCCCGCGCGCCCGCCGTTCATCATCTCGATGCCGCCGCCGAACATCACCGGGCGCGCGCACCTCGGGCACGCCTCGACGTACACGCCGCAGGACCTGATGGTGCGCTACCACCGCATGCTGGGCGAGAACGCCGACTGGATTCCGGGCCAAGACCATGCCGCGATCGCGACCGAGTCGGTCGTCGTGCGCGAACTCGCGCGCGAGGGCCAGACCCGCGACGGGTTGGGCCGCGAGAAGTATCTGGAACGCGTGTGGGCGTGGCGCGAGAAGTACGGCGGCGAGATCAACGCCGCGTTCCGGCGCTTGGGCTTCGGCCCCGACTGGTCGCGCGAGCGGTTCACGATGGACGAGGGGCTCTCCGCGGCCGTCGTCGAGGTGTTCGTGCGCCTGCACCGCGAGGGCTTGATCTATCGCGGAACGCGGCTGATCAACTGGGACATCGCCTCGCGCTCGACGGTCTCCGACGCGGAGATCGAGTACGACGAACGCGACGGCCATTTGTGGCATATCCGCTACGCGAGCGAGGACGGCGCGCATGCGGTCGTCGTCGCGACGACGCGGCCCGAGACGATGCTCGGCGACACGGCGGTGGCGGTGCACCCCGAAGACGAGCGTTACCACGGGCTGATCGGCAAGACGCTCGTGCTGCCGCTGGTGGGGCGCCACGTTCCGGTCGTCGCCGACGAGGGCGTCGAGCGCGAATTCGGGACCGGCGCGGTCAAGGTGACGCCGGCCCACGATCAGACCGACTACGACATCGGTTTGCGCCACGACCTCGAGATGCTGACGGTCATCGGTTTCGACGGCAAGATGACCGCCGAGGCCGGCCCCTACGCAGGGCTCGACCGCTACGAAGCCCGGGCCGCGGTCGTGCGCGATCTCGAGGAGGCGGGCGCGCTCGTGAAGACCGAACCGTACCGCCACAAGGTCGCGCTGAGCTCCCGTTCCGCCGATGTGATCGAGCCGCTGCTCTCGCTGCAGTGGTTCTGCAAGATGCGTCCGCTCGCCGACCCCGCGCTCGACGCGTACCGCGAGGGCCGCCTTCGCTTCGTCCCCGAACGATTCGGCCGCACCTACGAGCAGTGGCTCGAGAACATCCGCGACTGGAACATCTCGCGGCAAATCTGGTGGGGTCACCGGCTCCCGGTGTGGTACACGCCGGCCGACGACGTCGTCGTCGCGCGCAGCGAAGCGGAAGCGCTCGAGATCGCCGAACGCGACTTCGGCACCACCGACTTGCGGCGCGATCCCGATACGCTCGACACGTGGTTCTCGAGCGGGTTGTGGCCGTTCTCGATCTTGGGCTGGCCGCGCAAGACGCCCGAACTCGCGCACTGGTATCCCAACCAAGTGATGGTCACCAGCCGCGACATCATCTTCCTGTGGGTCGCGCGGATGGTGATGCTCGGCATGCACTTCGCCGGCGGCATCCCGTTCGCCGACGTGTTCGTGACCCCGCTCGTCTTCGACATGCAGGGCCGCAAGATGAGCAAGTCGCTCGGCAACGCGATCGACCCGATCGATCTGATCGCCGAGTACGGCGCCGACGGCACGCGTTTGGGGATCATCCGTCAGTTCCGGCTCGAGTCGCAGGAGCTGCGCTTCGACCCGCGCGACTGCGACGAGGCCAAACGGTTTGCCACCAAACTGTGGAACGCGATGCGCTACGTCACCGGGCTGCCCGGCGAGCTGCCGACGGCCCTCGTGCTGCCGCCGCGCGAACGGCTGACGCTCGCGGACCGCTGGATCCTGACCCGGCTGAGCGACGTCGTCGCCGAGACGACCGCCGATTTCAACCGCTACGACTTCGGCATCGCGGCCGACCGGCTCGTCAAGTTCGGCTGGTACGAACTGTGCGACTGGTATCTGGAAGCGACCAAAGCGGCGGTGCAGCGCGACACGCGCGCGGCCGTGCTCTCGTTCGCCCTCAACGTCCTCGTGCGGCTGCTCCATCCGATCGCGCCGTTCATCACCGAAGCGATCTGGCAGAGCCTGCCCCACGACGGCGATTCGATCGTCACCGCGTCGTGGCCGGAGACGTTCGGCATCCCGCGCGACGACGAGGCGGTCGGGCTGTTCGCCACGATCGTCGAGGCCGTCGAGCGCGCGCGCAACCTGCGGGCGGAATTGCAGCTCGCGCCCAAGGAGAGGATGAGCCTGGAGATTCCGGCCGCGCTCGCGCCCGAGATCGGCGAACTGCTCGCGGTGCTGATCCACGCCGACCTGCGGACGGTGGCGGCCGCGGGCAACGGCGAAGCGGCGAGCCCGCACGACCTCGTGCGCGCGGTCGTGCCGCTGGCCCCGGCGGCCTTGATGCGGGACCGGTACCGGCGCGAGATCGCCAAGCTCGACGACGAGATCGCGCGTTTGGAGGCGAAGCTGGGGAGCGATTTCGCGCTGAAGGCGCCTCCCGCGGTGGTTGCGAAAGAGCGCGAGAAACTCGACGGGTACCGACGCGACCGCGAGCGGGCGCGCACGGCACTGGCCGAGCTCGGAGATGCGACGTGACCACGCCCCTGATGCTCAAGCGGCGAGCCCTGATGTCGGCAAACGAAATCGACCGGGCGATCGCGCGCATGGCCTACCAGATCATCGAGCCCGAAGGCGCGCTCGACTCGCTGCTGCTGATCGGCATCCGGCGCGGCGGCGAGATGCTCTCGCGGCGCCTCGGCGCCAAGATCGCGGAGATCACCGGCAAGCCGCCGCCGCTGGGCTTTCTGAACATCAATCTCTACCGCGACGACGACATCGCGCGCGAGTTGCCCGAGTCGGAGATCCGCCACGAGATCACCGGCCGGGTCGTCGTGGTCGTCGACGACGTGCTCTACACCGGCCGCACGGTACGGTCCGCGCTCGACGCCGTGACCGACCTCGGCCGCCCGCGCGTCATCCGGCTCGCCGTCCTGATCGATCGCGGCTTGCGCGAGCTGCCGATCCAAGGCGACTACGTCGGGCGCGTGATCCCCACCAGCCGGCGCGAACACATCGACGTGACCCTGGGCATCGAGCCGTCGGAGAGCGATGAGGTCGTCCTCGTTGCCGAGTAGGCGGACCGGGCTTCGCCCGCCTCGACGGCGTTCGGGCCGCACCCGATTCACCTTTCAGAAATCGCCGGGCGCCGCCCGGCGCTTTCGTGCGCGAGGTTCGCATGCTGCGTAACCTCACCGACCTCTCCGACCTCGAGCGCGGCGAGATCGACATGCTGCTCGACCGTTCGGAAGAGCTCAAGAACGGCGCCGAAGCGCGCCACTTGCTCGCCGGCGTTCCGGTCCTCAACTTGTTCTTCGAAGCGAGCACCCGCACCGCGACCTCGTTCACGATCGCCGAACAGCGCGTCGGCGCCGACGTCGTCACCTTCACGCCGGGCGCTTCGAGCTTGGGCAAGGGCGAGACGATCGCCGACACCGCGCTGACCCTGCGGGCGATCGGCGTGCGGGTGATCGTCGTGCGCCATCCCGAGTCGGGCTTTCCGATGCGCTTGGCGGAAGCGTTCGACGGGCACGTGATCAACGCGGGCGACGGCACCCACGCGCACCCGACGCAGGCGCTGCTCGACCTGATGACGCTGCGCAACGAGTTCGGCTCGGTTCGACGGCCTGCGGGTGGCGATCGTCGGCGACATCCTGCACTCGCGCGTCGCGCGCTCGAACATCGTCGGCATGACGAAGCTCGGCATCGACGTGGCGCTGGTCGGGCCGCCGACGCTGTTGCCCGACCGGTTCGCGCAGAAAGGCGTGCGCATCGAACGCGATCTCGACGCGATCTTGCCGCACCTCGACGCCGTCATGATGCTGCGCATCCAGCGCGAGCGCATCACCTCGAGCTTGTTGCCGGCGCTCGACGACTATACGTTGCGCTATCAACTGAACTCGGCACGCGCCCAACGCTTGCCCGTCGCGCGCGGTCATCCTGCATCCCGGGCCTTACAACCGCGGCGTCGAGCTGACCGACGACATCCTCGAAGATCCGCGTTCCCGTTACGTCGCGCAAGTGCAGAACGGAATCTACATCCGCATGGCGGTGCTCGATTTCTTGGTCAACGGCCCCACGACCGTCCCGTTCGCCGCGGAGCGCGCCGCCTCGTGAGGTTGCTCGTACGCGGCGGGCGGGTCGTCGACCCCTCGCAGAATCTCAATGCCCTGCGCGACGTGCGCATCGAGAACGGCGTCATCATCCAGGTGGGCGAGCATCTGGAAGTGCGCGGACGCCGACGTCGTCGACGCGAACGGCGCGATCGTCGCGCCCGGCTTCATCGACATGCACGTGCATCTGCGCGAGCCGGGCCAAACGCACAAGGAGACGATCGCGCAGCGGCAGCGCGGCGGCCGTGGCCGGCGGGTTCACCGCGGTCGCCTGCATGCCCAATACGAATCCGGCGCTCGACTCGCCCGCGGTGATCGCCGACGTGCTGCGCAAGGCGCTGCAAGCCGGGCTCGCGCGCGTCTATCCGATCGGCGCGATCACCCGCGCCCGCGAAGGGCGTCGAACTCGCGCCGTACCACCTGCTCGCCGAAGCGGGCGCGGTCGCGTTCAGCGACGACGGCAACACGCGTCGACGAACGCGCGCGTGCTGCGGCAGGCGGCGCTCTACGCGTCGCGACTTGCGCCGCCCGTTCATCTCGCACTGCGAAGACGCCCGATCTCAAAGGCGACGCGGTGATGAACGAAGGCCCGCACGCGGCTGCAGCTGGGCCTCGACGGCAGCCCGGGCCTGGCCGAGGACGTGATCGTCGCGCGCGATCTGCTGATCGCGCGCGACACCGGCAAGGCGTGGCACATCGCGCACGTCTCGACCGCGCTCGAGCCTCGAGCTGATCCGCTGGGCGCGCGCGCGCGGGTGCCGCGTCACCTGCGAAGTGACGCCGCACCACTGTTCCTGCACGACGACGCGTTCGCCGACTACGGCCGACGCGCAAGGTCAATCCGCCGCTGCGCGACGAGCGCGACGTGCGCGGCGCTGCGCGACGGCCGTGCGCGACGGCACGATCGACGTCTTCGCGACCGATCACGCGCCGCACGCGCTCGATGAGAAGGCGCAGCTGCTCTCGCGTGGCGCCGGTCGGGTTCAGCGGTTTGGAGACGGCGCTGGGCGCGTACGCGCGCGCCTGCCGGACTTGCCGCTCGAACGCTTCGTCGCATTGCTCTCCTGCAATCCGGCGCGCATCCTCGGCGTCCCGGGCGGGACGCTCGCGGTCGGGCTCGCGCGCCGACATCACGGTGTTCGCCGACCGCGCCGTGGACAGTCGACGCGCGCGCGTTCCATTCCGGGCAAGAACACGCCCTTCGACGGGATGACGTTCCCCCGGCGAGCGCTCGCAACGATCGTCGACGGGCGAATCGTCATACGCGACGGCACCGTCAACGCGCGCGAGAATCTGCTCGCGTGAAACTCTCGGCGTTCGCGCGATTATCATGCGATGAGTCAACCCGCCGCATTCTTGCTCGCCGACGGCAGCCGCTTCGACGGCGAGGGCCTCGGGACGCAGGGCGTCGCCCTCGGCGAGGCGGTGTTCTACACCGGGATGACCGGATACGAAGAGGCGCTGACCGACCCGTCGTACGCCGGCCAGATCTTGTCGTTCACCTATCCGCTGATCGGCAACTACGGCGTCTCGGAGACGGCGATGCAGTACCCGCGCGCGTGCGTCGCCGGCGCGGTGATGAAACACATCTGCCGCACGCCGTCGCACTATGCGAGCAAGATCGACTTGCCCGGCTGGCTCGACGAGCAGCGCGTGCCGACGCTGGTCGGGGTCGACACGCGGTCGCTGACGATCGCACTGCGCGAACACGGCACGATCGCCGCGGCGCTGGCGGTGGGCGCGGAGGCGCTCGCAACGCGCGGAGGCGCGGCTCGCGGCCTACGCGCGCGGCCGCGACCACGGCGGGCTTGGTCGCCGGCGTCAGCGACGCGTCGATCTACGGCAACGCGCCGCGCATCGACGGGGCGCCGCACATCGTCGTCCTCGACTGCGGCGTGAAGAAGGCGATCGTCGAGCAGCTCGAAGCGCTCGGCGCATGGGTCACCGTGCTGCCGTATACCGCGACGCGCGAGCAGATTCTCGAGCAGCAGCCCGACTCGATCGTGATCTCGCCCGGCCCGGGCGATCCGGTCGAACTGAGCCCGACGGTCGAAACCCTGCGCGGCTTCATGGGCCAGCTGCCGATGTTCGGGGTATGCTTGGGCCATCAACTTTTGGCGCTGGCCTGCGGCGCGAACACCTTCAAGTTGAAATACGGCCACCGGGGCGGCAATCAACCCGTCAAGGACCTCCTGCGCGATGAAGTGATCGTGACCGCGCACAATCACGGGTACGCCGTCGACGGTGAGTCGCTACCGGCCGACCTCGAACCGACGATGATCAATCTCAACGACCGCACGAACGAAGGGTTCCGCCATAAGACGCTGCCGATCGCGGGCGTGCAGTTCCATCCCGAAGCGTCCCCCGGGCCGTTCGATGCTCGCTACGTGTTCGCGCAATGGTTCGATGCGGTCAGCGTTCGATGAACTGCGGCGGAGCGTTGCCGTAGCGGCACTCCTGCTCGCTACCGCCGCCTCCGCCGGCGCGCAAGGGCTTCCCAGCTTGACCGTCAGCGCCCTGGGCCTGCACGCCGACGTGTCGCGCGCCGCCGTCGGCCAGCTGTTCCACGTCACGATCCACGTGCACGTCGCGCAACCGGGCGTCGCACTCGAGGAACTCGTCGTGCTGCCCGAATACACGAATCTCACCCCGCTCGGCGACGTGCGCGCCACCACCTCGAATCCCGGCGGCACCGACTACACCGAGACCCTGTCGGTTGCCGGTATGCATCCCGGCACGGCCCAGATATCGCCGGTGACGATCGACGCGATCGACGCGAAGACCGGCAAGCCGGTGCGCTTTTCGTCGAACGCGCTCTCGGTCGAGATCGTCGACGCGACGCTGGGGACCAACCCCGTCTCGTGGATCGCGGCGCTGGCGGTGAACGTCGGGCGGTGGGTGTTGGCCGGCATCGGGGTGTTGGCGGCGATCTTCGTGCTGTTCGCCCTGCTGCGCCGGCGCCGCCCGGCCCCGCTGCCGGCGCCCGCCTCCGTCGCGCCGCCCCCTCCGCCGCCGGCCACCCCGGTGGTCGTCGAATCGCCCAAGACGAAGCTGCGCGCCGGCATCGAACGCCTGCGCCGCGAACCGTCGCGTGCCAACGTGCTGGCGGTGCGCGCGGAACTGTTCGCGCTCGCCGGAGCCTCGGAGACCGAGACCCTGGGCAGCATCCTGGCCCGGCTCAACGGCGACGACGCCGCTCTGCGCGCCGCGCTGCGCTCGGCGGAGCGCGCGGCCTTCATCGAAGACCGCTACATCGCAGGTGCGATCGACGACCTGATCCCCGCCGCAGAACGGATCGCTCAATCATGAGAACGCAAGACGCGCCGGCCACCAACCCGGCGGCGCTCGTCGACGCGCTGGCCGCGACGATCGTCGGACAGCGCGAAGTCGTCGAAGGGCTCGTGCTCGCCTTGATGGCGGGCGGGCACTGTTTGCTCGAGGGTCCGCCGGGCGTCGCTAAAACGCTCGCGTGCCGCGCGCTCGCGGCCGCGATCGGCGGATCGTTCAAGCGCATCCAGTTCACCCCCGACCTGCTGCCCAGCGACATCGTCGGGACGCGGATCTTCGACCAGCGCGCGGGCGACTTCCATACCGTGCAAGGGCCGATCTTCGCCAACATCGTGTTGGCCGACGAGATCAACCGCGCGCCGGCGAAAGTGCAATCGGCGCTGCTCGAAGGGATGCAGGAGCACCAGGCGACGATCGGGCCGCAGACGTTTGCGTTCCCCGAACCGTTCGCGGTGATGGCGACGATGAACCCGCTCGAATCGGAAGGCACGTACGCGTTGCCGCTCGCGCAGATGGACCGCTTCCTCGTCAAGATCCTGGTCGACTATCCGACCGCCGACGAGGAGCTCGCGATCCTCGACCGCTATGCCGGCGCCGAACCGTCGTTCGCGCGCGACGTCGTGAGCCCGCAAGACATAATGCGGTGGCGCGCGAGCGCGCACGACGTGCACATCGAAGCGAAGGCCAAGCGTTACATCGTCGCGATCGTCAGCGCGACCCGCGCGCCCGCGACCTACGGGCTCGACGCGGCCGCGATCGACCGCGGCGCCAGCCCGCGCGCCACCCTCGCGATCGCCTCGCTCGCGCGCGCCCGCGCGCTGCTCGACGGGCGCGACTACGTCGTCCCCGACGACGTCAAGGCGATCGCGCCCGCCGTGCTCCGCCATCGCGTCGCCTGGAGCTATCGGATGCTGGCCGACCGCGTCGATCCCGAAACGGTGCTGCGCGACCTGATCGCACGCGTCCCGACCCCGTAGTGCAGGGCTCCTAATGGATCCCTCGCAGGCGCTGCGGCGGGCGCTGCTCTCGGGGCGGCGGCGGCCGCGCTTGATCGGGGTCGGCTCGCCCCTCGGACGGCGCGGCGACGGATACGAGTTCGCCGAGCTGCGCGAATACCAGACCGGCGACGATCCGCGGCGCATCGATTGGGCCGCGACCGCGCGGGTCGGCGATCTGCAGGTGCGGATTTTTCTCGAAGACGTCGCGCTCGTGTTCGCGGCGATCGTCGATTCGTCGGCCTCGATGCGCGTCGGGCGCACCGTGTCGCGCGCGGAGAGCGCGCAAGATGCGGTGCGGGCCTGGTTCGAAGCCGCCGAGGACGACGACCGCTGCCGGCGTCTGATCGGCGGCGATTTGCAGCCGTCGGGCGCGATGCGGGGCCGCGCGTCGGCCCGCGCGTGTGCGGAAGTCGCGCCCGCGGCGCGCTTCGATCTGCGCCGCGAGCTCGATATCGCGACCCGGCTGCTCCCGCGCGGGGCGGCGCTGTTGGTGATCTCCGACTGCTTCGATCTCGACGACATGGAGGAGATCGACCGCGCCGAGATCTTGCGCGCCTGCGGACTGCGCACCGACGCAACCGTGCTGTTCGTGCGCGATCCTTGGCCGGAGGGATTGCCGCTGCGCGGGTTCGTGCGCATGCGCGATGCCGAGAGCGGCCGGCTCGAGCGGGTTTTCATCGGGCGCGGCGACCGCGCGCGGTACCGGGCGGCGGTACGCGCTCGTGAAGACGCGTATCGCGAGCGCTTCGAACGCGCCGGCTGGCGCTTCAACTTCCTCGAAGACGACGGGCGGGCCGCACTCTGGCACGCGTTTGGAATTCTATGAGCATCGAACGGCCGTGGCTCCTCGTGCTGGCGATCGTCGTGGCGATCGGCGCGTACTTCGCGTACCGCGCGCTCGAACGCCGCACGTCGCAGATGGCGCTCGCGTACTCGAACCTCGCGTTCTTGCGGGCCACCGTGGCGCCCCGCCGCTGGATCTCACGCGCGCTCGCGACCGGCTGGATCGTCGCGCTGCTGCTGCTCGCGTGCGCGGTCGGGGGCCTGCACGTGTTGACGCGCGTTCCCTCGAGCGACGGCGCGGTCGTCGTCTGCGTCGATACGTCGGGGTCGATGCGCTCGACCGACGTCGCCCCGACGCGCTCGGAGGCGGCCGACGAAGCCGTGCGGCAGTTCGTCAACCGGGTGCCGCAAGGGCACGCGCGTCGGGATCGTGTCGTTCTCGACCGCGGCCAGCGTCGTGCAGCCGCTGACCTCCGATCTCGACACCGTCCGCGACGCGATCGGGCGCATCCCGCCTCCCGACGGAGCGACTGCGATCGGGGACGCGCTGGAGCTGGGTGCGTCGCTGATGCCCAATCACGGTCATCGGGTGATCGTGCTCGTGACCGACGGCGTCAACAACCGCGGCACCGATCCGCTCGACGCGGCGCGCGAGCTGCGGGCGCGCGGCATCACGATCTACACGGTCGGCATCGGCTCGAACTCGGGCGAGCTGATCCCGGGGACCGACGAGCCGGCCGAGCTGGACGATGCGGCGCTGCAGCAGATCGCGAGCGAAACGGGCGGCGCGTACCTGCGCGCGACCGACGCGCCGCAACTGCGCGACGCCCTCAACGCGGTCGCGCACTCGACGTCGTGGGAGCCCCGCCGCGTCGATGCCTCGTTGCCGCTCGCCCTGGGGGGTGCGCTGGCGCTGCTGCTGACGTTTTTCACCGGGTTCGCCCTCGGGAAATATCCGTGAACGTCGAAGCGCCCGGCATGGACACCAAGGATCCGGGCGTGGAACTGCTCACCAGCCGCCGCAGCTACGAGGGCGGCACGCTCGACGAGCGGCACGTCGACCCCGACCCGGTCGCGCAGCTGCGAACCTGGCTCGACGAAGCCTATGCCGCCAAGGCCAGCGAGCCCAACGCGATGACCCTCGCGACCGTCGGCCCCGACGGACGCCCGTCGGCACGCGTCGTGCTGCTGCGCGGGCTCGACGACCGCGGGCTCGCATTCTACACGAATTTGGCGAGCCGCAAAGCACGCGAGCTCGACGCCGCGCCGTACGCGACCGTCGTGTTCTACTGGCCCGCGCTCGAGCGTCAAGTGCGGGTCGAAGGGTTCGCCGACCGGCTGCCCGACGGTGAATCGGACGCGTACTTCGCTACCCGCCCGCGCGGGCACCAGCTCGGCGCCTGGGCTTCGCCGCAGAGCGAGCCGGTCGCCGATCGCGCGTTCTTGGAGGCCGAGTTCGCGCGCGTCGAGACGGAGTTCGGGGAGCGCGACGTCACCCGGCCGCCGTTCTGGGGCGGCTTCCGCATCGTTCCCTCACGCTTCGAGTTCTGGCAAGGGCGGCGCGACCGGGTCCACGACCGGGTGGCCTACGAACGCCACGGTGAAGCGTGGATCGTCGGACGGTTGGCGCCGTAGACGAACGCCGTCTCGTCGTCCTGATGTTCTGCTTGTCGTTCCTCGTGATGGGGATCGACGAGATCTTCATCACGGCGGTCGGCGAAGCGTCGTTCATATCCACGTACGGGAGCGAAGCGCTCGCGTATACGTACGTCGCGGCCGCGGTCGCCTTGCCGGCGATCGGCTTCGCCCTGACCTGGGCGCAAGCGCGGGTTCCGTATTTGCCGCTGCTCGTCGGCGCGCTCGTGTTCGACGCCGCGGTCCTACTCGGCATCCGCGTCGGGCTCGAGACGCGGCAGCCGTGGGTCTCGTTCGTCGCCGCCACCTGGGTCGAGGTCGAATTCGCGCTCACCAGCGTCGTGTTCTGGGGACTGGCGAACCGCATCTTCGACGTGCGCCAGAGCAAACGGTATTTCGGGCGCATCGGCGCGGGCCAACTCGCCGCGCTCAGCATCGGCGGCGTGTTGACGCCGTTCCTCGTCGGGGCCCTGGGGACGCCGAACCTGCTGTTGATCTCGGCCGCGAGCGTGCTGGCCGGAGCGGTCGTGCTCGTGGCGATCGTGCGCGGCTATGCGCCTCGCTTGATGACCGAAGTGTCGGCCGAGGGCGACGAAGCCGGCGACGGCGAGGAGGATGCGGCCGAGCAGCAGAGCGCGTCGACCGCGCAGCGCAACTACACGCGGCTCATCGTCGTGCTGGCGGCGCTCGCCCTGGCCTCGTACTACTTCATCGACAACGCCTTCTACATCGCCGCCCACGGCCGGTATCCGAGCGAAAGCGCGCTGGCCGGGTTCGTCGGCGTGTTCTTGGCGCTCGCTAGCGTGGCGAGTCTCTTCGGGCGATTCTTCCTCACGAGCTGGCTCTTCCGGCGCTTCGGCCTGCGCCTCGGCTTACTCGTCCTGCCGCTGTTGCTGTTCGTGTTCACGATCCCGCTCGCGGCGACCACCCTGGGCGTGGCCGGCGTCACGGTGATCTTTTGGCTCGCGACGACGAACAAACTGCTCGACCGCTCGGCCACCGACTCGGTCAACTCGATCGCCATCTTGATGCTCTATCAGCCCTTACCGTCCGGCTTGCGCTCGCGGATCCAGGTCGTCGTCGAGAGCGGCGTCGAGCCGATCGTCGGCGGCATCGTCGGCCTCGCGATGATCGTGGCTGAAAAAACGATCGGGTTGAGCGTCGCCGGCATCGCGGTCGCGGAACTGCCGGTCGTGGCCGCGTGGGTGTGGATCGCGCTGCGGCTGCGTTCGGGGTACGTCGGACAGCTGGAGGCCGCGGTCAAGACGCGCCGCGTCGGCCGAACGCTCGATCTCGACGACGAGACGAGCGCGAGCGTCGTGCGCCGCATGCTCGCGAGCGACAATGCCGCCGACGTCACCTACGCGGTCGACACCCTGGTGGCGGCCCGCGTGCGTGACTTGCCGCAACTGGTCACGCCGCTGTTCGCGCATCGCGATCCGCGCGTGCGCCGGCACGTCGCGCTCTCGGCCGAGATGGCGCACCGCGAGGAATTCGGTCCGCTCTTGCGCGCGCGGTTGGCGGTGGAAGAAGCGCCCGACGTGCGCGGCGCGCTGGCACGGGCGGTAGCGGCGGTCGATCCGGCGGCGGTCGACCAGCTCGAACCGCTGCTCGGGGAGGATTCGATGACCGTCCGGCGCGACGCGCTCGTCGGGCTCTTCAAGTACGGCGGGATCGAGGGGATTCTGATGGCAGGCGATGCGTTTCTGAGCGCGACCCGCTCCGCCGACGCGGCCGAACGGCGGCTCGCGGCCGAAGTGATCGAAGAGGTCGGCAATCCGCAGTTCTATCGCGCGTTGCTCCCGCTGCTCGACGACGCCGAGCCGGGCGTGCGTGAGGCGGCGCTCGGGGCGGCCGCCCACGTCGACGTGCCGAGCGTGCGGCGCAGCGTGCTCGCGAGCATCGCGCTGACGGCGTCGTCGGCGGTGCGCCGGGCGTCGCGCACCCTCGTCGTCTTCGGTGACGTCGTGATCCCCGACTTGCAGCAGCTCTACGCGCGCACGGAGCTCGAGATGGCCGTCCGGATGCGCGCGATCGTGATCCTGGGCCAGATCCGCACCCCGGCCGCCAATGCCGCCTTGCTCGACTTGCTCGAGGGTCCGCTCGCGAACGAGCTGGCGCGCATGAGTGCGGTCCGGGCGCTCGTGCGCGGCGGCTACCGCGCGCCCGACGGCACCGCCGAGCGGATGTGGGCGATGCTGCAAGGCGAGGCGCGGCAGGCAGCGTGGACCTGTGCCGCGATCCGCGACATGGAGAGCGATCCGGCCGCGGCGCTCGCGGTCGAGTCGCTGCGCCACAAGCTGCCGCGGCACCGCGAGCGCATCTTCGGGATCCTCTCGTTCGTCAACAATCCGGCGGCGATCCGGTCCGCCTGGGCGCACTATCAGCACGACCGGGGTGAGAAGCGCGCGTACGCGCTCGAGATCGTCGAGAACTCGGCGCCGCTCGCGGTGCGCGAACGGATTCTGCCGGTCCTCGAGGGCGAGTCGGTCGAGGAGTGCGCGACGGCGCTCGCGCACGTGTTCCCCGTCTCGCGGATGAGTGCCGCCGAGCGGCTCCGCGACACGGTCGCCCGCGACCCGGCGTGGATGTCTCCGTGGACGGTCGCCTGCGCGCTGTACGCCCTCGGCCAACATGGCGATCCGAGCGCCGTCGAGGTCTGCGAACGGGCCGCGCGAACACAGACGGGAATCGTGAGTGAGACCGCCAGGATGGCGGTCGATCGCCTGCGCGGCGATCCGGCGCGCGCAACCGAGGGAATGATTCCGATGCAGACGACGTTCGAGAAGATGTTCTTCTTGCGCTCGGTCCCGCTGTTCGACGCGGTGCCGGAAGATTTGATGATGGATATCGCGCACGCGACGAAGGTCGTCGAGATCGCGGGCGGCGCGTGCGTGTACGCGCAGGGCGACTTCGGCGACTCGCTCTTCGTGATCGGCCGCGGGAAAGTCGCGCTGCAAGCCGGCGGCCAGAATGTCGCCGAACTGGGCGAGCGGGAAGTGTTCGGCGAACTCTCCGCGCTCGATCCGACGTTGCGCTCGACCACGGCGTTCGCGCTCGAAGACGTGACGCTCTACAAGGTGGAGCACAAGGAGCTCGACGACGTGATCTCGGCCGACGTGACGGTGACGCGCAACATCATCCGCATCTTGGCGCGCCGCCTGCGGGCCGCCAACGAGGCCGGCTTCGCCAAGGTGGCGATGGCGACGCGTGCGATCGAGAACTGAGGCGCTGCGCCGCGGCGCGGCGCTGCTGGCCGCGCTGGCAGTCGCAGCCTGCAGCGGGCCGGCCGGCGTCACGCACGTGAGCCGCGACGTTGCGTCGCAGACGTTCGCTTCGGGCGAGTCGTATCGGGTCATCGTCCCGGTGTTCAGCACGATCCAACTCGCCGACGGCAGCTCCCCGGCCACGCTCGTCGTGATCGGAATCCCCCAAGAAACGGTGCAGGCGCGCATGTTGCTGCGGGTGTTGACCGAGCTGACCGCGCGGGCGCCCGGCGGCGCGCCGGCCGTCGTCGTCGTTCCGCAATTTCCGACCGAGAGCGACGCGCGGCACCTGCGCCTAGCGCCCACGACGGGCGTGTGGGACGAAGACGGGTGGAGCGAGGGCGATCGTTCGCTACCGTCGGAGGCGGCTCCGATCGGCGTGAGCAGCTACGCCGTGGTCGACAACTTGGTCGCGACGTATCTCGATCGCACCCGGTACCCGAAGGTGCGCGCGATCGCGATCGTCGGGTTTGCAGCGGCCGGCGATTTCGTGCAGCGCTATGCGCTCTTGAACCGGATCGACGGCCGCGTTCGCAAGCGCGGCATCGACTTTCGCTACGTCGCGGGCAGCCCGAGCTCGTTCATGTACGTGACGCCCCTGCGCCCCGATCCCCGCGACGGCGGGTTTCGGCGCTATCCGATCGCGGAGTGTCCGGGGTTCGATCGCTATGCGTACGGAGTGGAAGTGCGCAATGCGTACGGCAGGATCCTCACCCGGCAGCAAGTCGAGGCGAACGCCCAATCGCGGCCGGTCCGGTACGTCGTTTCGCGGCTCACCGAGCCCGGTGCAGGCACGCTGCTCGACGCCAGCTGCGCCGCCGAGGCGCAGGGCGCCACGCGGTTGGCGCGCGCGCTCAGCTATTATCGCTACCTGCAGGCGACGTTCGGAACGCGCCAGCGGTCGACGCTGCGCACGGTCGCGGTCGGCACCGAGACCGAAGAGGCGATCTTCGGGACCGCGTGCGGGCTGCACGCGATCTTGGGAGCCGAGATGCAGTGCTGACGCTGTATCAGTGGCTCACGAAGATGCCGTTCGCGCTCGACCTCGCGATGGTGCTCTCGCTGACGGTCGGGTTCGCGGCCGGCGGCACGTTCGTGGCGCGCGCGCTCTTCGCGCGCATCGGCTTTGCGAAGAATCAGGCGATCGCGGCGGCGCTGATCACGGGCCTCGGCGGGCTCAACGCGCTGATGTTCGCGTTCGCGATCGCCCAGCTGTGGACGAACTTCCGCACCGTGCAGCAGAACGTCGCGGCCGAAGCGATCGCCATCGGCGCGCTGCACGACGACATTCGCGTGTATCCCAAGGAGACGTATCTCGAACTCGACGCGATCATCAACCGCTACGTGGCCGACGTCGTCTACGACGAGTGGCCCAAGATGCGCGACGGCTTCGCCAGCCGCGAGGCCGACGACACGCTCTATCTGCTCTCGCAACGCCTGACGTCGCCGGTGCTGCCGGCGGTCGAGACCGCGATCCGCAACGACGAATTCAAGCAGCTCGCCGATACGCAGCGGCTTCGCCAGCAACGGCTCGACTCGCTGAAAAGTGCGATCGTCCCGCTGATCTGGTTCGGCCTGCTCGCGGTCTCTGCGCTGCTGATCACCTCGGTGTTCTTGTTCAACACCGAAGATGCGCGGTTCCACTACGCTTTGGCGGTGATGTTCGGCCTGGGCATCGGGGTGGCGATCAGCGTCGCGATCGGGCTCGACTATCCGTTCCAGGGGATCACCCCGATCCCGCCGACGCCCCTGTACGACCTGCTGATCGAACAGTTCAAGTAGTCCACGCGCCACTTTGTCCAAGGCGCGCCGCCCGGCACTTACGCTTTGGCGGAACGCAGTCCGGTAGCGCTCGCGGAATCCCGCACCATGGAGAGTGCTACGCAACCGGCTGCGGCCGTCGCCGTTGCCACGCGCGTCCCTGCGCCCCGCGTCACGTTCCCGCGCTGGGCGCTGGCGGTGCCGCTTCCGGTCGTCCTGCTGCTCTTGTGGCAGTTGGCGACCGCCGGGAAGGCGTACTCGCTGATCCCGCCGCCGACGACCGTGCTCGAAACGATCTGGGACTACGCGGTCCCGAGCTTCCGCCACGACACCTACAGCGGGATGCTCTGGATCAACGCGTACGCGAGCATCGGCCGGGTGCTGGGCGGGTTCGCGATCGCGATGGTGATCGCGATTCCGCTGGGGATGCTGCTGGGCCGCAATCTGCTGGCCCGGGCCGTCATCGATCCGACGCTCGAGTTCCTGCGCCCGGTCCCGGTGACGGCGTGGCTGCCGCTGACGATGATCCTCTTCGGGCTCGGGCCGCCGGCGACGATCGCGCTGATCGCGCTGGGCACGTTCTTCCCGATGCTGCTCAACACGATCAACGGCGTGAAACTCGTCGAGCCGCGGCTGGTCGAAGCGGCCGAGATGCTCGGGACGCCGCGCGCGGCGATCTTTTCGCGCATCATCTTGCCGGCGGCCTCGCCCTCGATCTTCACCGGCATCCGGATCGGGCTGGGGTTGGCGTGGGTGCTGGTGGTCGTCGGCGAGATGACCGGCGTCCCGACCGGCCTGGGGGCCGCGATCATGGACGCGCGCCAGCTCAGCCGCACCGACCTCGTGATCACCGGGATGTTCTACATCGGCTTGCTGGGCTTCGCCACCGACCGCATCGTGCTGACGATCGGACGCCGCGTTCTCTGGTGGAATCCCGGTGCTCGCGCCTGAAGCGGCGGGCACGCTGCCCGCGATCCGCATCCGTCATCTCGACAAGACGTACGTGTCGGCCGCGCGCGACGGCAGCACGGTATCGACCCAAGCGCTGCAAGACATCAACCTGACGATCGGCCAGGGCGAGTTCATCTGCATCATCGGCGCCAGCGGTTGCGGCAAGAGCACGCTCTTGCGCATCATCGCCGGGTTCGAGACGCTGTCCAACGGCGAGCTCGACGTGATGGGCAAGTCGATCGCGGGCCCCGGCCCCGACCGCGGGATGGTGTTTCAAGATTACGCCCTCTTCCCGTGGCTTAGCGTCGCGCAGAACATCTCGTACGGGCCGCGCATGGCGAAGCGTCCGAAGAGCGAGGTCGACGGCACGGTGGCGCGCTATCTCGACATGGTCGGCTTGAAGAAGTTCGCCGCGCGCTATCCGCACGAACTCTCGGGCGGCATGAAGCAGCGGGTCGCGATCGCGCGCGTGCTGGCGAACGATCCGGCCGTCGTGCTGATGGACGAGCCGTTCGGCGCGCTCGACGCGATCACGCGCAATGGCCTGCAAGAGAGTTTGCTGCACATCTGGGAAGCGGCGCGCAAGACGATTCTGTTCATCACCCACAGCGTCGACGAAGCCGTGTACCTGGCCGACCGCGTCGTGGTGCTCAGCCCGCACCCCGGGCGGCTCAAGATGGAGATCCCGATCGAGCTGCCGCGCCCGCGCGACATCGCCTCGCCCGAGTTCAACCGGCTCAAGCGCGAGATGCTCGACGCGATCGCGCCGGACATCAAGGCGGAAGAAGAGTCGGCGGCGTGAGGCGCTGCGCGAATGCCGCCAGCGCAGCGTCGCCGAACGCCGGGCCGATCAGGGTGATCCCGAGCGGAATGCCGTTGCGATAGCGCCCGGTGGGAATCGCCAGCGCGCACAGGTCGAGCAGGTTGACGAAGTTCGTGTACGTGCCGAGCCGGCTGTTGAGCAGGAACGGTTCCGCCTCGACCTCGCTCAGCCGGTAGATCGTCGGCGTCGTCGGCACCACCAGCACGTCGATCGCAGAAAACAAGTCGCGCACGGCGGCGCGCAGCTCGGCGATCCGGTACGTCGCCCGGAACGCATCGACGGCGCTGAAGCTCCGCCCGGCTTCGACGATCGTGCGCGTCACCGCGAGCAGTTCGCCCGGATGGCGGGCGGCGAAGTCGCCGACCGCGGCCGTGCGTTCGGCGACGAACGCGCCTTCGTACAGCAGTGCGGCGGCTTCGAAGCACGGGCCCAAATCGGCGTGCAGCGCCGGCGCGGTCATCGCCTGAAGCGCGTCGAGGGTCGCCTCGAACGCGTCGCGTGCTTCGTCGTCGCCGAAGAACTCGCGTTGCACGGCCAACGGCACGGCGTAGCGCAGCGCGGCCGGATCGGGCGGCGGCGCCACGCGGCGGGGCCGCGAGAAGGCGTCGCCCGGATCGAAGCCCGCGAGCGCGTCGTACACGAGCGACGCGTCGGCGACGGTCGTGGCGAAGATCGAGACGCAGTCGAGCGAGCGGCATGCGGGCACGACGCCGGCCGTGCTGACCGTTCCGCACGTCGGCTTGAGGCCGACGAGCCCGTTGAATCCGGCCGGCACGCGCCCCGATCCGGCGGTGTCGGTCCCGAGCGCGAACGGCACGAGCCGGCGCGCGACCGCCACCGCCGAACCCGAACTCGATCCGCCCGGGACGTAGTCGGCATGAAACGGATTGCGCGGGACGCCGTACGGCGTCCGCGTCCCGACCAGGCCGGTCGCGAATTGGTCGAGGTTCGTCTTGCCGACGGCGAGCGCGCCGGCCGCTTCGAGCCGCTCGACCGCGGTCGCCGAGCGCGCGGGCTCGTAGGCGAAGGCCGGGCACGCGGCGGTCGTCGGCAGGCCGGCGACGTCGATGTTGTCTTTGACCGCGAACGGCACGCCGAACAGCGGAAGCGCCGCGCGCGCTTCGGGGGGCAGCGCGTCGAGCGCGCGAGCGCGCGCGAGCACCTGTTCGCGCGGAGCGAGCGCGAGCCACACCGGATCGTCGGCATCGAGCGCGTCGAGCACCGGCGCGAGCCGGCCGGCGACGCTCGCGCCCTGTGCGTAGGCCAGGGCGTAGTCGCGAAGGTCGCTCAAGCCGGCCCGGGCACGGGGCCGGCCCCGGCCGCGCCGACGCGTTCGAGCTCGGCCGCGAGCGCGAGCAGGAGCGGCTCGCTGCCGGGGCGCCCGATCAGCTGCACGCCCACGGGGAGCGCACCCGGCTCGACGACCGGCACGGCGACCACGGGATAGCCCGTCAGGGTGATCGGCTGGGTGAAGACGCCGAGGTTGGGGCGGACGTCGCTCGTCACGCCGTCGATCTCGATCGTCTTCTGCCCGGCGAGGGTCGCCGCATACGGGGTCGCCGGCGCGAGCAGGACGTCGTAGTCGCCGAACGCCTCAGCGATCGCCGTGCGGTACGCGGCGCGGAAGCGCTGCGCGCGCACGTACCATGCCGCCGGCATCAGCGCGCCCGCGGCCAGCCGGTCGCGGGTGGCGGGATCGAAGTCGGCCGCGTGCTCGCGCAGCCGCTGCGCGTGCAGCTCGCCGCCCTCGGCGGCGGTGATGACGAACGCCGCTTGGCGGGCGCGCGCTGCGTCCGCGAGTTCCACGACCGCGCTCGCGCCCGCGGCCGCGGCGACGCGCGCGACCGCCGCGCGGGCTTGCGCGCTGAGCCCTGCGTCGAAGAACCCGCCGAGGCGCGCGACGCGCGGACGCGCGGCGCCGGCAGGCGCGAACGCCGGCTCGAGCGCCGTGCACGCCAGGGCCAGATCGGCGGCAGTGCGCGCGAACGGGCCAACGGTGTCGAGGCTGCCGGCGAACGGGAAAGCCCCGCGTCGCGAGAGCGTGCCGTACGTCGGACGCAAGCCGAAGATGCCGCACAGCGCCGCCGGCACGCGGATCGATCCGTTCGTGTCGGAGCCGAGCGAGAGCGGGACGACGCCGGCCGCGACCGCCGCCGCGGAGCCGCCCGACGAACCGCCCGCGATCCGGTCGAGATCGTGCGGGTTGCGGGTCGTGCCGTCGTGCGCGTTGACGGTGACGAAGCCGTACGCGAACTCGTCCATGTTCGTGAGCCCGACGAGGATCGCGCCGGCGCGTTCCAACGCCTCGACCGCGTCGGCGTCGCGCATCGCGGGCGGATTGCCGGCCATGATGTTCGCGCCGGCGCGCGTCACGACGCCGGCGGCGTCGAAGAGGTTCTTGGCCGCGAACGGCACCCCGGCCAGTGGTCCCGGGTCCTCACCGCGGGCGACGGCGTCGTCGAGCGCCGCGGCCCGGGCTCGAGCGCGGCCGGCGAGCACGGCCGTGAACGCGCACAGGGCGCGGTCGTGGCGCGCGATCGCTGCCAGTGCCGCCTCGACGGCTTCGCGCGCCGTCGTACGCCGCGCGCGCACCGCGGCCGCCAGCGCGGCCGCCGTCACGGGACGAAGACGCCCGCGACTTCGACGTCGTCGGCGAGCGCGACTTCGGCTACGCTCGCCGCCAGCGTGCCGAGCAGCGCGAGCGTCGTGGCGACGTTCTCGGCGCGCTCGGGGTCGAGCGGCATCGCGAGCAGGTTGCTCGCCGCCGCGACGTAGGCGCGCACCGTGCCGGGATCGGGACTCTCCATGGCGTGCCTTTCCGGGCGACGGTTCGCTCGCGCCCTATCCAAGCCGTTAAGCAACGCTGCATCGACCGCACCAATGGGCGAACGGAGGCACTTGCGGGCCGCGGCATACGAACGTTATGAACCAGACGCGAAGAGCCTTCGTCGCCTCCGCCGCTACCCTCGTGGCGGCGAGCGGCTTGCCACGCCCGGCAGCCGCGCAAGCCAAGACGGTCAAAGTCGGGATGCTCAAGACGGTCAATACGATGGTGATGCAGTTCTACCAGCGCTTCGCCGCGCCGGGCACGACGTATCAGGTGATCGCCTTCGATTCGCCCCCCGACGGCAAAGACGCGCTGGTGAGCGGCAGCGTCGATTTCGGCATCTTCGGGTTGGCGGCCGCCACCCTCGGCGCGGCCAGCGGGCAGCCGGTGCAAGTGGTCGCTGCGGCCGGCGGCAAGGCGATGGCGGTGGTGGTCGCCGCATCGAGCACCGCCAAGACGTTCGCCGATCTCAAAGGGCAGAAGATCGCCTATCAACCGGGCTCGACGCAAGAAGTCGTGCTCCGCGAGTTGATGAAGCAAGTGAACTTCACGCCGAGCGACGTGCAACTCGTGCGCCTGAGCTTCGGCGACATGGCCAATGCGCTCGCGCGCGGCGACGTCGAAGCGTTCGTCGGCGCCGAACCCGGCCCGTCGATCAGCGTGCTCTCGGGCAAAGGGCGCATCTTGCTCTACCCGTACAACACGCCTGTCGGGTCGATCAACGTCGTGCTCGCGACGCGCCCCGATCTCTCCGCCAAGCAGCCCGCTTACATGAAGGAAGTCGTCAAGACGCACGCGCTCGCCTGCACTTGGTGCGGCAAGCCCGGCAACCGCGCCGAATTCGAAGCCGCGACGACGAAGTTCTTGGGCGCCCCGGCCGACGCGCTCAACATGGCGATGAACAACATCAACTTCGACTACGCGATCGACGCCGATTACCTCAAGCGCGCGCAGTATTACGGCACCCAGATGGTGACGCTCAAAGAGATCACGGCCACCCCCGACTACGCGACGTTCTTCAACACGTCGTTCCTGCCGAAGTAGAAAACCGCCACCAGCAGCCGGGGAGCGCGACCCGCTGCTGAAGTAGACCCGATGAGCTTGGCAACGATCGACTGGGACGCGGTCGCGAGCGCGCGCGGCGGCGCCCACGACGGCACCGAGGTCGTCATAACCGGCTGGCTCGTCCCCACGGAGACGACCGCGAGCTCGGGCTACGCGCTGCTGGCCGCGGACCCGCCATGCTGCTGCCCCCCACGCGATCCCGCCAGGGCGATCGAGGTCTTCCTCCGCTCGCCCTCGGCGGTTGGCGCCGGGCGGGTGCGGCTGCGCGGACGCTGGCGGGCGCTGGCCGGCGACCCTACCGGCTGGCGCTATCAGCTGGCCGATGCGCGGGTCGCCGGGCTACCCTGGCCCGCGCGGCTGACGCGCCGCGCCGCGCTGGGCGCCGTCGCCCTCGCGGCCTTCGCGGGACGCGGTCGCAGCCGGGCGGCGGAACTCGGCGCCGACGACGCGACGGTCGACATGCACAGCCACGCGGGGAGATTTACCGGCGTGCGCCGGGTCGAGAACGGCGGCACGTTCGAACCCGTGGCCCAACCGATGCGGGCCGGAGGGATGGCGGTCGTTTGTCTGGCGATCGTCTCGGATGCGCCGTGCCACCGCGTCATGCCCGACGGCCGCATCCATCCATACCGCCAGCCCGACCCGGGCGAACTCTACCGCTACGGCAAGCTGAGCTTCGCGCGCTTGCAGGAGCTGATCAGCCTCGACGGGCTGGCGGTCGTCACCGACGGGCCGGCGCTGCGCGCGGCGCGAGCCGGCACACCGTCGGCGATCGTCACCGCCGAAGGCGCCGACTTTCTCGAGGGCCGGCTCGAGCGCGTCGACGAGGCGTACGAACGGTATCAATTGCGCCACCTCCAGTTGACCCATTACCGTCCCAACGAACTCGGCGACATTCAGACCGAGCCCCCGGTGTACGGCGGCCTGACCGATTTTGGAGCCGCCGTCATCCGCCGCTGCAACGAGCGCGGCATCGTCGTCGACGTCGCGCACGGGACGTACGACCTCGTCAAGCGGGCCGCGAGCGTCACGACCAAGCCGCTGTTGCTCTCGCACACGTCGCTGGGCGCTGACCCCAAGCCCTTCAGCCGCCTGATCTCGCCCGACCACGCCCGCGCCATCGCGGCGACCGGCGGGGTGATCGGCGTGTGGCCGCCCGCGAACGTGTTTCCGAGCCTGCGCGCGATGGCGCGCGGTATCGCGCGGCTGACCGATCTGGTCGGGGTCGCGCATGTCGGCTTGGGAACCGACATGCTCGGGCTCGTCGGCCCGAGCGTGCTCGCCACCTACGCGCAACTCCCCGACCTCGCGAGCGCCCTGCTCGAAGAGGGCTTCAGCCGGGCCGACGCCGTCGCGATCCTCGGCGGCAACTACGTCCGCGTGTTCGAAGCTTCGCTCGCGTAGAGATGCAAACGCGCGAGTTCGGCCCGCTGTTTCGCGAGGAGGCCGGCGCACACGAGATCGTACGGCAGCGAGCCGAACGCTGATCAAAAAGCGCCGGTCGAGGTAAGAGCGATGGCCGATCCCTTCGTATTCCGTACGGAACGCCGAAGCTAACAGCGGATCGCACTCGAGCATGACGTCCTCGACGCCACGGACGGACAGAACCGCAAACGGACGGCGGTTTGTCGTGCGCAGATGTCATCGGTCGGCACCTCGCGGGCAGGACTGCGTTGACGCCTAGACGACCATTGGAGGGAAGCAGGCGCCACTCGCGCTCGCGGTGGCCGGCGGACGGCGCTTTTGTCCGGCCGTTGCGCCCAAGAGCGGGAACGCGTTCCGGCGAGCACCGTGACGCGATTCCTCCGAGGACTCGCGGGCGGGGCGCGTAACCTACACCCGACATGTCCCGACGCAACGTGCTGGTGATCGGGTCGGGTCCCATCGTGATCGGGCAGGCCGCCGAGTTCGACTACGCCGGCGTCCAAGCGTGCCGGGCGCTTCGCGAGCTCGGACATCGCGTCGTGCTCGTGAACTCGAACCCGGCTACGATCATGACCGACCCGGAGATCGCCGACGCGGTCTATCTGGAGCCGTTGACCGCCGCGTCGCTCGGCGCGATCATCGAGCGCGAGCATCCGGATTCGATGCTCCCCACCCTCGGCGGTCAGACGGGGCTCAACCTCGCGGTCGAGCTCCACGACGGCGGCTATCTCGAGCGGCTCGGCGTCGAACTGCTGGGCACCCCGATCGACACGATCAAGCTCGCCGAAGATCGCGCCCGCTTCAAGACCAAGATGCTGGAGATCGGCGAGCCCGTGCCGCACAGCCTCGTCGTCACCTCGATCGAAGCGGGCGTGACGTTCGCCCGCGAAGTCGGCTATCCGCTGGTCGTGCGCCCCGCGTACACGCTCGGTGGAACCGGCGGTGGCCTCGTGCGCGACGAGACCGAGCTGCGCGCCATCCTCGAGACCGGCCTGAGCGCGAGCCTGATCCATCAAGCGCTGGTCGAGACGTCGCTCTTGGGCTGGAAAGAGATCGAGTACGAAGTCCTGCGCGACCGCAACGACAACTGCATCGTCGTCTGCAACATGGAGAACATCGACCCGGTCGGCGTGCACACCGGCGACTCGATCGTCGTCGCGCCCTCGCAGACGCTCTCCGACGACGAGTACCAGATGCTGCGCACCTCGAGCATCAACGTCATCCGCGCGCTCGCCGTGCAAGGCGGCTGCAACATCCAGTTCGCGCTGCATCCCGACCGGCATGAATACCAGATCATCGAAGTGAATCCGCGCGTCTCGCGCAGTTCGGCGCTGGCGTCGAAAGCGACCGGATACCCGATCGCCAAGATTTCGACCCGGATCGCGCTCGGCGAGACGCTCGACGTGATCCCCAATCCGGTCACCGGGGTCACGACCGCCGCCTACGAGCCGACCCTCGATTATTGCGTGGTCAAGTTTCCGCGCTGGCCGTTCGACAAGTTCCCGCTCGCCGACACGCGTTTGGGCACGCAGATGAAGTCGACCGGCGAAGCGATGGCGATCGCGCGCACGTTTCCGGCCGCGCTGCTCAAAGCGGTGCGCGGGCTCGACCTCGGCCGTGAGACGCTGACCGGCGGAGCGCTCGCGGAGTGGAGTGACGACGCGCTCGAGCGGGTGACCAGCAACGCGACCCACGAGCGGCTCTTCGCGGTGGCGGAATTGCTGCGGCGCGGGCGCGGCGTCGACGACCTGCACGAACGTTCGACGATCGACCGCTTCTGGCTGTGGGAACTCGAGCGCCTCGTGGCGCTCGAAGAGGCGCTGCGGCGTGCGCCCGATGACGCGTCGATCGCGGCCGCCCGTGAAGCCGGCTACTCGACGCGCGGCATCATGGAACTCGCGCCGGGCGCCGACGCGGTTCGCACGCAGGCCGGCGCGCCGTCGGCGTTCCGCATGGTCGACACGGCCGCGGCCGAGTTCCCCGCGCAGTCGCCGTACTACTATTTGGCGCACGGCGAAGCCGACGAGATGCGCACCCTCGACCGTCCGGCGGTGGTCGTCGTCGGGAGCGGACCGATCCGCATCGGCCAGGGCATCGAGTTCGACTACTCGTGCGTGCACGCGGCCTGGGCACTGCGCGAGGCCGGCCGCGCCGCGGTCGTCATCAACAACAATCCCGAGACCGTGTCGACCGACTTCGACGTCTCCGACGCGCTCGTCTTCGAACCGCCCGGCGCCGACGAAGTCGAGGCCGCGTATCGCGCGACCAACGCGACCGGCGTCATGCTGGCCTTCGGCGGCCAGACCGCGATCAATTTGGCGGGTGAGCTCGCGCGCCGCAACGTGGCGATCGTCGGCAGCGACCGCGCGACCCTCGACATGGCCGAAGACCGCGAGAAGTTCGACGCGGCGCTGACGCGGCTCGGCGTCGCGCGCCCCACCGGCAAGGCGGCGCACTCGTTCCGCAAAGCGCGCGAGATCGCACGCGAGCTGGGCTTCCCGGTGCTGGTGCGGCCGTCGTACGTGCTCGGCGGCCGCGGCATGGAGATCGTCTACAACGAAGGGCAGCTGATGTCGTACGCGGAGTCGGCACCGCCGATCCATCCTTCGGCGCCGCTGCTGGTCGACAAGTATCTGCCGGGCTTGGAAGTCGAAGTCGACGCGGTGTACGACGGCAGCGACATCATGGTGCCCGGGATCTTCGAACACATCGAACGCGCGGGCATCCATTCGGGCGACTCGATCAGCGTGTATCCGACGCAGACGGTCGGCGCCGAGATGGAGGCCCGCATCGTCGAGATCACGCGCTCGATCGCGCACGAGCTCGGCATCCGCGGGTTGATCAACATCCAGTTCGTCATCCACGAAGGCGTGCTCTACATCCTGGAAGCGAATCCCCGCGCGAGCCGCACGGTCCCGATCATCTCGAAAGCGACCGGCATCAATCTGGTCGCGGCCGCGACCCGGGTGGCGCTCGGCGAACGGCTGCGCGACATGGAGTATGGTATCGGCCTGCGCCCGCGCGCGCCGTACGTCGTCGTCAAAGTGCCGGTGTTCTCGTTTGCGAAGATGCGCGGCGTCGAGACGATCCTCGGGCCGGAGATGAAGTCGACCGGCGAAGTGCTCGGCATCGACGCGTCGTTCGCCGGCGCGTTGCGCAAAGGGTTCGTCGCCGCCGGCATCCGCATGCCGCGCCCCGGCGCGCGCATCCTCGTCTCGATCTCCGATCAAGAGAAGGACGAGGGCATCGAAGTGTTGCGCCGCTACGCCGACCTCGGCTTCGCGTTGATCGCGACGGCCGGCACTTACCGCATGCTGACCGAAGCCGGGATCGCCGCCGAACGCGTCAACAAGATCTCCGAAGGTTCGCCGCACGTGCTCGACGTGATCGCGGAACGCAGCGTCGACCTGGTGATCAACAGCGCGACCGGGCCGCGCGAGCTGACCGACGGATACCGCATCCGCCGCTTCGCCGCCGAGGCGCAGCTCGCGTGCATCACGAGCCTCGACACGGCGCGCGCGCTGGCGGGGGCGCTCGACGTGCAAGCCGGACCGCCACGTTCGCTGCAGGCTTACCAGTCCGAACTCGCCGCGGCGGGAATGGTGTCGACATGAACTCCGAACCCCAAGAAGAAGAACTGACGCCCGTCGAGGCGCCTCCTGGGCCGCGCATCTACGTGCTCGGCGGCAATTCGAGCACGCTCGCGTTCGTGTCGAGCCTCGTTCCCGAGCGCCGCCAAGTGACCGCGTGGCTCGTTCCGCTGGCATGGACGCCGGTCGGCGTCGCCGCCGGTGAGTCGTGGCAACGGGTCGGCATTCCGGCCGACAACGTCGTCGGCTGGGCGGATCAGACGTTTTCGCCCGAAGACGAGCGTTCGTTCGTGACCTCGGGCCGCGATCTGGAGCTCTTGATGCGGGTCGGCTGGTCGGCGCCGGCGCCGACGGCCGAAGATCTCAGCGACAAGATGGTCCTCAATCTCGAGGACGTTCCCGAAGACGTGCTCGACGCGTTCGCGCAGCCGCTCGAAGCGCTGACCCAGTGCGCGATCTGCCGCCGCACGTGCGTGCGCGATCACTTCGTGTGGAACGAACGCCGCCTGTGCGCGTGGGATTATCACGCGACGGTGTTCGGCAAGCGCGGCCCGTGGCGCGACGGCACGTACGAGGAGCGGCTGTTCGAAACGCTGCCGCACGCCGCGTACGTCGCTCCGGGGCTGCTCGACGAACAGCAGGTCGATCCGGTGATGGCCGTCAGCAGTCTGCCCGAAGACGTGATGCGCGCGCTGCTCAACGCGGCGATCGAAGGCGATGCCGGCCACCCGCACATCGCGGTGCGCACCGAAGGTGGCTATACGCTCCTGCGCGAGCGAGGTGGCTCCTGACCAATCGCGCGATCGCGCGGCTGGGCTGGCTCTTCGTCGTTCTGTTCGCCGTGTTGGCGGTCGCGCAATTGCGCGTGCAAGTGCTCGAAGCACCGGCGCTCTCGGCCGACCCGCACAACCCGCGCAATGCGCCCGACTATGCGAATTGGGGCAACATCGTCGCGCACGACGGCACGGTGCTGGCGACCAGCAGAGACGGCCGGCGGTATTATCCCTACGGCGCGATGTTCGCGCACGCGATCGGCTACGCGGGCGTGCGCACCGGCTCCGCCGGCTTGGAAGACGCCTACGCCGGCGTGCTCGCACCGCGGCGCGTCGAGCTCGATCCGCTCCTGCAGCTGCGCTCGGCGTTCGACCCGGCGTTGCGCGCGCCGCCGCACGGCGCCACGGTCGTGACGACGCTCGACGTGCCGGTGCAGACGGCGCTCTACGACGCGCTCGTGCGCTACCCGCGGGCGGCCGGCATCGTGCTCGATCCGCGCACCGGCGCGGTGCTCGCGATGGCCAGCGTACCGTCGTTCGATCCCAACGCGCTCGCGCGTACCTTCACGGCGCTGACGCACGATGCGCGCAGCCCGCTGCTCGACCGCAGCACGTCGGGGTTGTATCCGCCGGGTTCGACCTTCAAGATCTTTACCGCGGCGGCCGCGCTCGACGCCGGCGCGGTGACCGCGGCGTCGACCTTCTCCGATCCCGGGTATCTGCAAGTCGGCACGTTTACGATCCACAACGACGAGAGCGAGGTGACCGGCACGCAGGATCTCGCCGGGGCGTTCGCCCTCTCGAGCAACGTCGACTTCGCCCAGATCGCGCTCAAGCTCGGCAAAGCGCGCTTCTACGACTACCTCGATCGCTGGCGCATCGGCCAATCGCTGCAATTCGACATCCCGGCGGCGCGCGACCACGTTCCCTCGCCCGCCGACGTGTCGGACTCGATCCTCGCGCAGATGGGCTTCGGCCAGGGCGCGCTGCTGATGACGCCGCTCCAGATGGCGCTCCTCGGCGCGACGATCGCGGCTCGCGGCGTCGAGCCCCGCCCGTATCTGGTGCGCTCGATCGACGGCCCGCAAACGCACCTCACGACCTCGTCCGAACAACTCGCCACGCCGATCTCCCCCGAGACCGCCGATACGGTCCGCACGTTGATGATCGCGGTGG
Source organism: Vulcanimicrobiota bacterium (assembly GCA_963749395.1). Classification (GTDB taxonomy): domain Bacteria; phylum Vulcanimicrobiota; class Vulcanimicrobiia; order Vulcanimicrobiales; family Vulcanimicrobiaceae; genus CAVVMT01. Next base: position 32,896 of record CAVVMT010000011.1, read on the forward strand.
TGAAGCGAGGGACCGGTACCGCGGCCGCGCTCGCGGGCGTCACGGTCGCCGGAAAAACCGGGACCGCGACGAATCCGCAGGGAAAGGCGCACGCGTGGTTTGTCGCGTTCGCGCCGGCCGAGTCGCCCAAAGTCGCACTCGCCGTCGTCGTGGAAAACGCCGGCTACGGCGGCGCAATCTCAGCCCCAATCGCCGCCACCGTCCTACGCGTAGCGCTATCGCGAACCGAGTGATGTTTAGTACGATGAACGCCAACACGAGCATGTCGTTACGGGCCCCCACGGGGCATCGAGCCGTAGCAGCATGCTGAAGGGCCCGACAGCCGGGGGCCCCACGACGGAGTCGTGGGGGGCGCGGAGCCTGGGGCGGAGCGCCCTTAAAACGCAGCGCCTTTAAAAGTGCAAATCTTCAACAACCGCTACCGGATCGAGAAGAAGATCGGCGAGGGCGGCATGGCGGTGGTCTACAGCGGCACCGACGTGCTCCTGCGGCGCCGCGTCGCGGTCAAAGTGTTGCGCGAGCAGTATGCCGCGGACGAAGACTTCGTGCGCCGGTTCTATTACGAGGCGCAAGCTGCGGCCCGGCTGTCGCATCCGAACATCGTCAACACGTACGACGTGGGCCGCGAGGGCGACACGTACTTCATCGTCATGGAGCTCGTCGACGGCTCGACGCTCGGCGAGTTGATCGCCAGCGAGCAGCGCCTGCCCGAAGGGGTTGCGATCGATTATGCGACGCAGATCTTGCAGGGGCTCGCTTACGCGCACCGTCAGGGTTTGCTGCACCGCGACATCAAGCCGGCCAACATCCTCATCACGAGCGACGACGTGGTCAAGCTTTCCGATTTCGGAATCGCGCGGGCCGTCTCGCAGCACAGTCTCGCGGTGACGCAGCCGGGGATGGTGATGGGCAGCGTCTACTATCTCTCCCCGGAACAAGCGCAAGGCCACGACTTGAGCGAGACTTCCGACCTGTATTCGGTCGGGATCGTGCTCTATCAGATGCTGACCGGGAAGCTGCCCTACACCGGCGACTCGCCGATCACGGTCGCGCTCAAGCACGTGTCGGGAAAGCTGCCCGAACTCGATCCGGAGCAGTTGCAAGTAAGCCCGGCGCTGCTCTCGATCGTCCGCCGTCTCCTGCAGAAGGATCCGGCCGACCGCTTCGCCTCGGCGAGCGACGTCGCGCGGGCGCTGCGCGAGGCGCGCGAACACCCGACCGTCGCGCTCGGCGGGCGAGGCGGCGTGCGCGACGAGGGGCAAACGGTCGCGATCCCGGTCGTGCCGGCGCCGCCGCCGCGCCGCTCGCAGGCTCCCGATCGTCCGCGCAACGGACACGCGGGCTCGGTCGCGACCGTCGACCCCGCCGGCGAGGAGCACGACGACGAAGAACAGCCCCGTCGGGGGACGCTCTTCGTGTGGATCGGGCTCGCCGTGCTGCTGGTGGCCGCGGCGCTGGGCGGCTTCGAAGTGGCCAGCCACGGCGGCCTCCCGTTCGGCGGCGCACCGACGCCGGTTGCCGTGGGCAACTACGTCGGACAATCGGCGTCCCTCGCGAAGCAGGCGCTGGCCAACGCCGGGCTCGCGGTCCGGATCACCCCGGCGAATAGTGATTCCGTCCCCGCGGACCGGGTCATCCGGCAGTCGCCCGACCCCGGGGCCGGGGTCGCGCCCAACGGAACCGTCGAGCTCTTCGTCAGCACCGGGCCACCGCTCGTCGACGTACCGAACGTCAAATCGTACACCTCGGCCGACGCCCAGAAGCTGCTTGCCGCCCAGCGCTTCGCCGCCAAACTCGTCGCCCGCTACGACAAGGCGCCCAAGGACACGGTCGTCGATCAGCAGCCCGCGCCGGGCAAGAAGCTGCGCGAAGGCGCCCCGGTCACGTTGATCGTCTCGAAGGGGCAAGCGCCGGTCGCGGTGCCCAACGTCGTCAGCCTCAACGTCGATCAAGCGCGCGCGGCCCTGGCCAAAGCGGGCCTGACGATGCAGGTCGGTCAAACGGCGGCCAGCGACAACATCCCGCCCAACACGATCGCCTCGCAGGATCCCAAGGACGGCACCCAAGTCGACCCCGGCTCGGCGGTGACCGTCAGCGTGTCGAGCGGCCCCGGTTTGGGCGACGTGCCCGACGTGACCGGCAAGAACATGTCCGACGCGACCGCCGCGGTACGGGCGGCCGGGTTCGAGGTCTCGTTCTCGTGGCGGGTCGTCGCCGGCGCCGACGGTTCGGTGATCCAGCAGACGCCGGCCCCCCCGCAGAAGGCGCGCAAGGGCTCGGGGATCACGATCGTCATCGGCGTCCCCGGCACGGTCCCCGACGTGTCGAACATGACCCTGGCCGACGCGAAGACCGCGCTGATCAACGCCGGCTACGCGATCGGGAACATCGCCCTGACGCAGGACGGCAAAGAGGGCATGGTCGTGCGCACCGAACCGGAAGCCGGCACGCAGCTGCGCCCCGGCGACAACAACGCGGTGACGATCTACTTCAATCAATCGAGTCCGCGATGAGGATTCTGGGCATCGACCCGGGGTTGCGCATCACCGGGTACGGCGCGATCGCGATCGACGGCCGCGCCTTGCGCCTGATCGAAGCCGGGGTCGTCGAACCGCGGGCGGCCGATCCGCTCGAACGCCGCCTCGCCGACCTGCACGCGGCGCTCGCGCGGATCATCGCGACCGTGCAGCCCGACTGCGTCGTCATCGAGGAACTGTGGACGTCGTATCGCAATCCCGCGACCGCGGTGCTGATGGGCCACGCGCGCGGGGTCGCGTGCCTGGCCGCCGGGAACGCCGGCATCCGGGTGCAGCACCTCGCGCATGCGCTCGTCAAGCGCGCGCTCGTCGGACACGGGGCGGCGCGCAAGGAACAGGTGAAGAAGATGGTCGCGCAGCTGCTGCAGTTGCGGACCCTGCCCTCGCCCGACGACGTCTCCGACGCGCTCGCGCTCTCGATCGCCTACGCGCACGTTCTCGACCGCAGCGAAGCGCTCGCGAGCGCCGGCGTCACCCGGCGCCCGCGCCGCCGTCCCGCCGGGACCGCGCTGCCGCCTGCGATCCGGGCCGCGCTCGGGCTGACGGTCGAATGAGGCCCGACGTTGTTCTCGCGCATTAGCGGCAAAGTCGCCGGCGGCGGCGATGCGACGGTGCTGATCGAAACCGGCGGCCTCAGCTACGAGATCGTGCTGCCGCCCTGCGTCGCCGAAAAGGTGCCGACCGCGGCCGGCGAGCCGTGCACGCTCGAGGTGTTCGCGCACTTCGCGCTCGACGGGAACGCCGGGCGGTTCACGTTTTTCGGCTTCACCAACGCGATCGAACGCGAATTCTTCGAAGCGCTGACGACGGTGGCGAGCATCGGCCCGCGTTCGGCCGCGCGCGCGTTCTCGGCCCCGATGGCACGGATCGCGCGCGCGATCGACGAAGGCGATCACGTGTTTCTGCGCACGCTCCCCGGCATCGGACAGCAGAAGGCGCGCGACATCGTCGCCAAACTCCAAGGCAAGGTCGCGCGCTTCTTGCTGATCCAAGATGCGCCGGCTCCCGGCACCGTGCCGATCCCCGATTTTGCGAGTGAAGCGCTCGCGGTGCTGCTGCAGCTTGCCTACAAGCGCGCGGAAGCCGAGGCGATGATCGCGCGGGCGCTCGAACGCAATCCCGCGATCGCCGACGCCGAGACGCTGCTCGCCGAGATCTACCGCCGCCGCGCCGGCGCCGGCGACGTCGCGTGAACGAGGGGTTTGCGTCGCGGCGGGTGCTCGGGCCCGAAGACGCGGGCGCGCCGGAGCCTGCCCGCATCGTCGATCCGGCCGCCGCGCGCGAGGACGAGTATCGCGAGCTTGCGGCCGACGAGCTTCGACGCCTACGTCGGCCAGAGCCAAGTGGTCGAGAACCTCAAGATCGCGATCGAAGCGGCCCGCGGACGGAGCGAACCGCTCGATCACGTGCTGTTCTTCGGGCCGCCGGGGCTGGGCAAGACGACCCTTGCCACGCTGATCGCGCGCGAGATGGGAGCCGCGCTACGGGCCGCTTCGGGACCGACCCTCGAGAAGCCCAAAGACCTGGTTGGGATCCTGACCGATCTCGACGACGGCGACGTGCTGTTCATCGACGAAATCCACCGCCTCGGACGAGTGATCGAAGAGTTTCTCTATCCGGCGATGGAGGATTTTCAGATCGATTTCGTCGTCGATCAGGGCGCGTACGCGAAAAGTATCAAGTTACCGTTAAAACGTTTCACGCTGGTTGGTGCGACCACCAGAGCAGGCATGCTTTCGGCTCCGCTGCGCGAACGCTTCGGCATCACGCACCACCTCGATTACTACGTGCCCGAAGAACTGCAGCGCATCGTCGAGCGAAGCGCCCGCATTTTGAACGTGCCGGTCGACGACGGCGGCGCGCGCACGATCGCCGAACGCAGCCGCGGCACTCCGCGCATCGCAAACCGGCTGTTGCGGCGCGTGCGCGACTTCGCGCAGGTGCGGGCCGACGGCCGGGTGACCGCCGAGGTCGCGCGCGAGGCGCTCGCCCGCGAGGGCGTCGACCAGCTGGGACTCGACCGGCTCGACCGCGCCTTCCTCGAGACGATCGCCGAACAGTACGGCGGCGGCCCGGTGGGGATCGGGGCAATCGCGGCGACCTTGACCGAAGACGTCGAAACGCTCGAAGACGTCGTCGAACCGTATCTGCTCAAGACCGGCTTCGTGCAGCGCACCGCGAGCGGCCGCAAAGTGACCGCGGCCGCGTACGCGCACTTGGGGAAGGGCACCCGCCCCCGGCCGCGCCAGGAGCCACTCCTCTGATCGGACGGCGGACCTTCCTGGGAGCCGCGGCGGCCGCGCTGACGGCTGCGTGGCCGGCGGCCCGTGCCGGTGCCACCGGCGGCCTCGACGTCTGGGACGCCCCCTCCACCCCTCCGCCGGTCGTCGCGCTCCCGGCCGGCCCCTCGCTCAACGAACCCGTGCGGGTGCTCCTCGCTTCGGGGACCGGCCTCGACGCGCGGCCGCTGCCGGGCGGCACGTTCGAGTACGCCGGGACCGTCTACCCCGGCACGTATGCGATCGTACCGCTGCCCTCGGGGAGTCATGGCTTGGTGAGCACCGTCGACCTCGAGGCCTACGTGTGCGGCGTCGTGCCGGTCGAAGCCGGACGCGGATGGCCGGCGGCGGCCCTGCAGGCCCAGGCGATCGCTGCGCGGACCTACGCGGTCACGCGCCGGTCGGCGCGCCGCACCTACGACGTCGTCGCCGGAAGCGGCGATCAGAGCTACGGCGGGGCGAGCGCGCAATCGCCGGACGCGAACGCCGCGGTCGCCGCTACCGCGGGCCAGGTGCTCGCGTACGGCGACGCGTTGGCGACGGTCTTCTACACGTCGTCGTGCGGCGGCCACACCGCCGACGCGGCCTCGCGCTGGGCAAACGTCGCGCTCCCGTACTTGCGCGGCGTCGTCGACCCGTACTGCGCCGGCTCGCCCGGATATCGCTGGCGGTCGACGCTGGCTGCCGACGAGTTCTTCCGCGCGCTCGGCCCGCGCTTCGCACAATTGGGGCTCGTGGAGGCGATCGCGGTCGCACAGACCGACGACGCCGGCCGCGCCGCGACGCTGACGGTCACCGGCAGCGCGGGATCCGCATCCGCCTCGCTCGTCGAGTTGCGGCGCGCGCTCGGCGGCGGCATGCCGAGCCCCTTCGTGTTATCGGTGGAACTTCGGCCGGGACCAACGCAGGCCGCGGCGATGATCGCCATCGAAGGGGCTGGGCGCGGTCACGGCGTCGGAATGTGCCAGTGGGGTGCGCGCAATATGGCGCTGCAGGGACGTTCCGCCACTGACATTCTCTCGTTCTATTTTCCCGGTACGGTCGTTCGACATGGATAAGCCTCACAAGGATTCCAAGAAAGAGGGCGAGCAGCGCACCGTCGGAATCCGCTTGCGCAAATACATCGACGTCGTGATCGAAGACAAGCTGTCGTTCACGCTGTTGCGCGGCGCCATCGCCGACATCTCGGCGACCGGCATGCGGCTGATCGCCGACCAGTACCTCGCCAAGGGCGCCAAGTACACGTTCACGATGAAGCGCAACCCGTTTCTGCAGATCCGCGGCGAAGTGCGCTGGGTGCGGCCGTTCGAGCGCGAGACGTACCAGGTGGGGATCCGGTTTTTCGACATGAGCGAAGCCGACGAGAAACGGCTCACCTCGTTCCTGGAGATCGAACGGCAGCGCGTCTTCACGAGCGGGTGAGCGCGGCGCCCGACCTGCGCTCCGCTGCCGCCTACGACTACGCGCTTCCGCCGGAGCTGATCGCCGACGATCCGGCCCCGCGGCGCGATGCGAGCCGGCTCCTGGATTGCAGCGGAGCCGACCTGCATGACCGCACGTTCGCGGAGCTGCCGGACTTGTTGCGGGCCGGCGACCTGCTCGTGCTCAACGAGACGCGCGTCGTGGCGGCCCGGCTGCGCGGCGTGCGCGAGCCGGGCGGCGGCGTCGCGGAAGTGCTCCTCCTGCGGCCGGCCGGCGGCGGGCCCTACGACCCCGCTGCGCCTCGCTGGGAAGCGCTCGTGCGGCCGGGGCGCAAGCTGCGGCCGGGGGCGCGGCTGACCTTCGGCGCGCATGCGGCCGAGGTGACGGCGGTGGTCGACGGCGGGGTGCGGGTGCTCGATTTCGGCCCGGGCGGGGCGGCGGCTGCGATCGCCGCGCACGGGGAGATCCCGCTCCCGCCGTACGTCCGCCGGGCGGTGCCCGGCGACCCGCGAGCGGAGCGCTACCAGACGGTCTTCGCGCGCCGCCCGGGCAGCGTCGCCGCGCCGACCGCGTCATTGCACTTCACGCCGGAGTTGTTGGCGCGGATCGTCGAGCGCGGGGTCGAGATCGCCTACCTCGTGCTCGACGTGGGCATCGGGACGTTCCGCCCGGTGAGCGACGAGCGCCTCGACGGGCACGTCATGCACGCCGAGCGATACGAGATCCCGGCCGCGACCGCCGCGGCGCTGAGCGCGGCCAAGGCCCAGGGGCGGCGGGTCGTCGCGGCCGGCACGACCGTCGTCCGGGCACTCGAGGGGAGCGCGGCCGTCCACGGCGAGGTGCGGGCCGGAGCCGGGACGACCGCGCTCTTCATCACCCCGGGATACCGGTTCGCGGTCGTCGACGCGCTGGTGACGAACTTCCACCTGCCGCGCTCGACGCTCCTGATGCTCGTGTGCGCGTTTGCGGGGTACGAGCGGACCTTTGCCGCATACCGTCATGCAATGGATCACCGGTACCGCTTCTACTCCTTCGGAGACGGCATGTTTGTCGCCAGGCATCTGGCCGATAGAGGACCAGAGATGGTGACGACGTGAGCGACGACCTGCCGGTGCTCGACCTGACGATGCTCGAAGAAGTCTATGAAGACGACGTCGCCGGCATGGTCGAGTTGCTCGACATCGCGCAGCGTACGGTCCAGGCCGCGGTCCCGCGCCTGCACGACGCGATCGCCGCCGCCGACCTCGAAGCGGTGCGGGCGGCCGCGCACGGGATCAAAGGCGCGCTCGGCAACGTGGGCGGACATGCGGCGTCGGCGGTAGCAAGTGCGATCGAGCAACACGCACGGCGCGGCGAATGGGAACCGGTTCCCGGCCTCGCGAACGAACTCGACTCAGCCCTGGCCCGGTTCGATACAGCCATTGCATCGTACCGCGCTTCCGTTTCGTAGAGCCGCGGATGCCCAAAGTTCTCATCGTCGACGACAACCTGACCAACGTTCAAGTGCTGGCGCAGATCGTCAGTCAGATCGCCGAGATCGAAGTCGTGACGTACACGGATTCGGGGGCTGCGCTGGCGTGGGCCGCAGGGTCGGCCGCGCTCGAACCGTGGCTTGTCATCGTCGACCAGAACATGCCGCCGCCCGACGGGCTGACCTTCGTCACGATGTTCAAGACGATGCGCGGCAAGGCCGACATCCCGGTCGTCGTCGTGTCGGAAGACGGCGACCGCGAGATCCGGCGCGAGGTGCAGCGGCTCGGGGCCAACGCGACCCTGGCCAAGCCGGTCGACCCGGTCGAGTTCCTCTCGCTGATCCGCAACCTCTTGACCGCGCGCAAGGCGACCGTCCAGCTGATCAACCAGTCGCTGCAATATGCCGAGGCGACCCGGCAGAGCGTGGCGCGCGCCTCGGCGCTCGAAACGGAGATCATCCGGCACTTGCACGCGACCGTCGAGGTGCGCGATAAACGTTCGCTGCAGCACATGACGCGGGTCGCCCGGTACGCCGAGAAGATCGCCAAGCACCTCGGCCTCGGTCCCGGCGAGATCGCGACCCTCGGCGTCGCCGCGTCGCTGCACGACATCGGAAAAGTCGCGATCCCCGACCGCATCTATTTCCGCAACAGCCGGCTCGCGCCGGGCGAACGCGACCTCGTCAAGCGCCACGCGCAGGCCGGCTACGACATCCTCAAGGATTCGATATCGCCCGTGCTGCAGCAGGCCGCAATCATCGCGGTGGGGCACCACGAACACTTCGACGGCACCGGTTACCCGGCCGGGGTGCGCGGCGAAGACATCCCGCTGTTCGCCCGCATCGTCGCGGTCGCCGACGTGTTCGCGGCCATCACCTCGAACCGTCCGCAGCGCGAGAGCTTGCCGCTCAACGTCGGCATCGAGGAGATCGAGCGGCATCGCGGGTCGCACTTCGACCCGCGGATCGCCGACGCGTTCAAGGCGGCGCTGCCGGAGATCCTCGAAGTGCGCAGCGCCGTTCCCGACCTGCTCACGGCTCGCGCGTAGCCCGCCCCGGGCGGCCGACGGTCGTCTTGAAGTTCGTGTACCACACGAGCCCGGGCGCCGCGTCGCGTTGCTTGCGCACGTGCTTGCGCTGCGTGTAGTCGACCTCGACGCGCTCGCCGGCGGCGCCCTTGCTGTGCAGGGCCGCCAGGTCGGCGGCGCGCGCGACGTCGTCGTCGCTCGGCTGGGTGCCGTCGGCGGGGCGCAGGACGACGTGCGCGCCCGGGATGTTGCGCGCGTGAAACCAGAGATCGTCGGGCCGGGCGAGCCGGAACGTCAAGTCGACGTTCTGCGCGGGCGAACGCCCGACGTAGATCCGCGCTCCGGACGGCAGGTCGGTCTGCAGCGGTCCGCTGCGCTTTCCCTTGACTGCGGCCGCCGCCGAGGCGCGCCGGCCCTCGAGCCCGTCGGCGGCCGCTTCCAGTTCGCCCAGGATCGCCGCGTCGGCGCGGCTCGCCTCCCAGGCCAGCGACTCGAACGATTCAAGCCGGCCGGCGATCGCCGCCAGCCGTGCTTCGAGGTGCGGCAGGGCGTCGGCGAGCTTGCGGTAGCGGGCGAAGAAGCGGGCCGCGTTCTCCTTGGCGTCGAGTTCGGGATCGAGGGTGATGGCGAGGTCCGGGCGCGACGGGGGCGTGAAGCGGGTGGCGCCGGGCGGGACCTCGTGCGCGTGGGTGTAGAGCGATTCGCCCCAGTCGCGCAGCCGCTCGCGGCCTTGCGCATCGTCGCGTTTGGCGACGACGCGCTCGCGCTCGGCCGCGAGCGCGGCGATGCGCCGATCGAGCCGGCGCACCAGAGCCGCCCGGCGCCGGTCGAGCGCTGAGACGGTCCCGGCTGCGCGCCGCTGCGTACGCACGGTGGCGAGCACCGGGAGCAGGGCCGGCTCGCGGGTCTCGGCGGCGTCGCGAAGCTGGGCGAGCGGCACGACGTGGGCCTCGACGATCGCCGCCCCGCGCCGGTAGACGAAGACGTCGCCGAGGGCTTGCGGCTCGCCGGCGGTTGCGGAAAGCAGCGCGTCGGCCCGCGCCAGGAGCCAGTCCGCCAGCGCTTGCGGCGCGGCCCACGGGACCGCCTCGGCCTGCGCCGCGAGCGATTCGGCGACCAGGCGCGGGACGAGCGGGAGCGCTTGACCCATGGCGCGGGCCCACGACGCGGGCGACTCGCCGAGCGCGGCGGCGAAGGCGGCCCGGTCGAGACCGGCCTGGGGCAACGGCGGCGGCTGGTACGGTCCGCCGATCTGGATGCTGCGGGCGGCGTTCTCGGCCGGCGAAAACTGTTTGAGCGCGGCCACGATCGTCGGCCCTTTGAGGAGCAGCAGGTTTCCGAAGCGGGGGACGAGTTCGGCCACGATTCGCGATTCGCTCTCGACGCCGAAGCGCGTGCGCGCGCCGAATTCGAGGATCAAGAGCCGGTCGCCGCGCCGGGCCCGCACCCCGAGCAGGCGCATCCCGCGCAGCGCCGTCCCCGCAGCCCGTGCGAACCCCGGGTCGGCGCCCAGCGCGAGCTCGGCGTCCTCCAATCCGACGAGCGGGGGCGTGCCGAAGACGTCGAACGCCAAGGTCGCCGGCCCCCGGACCGCGCCGAAGCGCAGTGCCAGCCGCCCGTCGTCGAGCATCCCCGCGTCGGTGACCCGTCCGCCCCGCAAGGCCCGGTCGAGTTCCGCCGCCACGCGGCGGACGGTCATCCAATCGGTGTGCAACTGGGGCCTGTCTGCAAAGGGGCGGGGCGACCATCAGCCGAATGGTTAGCGTTTGCCCGTGCGTGGCAAGGGGGGGCTGGAAACTGTCGGGGCCTGGGTTGCTCTTTGTCGTGTCGGGGCCGTCCGGAGCCGGGAAAGACACGCTGGTGGCCGCGCTGCTCGCGCGCAAAAAGGGTCTCCGTTACTCGATCTCGGCGACGACGCGAGCCCCGCGACCGGGGGAACTCGACGGCCACGATTACTTCTTTCTCGCCCGCGAAGCGTTCGAGGCGCGCATGAAGGCCGGCGGCTTTCTCGAGACCCGGGAGTACAACGGGAACCTTTACGGTACCCCACGCGCGTTCATCGAAGAGCAGCTCTGGGCGGGCTACGACATCATCATGAAGCCCGAAGTCAACGGGGCGCTCGCGATCCAGCGAACGTATCCCGGCGCAGCGCTGATCTTCGTGATTCCCGACCGGTTCTCTCACCTGCGTTCCCGTCTGGAAGCACGGCGCACCGAGACGAACGACGAAATCGCTGCCCGGCTGGCCATCGCGCACGAGGAAATGCAATCCATCCGCCACTTCGACTATCTGATCATCAACGAACAGGAGCATCCCGACGATGCAGTCGCCGACTTGGAGGCGATCATTCGGGCCGAACGCTTCAGAATCCATCGCTACTCGGAATCTCGTATCAAGGAATTGGAACAAGAATGAGTGACTCGGTTTTCGGCGACCTCGACGGCTTACTCGAACACGTCGACTCGAAATTCACCCTCGTCAACGTCGTGACGAAGCGCGCCAAACAGCTCAACAACGGAGCGCCCGCGCTGACCGACCGCGTGAATCCCAACAAGCCCGTCTCGACGGCGTTCAACGAAGTGCGCGGCGGCAAGATTCCCTACAAGCGCACCCGCGAAGGGATCAAATAGGGGCTTCTATCCGTCATGTGTGGGATCGTTGGTTACGTCGGCGAGCGCGACAGCGTGCCGATCATCATGGATTCACTCAAGCGGCTGGAGTACCGGGGGTATGACAGCGCCGGGATCGCGGTGATCGACGCCGCGGGCGAGCTCGTGGGCTCGAAAGCCGAGGGCAAGCTCACGCGGCTCGCGGAGCGCTTGAGCAACGGCGAAGCGCTCCACGGGACGACCGGGCTCGGCCACACGCGGTGGGCGACCCACGGCCGCCCCTCCGACGTCAACGCGCACCCGCACATGGATTGCAAGAGCCGCTTCGCGGTCGTGCACAACGGGATCATCGAGAACTACGGGCCGCTGCGCGCGCGCTTGATCGCCGAGGGCCACACGTTCGAGAGCGAGACCGACACCGAGGTGCTCGCGCACCTGATCGAAGACCACTACGAGGGCGATCTGGTCGCCGCGCTGCGGGCGACGCTCGCCCAAGTGCGCGGCGCCTATGCGCTCGGCGTGATCTCCGCCGACGATCCGTACCGGCTGCTGTTCGCGCGCAACGGCGCGAGCCCGCTCGTCGTCGGCATCGGCGACGGCGAGATGTTCGTCGCCAGCGACACGCCGGCGATGCTGCAGTACACGCGCAAGGTCGTGATCTTGCGCGAGGGCGAGATGGTGCAGGTCGGGCGCGACGGCTACGCGGTGACCACGTTCGACGGCAAGGCGGTCGAGCGTGAAGTCGAGCAAGTGATGTGGGACGCGAGCTCGGCCGAGAAGACCGGCTTCAAGCACTTCATGCTCAAGGAGATGTTCGAGCAGCCCAACGTCGTCAAGGAGACGCTCGCGGGCCGCATCGACGAATCCGGCGACGTGCAGCTCGCCACCGAATTGCGCATCCCCGAATCGCTGTTCCGGGCGATGACGAAGATCTCGATCACCGGCTGCGGCACGGCCTATCACGCCGGCATGATCGGCATGTACCTGATGCGCGCGCTGTGCAAACTGCCGGTCGAGATCGAACTCGCGAGCGAATTCCGCTACGGCGATCGCATGATGGATCCGCGCACGCTGACGATCGCGATGTCGCAGTCGGGCGAGACGGCCGACACGGTCGAAGCGGTGAAGATCGCCCAGGCGGCCGGCGCCCCGATCGTCTCGGTGTGCAACGTCGTCGGCTCGCATCTGACGCGGCTCTCCGACGGCACGCTCTACACCCGCGGCGGTCCGGAGATCGGGGTCGCGGCCAGCAAGACGTACGTGTCGCAGGCGACCGCGATGGTGCTGCTGGCGCTCTACCTGGCCCGGATTCGCGGCACGACCGACGTCGAGCGCCTGCGCGAGATCGCGCACGCGACGCGCCTGCTGCCGGCGGCGATCGACGTCGCGCTCAACACGTCCGACGAGATCCGCAAGGTGGCGCGCAAGCTGCGCCGCGCGCGCTCGGTGTTGTTCATCGGGCGTTATATCAATTATCCGACCGCGATCGAAGGCGCGCTGAAGCTCAAGGAGATCTCGTACATCCACGCCGAGGGCTATGCCGCGGGCGAGATGAAGCACGGGCCGATCGCGCTGCTCGACTCGAAGGTTCCGGTCGTCGGCATCGTGACCGACGGGCGCGTGCGGGAGAAGATCCTCTCCAACGTCGCTGAGGCCAAGGCGCGCGAAGCGCCGATCATCCTGGTCGCCAATCACGGCGACGAAGAAGCCGCCGAGATCGCCGATCACGTGTTCTGGGTGCCGAAGGTCGACGAGCTGCTGTCGCCGATCGTCAACGTCGTGCCGTTGCAGCTCCTCGCGTATCACATTGCGGACATCGACGGCAAAGACGTCGATCAGCCGAGGAACCTGGCGAAGACCGTCACCGTCGAGTAGCCGGCGCGTTTTCTCATCGTGGCAGGACGCGTTTGCGAGCGCGAACACCGGCGGGGGCGTCTGTCGGGCTGCGCCAATATCACCGGATGATTTCGGATTCCATCGGCTTCAGCGTCATCGTCCGCGTCGAGACCCCGAACGGGCCGGGCGCTTTCGCGGCCTTGTCCTCGGCGATCTGGGACGCCGGCGGCACCGTCGAAGCGATCGACGTGCACACCGTGAACAAAGCCGCGGTCATTCGCGACGTCACCGTGTCGGTGCCCTCCGAAGACGTCGGCCGGCGCGTGCAAGAGGCGATCGAGCGGCTCGTGGGCGTGCGCATCGTCAGCGCGTCGGACAGCACGTTCCTCGCGCATCTCGGGGGCAAGATCCGGATCGAACCGAAGCTGCCGGTCAAGACGCGCAAGGATCTCTCGATCGTCTATACGCCGGGGGTCGCGCGCGTCTCGATGGCCCTGGCGGCCGACCCGAGCAAAGCCTTCCAGCTGACGATCAAGCGCAATACGGTCGCGGTCGTGTCCGACGGTTCGGCGGTGCTGGGCCTGGGCGACATCGGCCCGTACGGCGCCGCGCCGGTCATGGAAGGCAAATGCATGCTGTTCAAGCAGTTTGCCGGCATCGACGCCTTCCCGATTTGTTTGGATACGAAGGATGCCGACAAGATCGTCGAGGCGGTCGTGCACATCGCGCCGATCTTCGGCGGGATCAATCTGGAAGACATCAGCTCGCCGCGCTGCTTCGACATCGAGCAGCGGCTGATCGAAGCGCTCGACATCCCGGTGATGCACGACGACCAGCACGGCACCGCGGTCGTCATCATGGCGGCGTTCTTCAACGCGGCGGCCGTCGTCGGCAAAGCGCTCGCGAACATGCGCATCGTCGTCGCCGGAGCCGGCGCGGCCGGGATCGCGACGATCAAGATGCTGACCCTCGCGGGGGTGGGCGACGTGATCGCCGTCGATCGCACGGGCGCGATCGGGCGCAGCCGCGCCGGGGATGCGAACGAGCACAAGCGGTGGCTGGCGGAGCACACGAACCGCGATAACCGCACGGGATCACTTTCCGACGTCATCGCCGGTGCCGACGCGTTCATCGGCGTCTCGGGGCCGGGGGTGCTGCACGCCGCCGACGTCGCGTCGATGGGCCGTGACGCGATCGTGCTCGCGGCCGCCAATCCGACGCCGGAGATCATGCCCGAAGAAGCGGCGCCGTACGTCGCGGTCATGGCGACGGGCCGTTCCGACTATCCCAATCAGGTCAACAACGTGCTCGCCTTCCCGGGCATCTTCCGCGGCGCGCTCGATTGCCGCGCGCGGCGCATCACCGACAACATGAAGATGGCCGCGGCCCGTGCGATCGCCGGCGTCGTCGGCGACGAACGGACCGCGGAGTACATCGTCCCGAGCGTCTTCGACCCCCGCATCAGCGAAGCGGTCGCGAAAGCGGTCGTCGCGGCAGCGGTAGAAGACGGCGTCGCCCGTCGCGCGAGCGGGGTCGCCGACGACGATCGCGTGCCGATCCTCGCGTAGAGCCCGGCAAGGCATCCCCAACGCGTTGAATCTGCGTTTGCCTTGCGCCGGATCGCGGGAAAGAACGGCGCATGACGAACACCGCCAAGCTCCGCCCACTGTTCTTCGCCCTTGTCTTCACGGTCGCAGCGTCGCTCGTGCCGCAGCTCGCTCGAGCCCAGGCGCTCGGCGCGCTTCCGACGGCGCCCGCCGCTTCGCGCGCGGCGATCGGCGGCTACACGGCTGCGCGTGCGTCGCTGCCCGGCGAGAACGGGTCGCCGCTCGAGCCGTATCTGTTCTTGTTCATCCTCGCCGGCGGCGGGATCGTGTGGGTCGCGTTCGCGATCGGTGCCGACCGGTACGTTCGCCGCTCGTACCGGCCCTCGCGACCCGTCTAGTTCAAACGACCCGGTCGCCGCGATTCGCGAAGAAGACGTACCAGAGGATCACGATCGCGAGCAGCGTCCCGACGCCGTAACCGAAGATGCTCTGCATCGCCGGAACGAACAACGCGAAGGCGATGTAGAGGACGATGACCAGGAGCAGGAGATATCGAGCTGACATGCTCCCTGATGTACCAACCAGCCGAGGCGGCTAAACGCTCTTCGCCAAGCGCGCGGCGAAGCGGCGCCGATTTGCCGCGACAGCAAGCGAGCCGCCGAGCCTCGCACGGGTACATCAGCGTGTGGAGGCGTCACATGCCCGAGCTCGCTGTGCCAAGGCCGCGCGGGGCCGTCGTCACGATGATCGACGGGATCGCGCGTTTGCGCTTCTCGATGCCGGCGCGGGTGCCGCTGGTCGACGTCGCCGGCGAACTCGATCTCAGCAACGCGCAGCACCTCAGGCGGATGCTGACGTACGCATGGCAAGGCGGCGGCCCCGCCATCGTCTTGTCGCTGGCGCAGCTTACGTACATCGACGCGAGCGGACTCGCGCAGTTGGCCCGCGCGCACTACAGCTGCGCGGGCTCGACGCGCCGGCTGATCGTCGTCCCTTCGGCGGTCGCTTCCACGATGCTGCGCCTCACCGAATTGAGCGACGTCCTGTGGACGCAGATGAACCTGCGGACCGCGCTGCGTTACGCAGAGGCCCTCAACTAGAGCTTGGAATATTGGAACGTCGGCAGCTTCTTGAGCTCGTCGGCGGTGACGCCGGGGAGCACGACTTTCTTGTCGATGATCTTGAAGGCGCGCGCCGGGACCGCGATCTGTTTGGTGCCGATTCCCAAGAAGCCGCCGACGTCGAGGATGAAGTACGACACCGCCGCTTGTTGCGAGATGATGATGTCGACCACTTGGCCGAGCTTCTGCCCTTCGACGTTGTACACCGGCGACTTGAGCAATTGCGAGGCGCGATAACCGAGCGCCACCAGCTTGAGGTCGCCCTGGCTGGTCGGGAAGTTCGCCGTGCCCGCGACTTGTGCCAGCGACGCGGCCGGCGCCGCGAAGGTCAGCGCGGCAGTCAGGAGCGCGACGGAACGAAGGTACTTCATGAAAATGATTACTCCTCACGGGGTGGGTGCGGTGCCGGCGAACGCCTTCTTACGCCGTTCGGTCGGTCCCTCCGCGACGCGGGAGAATCGGCCTCGACGGAAAACGTCGCCTCGATGAGACAGGGGTTGCGAATCCTCGGGTGGGTCCTCGCGCTGCTCGCACTCGGTGCATGCGCGACGGCGCCGGTCGCGCGCACGGGCGTGCGCCACGCCTCGATGGGGATAGACCGCTTCGGCCACACGCAACTCGCACCGGATTGTGCGCCGCTCCCGCCGGAGTTGCGCGCCCACGCCGACCGGCTGATTGCGATCCTCAGACGAGCGTTGCCGCAATATCGCGACATGACGGTCGCGCGCCGTGCCGGGTATGCGCCTGAAGGCGACGACGTGCCGGTCGGCGCGCTCAAACATTGGATTAACAATGCAAACGTTCGCATCGGCTGGAATCACCTCGATCCCGAACGGCCGTCGGCACTGCTCTACCGCAATACGGGCCATGGGTACGAACTCGCGGGTGCGATGTTCACCGCGCCGTACGCGTCGTCGCCGCTCGACCTCAACGACCGCATTCCGCTGGCGCTCGGGCATTGGCACGCGCATCACAACATCTGCCAGCCTAGGCCCGGCACGCGCGTCACCGACCCGGTGAAGCGCGGGCAGTTCGGCTTCAGCGGCTCGATTGTGTCGCGCGCCGAGTGCGAGCGAGCCGGCGGAGCGTTCCTGGAAAACGTATACGGCTGGATGGTCCACGTCTATCCCTTCGAGCCGGCAATCGAGCAGCAATTCGGCTAAAGGCCGAGAACTGCACCGGCATGGCAACCGTCCTCCTCGTCATCGACGTGCAACGCGAACTCGTGCAAGCGCTCGATCCCAATCGTCGCGCGGCGTTTCTCGGAACGCTGAGCCCGTTGCTCGAGGCCGCGCGCACCCGCGAGGTTCCGGTCGTCTACGTGCGCCATCAAGATGACTTTCTTTTGCCCGGCACGGACGATTGGCAGATCGCGGACGAGATCGCGCCGCGCGCAACCGACGCCATCGTCGAGAAGCGGTTTCGCGATGCGTTTCGCGAGACCGATCTCGGCGCCGTGCTCGAGCGGCTCGGCGCCGATCATCTCGTCGTGTGCGGCATGCAAACGGAGTTCTGCGTCGACGCGACCGTACGCGAAGCCGAGCGGCGCGGCTATCGGGTGAGCCTCGTCGGCGACGGCCACGCGACCTACGCGGCGGGCGATTTGACCGAGGAGCAGATCCGCAACCACGTCAACCGCGTCGCGTCGGGGGCGGTCGCACAGATCGTCACCGCCGCCGGCGCCTTCGCCGCCGAAGCGCTGTGAAACTCGCCACCTACAATGTCAACGGCGTCAATGGCCGGCTTCCGGTGCTCCTGCGGTGGCTCGCGGAGGCGCAGCCGGACGTGGCCTGTCTCCAAGAGTTGAAGGCGCCCCAAGACAAGTTCCCGGAAGCGGCGATTCGCGAGGCCGGCTACGGCGCAATTTGGCACGGGCAGAAAAGTTGGAACGGCGTCGCCATCCTCGCGCGTGATGCGGAGCCGCACGAAGTGCAGCGCGGGCTTCCCGGCGACCCCGACGACCTTCACAGCCGCTACATCGAAGCCGACGTGGCGGGGATCCGCGTCGGCTGCCTCTACCTGCCCAACGGCAATCCGGCGCCGGGTCCGAAATTCGAGTACAAGATGGGCTGGTTCGAGCGCCTGATCGTGCACGCGGCGGAGCTGCTCGCGAGCGGCGCACGGGCGGTGCTCGCCGGCGACTACAACGTGATGCCGACCGAACTCGACGTCTACCGGGCCGAGGGTTGGGAAGACGACGCGCTGTTTCGCCCGGAAGTGCGCGCGGCGTATGCGCGGCTGATCGCGCAAGGCTGGACCGACGCGCTGCGCGCGCTCCATCCCGGCGAACGCATCTACACGTTTTGGGACTACTTCCGCAACCGGTATCAGCGCGACGCGGGACTACGGATCGATCATCTCTTGCTCAGCCCCGCGCTGGCCCCCGAGCTCAAGGCGGCCGGCGTCGATCGTGCGGTGCGCGGCTGGGAGAAGTCGAGCGACCACGCCCCGACCTGGATCGAGCTGTCGGGATGGCCGGTCAGCGATGTCGCCTGCGCCCGTACCGCGACGACGACGCCGGCGCGCTGCGCGCGCTCGCCGACGACTACGACGTCGCGCGCTGGATGACGGCGCTGTTTCCGCACCCGTATAGCGCGTCCGATGCGCAGGCGTGGGTCACGCAAGCGGCGCTCCAAGAGCCGCCCAACGATCTGGCGATCGAAGTCGAGGGCGAGCTGGCCGGTGGGGCCGGCATCCGGCCACACAGCGGAGAGTCGGCCGGCGTCGCCGAGTTCGGCTACTGGCTCGGACGGCGGTACTGGGGGCGCGGGATCGCGACCGAGGCGGCGGGGCTGCTCGCCTGCGAGGCCTTCGGTGCGCGCGCTCTCCGCCGCCTCGAGGCGCACGTCTTCGCCCCGAACGTGCGCTCCGCGCGGGTGCTCGAAAAGTGCGGCTTCGAGCGCGAAGCGGTGTTTCGCGAAGCGTTCACGATCCGAAGGCGCGGTCGTCGATGCGTGGTTCTACATGCTGCTCCGGTCGGAATGGTCGAACTCGCCGAGGTCCTTCCCCTCGCGCACGACGCGGACGAACGTGAAGTCGTCGGTCAACTCCACGAACGAATCGTTCGTCGCCGGCGGTATCGTGAACCCGTAGAATCGAGCCGGTGCTTCCGTGACCGCCGCCAGGATTGCCTCCTGCGCCATGCCGAGATGCAAGAGTTCGCGCATCGTCGCGATCAGGTTCGGCCCGCGATGACCTTGGGGTTGATTGGCCCAATCGGTCGAGAGAAAGTCGGGTGCAAAACCTTGCGCGAGCGCGCGCCGCGCGACCTCCGGATCGAAGTGTCCGGTCGCGCCGCGTGCGAGGTCGAAGATCACGCCGCGCTCGCGCGCGCGCCGCGCGCTGTCGCGCACCCGGCCCGTGTCGTCGAGCACCGAGAACGGCGGGGTGCAGAAGCAGTGCGTGAGGACGTCACCGGGCCGCAGCGCGTCCAACAGCGCGTCGGCATCGCAAGTCGCTCCGGTGACATGAACCATCAGCCGCAAGCCGAACGCCGAAGCTGCCGCGAGCGCGTTGCGCGCGTCGGCCAGGTCGTCGCGCCCCGGGCTCTGGCCCAGCCGCAGCTTGACGCCGTCGGGCTTGATGCCGGTGCGCGCGAACAGCGCCAGCGGATCGTCGGACGGTGGCCCCCAGGCGTGGCGCGGGTCGCGCAGCCCGCGTGGGACGACGCTGGCGAAGACGCGCACCGCGATCTGCCGGCGCCACGCGGCCGCCGCCGCCTCGAACTGTTCGGCACCGTACGATCCTGCCTCGACGACGCCCACGACTCCGAGCCGGTGGTGGTCGGCGGCCGGCACCCCGATCTTGACGTCGGGGGCGGCCAGATGGACGTGCGCGTCGATGAGCCCGCCCAATCGCATCAGGGAGCGGCCTCGGCGCGGCGCGAGCCGTTCGCGACCAGGTCGACCACGATCGAGAAGTCGCGCGGGCCGGCGCCGCCGGCGACCGCCCGCGCGTAGACCGGTTCCACCGCTTCGAGCAGCGGCAGCGCGAGCGCCGCGGTCTGCGCCGAGCGCAGCGCCTGGCCGATGTCTTTGTAGAGCGCATCGAGGGTGAACTTGGGGGTGAAGTCGCGCTCGAGGATCGTGCGCCACTTCGTCGTGGCGATGCGCGCGAACGTGCCTGCGAACATTTCGAGCGCGACGGCGGGATCGACGCCGCCCGCCTGCGCGCTCGCGATGCTCTCGCCCCACGCGGCGCTCATCAACGCGACCAGCTGATTGTTCGCGAGCTTCAGCGCGCCGCTCGTCCCGTTCGGCCCGACGTGCACGATCGTCGAAGCCAGGGTTTCGAGGACGCTCGCGCTGCGCTTCGAGCACCTCGGCCGGTCCGCCGACGAGCGCCGTCAATTCGCCGCTTTCCGCCTGATCGCGGCTGCCGGTGACCGGAGCGTCGAGGAAGGGGCAGCCGTGCGCGCGGGCTGCTTCTGCCAGCCGGCGGGCAACGGCCGGCGTGATCGTCGTCATCTCGATGAACGTCGTGCCGGGCGCCGCGACCGGCAGCAGCGTTCGCTCGACCGTCTCGATCGCGACCGCGTCGTCCCACAGGATCGTGACGACGACGTCGCGGTCGCGCGCGACGCCGGCGGCATCGGCTGCCGGGCGAGCTCCGCGCGCAACCAGCGCTTCGATCCGGGGCGGCTCGCGATCCCATACGACGACGTCGTAACCGCGCGCCACCAGACGCGCGGCCATGCGGCTGCCCATGAGGCCCAGCCCCGCGAAGCCGACTCTACGCATGCACGGGTTCGAGGATGCTGTCGTCGGTGAGGATCTGCAGCGGCGTGTGGTTCGTCGAGACGACCCAGTCAGGACGCGGATTCGCAGGCACCGGATCGGGCTTGTTCGCACACGGATTGTACGCGACGTACACGTGCCAGCGGTCGTTGGGCGAGAGGTTGTGTCCCGAACTGTGCACGATGTTGCAGTGGAACATCACCCCGGTGCCGGGCGGCCCGGCGATCGGCACGGCCGCCGGATTCGCGCGCAAGAACGCGCGCAGCGGCTCTTTCTCGACCGTCCACTGGGCGTACGACGTCGTCTGCTCGTCCTTGACGCTGGGCAGGACGCCCGCCTTGTGCGAGCCCGGCACGAAATAGAGGCAGCCGCCCATCTCGGTCGCTTCGTCGAGCATCACCAGGAAGGTCGTCATGTTGTCGGTCGGGACGCCGTCGTGCCGCCAGTAGCCGTAATCCTGATGCCACAGCCACACCGTGCCGTCGATCGCGCTCTTGATGTTGCTCTTCGTGTGATACACGTAGAGCTCGTCGTCGCGCAGCACTTGCTGCGCGGGCCGCAGCAGGCGCGGCGTGCGCGTCAACCGCTCGAACACCGGCGAAAACGTCGGCCCATCGGGCAAGTGCGAGCGGAACACGGTCCGCAGCGCGCCGGTGCGCTCGCGGAAGATCGCGTCGCACTGCGCCGTGCCGGTGCGGTCGATCTCGGCGCGCAGCGCCGCGACTTCGTCGAGGCTGAAGAGGTTGTCGAAACGCAGAAAGCCGTCGCGGTCGTACTGAGCGAGCTGGTCCTGGGTCAGTTGCATCGGAGCCTCCTGAATCGGCACGAAAGTGGGCTGTCCAAAGTGGGCTGTCCAGTTCGCGGGAAAGAAATTCCCTCCCTGTTTCAATCGCTGCTCGAGCTAGGTCCCCAAGTAGAGGCTGCGCACCGCGTCGCTCTGCTCGAGCGCCGAGGCCTCGCCGTCGAGGGAGATCGCGCCCGCCTCGAGGACGTAGGCCCGGGCGGCGGTGTCGAGCGCCATCGCCGCGTTCTGCTCGGCCAGAACGATCGTGATCCCCGTCTGCGCGAGTGCCTGCACGATGCGGATGATCTCCTCGACCATGATCGGCGCCAATCCCAGCGTCGGCTCGTCGAGCAGCAGGCAGCGAGGTTTGGACATGTAGCCGCGCGCGATCGCCAGCATCTGTTGTTCGCCGCCCGACATCGAGCCGGCTTTCTGTTCGCGCCGCTCCTTCAAGCGCGGAAAGACGCCGAAGACGTACTCGAGGTCGCCGGCGAGGTCGTTGCGGTCCTTGCGCGGGTAGGCGCCCATCTGGAGGTTCTGCCAGACGCTGAACTGCGGAAAGACTTGCCGGCCTTCGGGCACGAGCACGAGCCCAAGCCGCACCCGGTCGCTCGTCGACAGTTTGGTGATGTCGCTTCCCGCGAAACGGATCGTGCCCGAGACGGGCGCCTTCAGGCCCAGGGCGGTGCGCAGCGTCGTCGTTTTCCCCGCCGCGTTGGGCCCGATGAGGGCGACGACCTCGCCCTCGTTCGCGTGCAGCGAGAGGTCGCGCAGCACGTGGTTCTTGCCGTAGAAGACGTTGATCGCTTCGAACGCGATCAGGGCTTCAGCGCGCATTGCGGCGGCGCGGGCCCGCGCTGGTCCGGTGCGTTTTTGCGGCGTGGGCGGCCTTTTTCGGGCGCTTTGCCGGTTTCTTGCCGGCCCCGGCGGTGCGCAAACGCCCGATCGGGCGGTCGAGGTGGCGCGCCATCAAGCCGGTCGCCGCTTTGAGATTGCCCGCTTCGATCGCCTGCAGAATGCGCAGGTGGTCTTGATGCATCTGTGTTTCTCGCCCGGAAGCATGCCGAGCTTGCCCCAGGTCAAAATCCACAGCTCGTGCATCGTCGCCTGCAAAAGTGCCAGCAGCCGGTTCCCGCACGCCTGCGCGAGCGCGCGCTCGAAGTAGACGTCGTTGGTGCCGACCTCGTTGTCGTGCGGGTCGCGCAGGCTCGCTTCACGCGCCGCCATCGCTTCGTGCACGAGCTTGAAGTCGGGGGCGCGGCGCCGTTCGAAGGCGAGCTCCAGCACCCGCAGTTCGATCGCGGCGCGCGCGTCGATCAGCTCGATCTGCAGTTGTTCGTCGATCGGCAAGCGTTCGAGGACGATGTTGACGATCGAGTCGACGCCGAGTTCCTTGACGTACGTCCCGCTGCCGCGCCGCGAGGTGACGACGCCCATGTTCTCGAGGACTTTGAGCGCTTGCCGCACGGAGATGCGGCTGACTTGAGAGCGCTTCCGCCAGCGCGCGTTCCGAGGGGAGCCGGTCGCCGACGCTCAGGGCTTGTTCGGCGATGAATTCGACGGATCCGGTCGACGACTTCGCGATACACGTCGAGCCGTTTGATCGGCACCGGTTCGAACGGCATGTGCTTCTGCGCGCGCATCGCATCCGGGTTCTCCCGGTGAGCGCGTCGAGCCCTCCCGAAATACCCGAGCAAGCGTGCAGGAAATGTTTTTCACTATTAGAATTGGGCGCCCACTTTGGCCAGCCCACTTCGGTTGGCGATGCGGGCAGAATGGGGAGGGGAATGGGCAACCTACGCAAGGCGCTAATTCGAGTCGCGTGCGCGGCTCTGGTCGTGCTCGGTGCGACCGTTCCGGGGCGTGCAAGTGCCGACGAGGTGTCGATCGGACAAATCGAGGCGCAGACGGGCCCGCTGCAGACCTACGGCTGGATGAGCGTTCAAGGCGCGAAGCTCGCGGTCGACGAGATCAATCGCGCCGGCGGTTTCAAGGTCGGCGGCAAAACCTACACCCTCAAGCTGATCTCGCCCGACACGCAAGGCAATCCGCAGCAGGGCCTGATCCTGCTCAAGCAACTGCTCGAACAAGATCAAGTCAAGTACGTGTTCGGGCCGTTCTTGAGCAACGTCTTCAACGGCGTCGAACCGTACGCGACCCAGAACAACGGCAAGTTCTTGCTGATGGGCGGCGCGACCGCGATCCACGCGTTTCTGGGCCAGCCCAATCACGACTACCTGATTCGCACGTGGAACTGGGACGCAGGTCCGCAGGGCTTCGGCAAGCTGATGGTCGACGACCTCAAGAAGCGCGGAGTGAAGAAGGTCGCGTTGCTCTTCCCCAACGATTCGGTCGGCAAGATCGTCACCGATATCTATCCGCCGATGTTCAAGGCCGACGGCATCGACGTGCAGATCGAGCTGTTCGAGCCCGGTACGACCGACTTCTCGGCGGTGCTGGCCAAGCTGGCGGCGTTCAAACCCGACTACTTGTTCCCGGGCTACAGCGACGCGGTGCTCTACGACATCATCCGCCAGGCGACCGAGAGCGGAAATTTCAAGAAGTTCTTCCTCGTGCGCGGTTCGCTGACGCCCGGCTTGAAGAACAAGGACGCGATCGACGACTACCTCGTCTACACGCCGAAATATTTCGAGCAGGCCGAGAACTCCGAACCCGCCGTGAAGAAGTTCATCGCCTCGTACAAGGACTATTACAAACGCGACTTCCCCTACGAGCAGGCCCCGTTGTGCTCGTCGTCGTGTTACGACCACGTCTACATGCTGGTGCAGGCGATGCAGAAAGCCGGCTCCGTCGACGACGTCGCCAAGGTGCGCAAGGCGCTGTTGGCGATGAACTATCGCGGGCTCTGGAACATCCACTACGACGCGACGGGTGAGGAAGTGTTCGGCTTCGACATCGTCGACATGAAGAAGGGCGTCATCACGGCCACGCACGTCGAGCCCAAGTAGCCGTGGGGCAACTGGTCTTCGGACAGCTTCTCGACGGCGCGATCCTCGGGACGCTCTACGGGATCATTGCGATCGGGATCTCGCTAACGTTCGGCATCACCGGCATCGTCAATTTCGCTCTGGGCGCGTTTATGATGCTCGGCGCGTACGTCACCTGGTATCTGACGGATCAATTCGCGATGCCGTACGCGGTGTCGGTCGTGGGGGCGGTGCTCGTCACCGCTGCGGCGGGCCTGCTGGCCGACCGGGTGCTGTTCCGCTTCACGCGCTACAATCTCGTCAACGGCCTGCTGGTCTCGATCGGCCTGATCGCGGTGATGGAGGGGATCGCGCTCCTGCTTTGGACCTCGACGCCGAAGGAGATGCCGCCGGTGCTGCCCGGTATCGTCTCGCTGTTCGGCGTCGTCGTCCCCAAGAGCAAGATCCTGATCTTCTGCGTGCTGGTGACGGTTATCGTCGCGACCCATGCCGCGCTCACCCGCACGTGGACGGGCAGGGCCGCGTTCGCCTACGCGCAGAACGCGGAGGCCGCGCAACTGATGGGCGTGCGCACCGGGATGCTCCAAACCGGGGTCGTTGCGTACTCGGTCGCCCTCGCCGGGCTGGGCGGCGCGATGTACGCGAGCCTCTATTCGCTCGAGCCCTCGATGGGCAGTTTCTACGTGCTCAAGGGCGTGGAGGCGGCCGTCCTCGGGGGCGTCGGAAGCGTCGTCGGATCGCTGTTCGGCGGCGTGATCCTCGGCGTGTCCGAGGGGGTCGGCTCGTTCTTTCTGCCGCTCGCGTTTCGCGACGGGTACGGGCTCGTGTTCCTGACGTTGATCCTGCTCTTCAAGCCCGCGGGCTTGTTCTCCAGACGGTGAAGCGGTGAAAGACGCGGGCAAGTGGGCGGCGCTCGCGGTCGCCGTCGTGCTGCTCCCGGCCGTCGTGCGCAGCGACTTCGTGTTGACGATCGTCGTGTTTTCGTTTCTGCTCGGGATGCTGGCGGTCAGCTACAACCTGATCTTCGGATACACCGGTCAACTCTCGATGTTCCACGCGGCCTCGTTCGGCGTCGGCGCGTACGGCACGCACCTCTCGATGCAGTACTGGCACTTACGTTTTGGGAAGGCCTCGTCGTCGGGGCGGCCGTCGTGGGGGTCTTGTCGGTCGCGGTCGGCTTCGTGTGTTTCCGCTTCAAGCTCAAGGACTTCTATTTCGCGGTCGTCACGCTGGCGCTCTCGGAGATGCTGCGGCTCGTCGTGCTCAATTGGAACGCGGTCACGAACGGCAGCTTGGGGATCAATCTCGCCGCGAAGCCGACCCTGTGGCTGCCCGGCGCCGGCACGTTTGCCCTCGAGGGAACGGTGCGCTGGTACTACGTGAGCGCGGCGGCCTTGGCGCTGACGATCGCGTTCTGCAGCCGCATCGTCCATTCGTGGATGGGACGTTGTTTCGCCGCGATCCGCCTCAACGACGATCTGGGCGACGTGCTCGGCATCGACGTCTTCCGGTACAAGCTCGTCGCGTTCGTCGTCGCCAGCATGATCGCCGCGATCACCGGAGGGCTCTACGCGTTTTACTTGGGCTACATCGAGCCGGGCTTCTTGTCGATCGACCAATCGCTGACGATCATCGCGATGGTGCTGCTCGGCGGCCGCGGTGCGGTTGCAGCGCCCGTGATCGGCGCGTTCATCCTGACCGCGCTGCCGATCGTCGTGCATTTGAACGCGGAGCTCCACCTGATCGTCGACGGTATGATCCTGATT
This sequence comes from Vulcanimicrobiota bacterium, assembly GCA_963749395.1. Taxonomy (GTDB): domain Bacteria; phylum Vulcanimicrobiota; class Vulcanimicrobiia; order Vulcanimicrobiales; family Vulcanimicrobiaceae; genus CAVVMT01. The sequence goes on from CAVVMT010000011.1 coordinate 58,980, forward strand.
CTCGCGATCCTCTTGATGCCGCGCGGGATCTACGGTTTCGTGGCCGCCCTGCTGCAACGCGTCAACGCGCGGTTGAGACTCCGTGCTGCTTGAAGTCGAGGGGCTCACCAAACGGTTCGGCGGTTTAGCCGCGGTGTCCGACGTCTCGTTCAACGTCGCCGAGGGCGAGATCGTCGGCATCTTCGGGCCGAACGGTTCCGGGAAGACGACGCTGCTCAACTTGATCGCCGGGACGTTACGCGCCGACCTCGGGGCGGATCGTGTGGCGTTCGCAGCCGATCCAAGGGCGCAAGGTGCACGAGAACGCGGCGGCCGGCATCGTCAAGACGTTCCAGAACCCGCAGCTGTTCGCCGAGCTCACGACCTGGGAGCATCTGCTGATCGCGGGCCATCTGCTGCTCAAACGGCGGCTCGGCAGGCGGCGCGTCACGACGTTGATCGATCCCGATTTCGACGCCGCGGGCGACGTGCTCGAAGAGCGCGCGACGCGCGTCTTGCGGCTCTGCCGGCTCGAAGCCGTGCGCGACGAGCTGGCGGCCAATCTCTCCTACGGTCAAGAGAAGATGCTGGGGGTCGCGATGGCGATGATGTGCGAACCCGTGCTGCTGCTGCTGGACGAACCGGCGTCGGGCCTGGGACATGCGGAGGTCGAGAATCTGGAGGCGGTGCTGCGCGGCCTGCGCGAGCACGGCACGACGCTCTGGATCATCGATCACAAGGTCGCATTCCTGAGCCGGTTGGCCGACCGGATCATGAGCCTTCACCACGGCCGCAAGATCACCGAAGGCACGCCGGAAGAAGTGTTGCAGCACGAAGGCGTGATCGAGGCCTACTTGGGCCGACGGCGCCGTTAGCCCGCGCGCGCGTTCATCGCCCAGCGACTTCGCGCAGATGCGCTTCGAGCCGCTCGAATTGCTGCGTCCAACCGGCCGAGGCGCCGGCGATCGCCGCGTTGCCCGCCGCCGTCGTCTTCGCGTAAGTCTGCGTCGCTGCCACGGTGGTCGCGTTTCCGTTTTCCGCGAACGTCACGGTCGTGCGCGCTTCGAAGGCGGGGCTTCCGTCGATCTCCACGACGCCGAACGTCACGATGCGCTCGAGCGGGACGACCTCTTCGAACGTGCCGGTGCTGGGGTAGCGCGAACCGTCGGGAGCCTCCATCTCGTAGTGCAGGGTGCCCCCGGGTCGCAGATCGGCCTCGTAGACGGGCAAGCTGAATCCGTGCGGACCCCACCATTGCTTCACGTGCGCCGGGTCGGTCCAAACGGCCCAGATCAGGTCGCGCGGATAATCCAGCACGCGGCTCGTCGAGAAGACCGGATCTGCCGGAGTCGCTGGGGATTCGTCGCTCATCGAGTGCTCCTCATGCCGCGTGAGGCGGCTCGGTGACGCTTTCGACGTAGCCGCCGCCGATCACCGCGTCACGCCGTTGTTTCGTACCCTAAGCGACGGTCAGCTTGCTGGGAGCGATGCACGCTCAAGCAGGCGGTGCGTCACCGAGATCCCAGAACAGCGCCGTCATCGCGAGCAGTCCTTCGCGCGCAATCGTCGCGAGCATGTGTTCGTCCGGGGCGTGTTGCGAACAGGCCGGATACGAATGCGGAATCCACAGCGTCGGAAGACCCAAGTCGTGCGCGAACACGTCGTTGGGCAGCGAGCCGCCGAGGTTGGGGAGTATCGCGACGTCTTTGCCGGTCGTGCGCGCGATCGAGGCGCGCGCCCAGTGCACCCAACGATCGTCGGGATCGAGCCGCGTCGCCGGAAAGTAGCCTTTCTCCGCGCGCCGCAGCGTCACGTTCGCGAAGCCTCGCGCGTCGAGATGGCGGCGCAGCGCGGGCAGGAAGCCTTCGGGATCGCTGCCGACCACGAAGCGCACCTGACAATGCGCGGATGCGCTGCCGGGAATCGCGTTGACGGGACGCTCGGGGTTGCCGGCGACGAACGCGAGAACCTCGAACGTGTTCCAGCAGTACACTTTCTCCGGCGTCGTCAGGCCCGGTTCACCCCAATCGGGATCGATCGGCCGGCCCGCCGTCGCCTTCGCCGATCTCGAGGTCGCGGACGAGGTCGCGCACGCGTTGCGGGAGTTCGTTTGGCAGCCAACCGTCGACGAGAATCCGTCCCGAAGCCGTCGTGATGCTCGCCAGCGCGTGTGCGAGGACGATCGCCGGGTTGGCGAGTGCGCCGCCCCAATTGCCGGAGTGGTGCGCGCCCTCGCGCAGATCGACGCGCAGGTCGAAATTGAACGCTCCGCGATTGCCCAAGAAGATCGTCGGCCGGTCGGCGCTGACGCGCGGGCCGTCGGAAGCGATGAAGACGTCGGCCCGCAGCCGCGCCTGCTCCGCTCGGCAGAGCTCTTTGAGCCCGGGCGAGCCGACCTCTTCGCCCGTTTCGACGAGCAGCTTGCAATTGAACCCGAGCCGGCCCCTTCGCGCGACGACGGCCGCCAGCGCCGCGATGTTGATGCTGTGCTGCCCTTTGTTGTCGGCGGCGCCCCGCCCGTAGAGCCGATCCCCGTCGCGCGCCAGGGTCCAGGGCGAGCGCCCGCCGTGCCATTTGCCGGTCATCCCGAAGACGACGTCGCCATGTCCGTAGGAGAGCACCGTCGGCAGCAGCGGATCCTCGATGCGTTCCGCGTAGAGGAAGTCGCCCGCACCGGGTACCGGGTTGGGCAGCAGCGTGCAGGCGAATCCGATCGCTTCCAACGCGGGCGTCAGTTCTTGCTCGAGGTATGCCCGCAGGACCGCCACCGGAGCGGTGCGCTGGCTCTCGGTACGCAACGCGATCCGCCGGGCGAGGTCGGCGACGAAAGATCCCCGGTCGAAATAGTGCGCGATGTCGGCGAGCGCTGCGGCCTTGCTCATAGCGGCTATCGTTCACGGCCGCACCGCGAACCCTTGCCGTGCTCCGGAACGGCCGGGCGCGCCGCGAGCGGCCACGCGGGTCGAGCGTACAACTATCGTAAAGCGAAGCCGACGATCCCGGGGCCTCCACGTCGGAAAAAGCTATATACGATATGGAAAAAACCACGATCTGGACGAGCCCTCGCCGGACCGTTTTCACCTTGACGCCGGAGACGGCGATTTGATAAACTCGACCTCGTCGCCGGACCTGCTGGTGTCGCAGGATCACGCCGGAGCGCACGATGTTGCCGCCGATATTGGGTAGCGGAAGGATCCGCTACGCGACGCAGGTTAGAGCCCGCCCGAGTTCGCTCGGCGGGCTTCGACTTTTTTGGGGGCACCGAGTCGTCTCCAAAGTCTTACGTGCGCGCCGTGCTGCTCATGTAGATGCGAATTGCCTTGCGTGCGGATGGGGCGGGACGGCGTGCTTGCGGCGCGGTACTCTGACAAGCGGCTCCTCGCGGAGCCCGCTGAGCTGCCACACCCGTCCGCAACACGCAGGAAAGGATCGCTCATGACGGTCGAGCTTCGCAACCCAAGCAGTGTCGCCGCCTTCGGGCTCTACATCGACGGCGAGTATCGCGTCCCGCCGGGCTCCAAGACGCTGCCGGTCGTCAATCCGGCCAACGGGGAGACGTGGGCGACGATCGTCGATGCCGGTGCCGAGGACGTCGATGCGGCGGTGCGCGCGGCGCGCCGCGCGTTCGAAGGCGAGTGGGGCAAGGTCAGCCCCGCGACCCGCGGACGGCTGCTGAACAAACTCGCGGATGCGATCGAGGCACGCGCCGCCGAGTTGGCGGAGATCGAGGTCAAAGACAACGGCAAGCTCTTGCGCGAGATGGGCGCGCAGCTGCGCGCGATCCCGAGTTGGTACCGGTATTACGCCGGTCTCGCCGACAAGATCGAAGGCGAGACGATTCCCATGGAGCGCGCGAGCCTCTTCAACTTCACGCTGCGCGAGCCGTTGGGCGTCGTCGGCTTCATCACGCCGTGGAACTCCCCGCTGCTGATCCTCGCCTTCACGATGGCGGCCGCGCTCGCCGCGGGGAACACGGTCGTCCTCAAGCCGAGCGAACACGCTTCGGTGTCGTCGCTCGAGTTCGCGAAGTGCATCGAAGCTGCCGGGTTCCCCAAGGGCGTCTTCAACGTGGTCACCGGCAACGGCGCGGTCGCCGGCGACGCGTTGACACGGCATCCCGACGTCGCTCGCGTCGCGTTCACGGGCAGCAGTTCGACCGGCGCGCGGGTTGCCTCAGCGGCCGGCTCGCACTTCGCGACGGTCGCGCTCGAACTCGGCGGAAAATCCCCGAACATCGTCTTTGCCGACGCGCCGCTCGACGCCGCCGTCTCGGGTCTCTTGGCGGGCATCTTCGCGGCCGGTGGGCAGACGTGCATCGCCGGCTCGCGCGCGCTCGTCCAACGCGAAATCTACGACGAAGTGCAAGCGCGCCTGGTCGAACGCACGCAACGCATCAAGATCGGCGATCCGCTCCTGCCCGAGACCGAGATGGGCCCGATCGCGAACGCGCCGCAATATGCGAAGGTCGAGCAGTTCGTCGAGGTCGCGCAGGGCGACGGCGCGCGGCTCGTCAGCGGCGGCCGCCGCCCGAGCGACGCCGCGCTGCAGGGCGGTTTGTTCTTCGAGCCGACGATCTTCTCCGACGTGCGCAACGACATGCGAATCGCGCAAGAAGAAGTCTTCGGTCCGATCCTCTCGCTGATTCCATTCGCCGACGAAGCGGAGGCGTTGCGCATCGCCAACGACACGCCGTATGGCCTGGGATCGGGCGTGTGGACGAACGACATCGGGCGGGCGATCCGGATGGCGCGCGGCATCAAGGCCGGCACGGTGTGGGTCAACACGTACCGCGCGATCGCCCACAACACGCCCTTCGGCGGCTACAAGAGCAGCGGGATGGGACGCGAGAACGGCATCGAGGCGATGCGCGACTACACGCAGGTCAAAGCGGTGTGGATCGAGACCGAACCGGTCGCCGGCGACCCGTTCACGATGAAGATCTGACGATGCAATTGACGGCGCAAACGACCGGCGTGCGGGCCTTCCTCGATCTGCTCAAACAGGAAGGCGTCGAGTTCATGTTCGGCAATCCCGGCACGACCGAACTGCGCTTGATGGACGAACTGGCGATCGAGGGACAGTTGCGCTACGTGCTGGCGCTGCAAGAATGCGTCGCGATGGCGATGGCCGACGGGTACGCGCAGGCCAGCGGGAAGCTCGCCTCCGTCAACCTGCACCTCGCGCCGGGTTTGGGCAATGCGATGGGGCTGCTGTACGACGCCGCGAAAGCCGGCTCGCCGCTGATCGTCACCGCCGGTCAGCTCGACCAGAAGTTCAACTTCACCGAGCCGTTTCTGTGGGGAGACTTGCCGGTCGTCGCGCGGCCGTTCGTCAAGTGGTCGGCGGAGGTGCGCCGGTTCGCCGACTTGCCGCGCGCTATCCATCGAGCCGCGAAGACTGCGCTCACGCCGCCCACCGGGCCCGTCTTCCTGTCGATCCCGGTCGACATTCTCGACGCCGAAGGGGAGCTCGACCTCGGGCACCCCACCCGCATCGCGACGATCGGATGCCGCGACGAGGCCGCGTTCGCCGCTGCCGCCGACTTGCTCGCAAGCGCCGCCCATCCGGTCATCATGGCGGGCGACGCGGTCGCACAAAATCGCGCCCACGCCGAGTTGGTGGCGCTGGCCGAGTTGCTCGGCGCCTCGGTGTACACCGAGCCCGTTCCAAGCAGTGCCTCGTTTCCCGCTTCCCATCCGCTCTTTCGCGGTGCGCGGAACAACGGCACGGTGTGGTCGGGCGCCGCGGTGCGCGAGGTCGTGCAGCAGCACGACGTGCTGCTCTCGGCGGGAGCAGATCTCTTCACCCTCTCGATGCCGTCGGCACTCGACCCGATGCCCGAGGGGACGCGCGTCATCCATCTCGACAACGATCCGTGGGAACTCGGCAAGAACTATCCCGAAGAGGTCGCGATCTTCGGCAATCTCAAGTCGACGCTCGCGGATCTCACCGCGGCGCTGCAGGCGCGGATGACCCCGCGCGATCGCGAACGCGCCCAGGCGCGCTTCGCGGCGAATCGCGCGGCGGCGGCGGCCGATCTGGTCGCACTCAAAGCCGAGGCGCGGGCCGGCGCATCGCAGCAGCCGATTCCGCCGCTCTCCCTCATGGCGGCGATCGCGAAACTGTTGCCTCCCGAAGCGGTCGTCGTCGACGAGAGCATCTCGTCGGGGCGCGGCGTTCGGCAACTCTTGCCCAGCGACGATCCGCAGAGCTTCTACGGCCTGCGCGGCGGTGGGCTCGGCTGGGGACTGTCGGCGGCGGTCGGCGTCAAGCTGGCCCTGCCAAACCGCCCGGTCGTCGCGCTGATCGGCGACGGGAGCGCGATGTACGGCAATCAAGGATTGTGGAGCGCCGCCAAGGCGAACGTCGCGGTGATTTTCGTCATCTTGAACAACGCCGGATACCGCGTGCTCAAAGACCGGACGCGCGCGCTGCAACGGCACACGGCGCGGACCGGCACGTACGTCGGGATGGACTTGGACGAACCGGCGATCGACTTCGTCGGATTGGCACGCGCCCTCGGCGTCGCCGCGGAGCGCGCGACCACGCTCGACGAGGTGCGGACGTTCTTTTCGCACGCGCTGACGGCCACAGGGCCGGTGCTGCTCGACGTCCGGATCGACCCGGCGTACTGAGGGGGACCCGAACCGTACGGAGGAGCCTCCGTACCGGTATCGCCTTCGCGTTCGGGCTCCACCCGACGCGCCTCGTCTTCGGTGTCGTCGGGCAAAGCCCGCCGCTCTCAGTACGAGGGCGATCCCGGCACGCCGCTGATGGGCGTCAAACGAATGGGGTTTTGACGGCGTCCGGCGGCGCGCAGCAGCGACCGTAGGTAGGCAAGGTCGACGAGGCCCGATCGAGGCGCTGGGCCACGGATGCGCGACGCCGCAACGTCGTAGTCGCCGAGGCCGGTGAGTACCGCGGCGGCCCCGTCGAAATCTTGGCCCACCGTGTAGGCGCTGATCGTGACGACGGTCGTCAAGCCCGCGGCCAGCGCTGACTGTAGACCGAGGCGTGAATCCTCGATGGCGATGCACTCCTGGGGCCGCAGCCCGAGCCGGTCGAGTGCCCACAGGTAGACGTCGGGTGCCGGCTTCTTCCGCACGACCGTTTCGCCGCCCGCGATCAGATCGATCATCGCGGGCATCACGGAATCCTGCGAGAGGAGCGCCTCGACACCGCGCTTCGAGGCGGTCGTCGCGACCGCGACGCGGACGCCGGCGAAGTGCGCTTCGTACACGAGGCGCTGGACGCCCGGGCGGAAGGGAATGCCCGGCGCAATCGCTTCGAAATTCCTACTCTTGACGCGGTGAACGGCCGCAATCAGCCCCTCGTCGACGGCGCGCTCGCGATCAGGGCTCGCGTAATGCTCGACATAATGGCGAATTCGTTCTCTTCCGCCCGCGACCTCGAGCAACGCGGCGTACAAAGCCTCATCCCAGATCCAATCGAGGCCACATTCAGCGAAGGCGCGATTGAACGAGGTTCGCTGGCCCTGTTCGGTTTCGGCGATCGTGCCGTCAAAGTCGAGCAGAATGGCGCGCAACGAGGTGCGGTCACTGGGGAGCGCCGCCGTCCCGTTCACCCGACGGGTTCCCACACCAATCCGCCGCGGTAGCGGTGCGAAACACGGCCGTCGTCGCCGATCGCAAACAGATGCAGCCAGCGGTTGTCGACGAGATGGCGCACGCTTTCGTGTTTCACGACAACGGCGTCGATCGCGTCGCGCGGTGCAGCGATGAAGACGCTGATGCGTAACGGCTCGTGAACGAAACGCGTGCCGTCGTGCACCGACTGCCACGGCAGGCCGGTCTTCAAGTCACCAGCGTTTCCCTCGAGCACGCCCAGGGCTCCGGTCACGTTGTGCAGCACCTTGTTTCCCGCGCCGAAGACGCGATTGTTGACCGTTGAACCGTAGTATTGCAAGTTGATCCAGCTCGCGACGACCATCGGCGCTGTCATGATCAACTCGAGGACGCGAAAATCGGCGTCGTCGTGCCAATCGTACTCGTGGAGAAAAACCCGGCCGCCCAGGTCGAGGCCGCGCGTGCGGCTGCGCGGTGCGGCGATGAACGCCGCGTTGCCGGCCAGCGCCCATTCCGGGCGCACCTGCGCCCAATCGCGGCTGCGCGCGACCAGACGGCGCTCGGTCCGGGCGTTGAGCGCAATCCCAAGCCGCGGCGCGCGCTCCATGCGCGCTGCGGCCGTGGCCCGTGCCAACCAGCCCCGCACTTCGGCGAGCTCGGCACGGTGCGTTTCCGGCACGTGCGCCTCGTCATAGATCGTGATCTCGTCCGTCGTCGTGTCGTGCAAGCAGCCGAGAAACCACGTATCGGGCGGGATGTCGATGCCGCGGGCGCGCAATCCGTCGCGGACGCCGGCGTCGTTGAGAATCGTCGCCGCGACCCGTGCGTTTGCTTCGCCCGTATGGCCTCCGCACGCGCCGCAGTCCAGTCCGGTAGCGTGCGGATTGTTGACGGTCCTGCTGCCGTGCCCGGTCATCATGACCAGCCGCCCGAAGTCACGGGTCAGCGACATCGCGCGTAGCACCGCTTCGGCCATCACGATCTTCTGTTCGCCGGTGAATCCGGTCTTGCGGCCGCCGAGCGAGCCCGCTTCGATGCGGGGGCCGAGCCGTCCGATCACGTCGCGATCGAGCCCGTCGGTATTGGGATCGTTGACGGTCCTCGTCAACCCGAGGCTATCGCTGAGAATCTTGCCGGCGTAGAGCAGGCCGGCGGTCTCGACGTAGATGAACGACGACACAGCCGACACCTTGAACGACTTCCATGCTTTGCCCACTCGCCGGCGCAGCCGCCGGAGGTTCAAGATCCGCTGGGCAGCCTCTTCGCTCGCGTCGCCGACGGCCTCGCACACCGTGAACGCGGGCGTGAGCAGCACCGGACACTGCGCTCCGCCTTCGAGGTGACCGATCGGGACGTACTCGATGGGGTAGCCGAAGAAGCCGGCGAACCCGATCGTCTCGACGTCGGGGCTCACCGCTTCGAGGGCGCGCCGGTAGATCTCGGAGCGGACGTCGATGCAGAACGCCGCTTGGAGCCGCTTGCGCACCCGCAAGTCCGCCTCCCGCACGGCGGCTCGCGGTTGCAGTGTGGCGATCAAACGGCGTTGATAGGCGAGTTCGTACGCCTCTTGTGCGATCAGGTCGATGCACAAATCGGGATCGTCGCCCAGCGCCTCGTCCTGCGGCACCATCGCCGCGTCGTCCATGGCGTTGCGCCATGCCGAGACGAACGCGAGATCGTTGCGCTGGACGAACAACGTGTAGCCCCACGCGACGCGGATCGCGAGCAAGTGCACGAGCGTGTCGTCGGAACGGCCATACAGCTCGTTTTCCCACACCAGGTAGCTCGCGTAGGAAGCCCAGCCGGCGATTTCGAGCAGGGCTTGATACAAGTATTCCTCGACCGCCCGGGCGGGCACGCCGAGCCGCTCGACCACGGCGGCGATCGTATCGACCGGATCGTCCGGCAAGGTCGCGACGATCGCGCGGAAGCCCGCGATGCCCATCACCTCGGGATTGCGGTCGTGACGCATCATCGTGCGCCACGCCGGATAGGGCGCAAGGCCGCGCGATGGCAGCCGCCAGGCCGACTGCCCCTCGTCGAAATACGCCGCGCAAAACTTGGAGATTTCGTCGATCATGAACGACACTCGGGACGCATTGCGGTCGCCGCCCGCGAGCGAGTCGAGCACTTCGGCGACCGTCGCGACGTGGGCGGCGTGCTTCGCCTTCGCAACCGCGCCGCGCGCGAGCGCGGCCTTGAGCGATTCGACGGTGCCTGGGGCGCGCCACTCGCGCGGCGCGGCGCTGAGCGCCGCCGCCAGATCCCGGTCCTCGATCTCGCCGGCCATCACTGCTTGGCGGTAGAAGTGACGAGGCATCAGCATCTCGACGCGGGCGACGCGATGCATCATGGCGCAGGTTGCGTGGAAAAATTGACCCGTGAATCCTAGGAACGGATTCACCGCGACGAAGTGTTTGAGCGGCCAAAGCGGCGCGATTCGCCTGCAGGCGGCGTCGATCGCCGGCGCGAGTTGCGAGCGGTCGTAGCGTAAGCCGGACCAAGAAGCGGTTGGCACGTTCTGTATGCTCATCCCGGCGTCTTTGCAAAGGCGGCGTCCCGGCGTCGCGGCCACCAGCGCAGCACGAGCCGATTGATGAAGGTGTTGACGTAAAAGCCGTTGGCCACGTGCGCGTAGAGTGCCACCCAGCCGGGTGCCGCGGCTTTCGCCGGCACCATGCCTTGCAAGAACGTGACGACCGCGAAGAAGGCGACGACGCCGACGACGATCGCGGCGTCGAACGGTCCGCGCAGGGCTTGCGCGGGCGGCATCGCCTGCGCCATCATCCGCTCGACCCCGATCTGCAAGCCGAAATAGGCGACGCCGACCAACCCGGCCACCGCGAGCACGCGGCTCACGACGTAGGCATTGGGACGTTCGTCGATCCCGTTGGCGACGAGGTGTATGAGGCCGAGCAGCAACACCGCGCCGAGCGCGAACACTCCCGGCTGGCCGGCGGCGGTGATGCCGAAGAGCTTGCCGGAGACGAACGTCACCCCTAGGACGCCGGCAATCGCGAAGAGCAAGCGCGCGGGATGGGGTTTGCCGCCGGGGCTCGGGGTCCACGAAGCCCGTGCGATGTCGATGACGCTGCCCGAGGAGAGGAACGCATGCGCTTTGTAGAGCGAGTGCGCGACGATGTGCAGAAGCGCTGCCGGAAACGCGCCGAGTCCGCATTCGAGCATCATGAAGCCCATCTGCGCGATGGTCGAGTATGCCAGCGTCACCTTGATCGACGTCTGTGTCAGCATCACGACCGATCCGAATACCGCGGTCAGTGCGCCCACGAGCGCCAGGGCGTCGAGCGTCGGAACGGAGAGCGAAACGACCTCCGCAAAACGCAGCACCAGGAAACCGCCCGCGTTGATGATCCCGGCATGGAGCAGTGCCGACACCGGCGTCGGCGTCTCCATCACCTCGATCAGCCAACCGTGCGCCGGAAACTGTGCCGATTTGAGCAGCGCCGTGCACGCGAGCAAGAGGGACGCGAGCTGAATGGCGGCCGGAACGGCGCTACCGCGCAGCGTCTCTGCTCCGGAGAAGATGCCGGCGTAGTCGAGCGTCCCGAACGTGCGATACAGCAGCACCGCCGCGATAATGAGGCTCAGGTCGCCGAGGCGACTGGTGAGGAACTTCTTCCGGGTTGCCATCACCGCGGCCGGGCGCTCGGGGTAGAAGATGAGGAGCCGTTGCAGGCTGATACTCGTCGCGATCCACGCGACGGTGAACGCAAAGAGGTTCCCGGCTGCGATCATGGCGAGGACTGCGGCCAACGTGAAGCACAGCAGCTTGGCGAACCGCGCTTGCCCGGGGTCGCCGTCCATGTAGTTACGGCTGTACAACACGACGATGAATCCTATGAAGGAAACGAGGCACAGCATCGTCGCGCTCAAACTGTCGAGGTACAGGTCGACGCCGATTCCGCCAATCCCGGCTAGCGGCGTGCGCAGCGGCCCGAACGCGGCTACGGCCGCCGCACTCGCGACCGCAACGGCGAATGCGAACAAGGCTGCAACGATTGCCCGCCCGGCGGTTCGAGCGGCGGCGCGCCGTCCCGCGACGGCTGGCCCGAGCGCGCCCGCGCACAGCGCCGGCAAACCAAGGCCGCTCAACCAGACCAGATCAGTCACCACGTCCGTCTCCTATGCGCGCGCCGGTTGGAACCGGCGGCACGTTGCTCGCCACGCCGGCCCCGCCCGCCTGCCGCGCCGCACCGATTTCGTCGGGCGTGGCTCCGCCGTAGGCATACACCGGAATCGGGACCGTCGAAGCGAGCCGCGCGAAGCCGTCCCAGCCCAGCGGTATTCGCTCAGGGCGTGCGGCGCTCCGCAGCACCGGCGAAAGGGTGGCGAAATCGGCGCCGAGCGCAACAGCCCGCGCGAGGTCGGAGGCGGTGTGACACGACGCCGACCAAAGGCGCACCGGCGGGCGGCCTTCGAGCCGGCGCAACTGCGCGCAGGTCGAGTGCACGCCGGTCGCCCCGGACCGGCGGGCTTCCATTGCCGTCCCCACGACCGTCACCTGGCCGCCGTGCGGCCGCACGAGCTCGCTCAGGCGCCGGGTGAAGGCGATTCGCTGTTCGGGCGCCATGCCCGGCTCTCGTACCTGGAAAAGCCGCACGCCGGCCGACAGCAGCATGGGGACCGCGGCCAAGAATGCCCGCGCCTCGCAGTGATGGCCCGACGGCGAGACCAGATACAACGGTGGAAGCCCGAGCGCCAAGAACACCCGCTCGTTACTGGGCAGGATCGGAGCGACATCCGGCGTCCGAGGATCGACCCACGCCACCCGTTGTCCCTCTCGCCCGCGCGGCGTGCCTGTCCAGCCGCCGGCGTGAAAGACGTGCAGACGCACGCGTTTGGTCCGGAACGCGTGCTCGAACACGATCCCCGGGCGCAACGTCCGCGCCCGAATGCCGATCTCTTCGTCGAGTTCGCGAGCAGCTGCGTCGCGCGGCGCCTCGCCGGGTCGATCTTGCCGCCCGGCAATTCCCAGAACCCGGCCGCAACTGCGCGCGGTGCGCTCGGCGAGCAACACCCGTCCCTCGTCGTCGCGCACGACCGTGACCGCGACGTCGACGCGGCACCGTTGCGCCTCGCGTGCGTCCGGCCCATCAAGCCGTTTCCCGGCGAGCGCCGTCGGCGCGACTCGCGAACGCGATCTCGCGTTGCGCCGGTGCGCTCCGCCGCCGCGCCGTGGACGGTGACGTTGACGTACGTCGTGCCGAAGCCCAGATCCGGGATAGAGACCGGTCTCCTCGGAGAGCGCGGCCAGCCGGTCGAGAAAGGCGCGCGTGTGCGCGATACGACGCGAACTGATAGCGCCGGAAGAGCGACGGCGGGCGCTCGACCTGCTGCCAGCCTTCGGCGAGCGGCAATCCCGCGGACATCGTCGAAAACCTCCGGTTGCCGGCGTGCCGTTACGGCAGCGCGGCGTCGCTTTCGGATTGCCCGGGATCGCCGGTTGACGGGGCAGGATGTGCTCCACCTCGGAGTGCGGGCGCGCGATGATGTGCGCGGCCGCGAGCCCGTCGCCGACGCGCTCGCAAGCGTCCGCCCCGGCGCGGACCGCCGCGTTCACGGCGCCGGTCTCGCCGCGCACCAGCACCGTCACGTAGCCGCCGCCGACGAACTGCCGTCCGATCACCGTACCTCCGACGCCTTCGTCATCGCGTCGGCAGCCTCGATCGCCGGAACGAGGCCGCGCGTTTCGATCATCCCAAGCGCGATGCCCAATTTTTCGTTTGCCATGTCGTGTCTCCTCAAGCGGAGAACGAGTGCAGTGAATTCCCGATGCGCGCGCCGCGTCACGTGCGCCAGCGTTGCTCGTCCCAGTGGTCGATGATGCCGCCGATCGTCAGATCGGTGGTGATCTTGGGGTTGCCGGCCGCGATGCGCGCCGCCGAGACGCCGATCGTCACGACGAAGTCGCCCGGCTTGGCGCCGAGCGGATCGAGCGCGACTTCGAGGTTACCGCCGGCGTCCTCGACGACGCGCAGCGATTTTGCGGCGAGCCAGAAGTTGCGTTTGCTCGTGACGAGGTCGCGCACGACGCGATGGATCTGCATGCCTTATCCTCCCGCTCGCGCGCCGGCGCTCGTCCCAGTAGTCGATGATGCCGACGATGGTCAAGTCGCTCGGATAGTCTTTGCTCCCGGCAGCGTCGCGCGCGGCGGAGCTGCCGACCGCGATCACCCAGTCGCCCGGCTTGCAGCCGACCGGATCGACGGCGACTTGTTTGCCGCTGCTGCCGCGTTCTTTGACGACGAGCAGGCGGCGGTTTTGCAGACCGCCGATGCGCGCGGTCGCGACGAGCGTGCCTTCGACTTGGCAAATCTTCATGCGACGAACTCGGCCGCATTGCCGGCCCACGAACGACGGCCTCCACGTGCAGGGCGTGGGCCTCGCGTCGCGCGTACCGCGCCTCGACCGCGGCCCGCAACCTGCGCGCCCGCCCGCGCGCGCGATCGGCAGCGCCCGGAATCCGGGCGTCGTAGCGGCAGTGCACGAGCACCGGTACGGGGAGCCCGCGCGGCTCGTGCAGGGCGCCGACGATGCGCACTCCTACGTCGAGGTCGGCCGCGCCCTCCTCGACGCTGGCCATCTGGGCCTGAAACGCCAGGTTACGCACTTGAACGTCGTCGACTCCGTCGCCGACGATCAGGAGCCGTTCCGTGTGCCCGCCATCCGCATAACGTCCGCCGTGCCACGACCGCACGGCATCGATTTGACTCATGTTGTTCTTGAGCAAGTAGCCGCAGAACCAGCGCATGCCCTCGGAAGCCGCGTCGTCGCCGGCGACGCCCGCGCACGACGCGACCGCGTCGCGGATCGCCGCTTTCGCGCCTTCGCGCGAGAGGCTGCGCGTGCGTTCGTAGAGCACCGCATTGTCGACCTTTCGGGTCACGTCGAGCCGTCCCGCGGCGTCCGGCACGTGCACGCGGATCGCATCGGTGTCGGTGTCGACGCCCACGAGCAGCGTCGCCGCCGCGCCGCCGCAGCAATGCGCGTTCTCTACCGCCTGCGCGAACTGCGCGAGCCGTTCGAGCAACGCCGCGGCGGCGCGCCCCTCGTCGCCTGCGTGGGCCGCGCAACCCCCGTGGGCAGGGTCGGTGCCGCTGAAATGATAGATGCCGATCTTGAGGAATCGCGTGGGCTCGCCGGCGGAGTTCGGCCATCCTTCGCGCCAGCGGCGTAGTTCGACCGTTTCCCACCGGCGCAACGTCTCGTCCACGTCGAACATCGCTCCGGCATACGACGTGCGCGCGACGACGACCGCCGGAGGAACGCGCAGGATGTAATCGACGACCCCGCTCAAGCGGCCGTCCGCGCACGGCGAAATATCGACGGCGTGAAATCCCCAGCGGTGGATCAGCGCTTCGGCGCTCTCGCCCTCGCTCAAGCGCGCCAAGTCACGATCGAACGCGCGCTCGATCAGGCGGCAGAACGTCGCCAGGACACAGCGCGCATACAGTGTGCGCACGTCGAGGGGCGAGGCCCAGGTCGCGCGCAGCGCATCGAGCGGCAACTCGAGGCCGAGGGACGCCTTCAAGTGGGCCACCCCCAGGGGCGCGAAATCCTCGTCGAACTGCCGGCGCGTCAAAGAGCGCAACGCCGGCTCGACGGCGCCGAAGGCGGCCTCGATCTCTTGCGCGCGCCGCCGCAAAGCGGCGTTGACGGAGCGGTCGGCGAGCGGGTGCCCCAGTGGCGCGCGCGGCAAGCCAGACGCCGGCGCGTGGCGCTGGGACCACGCCGCAACCCCCGGTACGGGACGGCGCAGGCCGCGCGTGGCGGTGCCGGTCATCCCTGCGCCCCGCCTGAGAGCGTGACTTTGGCCGAAGAGTCCGAAGAGTAGCCGAACGTTCCGGTCACCAGATGCTTGGGTTCTTCACCGTTAGCCAACGCCTTGAAGCGAACGGCTGCGCATAACTCGGGCGGATGTCCGGCGCGCCGGCTCGGATTGCGATCGCTCGCGGCTGCGCCGTCGATGCCGGTGACGTTGCTTTTCTCGGCCCAGGCTTGGCCGGTGACGCGGGTGCCGGTGCTTCTGCCTTCGCCGGTAATCCGCAGGCGGGCAGGTACGTTGCCGGCCGCGGCATCCCTCCGCGACACAAACGCGAACTCGAGGTTCCCGGTGACCTTTCCGCAACCGCTCGCGAACGAGCCCGTAATCGCCGGCGCATCGTTCGCGTCGCCGGCCGGCGCAGCTAGACGCTGCGGCAGCCGGCGGGCGGCCTCGCCGGCCGTGGGGCCGTTGCTCGTGCCGTTCGCCGTGGCTACTCCCTGATACGGGGTACCGGTGACGACCGCGCGCCGCCCCGAGGCCGTCGCCGCTGACCAACGCGTGGCGCCCGGTATCGATGCCGGTCACCCGCCGTTGACCCCACGTTTCTTCAATGCCGATTTTCGCGCCGCCGGCCGGATCGGGCGGGACCGCGCCGGCGTGGACGGGGGCGAGATACTGGTCGCCGGTGACTGGCCGCCACGCGCCCGACGCGTCTCCGGTCACACGGACGGTGCGGCCGGCGGCCGATCCGGTGACCGGGACGCCGCCTTCCCGCGGTTCGAGGGCCGGCCGGCGAGAACGCTCGCGCGAGCCGGGTAGCGTTCCACCCGAATGCGCCGCGGGGGGAGCGCCGGATTCCGCGCGGACCGTCAGGTCGTCGCCCGCGAGCTGATCCGCATTGCCGGTGATCGGCACGCCCGCGCCCTCGTCGCCGGTCACGGGGACGGCGCTGCGCACGAGGGTACCCGACACGACGGCTCCGCCGGCCGTGCGCGCGCGGCCGACCTTCGGTCCCGCTACGCGCCATCCGGCTCCGGCGTCGGCGCCGATGTACTGCGTGCCCGAGACTGGGAGCGTCCCGCCGCGGCCGGCCCCGGTCACGGCGGCTTCCCCGCCGGTCCGCGAAGCCGTGACCTTCGGGCCCTCCTGTAATTGCACGGCGGCGATCTTGGGGGCGTCGCCGGGTGCGCCGATTCGTGGGGGCCGAACCGGCGCTGCGGGCGGTTGGGTGCCGCGCCCGCGCCGGTTTTGCTCCGCGCGCCGAGCGAGGGCGTGTTCGCGGCAAGTCACCTGGTCGGGCGAACCGGCGGCGACGGCGGTCGGGGTTTCGCTCGCAGGGGCGGCGCGCTCAGCGTCGCGCACCCGCTGCGTGGCCGGCGGCAGGGCTGACTTCCCCGCCGAGAGCGCGCGGCGGCGCGCGAGCGCGGCGGCGCGGCCCCCGTTCGCAATGGATGCGGACGCGGACATCGCAGCCGCCCTACCGCGCATCCGCGCGGTAGACGATGAATGAGGTTCCCTGCGACTGCGTGTAGTTGTCGTAACCGAGAAGGCGCACGTGATGGCCCGGGTTGGCGCGGTGGCAGGCTTCGAGTTCGGCGAGAATGCGCTCGACCGATTTCTCTGCGAACATCGGCAACTTCCACAGGTACCAGAAGCTCGAAAACGCCTTCTCGGGCTCGGTGTGTTCGATGGCGGGATTCCAACCTTGCGCGATGAGATAGGTGATTTGTTTGCGCAAACGGTCGGGCGTCATCGGCGGCAAGTAGGAGAACGTCTCACCGCGGACTTCGGCGGCATTGTAAGCCAGCATCTGGGGCATCAGCGATCCTCTCCGCGCGGCGCGCGCAAGGTGCGTTTAGGTGTGGACGAGGCGCGCGGGCGCAGCCGCGTCGAGCTTGTCGACGGTGTCGAACTCGAACGTGATTTCTTTCCAGGTCTCCATCGCGATCCGCAGCTCGGGCGAATGTTGCGCCGCTTCGGTGAGGATCTCGCGACCTTCGCGCTCGACGGGCCGGCCTTGATTGCGTGCCTCGACGCAGGCTTCGAGCGCGACCCGGTTCGCGTGCGCTCCCGCGGCGTTTCCCCACGGGTGGCCCAGGGTGCCGCCGCCGAACTGAAAGCACGCGTCGTCGCCGAAGATTGCCGTCAGCGCCGGCATGTGCCACACGTGAATGCCGCCCGAAGCGACCGGCATGACGCCCGGCATCGCACCCCAGTCCTGATCGAAGAAGATGCCGCGCGCACGATTTTCCGGCACGAACGACTCGCGCATCAGATCGACCCAGCCGATCGTCGCCTCGCGGTCGCCCTCGAGTTTACCGACGACCGTTCCCGAATGGAGATGATCGCCGCCGGAGAGGCGCAGGCATTTCGTCAGCACGCGAAAGTGAATCCCGTGATACGGGTTGCGGTCGAGCACTGCGTGCATGGCTCGATGGATATGCAGCAGCATGCCGTTCTCCCGGCACCAATTTGCGAGGCCCGTGTTGGCGGTGAAGCCGGCGGTAAGGAAGTCGTGCATGATGATCGGCGCGCCGAGTTGTTTGGCGAACGCCGCGCGTTTGTACATCTCTTCCGGCGTCGGCGCGGTGACGTTGAGGTAGTGTCCTTTGCGCTCGCCGGTTTCCGCTTCGGCCTTTTGGACCGCTTCCATGACGAACTCGAAGCGGTGTTGCCAGCGCATGAACGGCTGACTGTTGACGTTCTCGTCGTCTTTGGTGAAATCGAGGCCGCCGCGCAGGCACTCGTACACCGCCCGGCCGTAGTTCTTGGCCGATAACCCGAGCTTCGGCTTGATCGTGCAACCCAGGAGCGGGCGGCCGTACTTGCCGAGCCGATCGCGCTCCAATTGGATGCCGTTCGGGGGCCCGCCGCACGTCTTTACGTAGGCGAGCGGAAAGCGCAAGTCTTCGAGCCGCAAGCTGCGCACCGCCTTGAAGCCGAATACGTTGCCGACTAGCGAGGTCAAGACGTTGACGACCGAACCTTCCTCGAACAGGTCGAGCGGGTACGCCACGAACGCGTAGAATGCGCTCGCGTCACCCGGTACGGGCTCGATGCGATAAGCGCGCCCGCGGTAGTAGTCCAAGTCGGTCAACAAGTCGGTCCACACCGTCGTCCACGTACCGGTCGACGACTCCGCCGCTACCGCTGCCGCCGCTTCCTCACGCGGAACCCCGGCCTGCGCGACGATCTTGAACACCGCCAATAGATCGGTGTCTAATGGTACGTACTCCGGAGTCCAATAGGTCTTCCGATAGTCCTTGACGCCGGCCTCGAACGTCTTTGCCACGTTGTTCTCCCGCAAACGATGCATTGACAACATGAAAGAATTCCGCTAATACCATGTGGCAGTTGACTGCGCGCAATTTCCTTCGATGCTTCTGGTGCTCAGTATGAAGCCCGGGGGGTTAACGGTCAAATACAATTTTTCGCGTGAACGATAAGGTACGTCTTATGCCTTCTCTCTATCAATTGCGAACGTTTCTGGAGTTCGCCCGCCTTGGCTCGGTGCAGGAGACGGCCGACGCGCTCGTCGTTTCGCAGCCGGCCGTATCGGCGGCGCTCGCCGGGCTACAGCGCGAAGTCGGCGTAAAGCTGACCGAGCGCGACGGACGCGGCATCCGCCTCACCGAGGCAGGGAAGGCTTACGAACTCAGCGGGCGCCGCGTCTTGGCGCTCCTCGACGACGCGCGCCGACGCGCCCAGGAGATCGCAAGGGGCTCTGCCGGGCGGCTACGCCTCGCTGCGGTGACGACCGCTGCGGAGCACCTGGTGCCGTCGATGCTGCAGATGTTCCGCCAACGGCACCCGCACGTCGGCGTCGAAATCGACGTGGGCAACCACGTTCACGTGTGGAACCGTTTGCGCAATTGGGAAGTCGATCTGGTGGTGGCCGGACGGCCGCCGCACGACTTGCCGTTTCGCACCCTCGCAACGCGCCCGCACCAGTTGATTGTCATTGCGCCGCCCGACGACGACCCGGCACGCCTTCCGCTCGAAGCTGCGACCTGGCTCGTTCGAGAGGCCGGGTCGGGCACGCGCGCCGCCACCGAAGGGTGTTTCACCGCCCTGGGCATCGATCCGCCGCGACTTTCGATCGCGTCGAACGGCGCGATCAGCGCGTGCGTTCGCGCCGGTCTTGGCTATTCGCTCGTGTCGCGCGACGCGGTCGTGGACGAATTGGAGTCGGGTGCCTTGCGGCAGGTCGACACGGCGGTAACGCCGCTGGATCGCGAGTGGAACCTCGTGGCGGCCCGCGATCGCGATCTCCCCACGGCCGTCGAGAATCTCCTCACGTTCGCGCTCGAAACGAACACCTTCCAGGCGATGCCCAG
This sequence comes from Vulcanimicrobiota bacterium, assembly GCA_963749395.1. Taxonomy (GTDB): domain Bacteria; phylum Vulcanimicrobiota; class Vulcanimicrobiia; order Vulcanimicrobiales; family Vulcanimicrobiaceae; genus CAVVMT01. The sequence continues at coordinate 78,668 of CAVVMT010000011.1, forward strand.
GAAGCACTAGCCGCTTACGGCGCGCGCGGCGGCAACGGGGCAAGAGTGGCCGTCGCGAGTAGCGTAGTTCGTTGCCCGTGATTCGTGAAGCGGTCTACGCGAGCTTTCCCTGGTACGACCTCGCCGAGATGCGCGGGGCAACCGATGCGTTATGGGAAGCGCTCGCCACGGTCTTTGAACGGGCTGGGATCGGGGGCGTACCTACGCGGCTCGACCGCGCGCGTGCGCATGGGACCGACCATGCAGGCGCGTGTCTCTTCACCCAGTCGTGCGGCTATCCGCTCTTCACGACGGCGCGCGGGCACTTCACCGTTCTGGGCGCGCCGTGCTACGGCGTCCGTGGTTGCAACGGTTCGTGGCACCGCAGCTTCGTGGTCGTTCGCGAGGATGCTCCGGCGAGGTCGCTCGACGATTTGCGAGGTAAGCGTTTCGCGATCAACGAGCGCGACTCGAACTCCGGGATGAATCTTCCGCGCCGGCTGTTCGCGCCGCTCGCGCGCAACGGCAGGTTCTTTGCCCAGACGATCGTCACGGGAAGCCATGAGGCCAGTGCTGCGCACGTCGACGACGGCCGCGCCGATGCGGCCGCGATCGATTGCGTCACGCTGGCGCTATTGCGACGGTACCGTGCGAGCGCGGTCGCGCGCTTGCGCGTCGTCGCGCAGACGGCCTCGACCCCGGCACCCCCGCTCGTGACGTCCCGCTCGACGAGCGCACGGGACGTCGCGGCGTTGCGCAGCGGCCTGCGCGAATTCTTCGGCGATCATCGCTATGCCGATTTGCGGGCCGCGCTCTTCTTGGAAGACGTCGACTTCTGCGACGAGCGCGCCTACGACGTCGTGATGGACCACGAGCGCGTGGCCCAGGGTTTCGGATATCCCGAACTCGCCTGAATGCGAGCTGTGCCAAGGCGCCTCATCCGGCGCCGAGATAACGCTCCGCTAGCGCACCGGCGTCCGCGAGCGTGGCCGGGGCGCCCTCCTCGACGATCGCGCCGGTGTCGATCAGATACGCGCGGTCGGCGATCGGTACGACCCAGGTGACGTTTTGCTCCGCGATCAGCACCGGCAGGCCTTCGCTGCGCAAGGCGCCGACGATCGCCTGCACTTCGTCGACGATGCTCGGGGCGAGGCCGATCGACGGTTCGTCGAGCATCAGCAACGACGGTTTGCGCATGAGGACCTTGGCGATCGCGAGCATCTGGCGTTCGCCGCCGCTCAGGCTTCCGGCAAGCTGCGTCCGCCGTTCGGCGAGGCGCGGGAAGCGGGTCATCGCATCGTCGATCCGGGCGCGGATTTCGGCTTTCGAGAGACGCAGCCCGAAGGTCGCCAAGAGCAGGTTGTCGTCGACGCTCTGGCGCGCGATGACCGAGCGTTCTTGCGGGACGAGCCCGATGCCCGAGGCGACGATGCGCTCGGGCGCGTGGCGCGTGATGTCGGCACCGTGCCACGTGATCGTGCCGGAGCGTGCGCGCGGCCAGCCGGCGATCGTGTTTAGGAGCGTCGATTTGCCGGCGCCGTTGCGCCCGAAGAGCGCGACCGCCTCGCCGTGCGCGACGTGCAGCGTCGCGCCGCGGATGATCGTCGTCGCGCCGTAGCCCGAGACGACGTCGCGCACGTCGAGCATTGCGGCCGCGTCGCGCGCGCCCGCGCCGGGATCGATCGGACGCTCGAGCACGTGCACCTGCGCTTCGTGTGCTTCGCCCAGGTACGACTCGACGACCGCGGGATTGCGGCGCACGGCTTCGGGCGTGCCGTCGGCGATCCGCGCCCCTTCGTGCATCGCGGTGACGCGGTCGCACAGGCCGAACACGAACGGGACGTTGTGCTCGACCAAGAGGATCGTCACCCCGTGCTCGTCGCGCAGCATTCGCAGCAGGGCCGCGAACCGCGCGACCTCGGCGGCGGCAAGCCCCGCAGTCGGCTCGTCGAGCAGCAGGAAGCGCGGCTGCGTCATCAGCGCGCGCGCGACTTCGATTTTCCGGTGCGCACCGAACGCGAGCGACCGCGCCGGCACCGCGGGATCGTCCTCGAACCCGACCCGCGCGAGCCACGTCCGGGCGCGCTCGGCGAGCGCGCGTTCTTCGGCGATGGTCGCGGGCGATCGAACCGAACCGCCGAAGAGCCCGCTGCGTCCGGCCGAATAGCCGCCGACGAGCACGTTGTCGAGCGCGCTCAGGTCGGGAAAGATCGCGGGGGTCTGGAACGTACGCGCGACCCCGCGCGCGACGAGACCGCGCGCGCGCGGAACGAACGGCGTGCCGTCGAGTTCGAGCGTGCCGGCCGACGGCCGCACGAGCCCGGTCATCACGTTGATCGCCGTCGTCTTGCCGGCCCCGTTGGGGCCGATGAGACCGTGGACCTCGCGCGGTTCGACCGTCAGCGCGAAGTCGCGCAACGCGTGTACCCCGCCGAACGCGACGTCGATCCCGGTCAACTGCAGGAACGTTACGGCTGCGTCCTCGCGGGCGCACGGCGCAGGCGTTGCACGAGATCGACGATCGAACCGCCGATGCCGCGCGGCGCCAAGATCAGGGTCAGCAAGAGCACCGCGCCGTAGAACACCTCGCGATATTCGCCGATCGCGCGGAACACCTCCGGGATCACGAACAGGACGATCGGGCCGACGATCGGCCCGACGACGCTCGCGGCCATCCCGCCGACGACGACGTACGTCAGGTGCGCGACCGCGACGTTAAGGCTGTAGGCGCTCGGGTTCGTAACCCCCAGGAGCAGTGCTTGAAACGCTCCCGCCAGGGTCGCGAGCGCGCTCGAGAAGGCGAATGCGAGCGTCTTGAGCCGCGCGACGTCGATCCCTTGCAACTCCGCCGCCACCGGGTTGTCTTTGATCGCAATCCAGGCGCGGCCGATGCGTGACCGCATCAGCACCGCGACCAGCACTGCGAGGAAGGCCGCGAAGAAGACCGCGAGGGTGATGACGACGTCGACCGTCACGCGCCCGGCAAGCGGCAGCGTGGCGAGCGGCACGATGAGGCCGTAGCCGCCGCCGGTCAGATCGCCGCCTTGATTGAGCACGACCAGGAACACGTTGAGGAACCCGAACGTGACCATCGCGAGGTAAAATCCCGCCAGGCGCAGCGAGACCAACCCCAAGAGCCAGCCGACGCCCCAGCCCACGACGCAGGCGAGCGGGATCGCGAGATAGATCGGCATCCCGGCGCGGATCATCAGCATCGTCATGACGTTCGCGCCGATGCCCACGAACGCGGGGCTCGCGAGCGAAAGCAGCCCCGCCACCCCGAGCAGCAGGTTGCCGCCCAGCGTGACGATGATCAGCACTGCGAGGCCGCCCGCGATGAATTTCGGATACGCCGGCAGCAGTTGCGCGAGCGCCGCGAACGCGAGCCCCGCCGCGAGACCGCCCACGAGCGGTGAGTACGGGAAGCGCATCAGTGCGACCGCTCGCGGGCCGCCGCAAAGAGCCCCTGCGGGCGCCAGATCAAGATCGCGACCAGCACCGCGAACGTGATCGCGTCGCGAAAGACGCCGCCGACGCTGACCACGGCATAGGTTTGCAGGACGCCCAGCGCGAGCCCACCGACGAGCGCGCCGGCCACGCTGTCGAAGCCGCCGATCGCCGCCGAGATGAACGCCGGGAACAGCACGGTCGCGCCCATCGCGGGGAAGACGCCGGTGATCGGGCTCAGCAAAACGCCCGCGATCGCCGCCACGATTCCGCCGCCGCACCAGCTGAGCGCGAGCATCGTCCGCACGGGGATCCCGGTGAGCGCCGCGCGGCGCGCGTCTTCGGCGACGGCCCGCATCGCCTTGCCGTACAGCGTGCGCGCGAAGAAGAAGTACAAGCCCGCCGTGACGAGCGCGGTCGCGACGACGACCGTGAACGCGTTGATCGAGACGGTCGCCCCGGCGAAACTGACGTCACGGTCGCCGAAGAGCCACGGCTCCGCGCGCATCGGATTGTCGGTGAAGTGCAGCCGCGCCGCCGCCTGCAACAGGATCGAGATCGCCAGCGTCCCGATGACGACGACGATCTCGGCTGCCCGCCCCAAGAGCACGCGGGTGACGAAGAAGAAGAGCAAGCCGGTCACGCTCCCGGCGACGACGACGGCACCAAGTTGAACCGCCGCGGGCATCCCCGCGGCGGCCGTCAGCACGTAGGTGTAGGCGCCGATCATCAGCATCTCGCCTTGCGCGAAGTTGACGACCCCGGTCGCCCGGAAGATCAGCGTCAGGCCGATCGCGACCAGCGCGTACACGGCGCCGATCGCGATCCCGCCGACGAGGAGGTTCAACTCCCGAAATCTTCCACGCGCGAGTACGCTCCGTTCTTCACGACGATCAGCACCGCTTCACGGTTGCCCTTGTGATCCCCGTTCTTGAACGAACGCGGATTGCCGATCGGGACCGCATACGCGAACGCCTTGTCCTTGCCGCCGATGAAGTTCTGGATCTGTTCCAGTCCGGCGATGACCTTCTGCACCGTAATGTCTTTTCCGGCCCGCCGGATACCGTCGGCGAACACGTAGAAGTCGCTGTACGCGGAGAGCGAGAACGAGTTCGGCACGCCCGGCGGCGGATTGGGGAACATCGCCTTGAAGCGCGTCTTCCACTCACCCATCGGGCCGGTCGTCTGATCGATGAACTGCGACGCGTTGAGCCACAACGCGTAGAAGCCTTCGGCGGCGCTGCCCGCGGTCGACGGCACGACGTTGTCGCCGAGCACCGTGTCGCCGAGCAACTTCGCGGTGATCCCGGCGCGCTTGAGCTGCGGCAGCAGCCGTCCGCCGTCGGCCGGCAAGCCGCACAGGTAGATCGCGTCGGGGTTGGCGGCCTTCAGGGCCGCCGCTTGGGCGCTGAAGTCGGTATCGCCGCTCTTGAACTTCTGTTCGCTGATGAGCTTGAGACCGGCCGCGTCGAGCTTGGGCTTCATCAAATTGATGCCGCTCGTGCAGAACGCTTCGTCGCTGTTCATGATGGCGATGGTCTTGGCTTTGAACTTCGTGCTCATGACGTTGATCGCATACGCGGCGACGTCGGCGCGCACGACCGTGCCGCCGCTGAACACGTACGGGCTGTAGGTTTCCAGGACGCGCGGGTCGGAGGCGAGCGCGTCGTAGTAGAGCTCGTTCGACTGCTGGATCAGCGGGATGACCGACGCGGTCGAGGTGCTGGTCCCGCCGCCGAAGATCGCGAAGACCTTGTCTTGATCCATCAAGCGCCGCACGGCCGAGATCCCGCCCTCGGCGGTCCCGTTGTCGTCCTCGTAGACGACCTGGATCTTGCGGCCGTTGATGCCGCCGTGCGCGTTGATCTCGGCGACCGCCATGTCGGTGCCGTACTTGAAGCCCTGGCCGACCGAACTCGCGGGGCCGGTCAGCGAGACTTGCACGCCGATCAGGATCGACGTGGGCGTGACGCCCTGCACGTCGGCGGCGCCGGCGGGCGCGAAGGTCCAGCCTAGCGCGACGGCGAGCGCGGTAGCGAACCGCAGGGTGCGGGAGAGACGATGCATGTGAACCTCCGTTACGACGCCGCGAGCTCTTTGAAGAACCGCTCTGCGTTCTGATAGAACACCTTGTCGAGGATCTCGGGCTTGTAGTTCTCGGCCACCCAGTCGGCGACGAGCTGTTCGTAGCGGAACAGCGGGTAGTCGGCTCCGAACATGATCCGGTCTTGCAACCGCCGCGCGATGTCGTGCTTGAGTGCGGGCGTGTGGTGTTTGGGGCGCCAGCCGTGCAGCTCGTACCACACGTTGGCCTTGTGCAGCATGATCGCGATCATCTCGTCCTGCCACGGCCACGCCGGGCGGGCGGCGACGATCGTCAGATCGGGATACTCGGCGGCCACGTCGTCGAGGTGGCGCGGATGGCAAGTGTCGAGGCGAATGCCGCGCCCCCCGCGCATCCCCGCGCCGAGCCCGGTGGTGCCGACGAAGATCAACGCCGGTACCTTCGCTTCCATGCAGAGGCGGTAGAACGGCACCCAGCGTTCGTCGTTGGCGGGCAACGTGCCCGACACCGCGAGCCCGACGAAGCCGGCCCCCGCTTCGATGCAGCGCCGGAATTCGGCGACCCCGTCGGCACCGGTGAACGGGTCGATGTGGATCCAGTTGCCGATGATGACGTCGGAGAAGCGGCGCTGCGTTTCGAACGCGTAGTCGTGGTACTCGCGCACTTCCTCGAGGGGGATGTACTTGGTGAAGCCGAGGTCGAGGATCGTGCGGCAGTTGTGGTCGCGAAAGTACTGCGCCATCTCTTCTTCGGTGTCGAACTTCGGCTCGGAACGCCAGGTCTTGATCTGGAGCGCGAGCTCTTGCGGCGTCCGCAACGCGTAGCCGCGCCGCGTGCCCCAGTGCGAGTGCATGTCGATCAACCGCTCGACGATCATCGTACTACCCCGCCGGGGCGTCGACGGGCTCGACGAGCTTGCGCTTCTGGACTTTTCCGGTCGGCGTGCGCGGCAACGCGTCGACGAGCCGCAACTGCTCGGGCAGTTTGTACTTGGCGATCTTCGGTGCGAGAAATGCGATCATCTCCTCAAAGGTGAGCGAGGTGCCGGGACGCAGGACGATGCAGGCCACGACCTGTTCGCCCGTGCGCGGATGCGGGATGCCGATGACGGCGCAGTCGGCAACCGCGGGTAGTTGGAACAGGGCTTCTTCGATCTCGCGCGGGTAGATGTTGGCCCCGCCGCGGATGATCATCTCTTTCTTGCGCCCGACGATCTGCAAGTAGCCGTCGGCGTCGAGCACGCCGAGGTCGCCGGTCTTGAACCAGCCGTCCTTCGTGAAGGCGCGCTCGTTGGCGGCGGGATTGTTGTAGTAGCCGATCGTCACCGACGGGCCGATGTTCGCGATCTCGCCCGCCGTCCCGGCCGGCACGTCGCGTTCGTCGTCGTCGAGGATGCGCAGCGGCACCTCGGGGACGGGCCGCCCGACCAGCCCGACGACGCGCCGCGGATCGTCGCCGATCAGCGTCTGCGCCTGCGAGCCGGTCTCGAGCATCCCGTACATTTCGAGCAGCCGCCCGGGAAGGTCGCGCTCGGCGCGCTCGATGATCTCGACCGGGCACGACGCGCCCCCGGTCACGTACGCGCGCAGCGAACTTAGGTCGTACTTGCCGAGGTCGGGATGGTCGAGCAGCGCGATGATGCCGGCCGGGGCGGCGCAGAAGTGGGTGATCCCCTCCGCTTCGATCAACCGCATCGCTGCGCCGGCGTCGAAGCGCTCCATCAGCACGGCCTTGCACCCGGCCAGGATCGCTTCGACGACGAGCATCAAGCCCCAATTGAGGCCGACCGGCAAGAGCACGAGGGTCGCGCCGTCGGCGTCGAGGAGCTGGTTGCGATTGCACACGACGCAGCCGGATTCGGTCGTGTTGTAGGTGTGCTGCACGGCCTTGGGGTCGCCCGTCGTACCCGAGGTGAACGCGACCCGGCACAGATCGTTGCCGCTCGGGCGGCGCGCATGCAGGGCCGCCGCGTCGACCGGTTGCGACCCGTCGGCCAGAAAAGCCCGCAGGTCGATCGCATCGGCCGGAACTCTGTCGTCGCCGGCCATCAGCAGATGGCGCAAGCGCGGCAGGCGCGGCCGCATCTGGGCGATCATGCCGGTATAGTCGAAGCCGCGGAAGCTCGTCGGGCAGACGAGCGCGCTCGCCTCCGCGAACCCGAGGATGAACTCGACTTCCTTCGCCCGGAAGTCGCTGTGGAATTGGCAGAACGGAATGCCCGCCATCATCGCCGCATTGACCGCGATCGCAAACTCGATCCAGTTCGGGAGCTGGATCGCCACGACGTCGTCGCGCGAGAGGCCCAGGGCGACGAACTTCGTCGCCAGGCGTTGTACGGCCGCGAAGTATTCGCCGTAGGTCAGGCGGGTGCGTCCGTCGACGAGCGCGACCTTGTCGGGAAAGCGCCGCGCGGTCGCCTCGAACGTGTCGACGATCGTCGACTCACGCCAGAGTCCCGCTTGCGTGTACTCGTCGATCAGCGCGGGCGTCAAGCGCCCCGTCTCCATCCGCACTAGATCACGTTGCGGATCGTGCCGCCGTCGACTTGGATCGCGGTGCCGGTGATGAACCGGCCGCGCTCCGAAAGCAAGAAGGCCACGATGCCCGAGATGTCGTCCGGCGTGCCCGGATGGCCGAGCGGGATGCGCTTGTTGTCTTCGAGGGTCATCTCATCGAGGTCACGCCCCGCCTTCTCGGCTTCGAAGCGCAGCACGATCTCGAGCCTCTCGGTGACGATCCGGCCAGGGAGAATCGTGTTGACCGTGATGGCGTGCGGCGCCAATTCGAGCGAGAGCGTTTTCGCGTATCCGAGCAGGCCGGCCCACGTGGCGACCGAGAGCCCATAGTGCGCGATCGGCTGTTTGGCGGAACTCGCGGTGATGTTGACGATGCGCCCGGCGCCCGCGGCGCGCATGTGCGGCACCGCCAAGCGGATCATGCGCACGGCCGAGAGGAAGTTGCGCTCGATCGCGCGCTGCCACGCGACGTCGTCGAACGCGACCAGCTCGCCCAGCGGCGGCGCGCCGTCGTTGTTGACGAGCAGGTCGAGCCGTCCGTAGCGTTCGACCGTCGCGTCGACGAAGCGCGCGCAATCGTCCGGCTTCGTCCAGTCGCCGGGCACCGCGAGCACCTGCCCGCCCGTCTCCGCGCGGATCCGCGCCGCGGCCTCCTCGAGTTTGCCGGCCTTGCGGGCCGCGATCGTGACCAGCGCGCCCTCTTGCGCCAGCTCGCGCGCGATCGCGAAGCCGATTCCTTGGCTCGCGCCGCCGACGATCGCGACCTTGCCGTGCAATCCGAGTTCCATCACGCCCTCGCGATCAGCGCGGCGAGCGAGTTCTTTTGCACTTTACCGGTCGGCGTGCGCGGGAGGTCGTCCATCACGACCAGGCGTTCGGGCAGCTTGTACTGCGCGACGCGCGGGCGCAGGAAGGCGATCAACTCGTCGAAGGCGAGCTTCTCGTGCTCGCGCAACACGACGCAGGCGACGGCCGTTTCGCCGAGCCGCGGATGGGGCGCGCCGACGACCGCGCAATCGGCGATCTTCGGATGCTCGAAGAGCACTTCTTCGAGTTCGCGCGGATAGATGTTGGCCCCGCCGCGAATGATCATCTCCTTCGTGCGGCCGACGATGCGCAGCAAGCCGCGCTCGTCGAACACGCCGAGGTCGCCGGTGCGGAACCAGCCATCGGCCGAGAAGGCGAGCTCGTTCGCCGCCGGGTTGTTGTAGTAGCCGAGCATCACCGAGGGGCCGAAACATTCGATCTGCCCGACGGTCCCGGCCGCGACTTCGCGGTCCGCACCGTCGCAGACGCGCACGCCGGCTTCGAGCGCCGGCCGGCCGACCGTGCCGGCGACCGACTCGGGGTCGTCCTCGAGGTAGGTGCGGGTCTGTACGCCGCTCTCGAGCATGCCGTACATCTCGACGACGTGCCCGCTCAGCGTTGCCTGGGCGCGGCGCAACACGTGCACCGGACACGACGCGCCGCCGGTGACGATCACTTCGAGCGACGCGTGATCGGCCGAGGTCTTCTCGGCCGCTTCGATCAGCGCGATCAAGCTTGCCGGCGCGGTCGCGAAGTGGGTCACGCGCTCGCGCTCGATCGCGTGCAGCACCTCGGCGGCGTCGAACCGATCCATGTACACGAGCTTGGCGCCGGAGAAGAGCGACTGCATCGTGCAGCCGATGCCCCAGTTCAAGCCGACCGGCAAGAACAGCAGCATCGCGCTCTCGGCGCTCATGCGCTGGTCGCGCGCCGACGAGCGGGCGGTAGAATTCGACGTGTTGTGCGAGTGCACGACCGCTTTGGGATCGCCGGTCGTCCCCGACGTGAACGCCATGCGGCACAAGTCGTCGGCCTTGGGGCGGCGGGCGGCCAGCGCCGCGGCTTCGAGCGCGTCGGGATCCCGCGCGACCGCGTCGGCGTACGCGACGACGTCGGCATCCGCGCCGTCGCCGAGGGCGACGATCCACTCGAGTTTGGGCAGCTTCGGGCGCAGGGCGCGCAGCATTGCGAGGTAGTCGAAGCCGCGGTGCTCGCGCCGCACGACGATCGCCCGCGCCTCGCCGAAGCGCAACACGAACTCGACTTCCTTCGCGCGGAAGCCGTGATGGAACTGACAGAAGGGGATCCCGGCGATCATCGCCGCGTTGATGACGATTGCGAACTCGACGCAGTTGGGTAACTGCACCGCGACGACGTCGTCGCGCGTCAGCCCGAGCCGCACGAACGTTGCGGCCAGCGCACGCGCCTCGCGCAGGTAACCCGCGAAGTCGACGCGGCGCACGTCGTCGACCAGCGCCGTGACCTGGCCGCGTTCGGCGGCGGCCCGCTCGAGCGCGTCGACTGCCGTCTCGGCTCGCCACGATCCTTGCGCGTAGAACTTCGCGACGGCGTCGGGCGTAAGCCGGGCCGGCCATGGAACCCGAATGGCAAATCTCCTTCAGAAAGAGCATCCGCAAAGCGGCGCGCTTTGGGAAATATCTTTTCCACCATACCGGGATAGCCTTGCCTGCGCCTCCAGGTGAAGAAGCGTTCGGGCCGCGGGCGCGAATGTTCCGGCTCGCATGCCACTGGGGAGCGGAACTTCGATGCGATCCGACGGCCGGGCGGCCGATCAACTACGGCCGGTGTCGATCGAGACCGGCTTTCTGGCCTATGCCGAGGGCAGTGCCCTCATCACGATGGGGAACACGCGGGTGCTGTGCGCCGCGACCCTGGAAGAGCGGGTGCCGCCGTGGATGCGCGGGCGCGGGACGGGCTGGGTGACCGCCGAGTACGCGATGCTGCCCCGCGCCACCCAGGAGCGCACCGCGCGCGAGTCGGCCAAAGGCCGCATCGGCGGCCGCACCCACGAGATCCAGCGGATCATCGGGCGCGCGCTGCGCGCCGTGACCGATATGGCGAAGCTCGGGGAGCGGAGCATCCTGCTCGACTGCGACGTGCTTCAGGCCGACGGAGGGACCCGCACGGCGGCCGTGACCGGCGCCTACGTCGCGCTCGCGACGGCGCTGCGGCGCGACTTCGACCCGCAGAAGCCGTCCTGGCCGCTGCGCGGTCAGATCGCCGCCGTCAGCGTCGGGATCGTCGACGGGTCGCCGCGGCTCGATCTCCCGTATGAAGAAGACAGCCGGGCCGAAGTCGACATGAACGTCGCCATGACCGACGACGGGCGGTTCGTCGAGCTCCAAGGCACCGCCGAAGCCAAACCGTTCACCCGCGGCGAACTCGACGCGATGCTCGCCCTGGCCGAAGCCGGGATCGCCGAACTCTTCGTCGTCCAGCGGACCGCCCTCGGGTCGCCACCGTGACCGTGCCCGAACCGCTCCCCGCGGGGGTGCGCGGGCTGGTCGCGACCGTCGCCAGCTTCTACGTGCGCGACCGTGCCCTGCTGCGCGCCCAAAAGGAGATCGAGCGCGCGCTCGAGCGCGGGGAACCCGGCGAGCGTGACGTGGCGCGCTATCTCGCGGCGGTCAAACGCTACTTCGACGGTTTCGCGCGCGACGCGCAGACGCATCTGCGCGACGTCGACCGCGAACTCGAACGGCTCTACCAGCGCCAGTACAACCTGACCGCCGAGCGCGGCGTCGCCGCCCGGCGAGTCGAGGCGACGCAAGGCGTCCTTGCCGCCATCGCGGAACTGAGCCGCGAATGAAGGTGTTCGAGGACGTCGGCGTCGGGACGTCTCGCTTCCTGGAGTACGTCGGCGGGGTCGCGATTCTGCTCGCGGACTCTTCGTTTTTCCTCGCCCGTCTGAAGATCCGCTTCGTCGAAACGATCAATCAGGCGTACCTGCTCGGCGTGCAGTCGTGGTCGATCGTGCTGCTGACCTCGGCCACGACCGGGGCGGTGTTCTCGCTCGAATCGGCCCTGCAGGCCGTCAAGTACGGCGTCGGCAGTTTGCTCGGGGGCGTCGTGTCGTACACGACGGTGCGCGAATTGGGCCCGCTGCTCTCGGCGGTCGTCGTCGCGGGCCGCACCGGGGCCGCGATCGCCGCCGAACTCGGCTCGATGGTCGTCACCGAACAGATCGACGCGCTGCGGTCGCTGGGGCTCTCCCCGGTGCGCATGCTGGTCGTGCCGCGCCTCTTGGCGCTGCTGGTCATGCTGCCGCTGCTGGCGATGCTGGCGGATTTGGTTTCGGTCATCGGCGGCATGATGATCGCCCAGAGTATGGCGCACATCTCGTACGACTCGTTCATCGCCTCGGCGCGTCAGACGGTGCACTTCGTCGACATCCTCAAGGGGCTCTTCAAGTCGGTGATCTTCGCGCTGATCATCGTGTTGATCGGCAGCTATCAGGGGCTGGCGACGCGCGGCGGCGCGGCCGGGGTCGGCAAGGCGACGACCGGCGCGGTCGTCATCTCGATCATCCTGATCTTTTTCTTCAATTTCTTTCTCTCGTACGTGCTGTTCCAAACTGGTTGAGGCGGTGCTTTGAGCGATCGAAAAGTTCTCGCCCGCATCGACGACGTCCACATCCGCTACGGCGCGAAGGTCGTGTTTCAGAACTTGTCGCTGGACATCGCGGAAGGCGCGATCACCTGCGTGATCGGCCTCTCCGGAGCCGGCAAGACGACGATCCTGCGGCTGCTCAATGGGCTGCAGAAGCCCGACGCGGGGCACGTCTACATGAACGGGCGCGACATCTGCCACAGTTCGGAGCGCGAGCTGAACGCGATCCGCCAGCGGATCGGCTTCGCCTTCCAGTTCGCGGCGCTCTTCGATAGCTTGACGATCCACGAGAACGTCGCCCTGCCGCTGGTCGAGAACACGCGCATGGGCAAGGCCGAGATCGACAAGACCGTCAAGGCGACGCTCGAGAGCGTCGGCTTGGGGAACGTCGAGCAGCGGTTGCCGGCCGAGCTGTCGGGCGGCATGCTCAAGCGGGCCGGGTTCGCGCGGGCGATCGTCAACAGCCCCGACCTCGTGCTGTACGACGAGCCGACGACCGGGCTCGACCCGATCGTCACCCACCTGCTCACCGACATGATCAAGCATCTGCGGCAGCGCCTGAACGGCACCGCGGTCGTCATCTCGCACGACCTGCAGAGCATCTACATGATGGCCGACTACGTCGCCATGCTCTTCGAGGGCGCGATCATCTTTTACGGCACCGTCGAACAACTCCGGGCGTCCATCAACCCGATTGTCCAGCAGTTCTTGCAGGGCAGCGAGGTCGGGCCTATCCCGCTGTAGCATGAGAGGGCAAGCAATGAGACGTCCGCAGTCCACCACGCAACGCCGGCGCACGGGTCGGGCGGCATGAGCAGGCAGGCTCAAGTCGGGGTCTTCACCGTCATCGCGCTGGTCGCGCTCTTCGTCATGGGCTTCTACATCGCCGACTTGCCGGCGCGCATCGGGGCTTATAAGGTCGGCGTCCACTTTCGCGACGCGGCCGGGCTGCGCGCCGGCGCGCAAGTGCTCGAGAGCGGGGTCGCGATCGGCACGGTAGATTCGATCCAGTTGCAGCCCGACTTCAGCGTCGACGTGATCCTCTCGATCCGCGGCAACGTCGACATCCCGCGCAACTCGCGCTTCATCATTCAAGCGCCGTTGACCGGCGAGCCGAATCTCGTCATCGCGCCGCCGCCGCCGGAGCGCTTCGCCCCCAGCCGCGGCCCGGCGCCGCTGCCGACCGCGATCGCGATCCTCCCGCGCGAAGTGCTCCCGATCGACGAGCAACCGGCCGGGACGAACCCGATCACGCTGCAAGACCTGCTCGAACAGGGCCAGGGTCAGCTGGCGACCCTCTCGCAGCTACTCGACGCGCTCAACAAGCGCGCGCCCGGACTGCTGGCGACGCTGCAGTCGACCCTCGACAACGCCAACCAGCTGACGATCAGCGCCAACCAGACTTTCCGGCAGTTCGCGCAGAATGCCAGCCAGCTCTCGAGCCAGCTCGGGGCGCAGTTCGTCGCGACCAGCAACAACCTCAACCAGATGACCTCGACGCTCAACGCGACGACCCAAGCCGACGCGCCGCGTTTGACCGCGCTGCTGACGTCGCTCGACTCCGCGGCCGTCTCGCTCAACGAGACGATGGACTCGTTCAAGTCGCTCGCGCAAAACCCGCAGATGCGCCAGAACCTGATCGACACGACTCAGTCGATCGCCAAAACGGCGGCCACGATCGCGCAGATCACCGAAGACTTGCGCACGGTCTCCGGAAATCCGCAGACGCAAGCGCAGCTGCGCGACACGGTCGCGAACCTCGACGCGACGAGCCAGAAGGTCAACTACCTCCTGGCGGAGCTCGGCGCGAAGAGCTCCGTGTACGGCGTCGACCAGGGGGCCGCGCCGGCTCCCGTGCTCTCGCCGCTCCCGGGCGGCGCCGCCCCGCCGCCCAATGCGGCGCCGCCGCCGAGCGGCGCGAATCCGAGCGGAGTACGACAACCGGCCTCGACCCTCTCGCCCTCGCCGTTCAACATCGGCGACATCATCAAGCAGAAGGTCGCGCAGGCGACGCGGAGCCTGGTCAGCGTCGACATCCGCGAGAGCTACCTGTCGCCCTACTACCAGGGGACGAACGCCTCGCCGTTGCTCAACACGCCCGACCGCGGGCCGCAGACCGACTTCAACCTGTTCCTGTTCCCCAACGGCAAGACGTCGCTCTACGTCGGCGCCAACGACATCGGGCAGAACACATCGTGGAACTTCGCGGGCGTCAGCCGGCTCAATACGAACTTCTCCTTGGGCGGCGGCGTGATCTACTCGACGCTCGGCTTCATGGGTTCGGCCCAGACGGGGACCAAACCGGGGAGCTTCGGCCTCGATACGGCGATCTACAACCCGCGCCACCCGACGCTCGACGGATACGGCCGGCTGAAGCTCTACAAGGGGATCAGCGTCTACTATGGCGAGCGCGACATCACGCACACCGGCCGCCGTTCGGTCTTCGGATTAGACACGCGATTCTAGAGGGTTGCGGTCTCGACGCCGCAACCCATCGCGTTCTCGGCGCTTCGCGCCTTCGAGCCGCCCTCGGTAGCACGTTCTTTCTCATCGGCCGGGCGAGGTGATCCCGCTCGGGGACGACACGCGGAGGCTGCCGATCTTTCCGATCGTCACCTACGCGCTGATCGCGCTCAACGTGTACGTGTTCGCGCTCGAGATGCAGGCGCCGGACGTCGATGCCTTCGTGCGCGCCTATGCGGCCATTCCGTACAACGTGACCCACGGCGTGCAGCTCGCGCCGCCGAGCCCCGATCCGGTATACGCGACGTTGTTGACCTCGATGTTCCTGCACGGCGGGGTGCTGCACATCGCGTTCAACATGCTCTTCTTGTTCGTCTTCGGGCCCGACGTCGAGTACCTGTGCGGCAGCCTGAAGTTCTTGGCGTTCTATCTCCTGTGCGGCGTCATCGCCGGGCTGACGCAGATCTTGATGAACCCCGGCAGCCACGTCCCCGGCATCGGGGCGTCGGGCGCGATCGCCGGCGTCTTGGGCGCGTACATCGTTACCTACCCGACCAATCGCATCAACACGGTCGTGCCGATCGGTTGCTTTCCGCTCTTCCTGCAACTCCCGGCGGTGCTCGTGATCGGGATCTGGGCCGTCGTGCAGTTCGTCAACGGCTTCGGGTCGCTCTCGAGCAAGCTCGCGCAAGATCAGGGCGGGGGAACCGCGTACTTCGCCCACATCGGCGGATTTTTGGCCGGGGTCTTCCTCATCTACGTGTTTCGCGAGCGGGTGGGTACGCGGCATTACCGCTACTACTACTGAAGGGGGGCAGAGCGACGGCCACCATCGGGATCATCGGCGCCGGGGCGTCGGGCACGCTGTTCGGTTACCATCTCGCGGCGGCGAACGAGGTCGTGTTGCTCGACGTGCGCCGCGAGGTGGTCGAGCACATCGAAGCCTACGGCTTGCAGCTCGACGGCGCGCCCCCGCGCGGCGTGCGGGCTACGGCCGCGCCGGCCGAACTCTACGCGGCGAGCCCGCTGTTTCTCTTCGTCAAGCCGACCGACACGCTCGGCGCGCTGCGTCCGTTCGCCGGCAAACTGAATCCGGAGACGCCGATCGTCTCGCTGCAGAACGGCCTCGGCAACGAGGAGGCCATCAAGACCGCGCTCGGCGGCAACATCGCGCTCGTGATGGGGGCGACGACCGAAGCGGCGCTCGTGCTCGGACCCGGGCAGGTGCGGCGGCTCGGCGTCGGCACGACGGTGCTCGGAGCGCGCGGGGCTTCCGACGATGGGACCAAGCGCGTCGCCGACCTGCTCGCTGCGGGGCAGATGCGGGCCACCGTCGTGTACGACATCCGTCCGCATCTGTGGGGCAAGCTCCTCGCCAACGCGGCGATCAATCCGCTCAGCGCCCTGCTCGACGCGGAGAACGGGGCGATTCCGCGCGACCCGAACGCGGCCGAGGTTGCGCGTGCGATCCTCGCCGAAGCGGCCGCCGTGGCCGGCGCGCTGCGCATCCGGTTGCCGTTCGACGATGCGTGGCGCTACGTGTGCGAGGTGATCGACGCGACCAGTGACGTGCGCAGTTCGATGGCCGACGATCTCGCAGCTGGGCGCCGCACCGAGATCGACGCGATCAACGGCGCGATCGTGGCCGCGGGACGCCGGGCCGGCGTTGCGACCCCGTACAACGACGCGATCACGCGGTTGATCAAAGCACGGGAAGCGCTAGCAGCCCAAACCTCTTGAGCGAATCAGCGTTCGCGCGCGCGGTCGAGCACGGCCGTTTCGTCGTAGGGCAGGCGTCCTTGTTCGAGCGGGACGTTCATGGCAATCTGCAGTGCGGCGACGGCTGCGTCGGCGGGCGAGACCGCGAAGCGGGCCGCCGCGTCGACGCTGGTCAGCCGCGTGCCGTGGCGCGTCACGAAGAAGGCCGGATCGCTCGTGACCGGACGCACGGCGACATACTCGCGGAGCGCGGCGAGCGCGACGGCGTTGATCAGGATCACCCGCTCGCGACCGTCTTTACCGGCGACGCGCATCAACCGGCGCTCGAGTTCGACGTCGTCCATATCGAGGGCGACGACTTCCGAGCGCCGTAACCGGCTCGTTCCGAGCAACTCCGCGATCGCGCGATCGCGCAGATGGTGAAATTCCATTGACCCGTCTCGTTCGCGGTCGCCGCAATCTCTCCTTACGGAGTGATTGCGTTTTATGCCGACGAAGCCGCGCGAGATGGGCCAAACGACGATCGCCCGCAGCGACGCGAACGCTCGACTGCTGCTGGACGTGATGATGCGCACTGCGCCTGAAGCGGCGTCGGAACTCGGCGCGTCGGAAGCCGACGAGCGCGTCGCCGATCTGCGTTTGACTCCGCACGAGGTCGCCGAGGCCTATGCCGCGGCGCTCCGCGAATTGCAGAGCCGGCGGGCGTCGGAAGGCGATGCAAGCGTCGCCCGCGACCTCGATGTCTTGATCGATGTCGCGGGCCGGCGCGAAGCGGCCTTGCGCGCCGAGGCGGAGACGCTGCTGCCGTACGTCGACGTCGCGCGGATCGTCTACGACGGAATGCGGCCGTTGCTCGACGACCGCACCGTTGCCGGCCGGCGGCGCACGGCCGTGCGCCGCTTGCGCGCCTACGCGGGATTTGCGCCGGGAGTGACTGCGCTGCCGATCGCGGCCGAACGCAGGCTGCGCGCGGCGTTCGCGGCCGGCGGCGGAACCGGGCCGTACCGGCGCAAGGTCGAACGCGATCTGGCCAATGCGCCGATCCTGTTCGCCGGCGTCGCGGCGTCGTTCGAGCGGTTCGCCATCGACGGTTACGACGTGGCCTTCGGGCGGCTGCGCGAACAGTTCGCCATCTACGAAGCCTTCGTGCGCAGCGAAGTCTTGCCGCGCGCCCGCGACACGTTTGCGCTCCCCGGCGATCTCTATCGCGCGACCCTGCGCCTCGTCGGCGTCGACGACGAGCCGTCGGCATTGGCCGCCCGCGCGCGCCGCGCGTTCGCCGGCCTGCGCGAGCAAATGCACGATGCCGCGGGCGCGGTGGCGCGCGCGCGCCGCTGGCCGGCCGCCGGCGGCTATCCGGCGGCGATCGCCGCGCTGCGTGCCGAGCAACTCGAGGGCGAAGCGATCTTGACGGAGTATCGCACGCGGCTCGACGAGATCGACTCCATCATCCGCCGCGAGCAGCTCGTTTCGCTGCCGAACCGTCCGGCGATCGTACGGCTTGCGACCGCCGCCGAAGCGGCGGTCGTCCCGGCGCCCCATCTGCGCCTCCCGCGCCTGATCGAAAACGAAGGCGAGTACGGCGAATTCGTGCTGCCGACCGTGATGCCGGCAAGCGCCGGCGCCCCGGCGCAACGACTGACCGATTTCACCTACGGGGCACTGTCGTGGCCGATCGCGGCGCACGAGGCACGCCCGGGTCACGAGCTCCAACTCGGGGCGTTGGTCGATCGCAGCATGTCGCTCGCGAGGTCGGCGCTCGCGCTGAACTCGGTCAACGCCGAAGGGTGGGCGCTCTACGCGGAGAGCCTGATCGAGCCGTACATGCCGGTCGAAGGCAAGCTCGCCACCCTGCAATCGCGAGCCTGGCGGGCGGCGCGCGCGTTCATCGATCCGGAGCTGCACGCCGGGTCGATGACGGAGGAAGAAGCGACCCGCATCCTGACCGGCGACGTTTGCTTGACGCCCGCCACCGCGGCCGCAGAACTGCGGCGCTACACCGAAATCATGCCGGGTCAGGCGACCGCGTACTTCTTCGGGTTCGAGCAGTTTCGCGCGCTCCGGGCCGACGTCGAGCGCGCGCTCGGCGCGCGCTTCAACTGTCGCGTTTTCCACGACGCGGTTCTCGATGAGGGCCTGGTGCCCCCGAGCCTGGTGCGCAGCGCGGTCTGCGCGCGGCTGGGCGTCGCGTGAGCGCTTTGCGCCCCGCGGCCGTCTTGATGCCGATCCTCGACGGGCCCGAGCCGCGGGTCGTTTTCATCCGGCGCAGCGCGCACATGCGCCGGCACGCGGGGCAGATCGCGTTTCCCGGCGGCGTCGTCGAATCGCAAGACGAGGACGACCGGTTGCGGACGGCGCTGCGCGAAGCCGAAGAGGAGTTGGGCCTCGCGCCCGACCGGGTCGAAATCGTCATGCGCCTGCCGGAGTCGGAGAGTCTGCGCACCGGGTTCCTGATCACGCCGTTCGTCGGTACGATCGCTCCGGGCCCGTTCGTGCTCGACGGCAACGAGATCGCAGAGGTGTTCGAGGTCCCGCTCCGGCTTATCGTCGCGCCCGGCGGCGTGCACGCGGGCTTCGAACTGGTCGACGGGCGCGAGGTCGAGACGTGGCACTTCGACTACGGGGCGATGCACGTGTGGGGCGCGACCGGCCGGATCCTGCGCTCGTTCGTCGACGTCTACGAGCAGCCCGGTTCGGTGCTGCGCGCGCGCTTCCACCGCGACGCGCCGGCGCTATAGCCCCGGGACCGCGGCCGGTGCGGTGACGTTGCCGAAGGTTGCGTCGCCGGCTCCGCTATAGGAGAAGAGACCCGCGTGCACTGAGCCCTCCGCGTGCGCGCCGGTGATCAGCCACGTGCCCAGGACCGGCCCGTAGTCGACGACGAGCGAGTAGTGGACGCGAAACGGCCCGACCGGCTCGTACGGGCGCGCGACGAGGCGCCTGACGTCGTACGTCGACTCGTCGACCCAGAGTTCGCGCACGATGTTGCGGTCGGCGTCGCTGCGGGGACGAAGGGCGAGGTGATAGACCGCGGCTCCGCCGATCGTCGCCTCGCCGAGCGAGGTCACGTCGTAAGGTGACGGCGACAGCGCGGTGACGTGGCCGATCACGCCGAGCGTCGCGGTCGCTTCCGGCGCGGGCGTGCTGAAAGCGACGCGCGTCCGCACCAGCCCGAAGCTCTCGTCGATGAAGAAGCGTTGCCGGTCGGGCGCGACGCCGCCCGGCGCCTTGCCGCTCGCGCTGACTTCGGTGACGATCGCGGCATGGTCGCTCGTCCGCACCGCGACGTGCAGCTCGCGAATGAACGACCGCGCGTGCTGCGCGGCCGCGAGATCGACGTCGTACTCCAGATACGGCGGCAGGCCGTACCGCGACCAGCGCGTCCGCGCAGCCGCCACGACCTGAGCCGGCGTCAGCCCGGCATCGTCGCCGGCGACCGGCGGCAGTGGCGCGATGCCGGCGAGCAACACTGCCACCGCCAGCGCGAGCAGGTTCACGTCACTCGTCGTAACGGTCGCGCGGGTGGTGCGCGTCGTAGCTGCGCCGCACGTGGTCCATGCTCATCTCGGCGTAGATCTGGGTCGTCTGGATGCTTTCGTGGCCGAGGAATTCTTTGATCGTCATCAGGTCGACGCCGCTCTTGTGCAGATGGGTCGCCACCGAGTGGCGCATTGTGTGCGGCGTGATCTTGCCCTCGAGCCCGCTGAGCTTCACGTAGAGCGCGAAGACCCGCCCCACTTGCTGATAGCTCAAGCGGCGGTGCTGCTTGCTGACGAAGAGCGCTCCGTCGGCCGACGTCGGGCGCACGCGCAGGTAGGCTTCGAGCGCCGCCGCGGTCGCTTCGTTGAAGAAGACCAAGCGCTGCTTGTTGCCCTTGCCGATCACGCGGATCGTCTTTTCACGGAAATCGACATCGGAAACGTCGATCCCGACGAGTTCCGCGCGCCGGATCCCGCTCGCATAGAGCAATTCGAGCATCGCGACGTCGCGGCGCCAGATCGGTTCCGGAGCGCCGGCCAGCGGTTTGGTGCCGATGAGGGTCATCACGTCGTCGACGTTGAGCGCCTTGGGGAGCCGCTTGGGCAACCGGATGTTGGGGATGTCGGCGGCCGGATTGTCCGGGCGTACGTTGTCGCGCTTGAGCAGCGCGAAGAACCGCCGCAAGACCGCCAGCTTGCGGCGGATGGCCGCCGCACTGTAGTTCTTCGCCGAAAGACTCATGACGAAGCGCCGCACCGAGGACGGCGTCGCGGTGACGAACGCGTCGCCGAACGGCCCTCGATAGGGCGTGCCGTCCTCGTTGGAGGCGTGGCGCGCTTGCAAGAACGCGCCGAACACCTCGATGTCGCGCGTATACTCGACGACCGTGCGCGGGAGGCGCTTGAGTTCGAGACTCAGGTACGCAGCGAAGTCGGCCACGAACGGATCGGGATGCCGGGCGGGCTCCATTGGCATGACTGATTGGAGCACGGGGCCCCGAACCCCCGCCTGCGGCTTAGAAGTCGTACTCGAGCTGCGCGCGATTGTACTTGAAATCGAACGGCAGCGTCGGCTGCGTGCGGTCGGCGTAGCGGTACCGCAGCGAGAGACCGTGATACGGCCCGGGGCGAACGTGATTGAGGAAGTACGTCGCGTCGGCGTTGAATTCGCGCGTCAGATTCGCGCCGGCTCCGTTCGTGTAGTTGTACCAGGCTTCGGAAACGATCAGCCGGAGCCGCTTGTCGAAGGGCTGATACGTCGCCCCGAGCTTCTCGCTCACCCCGGCGCTGCGCCGGTCGGCCATTCCTTGGGAGATCGACGTCGTGTAGAGCACGTCGGTCGCGTACGAGTCCGTGTATGGCGACGCGATGCCGCCGTAATAGATCGTCGCGGTCCCGGGCCCGGTCGCGACGCAGTCCGGGGTGCCGCCCCCGGGCAAGAAATACCCGGTGCTAGCTCCGCTCGCCGCCGAGCACTTGGAAAGGGCGACGGTCGCACTCCGCCACGGAGCATAGTCGCCGCTCGCCTGGAGCACGAGATTCTTCGCGACCGTCGCTCCGAGCTGCAGCCCGGCAGTCTGATTGTCGATCGTGCCCAAGAACGCCGGCCCTGCGCTCGTCTCGTTCGCGAACTGCACGCCGACGAACGGATTGGCCTTCGATTGCGGCGCGGCGTTGAATTGCCCCTCAACGTAGACCATGTTGGCGAGGCTTTCGAAGTCGTAGTCGAACGCGGCCAACTCGAAGCGATTGCGCCACTGATACGAGAGGCCGCCCATGACGAAGCCCCCGGTGTCGATCTGCGCGGAGGCGGGGGTCAGGGCGTTCGAGGCGCCGGCGACCGGCGCGGTGAGCAGCGTATAGCGGCCGAACGTCGAGCTCGTGCGGCTCTCGAAGCGGATCATGTCGTCGAACGTCGCGGTCCATCCGGGGGCGAAGTTCACCGCGATGCTCGCGCCCTGGAACGCGACCGGCTTGATCCGCGTGTCGGATGCGTTTGCCCACGGCGTGTTGATGATCTGATTGCCGATCTTCGCTTGCACGTAGCCGTTGGAATACCCGACCAAGGCTTCGTCGAACGTCGTCAACGGAAAACCCGGCAACGTGTTGTCGACGCTCGAGTTGAGCTGCGGCTGCTGCCCGTTGGCGCCGAACGGATACGCGCCTTGATACGTCGTCGCGACGTAGACGTGACTGTCGTCGAGATGATATTCGAGATGCAGCGCTGCGCCCGCATTGAAGGCTTGGCGATTGGGATTGGTCGCGTTCTGCGTCCCGTTCGTCCGATAGAACTCGTACGCGCGCAGCGTCCCGCCGTACGCGAAGGATTTGCCGGCGGGCAACGTCGGCGCGGGCGTCGGTGCGTACGTGAAAATCGGCGCCGGCGCCGGCTGCGAAGGCGTCGCGGCGCTCTGTGCGCCGGCATAATGTGTCGTTAACAAAAGCCATGGAACGGCGAACGACAGCCGGCAACATAGGGCGATGATCGCGGCGCGCATGCCGCTTCGTTATCGCACTTGCATGCCGTTCAAACACGCTCGCTCGGCCTGCGTGCAAGACGCCGCTGCGTCGCGGGCTTGCGCACGCTTAGTGGAAGTCGGCGCTTGCATGGGGATGTAAAGGAGACGAAATGGCCGGCAAGAAGTCGGGCCTGCCAAAAGGCACGGCAATATCTTGGCAGTGACAGTACGTATCGAGGTGGGGCTTGCAGACTAGCGCACGACGTCTTGAAACGATCGTCGACGATCAGCGCGAACGCATTGGGAGCGCATGGATGGCAGCCGGCGTGCGGTCGTCGTCGGGCCGGATCAGTGCGGCCGAAAGCGAGGCCGATCTCGCGCCGATCTGGGACGCTCTGGCGACCGGCATCCGGCGGGGAATCTTTGCGCTCGACGATCCGGCGTACGATGAATTGCGCGCCCTCGTCGGCGAGTATTCGCGCGCGCGCGCGCGTCGCGGGTTCACGCCCTCCGAGACGGCGTCGGCGATCTTCGCGCTGCGCGAGGCCGTCGTCTCGGTCATTCCGGAAGGCGACGCCGTAGCGACGGCCGACTTCGCGACGTTCTCAAAGCTCGTCGACGCGCTCGGGCTGCTGACGTTCGAGACGTATTCGCAGGCGCGCGAAACGGTGATCGCGAGCCAAACCGAGCAGTTGCTCGAGCTCTCGACACCGGTCGTGAAGCTCTGGGAAGGCATCGTGGCCCTGCCGCTCGTCGGCACGCTCGACTCGGCGCGCACGCAAGTCGTCATGGAAAGCCTCTTGCAGACGCTGGTCGCGACCGAGAGCGCGCACGCGATCATCGACATCACCGGCGTGCCGGCCGTCGACACGCAGGTCGCCCAACACTTGATGAAGACCGTCGTCGCCGCGCGGTTGATGGGCGCCGAGTGCGTGATCTCGGGCATCCGCCCGCAGATCGCACAGACGATCGTCAGCCTCGGACTCGAGTTCGGCGACATTCCCACCAAGGCAACCCTTGCCGACGCGCTGCGCATGACGCTGCAGCGCGCGGGACTGGAGGTACGCCGAATCGATCGGCGGCCGTGACCGACCGAGTCCCGATCATCAGGATCGGGAAACTCTTGCTCGTGTCGATCCAAGTCGATCTGAGCGACGAATCCGCGCTGACCCTGCAAGACGACCTGTCGCATCGCATCGTCGAAACCGCTGCTCGCGGCGTCGTCATCGACATCTCCGCGCTCGAGATCGTCGACAGCTTCATCGGCCGGATGCTCGCGATGATGGCGTCGATGTCGCGCGTGCTCGACGCGGAGACCGTCGTGGTCGGCATGCGTCCGGCCGTCGCGATCACCTTGGCCGAACTCGGGCTGACGCTGGGCGGCGTGCGGACCGCGCTCAACGCGCAGAAGGCGCTCGACATGCTCCAGGCCACTAACGCGGACGGTGCGGCCGAAGAAGAAGCCGAGCACGATCCGGGCGCCGGGGCGCCGGTCGCGAGCCGTGCAGACGGTTAGCACGCCGGCCGCTCCGCCGGAACGCCTCGAGATCGCCAGCGACGCGGACGTCGTGCGCGTGCGCCAGGCCGTTCGCGCGCTCGCGCTGCAGGCCAAACTTTCGATCGTCGATCAGACGAAGGTCGTCACCGCGGCGAGCGAACTGGCGCGCAACACGCTGATCCACGGCGGCGGCGGCAGCGCGACGTTGGAACTGGTGCAGGACCGTGGCCGCAAGGGCGTGCGCGCGACCTTCGTCGATGACGGACCGGGCATCCCCGACGTCCCGCTCGCGATGTCGGGCGGCTACACGACCGCCGGGGGGCTCGGGCTGGGACTCTCCGGCAGCCGTCGCCTGGTGGACGTCTTCGATCTCGACACCGGTGTCGGACGCGGCACGCGCATCACGGTCACCAAGTGGACGCGCTGAGCGCGCTCGCGGAAGACCTCGAATGGATCGCAGTCGAGGACGCTGCGGCTTCGGGCCGCGTCCGCCGCGCCGCAACGTCGCTGGCGAAGGACCTGGGCTTCCGCGAACATCGCGCGGGCGAAGTAGCGATCGCCGCGACCGAGCTCGCGACCAACTTGTACCGTCACGCTTCCAACGGTAACGTCGTGCTGCGCATCCGGCGCACGAGCGAAGAAGCCGCGGTCGAGCTCGTCGCGATCGACGCAGGACCCGGCATTGCCGACTTCGGCGCATCGGCGCGCGACGGCCACACGACGGCGGGCACGCTGGGGATCGGGCTCGGTGCCGCGATGCGGCTCGCGACGTGGTTCGACGTCCATTCGGTCCCGGGACGCGGAACCGTCATCGTGGCGACGTTTTGGCCGGGCGTCCCGCCGCCGCAGCGGCCTGCGCTCGCCGCGCTGACCCGGCCGATGAGCGGCGAGTCGGTTTGCGGCGACGCATGCGCGCAACGCACGACCGGCGGCGTCACGAGCTTGTTGCTCGCCGACGGCCTGGGACACGGGGAGCTCGCCGCGGTGGCGTCGCGCGAGGCGGCACGCGCGTTCACCGCCGAGTCGCGCGACGAGCGTCCGGCGCGCACCCTCGAGCGGCTCAACGGGATCGTCCGCTCGACGCGCGGCGCCGCGATGGCGGTCGCGCGGCTCGATCCCGCGGCGGCGACCCTC
Organism: Vulcanimicrobiota bacterium; assembly: GCA_963749395.1. Taxonomy (GTDB): domain Bacteria; phylum Vulcanimicrobiota; class Vulcanimicrobiia; order Vulcanimicrobiales; family Vulcanimicrobiaceae; genus CAVVMT01. The sequence continues at coordinate 103,864 of CAVVMT010000011.1, forward strand.
ACCTTCGCCGGCGTCGGCAACGTGGCCGGATGGATCGACGACGGCGACCGCCGGCACGCGCTCGTCTCGAGCCCCGGCATCGTCGGCAGCCATACGAAGGCGATCCGCGAAGTCGAGAGCCGGCTGCCCCCGGCGCCATCGTCGTGCTCCATTCCGACGGCCTGACGTCGAAGTGGGATCTCGCCGCCTATCCGGGTCTGCGGACGCGCGACCCGCGCGTCATCGCGGCCACCCTGATCCGTGATGCCGGCATACGCCACGACGACGCCTCGGTCATGGTCGCCAGAGCGTCGTGACCGCCGAATCCGTCGCGCGGGTGGCGATCGGCGCCCCGGAAGACGTGTTCGCGCTCCGTCAGAGCGGACGGGCGGCCGCGGCCGCCGTCGGACGCGACGAGGCCGATCAAGTGCGCATCGCGACCGCGTTGAGCGAACTCGGTCGCGAGGTCGTCGCGCACGGCGTTTCCGCTACGGCCGTCTTCGCGATTGCTCCCGACGGAACGTTGACGATCGAGATCGCCGGCTTTCCGCGCGCCGTGAACGGCCGGCGCGGGAACGGCGCGACCGGGCTCGGCGCGGCGCGCAAGTTGGTGGACGAAGTCATCGTCGCCGACGCGCCCGAGCCCGGCCGGATGAACGTGACGTTGCGGGTGCGCGGCACGGGAGCCGAAGTCGCGCGCCGGATCAAGGAGCTGCGCCGGCTGATGGCGCGCTCCGCGACTCCCGGGCCGCTCGACGAACTGCGGCTGGAGAACCGCGATCTGATCGCGACCCTCGAGCAGCTGCAGCACCACGACGAGCAACTCGCGCGGCTCAACGCCGAACTCGAAGAGACCAACCGCGGGGTCATGGCCATGTACGCGCAGCTGGCCGACGAACTCGAGGAGACCAATCGCGGCGTCGTGGCGCTCTACGCGGAACTCGACGACAAGACGCTGCGCCTCAACGAAGCCAGTGAGGCCAAGAGCCGTTTCCTCGCCAGCGTGAGCCACGAGCTTCGGGGCCGGTCAATTCGGTGCTGGGACTGGCGCGTCTGCTGTTGGACCCAGGCAGCGATCCCCTCTCGTTCGAGCAGCGCAAGCAGCTGGAGCTGATCGGCAAATCGTCGGCGGAGTTGCTCGGGCTCGTCAACGAGCTGCTCGACCTCGCGAAAGCGAGTCCGGACGGCTCGAACCGGTGCCGGGCCCGGTCGATCTCGGTGAAGTTTCTCCGAATTGCGCGGCGCGCTGCGCCCACTCGTGCGTTCGGGCGTCGACCTCGAGATCTCGGCGCCCGGCCGGCCTCACCGTCGAGTCGGATCGCACGCTGCTCGTCCAAGTGCTGCGCAATCTGCTGACGAACGCCCTCAAGTTCACCACCAGCGGCTCGGTGCGCATGTCGGCGAGCGAAGTGACGCCGTACGAGATCGAAATCGCGGTGGCCGATACGGGCATCGGCATCGAGGGCGCCGATCAGTCGCGCATCTTCGAGGAGTTCTATAAGTGCGCGGACCGCTGCAGGCCGAGCACAAGGGAACGGGTCTCGGGCTTCCGTACGCCCGGCGCGTCGTGCAGACGCTCGGCGGCCGGATGTCCTTGCAGAGCGAACCGGGCGTGGGCAGCGTGTTCGTGGTGACCATTCCGCGCGAGTCGCAGCCGCTACTCGCCGCAGCCGAAAGCCCCGGGCGGCGGGAGCGCCGCGACGGCAAACCGCGCACCGTGTTGATCATCGACGACGACGAGGGCTTCCGCACGGCGTTGCGCGGGATGCTGCAAGATGCGGTCGACAAGGTCGTCGAGGCGCGCGACGGCAGCGAGGGCTTGCGTTTGATGCGCGTCGTGCGGCCCGACGTCACGTTCCTCGATCTGCGCATGCCCGACATGGACGGAGCCGACGTGCTCGCGGCGATCAGCGCCGATCCGGCACTGCAGGCGATCCCGGTCGTCATCGTCACCTCGACGCAGCTCGGCGCGTCGCATCGCGCGACGCTGGGCGCGGCGGCGGGACTGCTCGCGAAGGCCAACGTCAACCGTGAGCGCGTCGTGCGGCTGCTGACGGAAGTGTCGGCCTAACGTGCGGCTCGCGAGCGAACCCGGCTATGCCGGACGGATCCTGGTCGTCGACAACATGGAGAGCAACCGCTACGTCGTAGCGACGTGGCTGCGCCGTAGCGGCTACCACGTGATCGAAGCGACGACCGGTGCGGAAGCACTCGCGATCGCGTCCGCGCAAAGCGTCGACCTCGTCGTGCTCGACATCAACTTGCCCGACATGACCGGTTACGAAGTCTGCGAGCAGATCAAGGCGCAGAAGAACGGAGGCGCGGTGCCGGTCTTGCACGTTTCGGCCACGGCCATCGCGCCGGCCGATCGTTCCGAGGGTCTGCGGCGAGGCGCGGAAGGATATCTCGTCGAGCCGATCGAGCGCGAGGAACTCCTGGCGAGCGTCCAAGCCTTGCTGCGCGGCGCCGAGGCGCAGCGGGCCGCCTCGCGGCTGGCCGGACGCTTGCGCCAACTCAACGACGCGACGCTCGCCGTCAACGGCGCGACGAGCATCGAGCGGCTGATCTCGACGATTGCCCGCGAAGCGTCGTGGCTCTTCGACGCGATCGCGGTCGTGGCGTTGGTCATCGAGGACATCGGCGTGCGCGTGACCGCGGCGCCGCATGCCGAACCGTCGACGGGCACGTGGAAGACCGAAACGGTCGATGCAATGCGCCGGCTGGCGGCAACTCACACCGTCGTTCCGGCATCGTCCCTGGGGGCGCTCGCGGAGATCTCCAAAGCGCAGTCGTACCTGGCCGCGGAACTGACCGATCCGAACGGTCATCGCGGCGTGCTGCTGATCGGCGTCGGCGATGGCCCCGGACGCTCGCCGATCCTCGAAGACACCGACGTGGCTCTGCTGGGCCAATTCGCGCGCGCCGCGAGCACGGCGATCGCGAACATGCACAGCTACAACATCGAGCGACGGATCGCACTGACGCTCCAGCGCCACCTGCTCCCGGCCGCGCTGCCGGCGATCCCCGGGCTCGACGTGGCGGTTCGCTATGAGGCCAGCACCGAGCACGCCGCGGTCGGCGGCGACTTTTACGAGATTTTCTCCGTCGACGCCGGCCGGGTCGTGCTCGCGATCGGCGACGTGGTCGGACATTCGCTCGAAGCCGCGGCGGTGATGGCGCAACTGCGCACCGGGATTCGCTCGTACGCGCTCGACGGACACGGGCCGGCGCCGACCCTCGACCGCCTCAACCGCCTCTTGCTGCAGTTCCATCCCGATTACACCGCGACGGTATGCTGCGGCGTCTACGACCTTCAGACGGGGCAGTGCGAGCTCGCCAACGCCGGTCATCTGCCGCCGCTGATCGTGGGCTCCGGCGGTACGCGCTTCCTTCCGTTGGGGGGTGCGCTGCTGGGTGTCGAGAGCACCTCGACGCGTTCGTATACGTTCACGCTCGCGCCCGGCGACGTGCTCGTGCTGTACACGGACGGGCTCGTCGAGCGCCGCACCGAGCCGTTGGACCGCGGCCTCGAACGCTTGAGGGAGGCCGCCGCGAGCGCGGCGGCAGGCAACCTAGATGAGTTTTGCCAGGCGCTCCTGGACGTGGCCGGACCTGCCAGCGCGATGGACGACATCGCGGTGGTCGCGATCCGCCCCACGCGTGACGCGGCCAGTCAGCGCAGGTAGAGACCCCAGGGCCGGAAGGTGTGTCCAGGCGCGGGCTGCCCCGCGCGCAGCATGTCGTTCGCCGCGTCGAGTGAACGCCGGTCGAGCCCCGTGCCGAGGCTGCGGAGCCGGAAGAAATTCGCAATTTTCGCGCCCAACGGGCGCGCGGAACCGAGAACCGTCATCGCCTTTACCCCTTCATCGTTACGGCCCGCGCCGCTTCGTGCCAGTACTGTCGCCGTCGTACGGTCCGAGTGTCAACCGCGTTAGGGTATCGCCTTCATCCGGCGGTGGCTTGTTACCGGTATAGTACTGCACGCGCCCCGATCCGTCAATATACCCCCGGCGGGTATGGGGTATCGCTAGATATACGACTTGAGGATCGAGAGCAGCTCCTGCGCGGCCAATCCGCGCGCGTTCCCATGCTCGCTCGGGTCGACCACGTGATCGACCACGTGCTCCCTGACGACCTCGACGATCAGGGCGTTGAGCGCGCCGCGCGTCGCGACCATCAGATTCACGAGTTCCAAGCACGTCCGGTCGGCGAGGATCGCGCGCTCGATGGCGTCGGCTTGGCCGGCCAGTCTGCGCGCGCGCTTGAGGAGCTTGTCCCTTTCCCGTGACGACGGCTGGACGGCAGTTGCAACGCGCTCCGCAGCGGCCTTTTTACGCTTCGGCGATCGAGGCAATAGAAATCTCCAGGCAAGTATGAGGGCCTCTTCTCCGGGCCACCGGCAAACACTGCGAACGGAGGCTCGCACGCAGCGCTGGTAGGGGCGCGGCGCGCCACGTCGCCAACGACGCTCCGGGGCGGCACTCGTCACGGTCGAGCCCGGAGCACAGGCGGCGGAAACGGTCGTCGTGCGCGAATGAAGAAGAAGCAGGCCTTGGCACACCGATACCGGAGGGGGCAGATATGCCGCATCGCACCGCCAACCGGGCGCGCTTCCTGGCCGCATCCGCGGCGACGCTCGCGTCGATCAACGTCATGCGCGCACCCGCGCGGGCCGCGCAGTTCGAATACAAGCTCGCGCACGATCTTCCGACCACGTATCCCTTGCACGTCCGTTCGGTCGAAATGGCCGACGCGATCGCCAAGGAGAGCAACGGCCGGCTCGTCATCACGGTCTTCCCGAATAGCCAGCTCGGCGGCCAGCTCGCGATGCTCTCGCAACTGCGCTCGGGCGCGATCCAATTCCTCAATACGCTCGACACCGTCTACGGCGAAGTCGTCCCGGTCGCGGCGATCGAGGCGATCGGGTTTGCCTTCAAGGATGCGCCTTCGGCGGTCAAGGCGATGGAAGGTCCGCTCGGCGCGTACGTGCGCAAGGATTTTCAGGCGAAGGGGCTCTACGCGTTCGAGAAGCGCTGGAGCCTGGGCATGCGCCACATGAACACGACGAACAAGCCGATCAACGGCGCGGCCGACTTCGTGGGTTTGAAGATGCGCACGCCGCCCGCGAAGATGCCGGTCGATCTGTTCACGACGCTCGGCGCCTCGCCGACGTCGATCACCGCCGCCGAAATGTACACGGCGCTGCAAACGCATCTCGTCGACGGCATCGAACTCCCGCTCGACGCGGTACAGTTTTTCAAGGTGTACGAAGTCGTCAAGTACGTCAGCCTGACCAATCACATGTGGTCGGGTTATTTCTTGACCGCAAACCTCGACGCGTGGAACGCGCTGCCCCCCGACCTGCGGGCGATCGTCGAACGCAACGCGGCGAAATACGCACTGCTCGAGCAGCAAGACCGGATCGCGGGCGAGAGCACGTACGCCAAGACCTTGCAGGGCGAAGGGTTGGTCTTCAACGATCCGGACAACGCATCGATCCGGGCCAAGCTCGGCCCGTACTACGCGCGGTGGAAGGAGACGTTCGGGCCGCAGGCGTGGACGTTGCTCGAGAACGCGGCCGGCACGACGCTCGGCTGAAGGGCCTCCCTAGCGCTTCTCTTGCAGACTCTGCGCGACCATGTCGACGTAGGGGTAGAGAGCGTAAGCCGCGACGCCGATCAGCGCGCCCGCGGCCGGCATCGCGAGCGTCGCGAACATCGACAGCGGCCGCTCGGCCTGGGTGCCCTCGGCGCCGTCCGCTGCGCGAGTGCGCCGCTTCGCGCGGTCGAAAAGCCAAGTCGTCACCAGGACACCGGCGAGGGCAGCCGCCCGGCCACGCTTATCGTCGAGAACTAACATGAGGTGTGACTTCACCGCGCGCCGCCGCGTTCTTGCCGCCGCTGGACGCCGAGCGATGGGGCCGGCGGCGGTGGGGTGCTTCGGCTACGGTGTCGCGTCGCCGACGGCGAGCACGGGGCAGTTCACCGCAAATCCGGCCGGCCCGAACGCTTTGCCGTCGGGGCCGGTCAGCAGTTTGGCCTCGACGGCGTTCGTGACGGCATCGGCGCTCGTGAGCAGCACGTTTTTCTTGGCATCGACGGCGGCCGCCGACCACACGCCGACCTCCACGTTCCAAAGCGGATCGTAGACGCCGCCGTCCGGGGTCGCCGCGGGCAACCCCCCGAGGATGTTCAGCGACGTGCCCAATGACGCGCTGGTCGCGGTCGTGGCCGCCAGGCTCAGATTCCCATGCAGCGCAGCATACTGCAACCCTTGCCCCTGGCCGTTGACGATCACGATGATGCGCAGCCGCGCCCCCGGCGGCGACGCGCCGATCGACGGCGTGTACGTGGCCCGTTCGATCGTCGCCGCGCCGGGATCGGATGCTTCAGTGCTGATGTAGTAGACGTGCTTGCCGCCGGCAAACCCGTCGGCCAGCAGCAGGGTGACGGTACCGGCGGCGGGATCGAGGGCGAGGACACGGCCCGCCGTATTGCGATGTGTCGTGACGTCGAACGGCCCGTCACCCGTCGCGACGATCGGCGCGTTGTAGACGGCCGGCGAAGCGGCGAGCGTGACGAAGGGGGAGTAGTCTTTGGGCGCGGTGGCGCCCGGTGCGGCGGCGGCCGGCGGGAAACCGGCAGGCCCAGGCGTGAACGTGCGGGCGTCCGAGAACTCCGGCGCGGCGGGGAAGGCCCACGTCTCGCCGCTCAAAGTGACCTTCATCGTCGTTCCGACGCCGGCCAAGAGCGGCGCGAACGACAGACCGCGCGTCTTTGCTGCGGCCGCGTCGGACACGTCGGTCAGGATGTACCAAACGGTCTTCCCGTTGGAGATGCCCTTGTGCACGGGCAGTACGACCGTGTGGTGAACGATGTCGATCGACCGGACGCTCTTCACGAGGAGCGTCGGTTCAGCGCTCGCCGGCGCGAGGACGGATGCGAAGACGATCGTCGCGAGGAACATTCGTAAAGCTGCCATGGGCTAAAGCCTAACCGAGAACTCGCGCGCGGCTTGTAATGGTCCTTACGACAACGTGCGAGGCGTAGGCCGTGTCGTGAAACGGCGGTGCGTTCGTGTGCGACCTTACATGACGGACCGTGTCCCCCGGCTAGTATGGTAGGGCCGGAGAGGAAGGCCCATTGCGACACTACTGGCCGCGGAACCAGCCGTGGTAAACGCGCGCGCAACCCTGCACTGGGGTCACTACGCCATCGAAGCTTGGGGGCTCGGAACGTTCATGTTCGTCGCCGGCGCGGTGGCCGTCGCGCTGCAACTCGTGCCGGCGCCGTTCGCGCGCTGGCTCGCGCAGCACGACACGGCCGGCCGGGCGCTCTTCGGGATCGCGATGGGCCTCACCGCGATGGCGATCGTCTATTCGCCGTGGGGCGCGCGCTCAGGCGCGCACCTCAACCCGAGCGTCACGCTCACCTTCGCGGGGTTGCGGAAAATGCACCGCGGTCGACGGCCTCGGCTACGTGCTCGCGCAGTTCGCCGGCGGCGCGCTCGGCTTCGCGCTCATCGCCGCGCTCGCCGGCTCGCTCCTGCTCGGTCCGCCGGCAAACGCGATCGTCACGAAACCGATGCCCGGCGGCGTGCCGGCGGCGTTCCTCTCCGAGGCGCTCATCGCGTTCGTGCTCATGAGCGTCGTGCTGACGGTGTCGAACGCGCCCGCCCGATAGCGCGCTTCACGGGCGTCGCCGCGGGCACGCTCGTCGCGCTGTTCATCACCTTCGAAGCGCCGTACTCGGGGATGAGCATGAATCCGGCGCGCACGCTCGCCTCCGCGCTCTTGGGCCACGACTTCACGGCGATCTGGATCTACTTCACCGCGCCGCCGCTGGGGATGTTTCTCGCGGCGTCGTTTTCGTTAACGCGCAGGGGCCGCCGCGCCGTCCGCTGCGGCCGCCTCAATCACACCGGCGGCGCGCCCTGTATCTTCCGCTGCACGCTACCGCCGGTGCCTGCGATCAGCCCGCAAGCCGCGCGGCGATGACGTCGGCGACGCGCAGCGCATTCGCCATGATCGTGAGCGCCGGATTCACCGCGGTGCTCGAGACGAAGAAGCTGCCGTCGACGACGTAGAGGTTGTCGAGCTCGTGCGCCTTGCAGTTCGACATCGAGCGCCGAGGTCGCGGGATCGTGGCCGAAGCGCACCGTCCCGTTCTGATGCGCGACGCCGGCGACCGGAATCTTCTTGCGCAAGTACACCGCGTTGGGCAGCCAGTGGTGCGACTCGCAGCCGAGCCCCTCGAGGTTGTTCTTGAAGGTCTGCACCAGGCGGTTATGGCCCTCGAGATTGTTCTCGGTGTAGGAGAGCCGGATCGTGCCGTCGCGCTCGAGGGTGACCCGGTTCTCCGGATCGGGCAGATCTTCGGAGGTGAACCAGAAGTCGAGCGCGTGCGTCGCCATCTGTTGCAGCACTGCTTCGGGCGCGAACTTGGCGTCGCCGCGAAACATGTCGGCCTGCGACTTGCCGAGCATCTGGACGTGGCCCATCGGATGCGCGAAGTCGGCGTCGCCGTAGTAGTAGTCGTTCACGCCGAGCGTCTTCTGGAACACGGTCGGATTCGGGCGCTTCGAGAGCGCGACCATCGCGGAGTTGTTGTGCGCCATGTAGTGGCGGCCGACGACGCCGGAGCCGTTGGCGAGGCCGTTCGGATGGTGTTCGTTGGCCGAGCGCAGCAGCAGCGCCGCCGAGTTGACGGCGCCGCTCGAGAACGACCACGACGTGACCGCGACACCCGTTCCTCGACGCCCGTCGCGTTCGTACACGACGTCGGTCACTTCGCGGCCGCTGGCGCTCGTTTCCAAGCGTTTCACGAACGCGTTGGTCGTCAGCGAGACGTTGGCGTGCTGCAGGGCCGGGCGCAACGCCACGACGTGCGCGTCGGCCTTGGCGTCGACCAGGCACGGGAACCCGTCGCAGGTCTCGCAGCGGATGCACGCGCTGGCCTCCGCGGTTGCGCTCGTCGAGCATGATTCCCACCGGCAGACGCGAACGGATGCAGGCCGAGCTTGCTCAGATCGGCGGCCAACTCCTCGACGCGCGGTTCGTGCGAGACGGGCGGATAGGCGTACGGCTGCGCTCGCCGGCGGTTCGGTCGGATCGACGCCGTGTTCGCCGTGGACGTGATAGAGGTGCTCGGCTCGCGTGTAGTACGGTTCGAGGTCGGCGTAGCCGATCGGCCAAGCCGGCGAGACGCCGCCGGCGTGCGCCGTTTCCTTGAAGTCGGATTCGCGAAAGCGCAGCAGCGCGGCGCCGTAGAACTTCGTGTTGCCGCCGACGTAGTAGTGGTTGCCGGGCCGGAACGGGTTGCCGTGCTTGTCGAGCCAGTGTTCCTGCGTCGTGTAGGCTCTCGTCGACGAAGACCGAGGTGACGTTCCAGTTGTCTTTGCTGCGCGGGCAGGTAGTCGCCGCGCTCGAAGATCAGGATGTTCGCACCGGTCGGGGCGAGCGCGATGCGCCAGCGTCGAGCCGCCCGCGCCGCTGCCGACGATGACGACGTCGTACGTCATGACGACACCTCGCAGTACACTTTGATCACGCCCTCGCCGGTGGTGAGCGTCTCGATGAGCTGTTCGTAGTTTTCGAGGCCCTGCACCGGGTGCGTGAGCAGCTTTTGCAGCCAATCCGGCCAGGTGAGCTGCGCCCGCGCGAAGTCGTTGACGCCGCATCTCGAAATGTTCGCGGCCCGCGTTGACGGTGCCGACCATCACTTTATTGCCGAGCACGAACTCGAGGTTGATCTTATCGGCGTCGATCTCGATCGTGTGCTTGCCGCCGGTGACGCTGGAGAGCACGAGCACGCCGTTCTTGTTCAGTTCGCCCATCGCTTCGAAGGCCAGCGGCGCGTAGCCGGTCGCCTCGAAGATGATGTCGTACGCGCCGAACTGCGCCGAACTGCCGGCGAACGGCAGCTCCTTGACGGAGTGGTAGTGGGCGCCGATCTCCTCGATGAGGCCCGCGTTCTTGTTCGGCTCCGCGGCCGAGGCGAACGTGTGCACCTGCAGGCCGCGCAAGCGCAGGGCAAGGGTCGCCAACAGGCCGACCGTGCCCGCGCCCAGGACGGCCGCGCGTGCGCGGCCGCCACACGCGCAAGCGGCGCTGGATCTCGTACGCTTGAGCGATGCCCTTCTCGACCACGCTGCACGGCTCGAGCAGGACGCCGACCTTGCCGAGCCCGGGCGGCACGACGGTCAAGAACTCTTCGTCTTCGACGTAGTACTCGGTCAGGTAGCCGTGACGCAAGTTGATGCCGCGCTCGAAGTAGACGCTGTCGAGGGTGAAGTCTTGGGCCCCGATCGCATCGTAGATGCTGCTGCCGGGGCGGCGCACCGTCGCGACGACGTAATCGCCGGGCGCAACGCGCACGACGTCGGCGCCGACCTCCTCGACGATGCCGAAGCTTTCGTGGCCGGTGATCAGATAGTCGAAGCCGGGCGGCGGCCGACCCGTATTCGCCGGCCAGGATCTCTTTGTCGGTGCCGTCGACGCCGACGGCGAGACGCGAACGAGCACCGACGTGGCCCCGTTCAGCGTCGGCTTATCGATCTCGATCAGGCTCGAACGGGACGCTCCGGGATTGGGAAAGACGGCGACGGCTTTCAAGGAAGCTCCTTTGTCACGGCGGCAAGTGCTCCGCGTATCATACGGCCGCGAGCGCGGGCCTGCCGTAATGGTCCTTACGCGGGCAGGACGCGCGGACTAGGGCGGAGCGATCTCGACCAAATGTCCGTCGGGGTCGCGGACCAGGCAGCCGCGCGGCTCGCGCACGGCGGCGACGAATGCGGCGCAGAGCGCGGAGGCGTTCGGTTCGAGAACCTGCGTGCGGGTGGCGATCAGGTCGTACGGTCGCGCAGTTTCCGCAGGTTGCGGCCGCACCGGCGTGACGTAATGGAGGAATTCCACCCCTGGCGCGCCGGCGAAGCGAACCGCCGTAATCGCCACGTGTGCGCCCGGGACGCCGCTCAGCTGGGCTTGCTCGATCCCGAAATTATCGCTGTGACCGCGGACGACGAGCCCAAGCTGCGCGTAAAAGCGCGTGGAGGCCTGCACGTCGTCGACCGCGATGGCCGTGTGATCGATGCCCAAGAAGAGCGGCGCAGCGGCATGCCACTGCGGTGCGCCCTTCCCGGCCGGGAAGTGCAGCAACTCGAGCGGATGCCCCTCGGGATCGCGGAAGTAAACGGCCGCGATCCCGCCGGCGGCTGGATTCGAACGTGGCAAGATTTGCGGCGCCGGCGACACCTTGCGGATGCCGAAGCGTTCGACGTGCGCCCAGGAGCGCGGCATATCGCTCACGATGATGGCGATGTGCTGAAACGTGCGGTCGTCACTGCGAGCGCCCGGCGAAATCGCCGTGCCCGCTCGATCGTAGTGCACCAGGTCCAGGCGTTGGTCGCCAAGGGCTAAGCGAACGACGCGACCACCGGTGATGGCCGCGCTGCTCAACCGGCGAAAGGCCAGTGCCTGCGTGTAGAATCGGCTCTCACCGTCGAGGTCGCGCACCACGATCGCGATCGCGTCGATGCGCGGCACCGGCGCCGCCGGCGCGAGCGTCGCGATCAGCGTGAGGATGAACAACGGGATCACGTGGCCGCTTTCATCCGGCGCTTGGGCTTCGAAGCGCCGGTTGACTCGATGTCGTGCCAAGCGCGGAGAATCTCCCCCACGCTCCACGCTTGTGCGATGCAGCCGCGCGCATCGAACGGCTCGTCGCCTTCGGTGATTTCGGCGATCGTGCCGACGCCGTAGGCGGTTGTGAACGACCCGATCGCGTCGAAGAAGCCGAGCGCTGTCGCGCGGTCGCCGAACGCGGCGAGGTGCGCGCTCACGAATGGGCCCAGAAGCCACGGCCACACCGTTCCCTGATGATAGGCGCGATCGCGCTCGTACTGGTTGCCGCCGTACCGGCCGACGTAGTTCGGATCCTCCGGCGACAGCGATCGAAGGCCGAACGAGGTGACGAGCGTTCGCGCCGCGACCGTCACGATGCTCTTGCGTTGCGCGAGCGTGAGCGGCGTACCCGGAAGCGAAGCGGCGATGACGGCGTTCGGCCGGATCGACGCGTCGAGCCCGGCGGGTCCGTCGATCACGTCGTAACAATAGCCGGTCCGTTCGTTCCAGAAGCGGCCGAACGATTCGCGGACACGGTCCGCTTGGGCGCCATACTCGGCAGCGGCGGCGGCGTTACGCCGCGCCGCGAATGCCTGCGCAGTCTGGAGCGCGCGGTACCAGAGGGCATTGATCTCGACGGGTTTTCCGATGCGGGGCGTCACGACGTAGTCGCCTACTTTGGCGTCCATCCACGTGAGCTGCACGCCCTCTTCACCCGCATAGAGCAGCCCATCGCGTTGATCCACGCGGATGTCGTAGCGCGTGCCTTCGCGGTGCCACCGCACGATCTCATCGATCGCCGGAAGCAGTTCGTCCGCGAGACTGTGGTCGCCGGTGGCTTCGTCGTATCGACGGATCGCTTCGACGAACCAGAGCGTCGCATCGACCGTGTTGTACTCCGGCGCCGCACCCGCGTCCGGAAAACGGTTGGGGAGCATACCGCGATCGAGAAACTGTGCGAACGTCGTGAGGATGTCGCGTGCGACCGCGGGCCGTCCGGTCACGAGCGCGAGACCCGGGAGCGCAATCATCGTGTCGCGGCCCCAATCGCCGAACCAGTGATAGCCGGCGACGATCGTCTGTCCCGGTCCGGCCGCGGTCGGCCGCTCGACGACGAACTGATCGGCGGCGAGAACCAGTTGCGCGATCCATTCCGGCGCGGGCTGCTGCGACCGCCGTGTGGCGTGCCAAGCCGCGAGGAGGTCGCGATCGCGCTCGGAGCGAGCGTTCAGCGAGCCAAGCGTGTCGCGACCGGCGCTCTGTGGTAGCGTGGATGCGGTGACGGTGAGCGACTCGCCTTGCGCGAGCGTCGCCACGATATCGAGGGCATGGTAATGATCTTCGAGGTCGTCCAGCCCGCGCTCGGTTTCGGCCTGTAGGCGAAAGCCGTAATACCAGCCCGCGCCGTCACGCAATTCGCCGCCGTCGCTGGTGAGGTAGAGGGTCGGTGCGCCGTCGTACATGCGCACCTGCGCTGCGCGCCCGTCGATCGACACCCGGCCGGCCGCGTCGTAGGCATGGGAGAGCGCGTGGTAATCGCGCGCGTTCACCAGCGCACGAAGCGAAAGCGAGACGGGCGCGCTCGCACGATGGAGCGTGTACCGCACGTACGTCGTGTTTTCACCCTGCTCCATCCACACGGTTCGCTCGAGCAGCACGTCGGCGAACGCGTAAGTCCACGCCGGCGTGCTGCCCGCGAGGACGAACTGCTGGATTTCGCGATAGCCTTGCGGCGCGAGCGTGCCGTCGGCCCAGCGATTCGCGCACAGCGCGTAGTCGTGGCCGGCGTAGGTGGCGGTCGCGTCGAGCTTGGCGAGAAGAAGGGTGCGCTCGAGCGGCGGTTTGAGGGCCGCGAAGAGCAGCCCGTGGTAGCGGCGCGTGAGCACGTCGCCGACGGTTCCGCTCGCGAAGCCGCCGATGCCGTTGGTGAGGAGCCACTCGCGCTTGGTCGCGTCGTGCGTATCGCCGCAGATCTCGCGACCGAACGCAATCGTCATGCGCGCGCCTGCGCGGCCGCAAGCGATTCGCCCGCCGTAAAGACGCAGGCGCCGAGCAACACGATGTCTTTGATGAGGAAACTGCCGGTCGCGGAGAGCGCCGGGAAGCCCGGGTCCCACACGCCCGGCGTGCTGAGCATGAACGAGAGCGTCGCGAGGAACGTACACACACCGATCGCGCTGCCGAACGCAGAAGCGATGGGGATGAAGGCGCGCGACGCGATGAGCAGCGCGCAGACGATCTCGGTCGTGCCGATGATGCGCGAAACGGTGTCGACGTCGGCGAGCGCGTACAACCACGACATGAGCGGGCTGTGAGCGATCAGCGGTTGTATCGCCATGGCTTCCGCGTGGGTGAATTTCAAGCCCCCGATGAGGAGCAGAATCACCACCAGGCCATAGCGCAGGATTGCGGTGCCGGTAGTCGTCAGGCGGGCGGCCAACGCGGCCGGCATAGGAAGCGTCGTGGTGCTCATGCGCCCAACTCTACATCAGCTCGGGCGTTCGAGCGGTAAGGGCCATTACGCCGGGCCGTTGAGCCCTCGGGATCGGCCGGAATGGCCGAAGTTCACCTGCGGACGACGCGGCATATCGACGCCGCTGCGGCTCGCACCGCGGGATGCTCGACACGGAGATCCTCCGAAGTCACGCCGGCGACCGGCATCCGCCAGAGCGCGCGATTTGTCCAGGCCGGATTGTAGAAGGACCACCAGCTCAACCCGGCAAGGTGCGGCATGGTCTCGAAGACGCGCAGCGCGAGGGCTTGGGTGACGGCGTAGTCGCGGTCGACGACCTGGGAAGGGCGCACGCCGAGATCGAGCAACTGCCGGGCGTCGTCGAGATCGCAGACTTCGACGTCGGCCAACTCGACGGTCGCAAGGGCGTGCCGGGATCCAGTCATCGTCGGCGGGCCTGAGAGCATCGAAGCGGACCAGATCGGGTGACGGCCGAACGCTTCGGCGATTGCCGCCTCGGGACTCAGCGCCGCATAAAAGAGCGAGAACCGGCCCGGGTTATCGAAGCGCCCGGCGCCCTGCGGAGGAACGAACAGCGCCCCGCCGCGATCGCCGTCGGCTGCGCCGGGCAGGCGCGGATAGACGCGGTAGAGGCTAGGCGTAGGCCCCCTGCTCGATGCCTTCCAGGGCCCGGATCACCGGCGCCGGCCCACGAACGGCCAAGACGTCGATCGGGCGAGCCCCACCCAGAAGTGGCTCGCTGCCGAAGAGCCAAGCCGCGGCGATATCTTGCGGAAAAAGGCGTAGCGCGCGGACGAGGACGTCGTAGCAAGCAAGAATACGGCGCCCCATTTCGGCGCTGATCGGCGCGCCCTTCCGCCACCGCGTAACCTGGCTCTGGTCGACGTCGACCAAACGTGCGGCTACGTTGGAGCCCACAGCCGAGACGACTTTATTCAGGAGCGGCAAGAGGTCGAGCAGCTCCGAAGAGGCCGCCTTGAAGGTCAGGTCGGTCAGGTTGGGCGCCCAGGGCCGTTCGCGAATCGCCACGAGCCCATGGTACATCAACGGAAACCGTTGAGCAAGGTGTTTGGGGGCTGCGGCGGGTTCGTGCCGCCCGCAATATCGTTCGGGAAGGGGCACGGATCCGCCGAAGGATGGAGAGTGCAGCGCAGATTCACCACGCTCGTGATCGTCGCTTCGTTCGTCGCGGCGATGTCAGCCTCGACCGTTCGACCGGCTTGGGCTGAGCCGGTTACCCTCAAATGCCCGGTGATCAACGTCGTCGATCGGCAAGGTCATCGAGGGACGCCGACGATCGAACGGATTACCGTGGATGCGGCCAAACACGTCTTGCTGGTGGACGGGGAACGCGAACCGCAGCCCTATGTGACGTTCGCCCAGGGATCCACCGTCGTATGGCAGGAGCCGGCGAGCGGTGGAACGGCGACGTTTTCCTACCTCCTCAATTGGTACGCGTTCCCGTACTTGATCAGCGGCGTCATGTCGAGCAGAAAACCCTTCGCTGTCGCGATGAGTGCATTCTGCACGCCCGTCAAATAGTGGGTCGCGCATCCCAGGTCTGCCATGGGGCGCCAGTGGTGGCAAGCGGGTCCGCTGCTCTACGGGCTGCGAGGGTCCGGGGGCAGCACGACTCGTCGCACTCCTCCTCTGTATGATCGCAAATAACTGTTTGTGCTCATTAGAGTAGGAGTGGTGCCGCGGCGCCTAGCCCGCCGGCTTACGCAGATTCTTCACGAGCCGGGGCTGCGAGCGCCGATGAAACGCGCCGGTCCGCGAAAGGGCGCGGCTCGCGATTCCGGTCGACGCGGCCAAGGAGGTCGTCGCGAACCCGCGACGCACCTTGCTATGAGGAGCCACAGCTGGGGCACAGAGGAGTAGCAATGATTCGCTTAGGTGATCACGTGATCGTGCGGGGCGAAGACGAGGAGGCCGTGGTTACCGCCGTGCATCCCGACGCGCAGGTGGAAATACAATATCTCCATGGAGGGGCGGGTTCGCACCGACGGCGTTACGCCGCGGAGGCCCTGGAGATTGTCGAGGACCGTAAGGGTAAACCTCACGCGGATTGACCCCCACGCGGACGACCCGATGCTGCTGGCCGAACAGCTCGACGTTCTCTTCGACGGCGCGCTCGCGAGCGGCGCGTAGCGCGTCGAAACGGTCCCGGCGCAAGCCGCTGTACTCGCGGCCCAAACGCTGATCGGCGCTGCCCTTACTGGGCGGCGGGACGGGAAGGAAGCAGCTTCTCGGCGTTCGCGTGGAGGAACGTCCCCGGGACCAGGACCAGGCGCCGTTCGCGGTAATCGAAGTAGAGTTCGAAGTATTTGAGCGCGTCGGCTCCGATGACGCCGTCGAGGCGGGAGTCCGCGATGCCGGGCGTGTCGCGCGCGACGTAGGCCGTGAAGTCGGAAAAGCGGACCGATCCGAAGCTGAACCGTTCGATGTGAGCCGATTGCATCGAGATCGTGCCGCCCACGCCCGAGGCCTCCAAGAAGGGCGGACCGCCGGTCTCGGTCGCCGCGCTCATCTCGGCGACCGCGCCGGGGAAGTGCTGGCGCACGAACGAGCTGAACAGCACGACGCCGCCCGCCCCGGTGTCGACCACGAAGTGTTTGCCGACTTCTTCACCGACGATCGCCGCGGCGACCGGGATCCCATCCGTCAGGTCGAGCGGGACCACGTATGCTTCACCCGGCGGCTCCCGAAAGGCGGACGGCGCGATCGCCTCGACGCGCTGGGCCGCATAATCGACGTGCAACACGACCCCGGCGATGAAATCGAAGCCGAGCAAGCCGACGACGTGCGCCTCGCCCGGCACCTTATAGTGAAAGGGTAAACTATTCGCGATCACGTCGTGCATGTGGAGCCCGGCGACGTCGATCGACGGGATGACGACCTGCGCCCGTTCGAAGGCGCCGCTGCTTGACCGACGCGGCTTCTCGACCGTTCGCAGCCCCAGCGCGCCGGCGAGTTCGTGGTCGATCACGATCGAACTGGCACCCGAGTCGATCGCAAAGTCGTAGTCTTGGCCGGCAATCGTCACCTTGACGACGATCGTTTCGTTCACGAACCGTGCCGGCAGCAGCACGGTCGTCCGGCCCGCGGGAAACTCGACGAAATCACCGCTCCCGAGCTTCTCGAGAAACGGCGAGACGGAGGGCGCGGCGGGCGCGGGCACCATCGGCTCGTCATTCTCGATGCGGGGCCGTGTTACGGTACCGCCCACGTGGGCCGCGACCGTCGGTGCGCCGAGGTGCGGCAACGGGGGCGCCGCTCCCAGCAGCACGACGGCTAGAGCCAACCCCTTAGCGCCGAGTGAACGCATGCGTCGAAGTTCGGTGCGCCCCACGCCCTCCCATTCGCGACGCTACGCGGCGTGTTTGCGAATCGAATACCCCGTGAGCAGTTTCCAATTCCGTTCGACTTCGTCGTAGCATTCGCACACCGCGGCTTCCATGCCGGCACGGTCGCACATCGTGATGCGCCCGCGCGAGTATGAGATGAAACCTGCGCGCTGCATCGTCGAGGCGGCGACCGTCACTCCGCCGCGCCGCACGCCGAGCATTTGGCTGAGAAACTCTTGCGTCAAGATGAACGTGTCGCCGGCGACGCGATCGTGGGCCATCAGCAGCCAGCGCGCGCAGCGCTCGTTGATCGGGTGGAGGCCGTTGCAGGCCGAAAGCTGCGCCGAGGCCATCAGCGTCGCCTGGGCGTAGCGCAAGACGGCGGCCGTCAACTCCGGATGCTCTTCAAGCGCGACGCGGAACGCTTCGGCCGGCACGCTCTCCGCCGAGTCGGGGACTTGCACGATCGTGCGCTGGTTGGACGCCGAGCGGCCGAGCGCAATCGTCAGCCCGGTCATCCCTTCGTGTCCGACGATGCCGACTTCCGCGATCGAGCCGTCGGCCATCTCGAGCACGTTGGAGAGGATGCTGTTGATCGGAAAGTAGACCGTCTGGATCTGGGCGTCGCATTCGTTGAGGACGCGTCCGTTGGCAAGCTCGACGTGCGTCATATCGACTCGCAGCACATCGACGATCGCCGCCGGCAGATGATCCAAAAAGGCGTTGCCCGTCGCGACGGAGAGTGAAATCGGGGTCATGGACCGGGTGCCGCTCCTGCCGCTCCCATAGAAGACCGGCGTCATGGGCCACCTCGGTCAGGGCTCGCCGATCAGTCTATGAAGCGATCGGAGGCGTAGCCGCTGCACCCGCATGGTGCGTCGAGGAACAGTATACGTTCGGTAGAGCGCTTAGCCCACCCCTGAAAACCGGCGAAAATTGTACGAAACCGTACCATTTGGGGTAGAAAGCGGTACGGGCAGCCGGGATCGAGGGGTATGATGAGGTGGGAGTTTCAGGCAGCCGACGCCGGCGCGGCACGCTTTTCTCGCCGCGCGTTCGTCGAGGTCTTGCGTTCGCTCTGTGCGGCTTCATCTGATTTTTCGGCCGCCGAGCTCGTGTTCACCGAACTCGTCGCCAACGTCGTGCGCCACGCGCCTGGCCCCATTCACGTCGCCGTCGAGACGCTAGGCTGTGGCACGGTCATGCTGGCGGTGACCGACACCGGGGCCCCGTTCGCCATCGCACCATGCCTCCCGCCGTCGGCCGACCTCTCGGACGGCGGTCGCGGGCTCTTCATCGTGGCCAACTTGTGCCCGCGCCTTTCCGTCTTCCGGACGGCGTACGGCAATACGGTCCAAGCCGTGCTGCCGGTCGAGGCGCTGTCGCAAGCGAGCGCGCCGACTGCGCCCACCGGGCCGGGATAACGCGCGGCTCAGTCGCCGCCGAGCGAAGCCGGCTGCATCCCCGGGCTCGAATCGACCGGCCCCAAGCGCACGGGCTGCAACCTCGCCGCCCCGGTCGCGCGCGTTAGGCGATACTTCACGACTTGAGCGTCACCGCCGGCGATCCCGCTCACCAGCAGATCGGCGCCCGTCGTCGTGCTGGTGGTCGCGACCCGCACGCCGGCGGCGCCGCGGAATGGCGTCAGGCTCGCAACTTCATGGAACCCGATCTTGTGGCTGTGCTCGGCGGGGTTCTCGAGATAGATGAGCGGCTCGCCGTCGAGGGCTGAACCGCTCGAGTACAGCTTCACGACCCCGCCGCCGCTCGACTGCCCCGCCACGATGCTCATCGCGCCGCCTTCCGCGCCCGCAACCCAACCGGTGCCAAGCGCGATGCCGCCCCGGTACTGGCTGCCGAACGGCATGAACTTGGCGGTCGTCGTGGGGCCCTTCTTCAGCAACGGTCCGCAGATCTTCAGCTTGCGTGCTTCGGTTTGCGCCGCGGTCTCGCCGGGCAGCGGCGGCACGTACGGCGTCATCAACGAGTAACGGAACACTTTGATCAGGCCCAGCGCGCCCGGTCCCGGCGCAGTGACGATGCTGAAACGCCCCGACATCGCGTCGACCATGCCGGACGCGACGGTGACGCCGGAGCGGTCGTTCGCATACGGCGTGAAGTTCGAGAACACCGCCGGCGCGGACCCGGGCGGGGGCAGCTTCGAACTGAAGATCCGCACCTCGTCGCTCACCCCCGGCCCCGAGCCCACGATGATGTTGGCCCGATCGGTGCCGGTCACGAGCGCCGCCGTGACGCTGACCCCGTTGCGTTCGTCACTCGCAAACGCGTCGAAGCGCGCGATCTCGGTTTGGAACGCGCCCTTCCCGCGCGCGGGAGCGCCGTCGTACGCGACGACCTGCGGGCGCATCCCCTTCCCGGCGCCGACAACCAGGTCGAGAACACCGTCGCCGGTGACGTCGGCCATCGCAACCGAGGGCGTCCCGGCGAAGCCGGGGAACGGCGTCAGGGTCGCGACGAGGCGGTCGCCGTTGCCGTCGTAGACCTTGACTGTGGCGGGCGCGTTCGCGCTGCCGGGAACGGCGACCGCGTACGTTGAGACCGCCGGGATCACGTTGACGAGCGCCATCAGCCCGTTGTCCTCATGGTTGAGCCGGTGACAGTGCAGCACGTACGTCCCGACGTAATCCTCGAACTTGGTGCGGATCGTCAGCACCCCCGGCGCGATCACGCTCTCGCCCGCGCCCAGCGTGGGGGCCGGCACGTTTGCATTGTCCTCGCCCCACAGCTGGTCGACGATCGTCGAGCCGGTCGTCGGATCGTCGTACTTCACCACTTGAAAATCGTTGACGTGAACGTGGATCGGATGCTCGTCGTTGTTGCGGTTGACGAAGGTCCACTCTTCGACCGACCCAAGGCGCGGCTGCAACAGCGGGATGTAGGGAAACATGTTGCCGTCGAACGAGTAGACGAACGCTTTGGGATCGTTCTTGTTCGCAAAGCGGTTGATGAACCCGCCGCTGATCACCAGCGTGCGTTTCACGGCAGGCGTGACGTGCGAGAGATCGACGAACGACGAATACGCGTGCAGAGGTTGTCCCGCGGTGAACGCGGTCGTCGTCCCGTGGCCGCCGGCCGGAATCGCCTCGAGCAGCGTCTGCGTCGGAAAGACGAAGAATCCGTCGACGTAGCTGATAGCAGCAGGCAGGACGCTGATATTCCCGAGCGTCGCGGGTGGATTGGGCGTGCCGTCGTTCGTGTAGAGGACGCCGGGGCTGGCGAGCGTCTTTGCGCCCCCGCCGACCGGCGGCATCTCCAGGATCAAGTTTCCGGTCGCGGGCATCGTCACCGCGATCGCGAACCGGCTCGCCGGCGGGATCAGCAGCTGCGTGCCCTTGTGGGTGGCCGGATAGTGCACGCTCGGGGCCGGGTTTCCGTCTTGTCCGACGATTGCGATCGGCGGATGTTTCCCCGTCGCGGTCTCGGTCAACTGGACGTTCATGTACGCAAAGTCGCTGACGTTGGAGAGCACCCAGATCTCCGTCTGTCCGGGGTTCGTCCGCAGGACCGGTTCGAATTGGCCGTTGACCGTGTACTGCACGTCGCGCTGATAGTCGGGGAGCGCCGGATTGGCCGCGACGTCGGTGCCGGTCGCCTGCCCGGGGCCGGCCTTGAAACTTTGCAGGTTGCTCGGGAGAAACTGAAAGCGCCCCCGGTCGTTGGAGATCGAAAGCGGGCCGGTATACCAAACCGTGAACCATTGGGCGCCCTTCTTCTCCTCCGCGAAGTTGACGGGCGTCAAGAGCGGACGGTACGTCCCCTTCTCCAGTTCGCCGGGCCGCGGCGTCGCGAGCGTGCTGACGTACTGCTGCCAATTGACGTTGTTGAGCGTCGCGAGCCCGTCGGCGCGGCCGAACACGGCGTTGTACTGCAGGATCATGTTGCGAACGGGGATGTGCCGTTGCGTCACGGCCGGGAGGTTGCCGTCGATGCGCCCGATCATCAGCACGCCCGCGAGCCCTGCGTACGTTTGCATCGCGGTCAACGTGTGACGATGGCTGTGGTACCAGTACGCGCCCTGCGGCATGTTCTTGGGGATGTGGTACGTGTACGTGTTGGAGGCGTTCGCGGGGATGTCGAGCAGCACGTTGTCCGAGTTGCCCATCGGGCTGACGTGCAGGCCGTGCACGTGCAAGTTGAACGGCGACGCCGCCAATGCCGGAGGATAGACGGCGACTTGATGGTCCTTCGCCGTGTACGCGGGATTGTAGTAGTCGCGAATCGTGAGGTTCGCCAGATCGTTGTTGACGTGGACGATCAGCTTCTCGCCGGGGAACACTTGAAGCGTCGGCGCGGGGTAGAGATCGTCGCCCGACATTTCGCCGTTCGACGCAATCCCGCGTTGCACGCTGTACGCGAACACGAGGAAGCTCTGCACGGGCGCGGCAACCGTATCGAGTTTGACCGCTCCCTGATGCGCGGTCAGCGTCACTTCGAGCACGCCGTCCTTGCTGGCGAGGACGACCGGCTCCGCATAGCCGGGACGGGTGGCGAGGCTCGGGCTGGTGGCAAGGTCTTGCGCGGCAAGCGGGGTGAGCAGCCACGCGCCGGCGACGAGCGCCGCGAAAATCGCGCCCAGCGCCACGCGCGCTCGTGAGAAGCGAGACATACGCACCCCTTCCGGTCGTGTGCCCCTAAATTGTCAACGAGCTAAGCGTGTCCTGCCCCGTTTGCGCCGTCACGGACGCTGGGCGTAGCGCTCGAAATCGACGACCTCGGCGAGCGGGGTGCGGGCTTCCCAGCCGGCGCGCACCAGATCGGGCTCCTCGGCGAACGCGTTGACGTAACCGACGCACAGGTAGGCGACGATCCGCACCGGCGGCGGAACGGCGAGGATCCGGTGCAGGGCCGCCGGTTCCACGATGCTGACCCAGCCGACGCCGACGCCCTCGGCGCGCGCCGCGAGCCAAAGGTTCTGGATCGCGCAAACCGTCGAATAGGCCGCCGTTTCGGGCATCGTCCGGCGTCCGAGCCCGGCCCCGCGGGCGGGCTCGTCGTCGCACGTGACGCAGATGTTGAGCGGCGCGTCGAGGATGCCCTCGAGCCGCAGGGCGTCGTACTGCTGTGCGCGCGCGCCCTCGTAGCGTTCGCGGGCGGCGGCGTTGGCCGCCAGGAACGCCTCGTGCACGGCGCCCCGCGTCGCCCGGTCGCGCACGACGATGAAGCGCCACGGCTGCGAGAGCCCGACCGACGGCGCGCGATGGGCCGCGCCGAGGATGCGCATGAGGACGTCGGCGGGGACGTCCTCGCCGGTGAAGTGCGCGCGCACGTCCCGCCGGCTCGCGATCGCGCGGTAGACCGCCTCGCGCTCGGCGACCGAGAAGTCGGGCTCGCAGTGTTTCATCACGGGTCGATTCCTGATCGACGCACCGACCGGTGCGTCAGTGGACGGTTCAACCGCGCGGCGGGCTTCCCCAGCCCGATTGCACGTACACGCCGTCGACGAGGATGGCCGGCACGGTCGGATTGCCGTTCGTGTGGGCGAACATCTCATCCCGCCGCCGGCGGTCGTTCTGGGCGTCGTAGGCCACGTACGGATAGCCGAGCCGGTCGAAGTGGGCTCGCGCCTGACGGCAATACGGGCAGTCGGGTGAGACGTACAATTCGAGGCGATGCCCCGGCTGCGGATTTTCCAAGTCCATGCACCCTGCAACCCGCCCCGCCGGGCAAACGCGGCAGTGCCTCGCGGCGCCTACCCGGCGACAAGAACTCCCGCGCGCATCCGGAAGGGTGAGCCATGGCAATGCTCTCGCGGGAAGAATTCGAACGGATCGTCGAGGACGCGTTGGCGTCGTTGCCGTCGCGGCTCAACGCAGCCGTCAAGAACGTCGCCATCTCGGTCGAGGACGAGCCCGGTGCCGACGATCTCGAGATCCTCGAAGATGACGATGACGGAGAGCTCTTGGGCATCTATCGCGGCGTCGCACTGACCGAGCGCAGCCACGACATGCCGTTGCTGCCGGACGAGATCGCGATCTTTCGCGGACCCATTTCGCGGGTCACCCGCTCGCGCGCCGAGGCCGTTGCCGAAGTGCGCGAGACGGTGATCCACGAGCTGGGTCATTACTTCGGCCTGCACGACGACGAGTTGCCCTAGCGGCAGGTCGTGGAGGTGCAGATTCGGCGCTCGTCAAGATTGTGAGCATCACGCATGAGTGAGAAACTGATCATCACCGCGCGCGTCAACGAGTACACTTCGCGTGCGATCAATCCCCACGTCCCGTTCACTCCCGACGAGATCGCCCGGACGGCAGCCGAGTGCCGCGAGGCGGGCGCGTCCATCATTCACTTTCACGCGCGTCATCCCGACGGGTCACCGGCCCACGCGCCCGAACTCTACGCCGAAATCGTCGCGAAGATCCGCGCCCGCACCGACATTCTCATCGAGTCGACGCTCGGCCAGATCACGGTGAAAGACGACGAGAACCGGCTCGCCCATATCACGGTGATGGGCCGGGAGGCCCAGACGCGGCCCGACTTCGCGGGCGTCGATACCGGTTCGAGCAATATCGACGCCTACGATCCCGTCGCGAAGCAATTCAAGACCGACACGAAAGTCTATCGCAACAGCACCGCGACGTGCTTGTTCTTGGCAAAGGGCATCACCGAGGCGGGTGTCAAGCCGTCTTTGGCGGTGTGGGCCGTGCCGTTCGTGCGCATGGTCGGCGCGATGCTCGACATGGGCGCGCTCGCGGAGCCGGCGTACGTCCTTTGCGTGCTCACCGAAGGCGGCATCGTCGGCGGGCATCCGTGCACGAACCGCGGGCTCGAAGCCTTGATCGATTTCTTCCCGCCGCAGCGCCGGATCGTGTGGAGCGCGGCATGCAAAGACGGAAACCTCTTCAACGTGGCGAGCCTTGCGCTCGAACGGGGCGGACATCTGGCACCCGGCCTGGGCGACTATGCGTATCCGGAACTCGGCTGCCCGACCAACGCGGACGTGGTGCGACGTTTCGCCGAACTCGGCCGCGCGGTCGGACGCGAGCCCGCGACCACGGACGAAGCCCGCGACATGCTCGGAATCGGGGGCGCCGGGGCAGTCTCCTGACATGGGTGTTGACGTACGCCCGGGTAGCCGGGGGGAACTGGGCCGGTCTTCTCGATTTGACCCGCCGGGGTGGGACAAGCCTCTCCCGCTTGACGCAAAGATGGCTGACTATCCGAGCCTTCTTCTCGGCTGACTTCAGTTCGGCTCCGACCCGATTCCGACTCGCCCGGCGATCGCGACATACCGCCCCGCCAAAGACGGGTCGTGGAGCCGCTGGCTCCACCGCCTGGGGGTTGATAACCGAAGATTATCACCCCTTAGGAGTGCGCAGAAGACCCCGAAAACCGACCGCGTGAACGAACCACCCCCCGAGCGCGCCAGCCGAGCCGGCCGTCTCGTCCAGCGCAGCCGCGACGGGGATCTCTACCTCGACGGAGTGCGCGTGCCCGCGACGCTGGAGCGCTACCGATCGACGAGGAGCATCGGCGCCTGCGCGAGCTCGCCGAAAAGGCGCTGGCGCCCAACACGCGCCGCGCCTACCAAGCCGACTGGGACAGCTTCGTGGCATGGTGCCTCGATACCGAACGTGCGCCGCTCCCCGCAAGCCCCGAGACGCTGGCCTCCTATTTGCGCTGGATGATCGACCGCCCCGAGCGCATCGTCGTCGACCGGTATCGCGTCAACGGCAAGGACATCGAACGCAAACGTAAGCAGGGCCCGGCCAAAACGAGTACCGTACGCCGCCACCAAACGGCGATCGGCATCGCGCACCGCGCCGCCGGCGTCGAGGATCCCACTAAAGCCCTCTACGTCACGACGATCGCGAAAGGGATTCGCAACGAGCGCGGGACCGTGCCCAAGCAAAAGAAAGCCTTCGAACGCGACGCGCTGCTCACGGCCCTCGCCCGAGCCGACGGCGACCGGCTCATCGACGTGCGTAACCGCGCGATCATGCTGCTCGCCTGGACCGGCGCGTTTCGTCGAAGCGAGATCGTCTGGATCGACGCCACGATCTCGATCGTTGACGCCGAGCACGGGCTCGAGGTGATCTTGCGGCGCTCCAAGACGAATCAGGACGGGCAGCACGAAAGCGTGCTGATTCCCTTCGCTCGCCACGAGCCGCATTGCGCCGTCCGCGCCGTCGACGCGTGGCGCGCACGCGCCGGAATCGAGAGCGGCCCACTCTTTCGGTTTGTCGATCGGCACGGCCACGTGCATCCCGGCCGATTGAAGCCAGGCGTCTTGCGGACGTCACCAAACGCTTCGCGGGCATTGCGGGGCTCGATCCCGACGACTTCGGCGCCCATAGTCTTCGCGCAGGCTGGATAACGACCGCGACCCAAGACGGTCGCGCCGAGCGCGACATGATGCGCCACACGCGCCACCGAAATATCGCCGCGTTTCGCGGCTACGTCCGCGCGGCGACAAAGTGGCAACAGCATGCGGGGCTCGGCCTCCTATGAGGTGGTACTGCCTTTGGCGCCGGGGGACTGCCGCACGTGAGGTACGTCGTTATGATACAGCACCGTAACCCGTCCTTACCGACACTGCAGCAACTTAAGAGTATGCAGCCGGATGAGATTGGCCGGGCCTTTCTGCCCTTGGTCGCGCGACACTTGGAAAGCAATCCTCATGGCTTCGTGCCGCGCGACTTCGCCAGAGGCATGGGCAATCAAGGCGCCGGCCAGTTCGAAAGCGACGAATATGCGACGCTGGTTGCCGAGGGAATTGGTTTTCTGGATCGAGCTGGCTTGCTCGTCGACGTGCCCAATCAACTCGGATCTCACTTCTTTAGGCTCTCACGTGCCGGCGCTCGCGCCGCAAGCGATCCCGCTGCTCCGTTCTCTACGGTTGCTAGCCAAGAGTCTCGCACTTTATTGCACCCTCGGGTAGCGGAAGCAGCCCTGGGTGATCTTGAGCGTGGGCGTCCCGACATAGCAGTGTTCGCCGCATTTCGAGAGCCTGAGATCGCTGTTCGAGAAGTGGCCGGCGTGACATCGCACGCAAAGGATACGTTCTACGACGCCTTCGCTATCCGTGGCAAATCTCGGGGCCCCCTGGTACCCCATAACATGGAGACCGGTGAAGTCATTTCCTTACGTGAAATGATGGCTGGAGCCTATGGCTTCTCTCGTAACCCATCCGCGCACCGTAACGTGCAAAATGACACACAGGCCATGCGCCTCTTAATCATCGCTAGCGCGCTATTTTCGGTTCTTGAGCAACTCCATGAGACGACCGAGTGAACGCTCGGTGAAATGCAGCGAGAATTAAGGCGCAAGCATTGAGCAAATTTGTGGCCAAGGTGCGGCGAAACCGGCTCATACAGCCCCAGTGTGTCCTTCATGACACGAGTTGCCGCAACGATACTCCGCACCGCCCATCTTCGGGAATCGTCCGCGCTGTAAGGCCGCGCCGATGAGCAACGTACGCCATTACATAATGCCGGACACCAACTATCTGCTTCACGGCAAACCACTTCATGAGCTCACGCCCGCGCTGCTTGAAATCAATCAGGAGCCTACCTGGGTGTTTGCTGGAACCGTGATCGACGAACTAGATGAAAAAGCGCACCTAAACAATGCCCGAATCAAACGCCGGGCGCGTTCCTACCAAAAGCGAATCGCTGCCGCAATCCGAAACCCGACGCCGTCAGCGATCGTGTACTCTCCGCAGCAAGTCCCCGACTACCGGTCATTGAATCTTAACCCACTCGACGCGGATGACCGTATTGTCGGTGACGCTCTTGCCTTTGCTCAGGCGCACCCAAAGGATACACTACAACTCCTCACACTTGATACGGGAATGCTGCTGCGAGCCTACAAACATGGCGTTGCGGTGGTTCGAGATGCTGAGCGTTTCGGAATCATTGACGAGGACGACCCGACCGAAAAGGCCCTTAAAGCTGCGCAGGCAGAGCTCCACGCACTCAAGCGCTCGCAGCCAGAGATCACCCTCACAGTGACCGAACCTAATGTCGCTCGAATCGTCGTCGCTCCGCCGATTCCGGACGCCGCCATCGACGAGATCGTCGAGCGCGCCGCCGCACCGGAAGTCGACACTGGATTGACTCTACCGTATTCAGTGGGTGCCTACTACACAGAATGCGAGAACTACGGCGAGAGCCTCAAACGGTACGCGGAGGAAATGGGCGAGTTCCTGCGCGCGAGGGCCGCTAGGTGGAGTATCCACGCCCTATCGCTGAGTATCATGACCGGTGCGGTCGCTGCTCAGCAGGTACATATCGATCTCCACGCGCCCCCATTCGCTCGCTGGCTCGCGGCTCTTCCCCAGGAACCAGAGGCGCCGCAAAAGCCGGCACGATACGTGTTCGGCGGAATTGCGGCCGAGTTTTCGGCACTGTTCGATACCGGAGCGTCGGGCTCGAGAACGCCGTCCTTTCAGATTCCGCGCTTCCTCCCGGAGCAAACGTCGCTGAAAATGCAGATTAGCGAACGCACGATCAGCCTCTGGAAAATCGCCCTACCTCAGCGCAACGAGTGGAAGCTGCCGGTCGTCTTTCTTGACGTCGCGCTTCCCGTTCCGGAGAAATTTGAGATCCAATACGAAGCGCGCATGAGCACCGCATCGATGTGCAAACGGGCAGCCTTCTCGTGTCAGTTGGGCAGCGGCCGCTACGAGCCTGCCTCGCCGAGCTAACGGACTGGCTGCACGGGGAGAGAGCATAGTCTGC
Organism: Vulcanimicrobiota bacterium; assembly: GCA_963749395.1. Classification (GTDB taxonomy): domain Bacteria; phylum Vulcanimicrobiota; class Vulcanimicrobiia; order Vulcanimicrobiales; family Vulcanimicrobiaceae; genus CAVVMT01. The sequence continues at coordinate 131,983 of CAVVMT010000011.1, forward strand.
CTCCATTGGTACCTGCGGCGCGTGAGAGACGCGGCGAACGCGGTAGGGCCGCACCCGGCGGATTGCGTTCGCGACGCGTGCGCCTTTTCGTCCGCTCCCGTCATTTCCGTAAAATTGTACCTTACCGGCAACTATCGCGGGGTTGCCGATCGGGATCCCCTCGTCGGCTGGTTCCAGTCGCATCGACGAGAGTGCCGTTGATCAACGCTCTGAACTTCAGAGATCCGGTCGGGGTGAACCCGGATTACCAGATGGGACGACACACGAAACCGTTTCGCTTCACGAATTGTGAAACGAAAGCAAGAGGCCCGATTCGACCAATCGAGCCTCTTGCGAAATCACCTAAGAGACCGTTCCAATCCGCGAGGGTCAGGATCGCCGAGAGTATAAAAACCGCAAAATTCAGCCACTGTAGCGGCGACTTTGAGGAGTCTGACTTCGAAGACTGATTCTCGGACCGGGATGAGTAAATGGTTTTAGCCATTGTGCCTGCCTTTCTTTTGTATGAAGAGGGAGGCGACCCCGACCCAGGGTGATGACTGTTCTGGTCTTGTCGGTCCCACGGCTGAAATCCGTAGCGACCCACCTAGGTGCACAGTACTGCGCCTCCGCACCCCGCGAACGCGCCTCCTGTCCAGGCATAGTAGCCCGGCGGCGAGTCACGATGGTTGCACATCCCGCGGTTGCATGGCGCAGCTCCAATCAGCCTCATGTCGCCCCCTGCCGCGGCCGTAGATTGGCGAGGTGATCAAGCCGACATCTCTCGAAGGGTTGGCCGTTGACGGCTAGTGGTCGCCGTCAGTGTGATAAAAGGGCCGTCCAGTCGGGTTTCTCGCCGCTCGCAAAGAGCCCATCCCACCTTAGACGGCAAGCCGCGGGCGACGATCTCGAACTCGCTGTCCTTGGTGAAATCGGCGCTCATAGCGGTCGGGCATGCGATGGCGCTCGGCTCGGTACCATAGGGCTTACCCTCGAACGTGTCCGAGAACAAGGGCGATCGTAGAGCTCGTGGGCGTAGCACCCTTTGCGACGGTAGGTCGTTCCGGTATAGGCGCTGCCAAGACCAGAAGAGGCCCGTCTGGTGAACCGAGGTTGTGGGAGCCACCGCAATGCGCTTGCGGGCCGGCCTTTCGCAAGCGACAAACGCCCCGAGTGCGTCGTCGTCGACAGGTATCGCGTCAAGGCGAGGACGTCGAACGTCGACGCAGCAGGCCCAGTCAAGAACCGGTCACCGTGCGCACCCGTCGAACCGCGAACGGTATAGCACGCCGACCCGCGACGTCGAAGATCGTACCAAGACCCTTTACTGCATCAAGATCGGCGAGAGGTATCCGCAACGAGCGCAATCGCCCCCAAGTAGAGGACAACCCTTGAACGAGACGCGCTGCTTGACGCGCTGCTTACTGACTTCACCGGCGTTGCGCGACGTCAAAATCAGCGGCGACAAAGGGGAACGTCATCTGACCGAACCGAGTTCGAGGCCGCACCGGGGTCGTCCAAACCCCGCCCGCTGCATGACTCTGGTTGAATCAGCCGATAGGCGACGCGCTTCGCGCTGAAGCGATCATCGCTGGCCTGGAGTGACCCCGTCCGGGACTGCACATACTAGAGAAAGAGGCATGGCGGTTGGCATGTCGGCGCCCTGAGCACGTCGACGGCCGTTTCGGACGCGCCACCGGCGAGATACGGAATCGCGACGGTGTCGTTGGTGACCGCCGGCAGCTTGCCAGCGACAGTGCCGCTCAGCCGTGCCCTTCACTTGCCCCCGAAATCGCTGCGGGCCCCGAGCCGTGTGCGTTTCCGAACCGATGCAACCTCCACCGTCATGTAGGGGCTTCCCGAGGGACGGTGTCGCTTGCGCCCTTCGCAGGCGCACTATATGATGTTGATTATATAGCGAGGTAGCATGATCTCTTTCAAAGTTACGACGGTCGGAGCTTCGGCGGGATTCATCCTAACGAAGGAAGCGATGGCCAAACTGGGCGTCAAGAAGGGCGACATCGTCTATCTGACTGAGGCGCCGGGTGGCGGGTATCGGTTGACGCCGTACAATCCAGAGTTCGCGCGCCAGATGAAACTGGCCGAGGAGATCATGCACGACGATCGCGAGGTGCTGCGCGCTCTGGCGAAGTGACTGACTGGCGTTGGATCGAGCGTGATGTCGCGTATGCCGTACACGATCGGCAAGTAGCAGAACACGGCGGGTTAGATGGCCTTCGCGATCAAGGCGCGGTCGAGTCTGCCTTGGCGCGCTCGCGGAATCTCGCAAGCTACGGTCAGGCGGATGCGGCGGCGCTCGCGGCGGCTTACGCGCACGGGAGCGCGCGCAATCACGGCTTCGCCGATGGCAACAAGCGGACGGCGTGGGTCCTGGCTCGCCTGTTCCTGGCCGACAATGGCTTTGAACTTCGATTCGATCCGGGCGAAGCGATTCGGTCGATTGAAGCACTCGCTTCGGGAGCCCTCTCCGAAGACGAACTTGCCGAGTGGTTCCGCCGGCGTGTTACTCCGGCAAAGCTTTCCTAAGCGCCCCGTTCGTGGCACAAGGCTTCGTGCTGCAAGTCACTACCGAGCAATCCACTGAGTGCCTAATGCGTCTAGATTGTCGACACTCTTCTCGACCTTCTCGGCGTCTCTAGATTTCGAGTACGAGGCGCCGGCGGAACTCCGGGTTCAGCTCGTAGCCGACGTAGCCGCGAGGATTGCAGATGACCCGCGTCTCAGCGATGGTGTAATCGCTTGACTCGTGCATGTGGCCGTGAATCCAATACGCCGGCCCGACCGATGCGATCAGATCATCGAGGTTGGAACAGAACGCCGGATTTAGGGGGCTGCCGGCATACGAGCCGGCGGACCGAAATGACGGCGCGTAGTGCGTGACGACGATCGTTCGCCGACGGTCGCCGCCGGAGAGTTCCTCACGAAACCACCGGGCCGTCTCACGATAAATCCGCGACGTGTCTTCGGTCGTCGCGCGGTGACTTCCCCGCGTGAAACGGTGATAGTCATTCATGCGTAGCGCGGCGTGAGCGGCATCGTCGGGGTTCGATAGGTCGCTGTAGAGCGTCGCGCCAAGGATCCGGATTCCGCCGCCGAGCAGGACTTCCTGACGTTCGAGCACGTGCACGTTGGGCAGGCCAATGACGCGAGCGCGAAACTTCTCGTGCCCCGTCTCGACGTCAGAAGCCTCGCCGTAATGCTCGTGATTGCCAAGGACCGCCACGAGCGCGACCTCTGCCGGATACAACGCCCGCAGGTCGGAGAGAAACGCGCCGAACCGATTTGGATTCGATTCGATATCACCCGCGAGTACGATCGCGTCGACGTCGAGATCGTGCGGGGGACGCCAAGACGACTCTAAGGCCCGTCCGTGCTTGGCCGTCTCGAACTCGAGGTGGATATCACTGTAGACGGCGAAACGCATCACGTACTGTTTCAGCGCCGGATGGGCCTTCGCATTCGGCGTTCCCCTCGCTGGACGACGCGCTCGACGAACGCCAGTCGATGCCGTGCTGCCATGCCACGTGCTTGGCTAGCGTCACGATCAGTCTGTCCAGCCGCGGCCAGGTCGTCGTGTTGCCATGGAGCCTGGCGGCGACGTCTTCGCGAAACACGTCGTCCGTCGCAAGAAGGTTGGCCAGCTCGCGAGCGAGGGAACGTCACCACCCGCCGAGGGCTACGTAAACAGCCCCCTCCGCGCACCGCAAAGCGATTCCGTACGATCGTCAGCATTGTGACATCGCGAATAAGCTCGTCCCGATCAAGCGCCTGAGCGGAAGCCGCTCGGCGCGGTTTCCCTCAGGCCGGCTTTCGGGGAGTTTCTCGCCATGCGTACCTGGCTGCAGGACGGCGTCGTGAATGTCGGCGTGGACGTTAAGAGCGCGGTCGGACGACGGCATAGAACGCTGGCTGGATGGCTTTCCAGCCGAGGGACGATCGCGTGCGGTGCATGGCGGAGACCGTACAGGGCGCCGAACGCCAGCTTGCGAAGGGCGATGGCTGATAACCGTACTGTGTTCTTTTGGACGAGGTGGGGCATGAACGATCCAAACACTAGGCGCGGATTTTTGGCGTCGCTCGCGTCGATGAGCGCTTTGGCAGCTTGCTCGAGCAACGCCGGCGTCAGCGTCCCGCCGGTCGCGCGGCCAACCGGCAGCGGAACTCCGACCCCGAGCCCGACGGGCTCCGGCGCGCCGACCGCCACCCCGACCGGCTCGCCCAAGCCGACGACCTCGCCGACGGTGGCGCCGAGCGCGACGCCGACCGTCGTGCCGACGCCTACGCCCACGCCGCCGATCCCGCTCCCGACGGGCGTCGCCGGCACGCTCCCCTTGACGATCGTCAACAAGAACCCGAACTTCACCGGGACGATCTACGTCTACGTCTACGGGCAGGTCGCGACCGGCGGCAACGCCGGCGTGTGGGTCTACTCGACGCAGAACGGGACGACGGCGACCGCCAACGCGGGCTTCGCGATCCCGCCGATCACGATCCCGGCGTCGACCAGCGCGAACGCGACGATTTATCTGCCCGGCAACATCACCGGCGGACGCATCTACATCGGCGCCGCGCCCCTGACGCAGAACGGCTATGCGTCGCTCACCTTCGTCAGCTCGACCGGTGGCGTCAACGCTCCCGCGCCGTGGGCCGCCGACACGTTCCTGCAGTCGGTCTACTTCGAGTTCGCCGAGTTCGCCTCGCCGCCGGGCAACTTCGACTGCGACACGAGCCAGGTCGATGCGATGAGCATCCCGCTGCAATTGACCCTCGTCGGTGGGCAGCACGGCACGCAGAACACCGGATTCCTCAGCGGCGCAGTGACGCAGGTCGCGAGCCGTCTGAATGCGCTCGGCTCGCCGTGGTCGGTCTGCGCCGCCCAGATGCCCTACCGCCTGACCAATCCGCAGCACTGCGTCGGGAGCGGGGTCGTCAACCCGTTCCCGACGCTGAACTTCCTCGACGCGGCGATCCTCGCCGTGTGGCAGGCGTATCAGACCACATTTGTCACCCTGACGAACTCGGCGCTGGGGGCCGGTCCGTGGTACGGGCAAGTCGACGCGAACAACAACATGAACTTCTACCTGTCGCCCTCGACATCGGGCGCGCTGGTTGCGACGATCCCCTCGCCGTTCACGAGCCAGCCGTACGTGGCGGCCGGGGGCTGGATCTCGGCGACGGCGCAAATGCTCGCGTGCAACGGGGCGTTCATCACGCCGACCGCGGTCGGGTCCTACTCGTTTCCACAGAACGCCAATCAGACGCTGGCTCAAGGCCTCGGCAACATCATCGTCAGCGCGCTCAACCGTGGGGTGTTCGGCACCAGCTCGAGCCCGATCGCAGCCCAGCCGGTCTGCACGGGCGCCTATCCCGGCACGCCGTACCAGAGCCAATGGGCAAACGTCGTGCACGCGGTGGCCGCGAACGGGACGTACGGCTACAATCAGGCCTACGCGTTCTCGTACGACGACCAGTGCGGCGCGTCGACGAACATCGCGGACAATTCGGCAACCTCGATGACGATCACGATCTGGCCGACGTAACCGGCGCGATCCGGCGCCAGATTTCTCGAGGCCGTCGTCGATGTACGGCCCCGCGAACACGGCGCCAAGATGCTCCTCATACCATCGACGCGACGCTGCAACGTCGTTCGAAGGATAGGCGGTGAACGCGATATGCTTGACCTCGCGCCCCGTTTGACGCCCGCGGAGCGCACCCATTCAGAGGATATGAGCGTGGTCAGCGTGCCGTTGCACGTCCGAGCCACCCGACTTCGCATGGAGAACCAAAGGACGATGCCGAGTGGAGCGGCGAGACGTCGCGACCATGGTTCGTCGATGGAATGCCGACGAGCCCCGCCATTGTTGAGTGCACGTAGGCCCAGCACGAGCCGGCCGGCCGCTATTCCTACCTGCGAACTATGCAAATCACATTATAGGCGCAGGCACGGGGCAGTTCGGCCCGTACCCCTCCCACGCAGGAGGAAATAGTGGTTTTGCTCGTCTTTCACCGGAGCACGCTCGCCTTGGCGTGCATCATGCTGTTCATCGCTACGATGGTGATGGGCGCGCCGGCCGGCGCGAAGGCACGGATCGTCGTCGTCTTCACGTTGCGCTCGACGCCCGATTTGCAGTCGCAGGCAACGGCTGTTTCGCAGCAGATCGCAGACCGCATCGGCGCCCTCGACGGCTACGACGCAAACGTGATGCCCGAGCCGAGCGGACCGGCGGGCCCCGCCGCGGCGCAAGCCGGCGGCGTCCTGTACGTGCGCGGTCAGCTGGCCAAGGACGACAGCGGCATGCACGCGACCCTCGGCTCCTTTTCCGCCGCGACCGACCAGCCTGTCGGCACATTGGCCGTCACCCTGACCCCCTCCGGCGCCCTGCCTTCGGACGTCTCGATGCAACCGTTGGTCGGCGGAGCCGGCGACCCGTCGATGCCGCCGGCTGCGGGTGGCCCGCCCGCTCCCGGTGGTCCGGCGGCGCCGGCCATGCCACCGGTCGCGACGAGCATCCCGACGCCGGCCGGGCCGCCGGCGCCCTCGGTCGTCGTCGTGCCGCGAGGTTTGATCATCCCGGTCGCGACGGCTGAGACCTACGACTCGTCGGCCGTGCAGACGGGTGAGAAAATTCGCTACGTGATCCTCGGGGACGTCATCGTCAACGGTTTCGTCGTTGCGCACGACCACGATCCCGCCGAGGGCGTCGTGCAAACGGCGCAAGCGGGCGACTCGGGCGTGTTGGGAATCGGGCGCAAGTCGGCCAACCTCACCGTGAGCGTCGATGCGGCGTACACGTTTTGCGGCGACACGCTCCACCTGAGCTTCGATCGTAACCAGTCCGCAAACCAAGCCTCAAATCGAAACGTGCAGATCCCGAGCGGACAGATGTACGTCGCCGTGACCGATCGCGTGCAAAAGGTCTGCGGCGTTCCAACGACGGCGACACCCGGCCCGCTCCCGAACACCACCGCGCCTCAGCCGGGATAAACGAACGCATCTCGTCCCTCGTTGACGCCACTCGTCGTTGGCGGGATCAGCCAAACGTTCGTTAAGCGGGCGCCCTGGCTCGGGCGCATAATAGCGCCTCATGGCACTCCGCATCGAAATCGAACCCGGGATGCACCTCAACTGCGAGGTCGACGACTACCAGTGGCCGTGGACCGGCGGGACGCCGGTGCTCATGCTGCACGGTTTCGCGCGCAACGCGCGCTTCTGGAACCGCTGGGTTCCGCAGGTGGCCGAACAGCGGCGTATCTACCGCCCCGAGGTGCGCGGATGCGGGTTCTCCGACGTGCCGCCCGACGGCTTCCGGTTCGATCCCGGCGTCTTCGTGCGCGACATGCTCGCCGTGCTCGACGCGCTCGAGCTCGAACGCGTGCACTGGGTCGGCGAGTCCTCCGGCGGTTTGATCGGCTTCTTCTTCGCCGCGCAGTACCCCGAGCGCATCGCGAGCCTCACCACGTGCAACTCGCCGGGCCGCATCGCCAAGAGCATCCATCAGACCTACGCGCTCGACAAGGGCTCGAGCGCCGAGGCCTTGCGCGCGTACGGCACGGCCGAATGGTGCCGCCGCACCCTCGGCTACCGTCTCGACGTCGAACGCGCCAGCCCGGAACTGCAAGCCTGGTTCGTCGCCGAGATGGGCCGCACGCCGGCCCACGTGGCCGCTGAATTGCAGGACTGCTTCGAGTCGGTCGACGCCTTCCCGGTGATGCCCGCCATCCAAGCTCCGGTGCTCCTGATGAGCGGCGACAAGAGCAAATTGGCGGCCGAGCAGCAGACCGCAATGAGCGACGCGATCCCGCACGCGCGGGTCAGCTTCTACGAAGGCTACGGTCACGGCATCAACGTGATCGTCCCCGAGCGGTGCGCCGGCGAAGCCGTCCGCTTTTGGGACAGCCTCGAAGCCGGCTAGCTCTGCGCGTGCCGGAACGCGAGCACGAACTGCACGAGCGCATAGACGCCGGCGAAGATGCCGAGCAGAAACCCCGAGGCCGTAAAGCCCGCATTGGTCGCGATGAACAGCACGATCCCCAAGGCCAGCATGATCAGGCCGCCCGCGAGCCATAAGCCCGCCTCCGGCAGCTGCGCGCGCAGCACGATCGCGAAGATCGTCACGATCGCTCCGATCGCGGCCGCCCATCCGGAGAGGGTCCACACCAGGTAGAGCAGGCTGTGCACGACCCGGAAGATGATGACCCCGACGAGGATGCCGCCCAGGCCCTCGAGGATCATCCCCCACCCGTGCCGGGTCGTCATCACCCGCCGCACTCCGAACGCGAGCGCGATCGCGCCGGCGATGAAAGCGAACGCCGCGAACGCGGCGATCAAGAACGTCGTCTGGGTCGGATGGAGGAGCGCGAGGGTCGCGACCCCTGCGCCCGCGAGCCCCAGCAGGGCGTGCGAGAGGGTGTCTTCGCGGCGCACCGCGACGGCGGGCGGCTTCGAGGTGCCGATCTGCTGCGTCATGCCCCTACGTTCGGCGCACGACCGCGCGACCTCCGTTTGAGAACGGACATTCACGACTGCTTCGCACGCGCGCAGTAGCGTGGGAACATGAGCGACCTCTATCGTCTTTTGCTCGTCCCGGTCGACGGCTCGGAAACGTCTGACGCCGCGACCCGCCTCGCGATCCGCATGGCCAAGCCGTGCGGCGCGGAGTTGCTCTTCGTCCACGCGATCAACCGGGCCGCGATCATCGCCGAGTGCACCACGGCCTACGGCGGCGACGCCACGATCGCGCTGCAGCAGATCGAGTCCTACGGAGCCGCGCTGCTCGAGGAGGCCGGCGCGCGCGCGCATACCGCCGGGATCGCGTCGCGCCGAGTCGTGCTCGACGGCCGCGCGTCCCCCGCCATCGTCGAAGCCGCCGCCTCCGCCCACGCCGATGCGATCGTCATGGGGACCGCCGGAAAGAAGGGCCTCGAACGGCTCCTGATCGGCAGCACCGCGGAGGGCGTGATCCGCGCCGCGAACGTGCCCACGTTCGTCGCCCACGCGCCGGGCCGCGACGGCAGCGAGGGACCACCGTTCCGTTCGGTCTTTGCCGCGGTCGACCGCTCGGAGCCCGGGCAAGACGCGATGCGCTACGCGATCGCGCTGGCCGGCCGCTTCGCGACCCGCTTGATCTTCTGCCATATCGCGGAAGCGCTCGACGTTCCGCCGGGCACCAACCAACGCGGTTCGCGCTTACACGCGCTCGCGCAAGCCGTCGCTGAAGAGATCGTCGAAGACGCATGCGCCGCGGCGGCGGCCGCCGGCGTCGACGCCGAAGCCTTCGTCGCCGACGGGACCCCGGGCGACGTGATCGTCGGTCAGGCGGCCGCGTGTGGATCCGACGTGATCGTCATCGGCACGCACGGGCGGCGCGGCCTCGACGCGCTGTGGTTCGGCAGCGTCGCGCAGCGCGTGCTGCGCCAGAGTTCGATCCCGGTCGTGACCTTGCGGGTTGCCGCGCCCGTGACGCAACGAGCGGCGGGCGTTTAAGCAAGTTGCAGCGCGCCGCCGTCAAACGGCGGCGCGTTCGACCCGTTCGATTGCGGGAAGACCGGTGCCGGCCTCAGGCCGGGCGACGATGACGGGCACGCTCGAGCGCCGGGCGACGTTTTCGGCGACGCTGCCGAGGATGAACCGCCGCACGCCGCGGCGCCCGTGGCTGCCGATCACGACGAGGTCGGCGCCCCGCGCGGACGCCACTTGAAGGATCTCGTCGGCCGGTTGGCCTTCGGTGATTTTGCCGTGGGCGACGACGCCGCGCGCGTTCGCCTTCGACATCGCCTGACGGACGAGCGCGCGAGCCGCCTCGTGCAGCTCGGCTCCCGGAGTCGACACCGAGTCGGCCAGCGCGGCAGCCGCGCCCAACAGTTCGACGGCGGTCACGACGTGGACGAAGTAGATCGTCGCGCCTTCGTCGGCGGCGAGCTTCACGGCAAGTTGCACGCCGGTGTCGCTGGCCTCGGTGTCGTCGACCGCGACGACGATCTTCGCGAAGCGCCGCCCGCCGGTGCTCTCGTCGCTGCGGGGCGCGGCCGGGCCGACGACCATGACGGGGACGCTGCAAGTGCGCAGCACGCCTTCGGCCGTACTCCCCATGAAGAAACGCGCGGCACCGCGACGGCCGTGCGACCCGATGACGATCAGCGTCGCGTCGAGCTCGTCGGCCGCTTCGGCGATCGTCGCGACCGGGTCGCCGTCGCACTGAAGGGTCCGCACGGCGGCGCCGAGCTCGGCCGCTTCATCGGCAGCTTCGCGCAATGCCGCGCCGGCTTGCGCGTGCATCGCCGCGATCGTCGGGGCCGAATCGCCGGCCCAGATGGGATCGAGCGACTCCCCGGTCACTTCGCCGACGTTGGTGACGTTGAGTAGAACGATCTCGCCGCCGCGACCGCGCAAGAGCGCGGCCGCGGTGCGCAACGCTTGAAGGGATGACTCAGAGCCATCGATCGGCACGAGCGTCCGGCGAAACAATTCGTACATCATACGCACCAGGCTATCGCCGCGAGGCGAACGGGGTGCGAAGGCAGCGCGAAGCAACCTTCACCGGTGGTTCACCCCGCCGGGATGCGGGTTTCGTATGCTCGCGGTCATGAAGGTCTTGGTGGCTCGCGACTCACCCTCGGCGCTGCTGGCCGAGTTGCGTGTTTTGCGCGCCCAAATCGTCGCCGAGGCCGCCGCAATCGTCGACGCGTGGGGACCGGCGCAGCGCCGTGCATTCGCGCTGTGCGCGGGGAATCTCGCCGCGTACATCGCCCTGCGGCGGCGCGACGTGCGACCGCTGCAGGGGCGCCTGATGGCGTTCGGGCTCTCGTCGCTCGGACGATGCGAGAGCCGCGTGCTGCCGAATCTCGACGCCGTGATCGCCAGCCTGGCGCGCGTCGCCGGCGAGGGTTCGGCGGACGCCTATCCGTCGATTCGGCGCTTCACCCGCGGCGAGCGACTCCTGCACCGCAACACGGTGCGCATTTTCGGCGCCACGCCGGGTTCGCGGGCGGTGCGCATCATGGTGACGCTCGGAACCGACGCGGCGCTCGACCCCGCGGTCGCGCGCCGCCTGGTGGCAAGCGGGATGGATTGCGCGCGCATCAACTGCGCGCACGACGACGCGGCGGCCTGGGACGCGATGGTGCGCCACGTGCGCGAGGCGGCCGCCAATCACCATCGGCCGGTGACGATCTGCATGGATCTGGGCGGTGCCAAGCTGCGCACCGCGAGCGTGACGTTCGCCGGCGAGCCGCGCCGCGTCCAGCTCGGCGACCGGCTCTTCATGTCGCGCACCGGCACGACGGATCCTCGCGCATGCGTGCACTTCGCGTGCACCGAGCCGCGCGTGTTCGAACGTCTGCGGCCCGAGGCCTCGGTGTGGATCAACGACGGCAAGATCGGAACGATCGTCGAGCGCGCGGACGGCGACGGAGCGCTGCTCCGCGTGACCCGGGCCCGGCCCAAGGGCGAGCACGTCCGCGACGACAAGGGCCTGAACTTCCCCGACACCGATCTGCAGCTGCCGCCGCTGACCGACAAGGACCGGCAGGATCTCGACTTCATCGCCCGCCATGCCGACATCGTCGGCTTCTCCTTCGTCAATTCCGCCGGCGACGTGGCCGAACTGCAACGCGAACTGGCCGCGCGCAACGCGATGCACCTCACCCTGATGCTCAAGATCGAAACGTCGCGGGCCGTGAAGGAAATGCCGGCGCTGATCGCGCGCGGCGCGGGCCGCAACGAGCTCGCCGTCATGATCGCGCGCGGCGACCTCGCGGTGGAGATCGGCAATCCGCGGCTGGCCGAGATCCAAGAGGAGCTGCTGTGGCTCTGCGAAGCGGCCAGCGTGCCGGTCGTCTGGGCGACGGCGGTATTCGCCGGCTTCGTGCGGGACGGCGTGCCGTCACGCGCCGAATTCACCGATGCGGCGATGGGCGAGCGGGCCGAGTGCGTGATGCTGAACAAAGGCCCGTACGTCGCCGAAGCGGTCAAGGTGCTCGACGACGTCATCGAGCGCATGGAAGCGCATCACGCGAAGAAGTCGTCGCGGCTGCGCGCGCTTCGTTCCTGGTAGGTCCGGTCACAATCACTTGCGTCTAACGGAGAACACGATGGATCAGCCAACGCTCGCAATACTCGTCGGGGGCGGCCCCGCGCCCGGCATCAACGGGGTCATCGCCTCGGCGACGATCGAAGCGATCAACAACGGCCTGCGCGTGATCGGCCTCTACGACGGCTACTCGCACATCGCGCGCGGCGACACCTCGCACGTGCACCAACTGACAATCGACGACGTTGCGGGCATCCACTTCAGCGGCGGCTCCATCCTGCGCACCGCGCGCACGAATCCGGCCAAAGACCCCGAGACGCTCCAACGCTGCATCCAGTCGTTGACCCTCCTGGGAATCCGCTATCTCGTGTGCATCGGCGGCGACGACACGACGTACGGCGCGACCCGTATCGCCGAGCTCACCCAGGGCCGCATCGGCGTCGCGACCGTCCCCAAGACGATCGACAACGATCTGCCGCTGCCCGACAACGCGCCGACGTTCGGATTCGAGACGGCGCGCTCGGTCGGTACGAGCATCGTCGAAAGCTTGATGGAAGACGCGCGCACGACGGTGCGCTGGTATCTGGTCATCAGCATGGGGCGTAAGTCGGGAGCACTGGCGCTGGGCATGTGCAAAGCGGCCGGCGCGACCCTCGCGGTGATCCCCGAAGAGTTCGGGCTGCGACAACGTCGGTCTCTCCAAGGTCGTCGACACGATCGTCGGCTCGATCGTCAAGCGCCGCGCATCCGGGCACGATCACGGCGTCGCGGTCGTCGCCGAGGGGATCGCGGAGTTCATGTCGCCGGAGGAGATCCAACAGGTCGAAGGCGTCGCCCGCGACTCGTACGGCCACGTACGGCTGGCCGACGTCCCGATCGGCGCGGTCCTGCGCGACGCCGTTCGCCGGCGGCTCGCCGAAGTGGGGATCGACATCACGGTCGTCAACAAGGACATCGGCTACGAGCTGCGCTGCGCCAAGCCGATCCCGTTCGACGCGGAATACACGCGCACGCTCGGCTACGGCGCGGTGCGCTACCTGCTGGGCGGCGGCAGCGGGGCGCTGATCGCGCTCGCCGGCGGCCGGGTGACCCCCGTCAGCCTGCCCGACCTCGTCGACCCGAGCACCGGGCGAGTGAGGGTGCGGATGGTCGATATCACGACCGAAGGGTACGAAGTCGCACGCAAGTACATGATCCGGCTCGAGGACGAGGACATGGTCGAGCCGCGGCTCTCGCGGATGGCCGCCCACACGAACCTCTCGGCCGCCGACTTCCGCGCCGCGTTCGCGCCCATCGCCGGGTACGCGCACCTCGCCCGGGCTTAGACGCCGGGCTATTGCGCCGCGCTATACTTTGTGCTACAAAGTCTAGCGATGGAACTGCAGCGCGCACTCTCGGACCTCGCGGAGGTTCGGAGCCGGCTCGCGATCGTCCAACGGTTCGAAGGGTATTCCAGCCAGGCCGCCGTCGCCAGCGGCGCCCTGGCGATCGCGGCCGGAGGCTTTCAGGCCCGGCTCGCACCGTACCCGCACACGCCGTCCACGGTCGCCCTCTACGTCACCATTTGGCTGGCCTGTCTGGCGGGGGCACTCGTTCTCAATTACGGCGCGGCCGTGTTGTGGGTGTGGCGACATCGCGGTCCCGCCTCGATCAGCCAGCTGCAGTTGGCCTCCCTGGCGCTGCTGCCCGCGATCGTCCTGGGCGGCGTGTTTTCGCTGGCGCTCGTGTTACGCGCCCAGTACGACCTGCTCCCAGGCACGTGGTTTGCCTGCTACGCGCTCGGACTGTTCGGTTCGCGGGCGATGCTCCCCCGAGCGATGATCATCGTGGCCCTGGCCTTCGGCATGGCCGGGACCGCGCTGCTTCTGATGCCGGCGCAGCTCGACGCGCTGCGCTGGTGGATCATGCCCGCCGGCTTCGGCTTCGGGCAGATCGCGATCGGGTTGATGCTCGCCTACGACCGGGAATATGCCGGCGCGGGGACATGGTGAGCAAGCGGCCCGATGAGGCGCAGGCGCCCTTCGCCTACCACGGACTGGAGCGCATTTTCCACGAGCGCGGCCGGTTGGCCGTGTGCACGTGCTTGATCGCGCATCCCGACGGCATGACCTTTACCGAACTGCAGGACGCCTGCGACCTGACGGATGGAAATTTGAACCGCCATTTGCACGCCTTGAACGAGATGGGAATCGTCGTCCTGCGCCGCGTCCGCGGCACGGGCCGCCCCCAGACGCTCTGCGCGATCACGCCCGACGGACGGGAGCGCTTCCTTGCCTATGTCGACGAACTCGAGTCCGTCGTGCGCGACGTGCACGAACGCGCCGGGCGAACGTCGGGCGCCGCCCTGCGAAACGCGCTGTCGACATGATCGAGTCGGTTACGCTGCCCGCGACCCTGCCGCGGCACGTCGCGATCATCATGGACGGAAACCGCCGTTGGGCGCGCGGACACGGGCTCCCGATCCTGATCGGCTATCGCCGCGGCGTCCGCACGCTGCGGGAGACGGTACGCGTGTGCCACGGACTGGGCGTTGCGGTCCTGACCGTGTACGCCTTCAGCGAAGAGAACTGGAACCGCTCGCCGGCCGAGGTCGCCCTCCTGATGCGCTTGTGTTCGATCGCGGCGCGCAACGAAATGGCCGGTTTGATGCGGGAGAACGTGCGCGTCCGCATCTCCGGGCGGTACGATCTGCTTCCGCCACGAGCTCGTGGAGCGCTGGGGACGCTCGTCGAACGGACGGCGGCAAACACCGGACTGACGCTGAACCTCGCCATCAACTACGGCGCACGCACCGAGATCGTCGACGCGATGCGGCGGCTGGCCGGCGAGGTCGAGAGCGGAGTCCGCACCGCTGATTCGATCGACGACCGGGCCGTGCGGGCGAACCTGTACAACGCCGACCTGCCCGACCCCGACTTGGTGATCCGCACCGGCGGCGAACTGCGCATGTCGAACTTCCTCTTGTTCCAGGCCGCGTATGCGGAGTTCTGGTCGACGGCGAAGCACTGGCCTGAGTTCGAGGAGCCCGACCTTCTGGCGGCGCTGCAGGACTACTCCAACCGCCAGCGCCGTTTCGGAACTTAAGCGAAGCTCCGCCGCGGCCGCCGGCCCGCAGCGGTAACGTGAAGGGGCTAAACGGCGTCCAAAGTCGAAAAGCCGCATGACAAGGGCCTCGTTGGCCGGGCAGAGCGACATGGACATTAAAGGAACGCGGCGCTATTTTTTCCTGGGGGCAGCTGCGGCTTCGGCCGCGCTCGTCATACGCCCCTCGGCTTTCGCTTTCGCCGCTGACGACGACGAAGCCAAGCTCTACGCTGCGGCGAAGCGCGAAGGCACCGTCAGCTGGTGGACGGCGCAAGTCTCGCAGTCGGCCGCCGAAAAGCTGCGTGACGCGTTCGTCGCGCGTTACCCGGGCATCGACGTTCGGCTCACGCGGCAACCGGCCCAGGCGATCTACCAGCGCCTGCAGGCCGAGTTCAAGGCCGGCGTGCGTGAGGTCGACGTGTTCGCCTCGACCGACGTTTCGCAGTTCCTCGACCTGAAGCGACAGAACGCGCTCGCCCCGTTCGTCCCGCCCGGCGTCAGATATCTGCCGCAGCCCTTCCGCAAGCTCGACCCGGACGGGGTGTACTTTCTCGGCTCGTTCTTCTTCATCGTCATCAACTATCGCCCGAACAAAATCGTGCCGGCTCCAACGAAGTGGGGCGATCTGACCGATCCGAAGATGATGAAGCTGATCACGCTGGGACATCCGGCGTTCAGCGGGGCCGCGGGTGCGTGGGCCGTCGCGATGAACGACAACTTCGGCTGGGACTACATGACGGCGGTCGCCGCGAACAAGCCGAAGATCAACCGCTCGATTTTCGAAACCGTCACCGACATCGTTACCGGAGTGCGCGCCATCGGCGCGGGGCCGGCCAGTGCGACCTTCGCCCAAAAGGCGCAGCACGAACCGATCAACGGCGCGTATCCGTCCGATTTCACCGTGCTGGCCGCGGGTCCGGCGGGCGTGCTCAAGACTGCGCCTCATCCCAACGCCGCCCGATTGCTTGCGTCCTTCTACATGAGCCGCGAGTATTCGCGGACGCTGGCCTCGACCTACAACTTTCCGCTGCGTACCGACGTCCGGGCGCTCGACGGCCGAACGTTCGCCCAGATCAAGTACTACTGCAGTACGCCCGCGCGTCTAGGAACGGCAATTCCTGAAGTGGTCGCCAAATGGCGCGAGACGTTCGGGGACGTCTAGGCGCGGGGTATGAAGCTGCGCATCCGGGATCGGTTCATCATCTTGGTCGCGTTGCCGCTTGCGGTGCTGGCGGCCCTCATCGCGGTGCTCGCGATCATTCAGGTGCAGACTTCGAAGGCCGCCACGCTGGCGCACCAATCGGATGCGATCCTCGTGCGCGCGGCCGAGGAGTACAACGCCCTGCTCGATTCCGAAACGGCGACGCGCGGCTTTCTTTTGACCGATGACCCGAGCTTCCTCGTACCCTACGAAAACGCGATCGTCACGTATCATTGGGCGGCGAGCGAGCTGATCGACCTCACCAAAGACTTCCCCAACCAGCAAAAGCGGGCCATCGTCATGTCGCAGCTGGCGTCGAAGAAGATCGTCGCCGACACGGTCGACATCGGGTTGCAGGAGGCGGGCAAGCACGAAGCCGCCGTCGCCTCGATGAAAGCTCCGCGTAACAAACAGATCATGGACGACTTTCGCGCGCTCCGCGACATGTTCGTCAACGATCAGCGCACGATGCGCGACCAGCGCTTCGCCGAAGTGCGCGACCTCTTGCACGTGGTCGACGTCACGTTGGCTCTCTCCGTGCCGATCGCGCTGCTCGTCACGCTGCTCGTCGGATGGCTCCTGACGCGCGATTTCGTCCAGCGGCTCTCGCTGCTGCAGCGTAACGTGCAGCGGGTCGCCGCCGGCGAGGAGACGTTGGCCGACGTCGGCGCCTCCGATGAACTGGCGGCGCTCGACCGCAGCTTCCGAGAGATGGCGCAGGAGCTCGCGCGTCGCGAAGACCTCGTGCGGCTCGCGCTCGAACACGCGATGGAGGCATCGCGCGCGAAATCCGATTTCCTCGCCACGATGAGCCACGAGCTGCGCACGCCGCTCAACGCGATCGTCGGCATGACCGAGTTGCTCGCCGAAACGGAGTTGAACGCGCAGCAGCTCGAGTACGCCCACGCGGTGACCCATTCGGGCGCGGCCCTCTTGCGCATCGTCAACGATCTGCTGGACTTCGCCCGCATCGAAGCCGGGAAGCTCGTCCTAGAGGAACGCGAGTTCAATCTCGGCGAGTGCGTGCGCGCGCAGATGCGCTTGGTGGCGGCCGACGCGGCGGCCAAGAACCTCGAACTCTCGGTCAGGCTCGACCCGGGGCTGCCCGCCCAGGTGCGCGGCGATCCGGGGCGGCTGGCGCAAGTGTTGCTCAACCTGCTTTCAAACGCGGTGAAGTTCACCGACTCGGGCGGCGTCACGGTCGCCGCGGTGCCCGAGCTGACCGAGGAGCGCATTCAAATCGTCCGCTTCTCGGTGACCGACTCGGGGATCGGGATCGCCGAGCACGTGATGCCGAATTTGTTCAATCCTTTCGTGCAAGCCGACAGTTCGCCGACGCGCATGCACGAGGGCACGGGGCTCGGGCTGTCGATCTGCAAGAAGCTGGTCGACTTGATGGGCGGGATCATCGGCGTCACGAGCGAGCTCGGAGGGGGCTCGACGTTCTGGTTCACCGTGCCGTTCGAAATCGCCGCCATCGCGGATCCGTCCGCGCGCGTGGCGATCCCTCCGGCCGCGGTCCCGCCCGGTACGACCTTGCGCGCGCCGGCCAAAGTGATCGAGCTGCCGCGCCAACGTTCGGAACGCATCCTGGTCGTCGAAGACAATCCGGTCAATCAGCGCCTCGCGATGAAACAGCTCGAGCGCCTGGGATTCAAAGCGTCGGCCGTGTCGAACGGACAAGAAGCGATCGAGGCGGCGATGCACGCCGACTACGACCTCGTGCTGATGGACTGCCAGATGCCCGAAATGGACGGGTACGAGGCGACCGCCGAAATCCGCCGCCGCGAACAGCGCGACGGCGGCCACGTGACGATCGTCGCGATGACGGCGAACGCGCTGGCCGAGGATCGCACCGCCTGCCTGGAAGCGGGTATGGACGACTACCTCGCCAAGCCGGTGAGCCTCGCCGATCTGCGCAGCGTCATCGATCGCTGGATCGGCCCCCAGGCCAACGCGACCGGCGGGACGCCGGTCTAGGGCCCTGCGTTCATCAACTCGCGAAGCTTGAGCGGCATGATGCCGTCGTGACGATAGTAGTCGAGTTCGCGGGGCGTATCGAGCCGGGCGGTCACGGCGAAGGTCGTGATGGCTCCGCCGGGCGCGGTCGCGCGCACGCTCACCGGGCCGCGCACGGCCAGCGCCGCCAAGCCGAGGATGTCGTAGCGCTCGTCGCCGCGTAAGCCGAGCGACTGCCATGTGTCGCCGTCTTGGAATTGCAGCGGCAAAATGCCCATGCCGACGAGATTGCTGCGATGGATGCGTTCGAACGAGCCGGCAATGACGGCGCGAACCCCCAGCATGCGCGGGCCGCGCGCGGCCCAATCGCGCGACGACCCGGTGCCCCACTCGTTGCCCGCGATGACGACGAGCGGCGTGCCTTCGTCGCGGTAGCGCATCGCGACGTCGTACATCGTCCCGCGCGCACCGGAATCGAAGTGCACCGTCAGGTTGCCTTCGCGCTCGACGAGCATGTTGCGCATCCGCTTGTTGTCGAAGGCGCCGCGCGCTTTCACTTCGTGGTTGCCGCGCCGCGAGCCGTAGGTGTTGAGTGCCGCCGGTTCGAGCCCGCGCCCGCGCAGAAACAAGCCCGCGGGGCTCTCGGGGCCGATCGGGCCCTCGGGCGAGAGGATGTCGGTCGTGACCCCGTCGCCGAACAGGCCGAGCACCCGTGCGCCGAGGATGTCGCCCTTGAGCGGCGGCTCCTTCTGCACGCCGTCGAGCGTCGGCGGCGCGAGCAAGTAATCCGAGGCCGGATCCCATGCATACTGCACGCCCTGCGGTGCCGGCAACCGTTCCCACCGCTCGTCGCCGGCGAACACGTCGGCGTAGCGCAAGCGGAACAGCGACTCCGTCACCGCTTCGCGCACGAGCGTTTCGATCGCCGCATTCGCAGGCCAGAGGTCGGCGAGATAGACCGGAGCGCCGTCCTTCCCGGTGCCGAGCGGTTCGCGCGTGAGATCGAGGTCGATGCGCCCAGCGAGCGCGTACGCGACCACCAGCGGCGGCGAGGCGAGGTAGGCCGCGTCGACGTGGGGGATGCGGCCCTCGAAGTTGCGGTTCGACGAGAGGACCGCGACCGCCAACACGTCGCGTTCGGCGATCGCCGCATCGACGCTCTCGGTCAGCGGGCCGCCGTTCATCCCACACGTCGTGCAGCCGTACCCGACGAGATAGAATCCCAGCGCTTCGAGATACGGCAGCAAACCGGCTTTGCGCAGATAGTCGGTCACGACGCGCGAGCCCGGCGCGAGCGTCGTCTTGACCCACGGCTTGCGAGCCAAGCCGAGTTCGACCGCGCGCTTGGCGACCAAGCCGGCGGCGATCATCACCGCGGGGTTCGAGGTGTTCGTGCACGACGTGATCGCGGCGATCGCCACCGCTCCGTCGGCGATCTCGTCGGCCACGGCGGTCGCGCCCCCGCGCCCGCGCTCCCCGCGGAAGGTCGCGAAGCTCGACGGCACGTCGGCCAGCCCGAGTCGCTGCTGCGGGCGGCTCGGCCCGGCCATCGACGGCGCGACGCTCGCGAGGTCGAAATCGACGACGTCGTCGTAGAGCGGTTCCGGGTCGTCGTCGCGGCGGTAGAGCCCCTGCGCCTTCGCATAGGCTTCGACGAGCGCGACGTGGTCCGGGCTGCGGCCGGTCAGCTGCAGGTAGGCGATCGTCTCGGCGTCGATCGGCGAGATCGCGACGGTCGAACCGTACTCGGGCGCCATATTGGCGATCGTCGTGCGCACGCCGATGCCCAGCGTCGAAAGCCCGGGCCCGAAGTACTCGACGAACGCGGCCTGCACGCCGGCTTTGCGCAGCCGTTGGGTCAAAGCCAAGACGAGGTCGGTCGAAGTGACGCCCTCGCGCAAGCCTCCATGCAAACGCACGCCCACGACCCGCGGCACGAGCATCGTCGTCGGCTCGCCCAGCATCGCACCCTCGGCCTCGATCGCGCCGACGCCCCAGCCCAGCACGCCCAGCCCGTTGACCATCGGGGTGTGTGAGTCGGTGCCGACGCACGTGTCGGGATAGGCCCAACCGGCGGTTGCGTCGTCGCTGCGACCCGCTCCACCCGCGCCGAAGACGACCCGCGCCAAGAACTCGAAGTTGACTTGGTGCATGATGCCGACGCCGGGCGGCAGCACGCGCACGTTGTGAAACGCCTGCTGCGCCCACTTGATGAAGCCGTAGCGTTCGCCATAGCGCGCGTACTCGTTGGCGACGTTCGTCTCGTAAGCGGCGGCGTCGCCGAACGCGTCGGCGCGCACCGAGTGATCGATGACGAACTCGACCGGGCGTACGGGGTCGATGCCGGCCGGGTCGCCGCCGAGCTTGGCGGCCGCGTCGCGCAGGGCCGCCAGATCCATGAGGGCGGGGATGCCGGAGAGATCGTGCAGGAGCACGCGCGCCGGACGGTACGCGATCTCATGCGTGCGGTCGCCCGTGGCCACGGCGAGGATGTCGGCGCGCGTCACGGTCTCGCCGTCCTCGAAGCGCAGCAAGTTCTCGAGCAGGATCTTCTTCGAGAACGGCAGCCGGGCGACGTCGATGCCGGCGGCGGCGACCGTGTCGATGCGGCAGATCGTATAGGAGCGCGGCCCGACGGCCAACGTGTCGACCGACCCGAAACTGTCCTTCGGCATTTTGATCATCGCTGGGCCCTTCGGCGGCGATCGACGATGGTCTGCCTACCGAATCGTCGGCTTCGACGGCCCGCACCGAAACGCAAGAAAAAAAGCAACGACTATTGTCGGTAAACAAGGATTGGACCGATACCTGCTGTAAATGGCCCGCTCGGTTTTCGCCATAGGGGGTGCCGGTGCAAGGTGTCGCGTCTGCCCAGAACGGCAGCGGCTTACGAAATCGGTGGGTTCAGCTTGCGTTGGGCGTGATCGGGATGATCATGATCGCCAACCTGCAGTATGGCTGGACGCTGTTCGTCAATCCGATTCAAGATAAATTCCATTGGGCCAAGGCCGCGATTCAGGTCGCGTTCACGACGTTCGTGTTCGTCGAGACCTGGCTCGTGCCGGCCGAGGGCTACTTGATCGACCGCTTCGGCCCTAGCCGCATCACGGTCGCCGGCGGGCTGCTCGTCGGCATCTCCTGGGCGCTCAACGCGGCTGCCTCGACGCTGGTGGAGTTCTATCTGGCGGCCGCGGTCGGCGGCGTCGGCGCCGGGATCGTGTACGGCGCGCTCGTCGGTCAAGCGCTGAAGTGGTTCCCCGACAAGCGCGGCCTCGCGGCCGGCTGCACGGCGGCCGGTTTCGGAGCAGGGTCGGCGCTGACCCTGATCCCGATGGCGAATTTGATCGCGCACGCCGGCTACGAGATGACGTTCCTCGTCTTTGCGGCGGTGCAGGGCCTGGGGGTGATGATCGTCGGCGTCATGCTGCGCGCGCCGCGTGCCGGCGAGGTGACGCAGAGTTCGACGTCGCGGCTCGTCGTGCAGACCAAACGCGACTACACCTCGGGGCAGATGCTGCGCCAGCCGCTCTTCTACGTGATGTACGTCGCGATGGTCAGCGTCGCGGCCGGCGGCTTGATCGCGACCGCGCAACTCGCCCCGATCGCTAAGGATTACATCGTCGACGAAGTGCCGGTGACGCTGTTGATGTTCACGTTGCCGGCGCTGCAGTGGGCGCTCGTGCTCGACCGCGTGCTCAACGGGTTGGCGCGGCCGACGTTCGGGTGGATCTCCGACCGCATCGGGCGCGAGAACACGATGGGCATCGCCTTCACCCTCGAGGCCGGCGCGATCTTCCTCATGCTCAAATACGCGGCGAGTCCGCTGCTCTTCGTGCTGCTCTCGGCGCTGCTGTTCTTCGCGTACGGCGAGATCTTCAGCTTGTTCCCGTCGCTGAGCGCCGACACGTGGGGTCGCAAGTTCGCGACGACCAACTACGGATTTCTCTATACGGCCAAAGGCACCGCGGCGCTGCTGGTGCCGTTTGCGAACGTGCTCAAGGACGCGACCGGGAGCTGGGTACCGATCTTCCAAGTGGCGATGGTGCTCAACTTGTTCGCCGCCGCGCTGGCCCTGTTCGTCATCAAGCCGCTGCGTCGCCGTCATGCCGCCGAACGCACGCTCGAACCAGTCGCCGCTTACGTCAAAGGAAGTGCTTGATGATCCTCCGCCGCTCAGCCGCTTTGCTCGCCGCGCTCGCCTGCGGCGCGTTCGCGACGGCACCTGCCCGTGCTGCCGACAAGACGACGCTTTCGGCCGAAGTCGCCTCCAGCGTGGCGGCACCGTTCGCGCAGTTCATCACGATATACGAGAAGAAATTTCCGAACGTCGCGATCGACGCGAAATACTTGGGCGGTCAGGTGATCCAAGGCGACGTCGAAGCCGACAACCCGATCGACGTCGTCATCGCCGGCAAGAATCAAATCGACAAGCTGAGCGCGCACATCGGCACGCCGGTCGCGATCCTGACCAACCGCGAAGTGATCCTCGTGCCCCACGGCTCGACCAAGGTCAAGAGTCTCAAAGATCTCGCCGCACCCGGCATCAAGGTCGCGCTCGGCACGGCTGATTCAGCGGTCGGCACGCTGGCGCGCAGCGTGCTGAAAAAAGCCGCCCTCGACCCGGCGTACGGCGCCGACTTCCCGTCGAAGGTGCGCGCCAACACCGTCGTCGAGGGCAACTCCGGCGTCGAAGTGGTCGACGCGGTCGCTTCAGGGAAGGTCGACGCGGCGATCGCGTTCGTCTCCGACGTCGATCCCTCGAAGTTCTCGGGCGTTCCGATCCCGCCCGCGCTCAACGTCGACTCCGTCTACTACATCGCCGTTCCCAAGGCCGCGAAGAACGCAGCGCTCGCCGGAAACATGGTGAAGCTCGCAACCTCGGTGCAGGGGGAGGCGATCCTGCACTCTTACCGGTATCTTCCTCCTCCGAAGTAACGTCGCAGATCTAAGGCGTCACGATCGGCGAGCGCGCGTCGGGAGGAATGGTATGTCATTAGCGGAGACGTTGAATCGCGCGCGCGAAGCATCTGAATCCCGGCGCGCCCCGGAGGTCGTCGCGCAGATGCATCGTGCCACGGAGAATTGCGCGCGTCAGGCTTCCTGGAGCGCGTCGTGCAGCCGGGCCAACCGATGCCGGCATTTGCGTTGCCGGGGCAGGGCGGCCGGCTGATCGATTCGGCCGAGTTGCTCGCCAAAGGCCCGCTCGTGGTCACGTTCTATCGAGGCAAGTGGTGACCGTACTGTAATCTGGAGCTGTCAGCTCTGGGCCGAGCGTATCCGGAAATCCAGGCGCTAGGCGCCGACCTCGTCGCGATTTCGCCGACCCTGCCCGCGTTCGCAACGGAGGTGCGCGAGAAGCATCACCTTCCGTTCGAGGTGCTCTCCGATGCGGGGAACGCGGTCGCGGGCCGTTTCGGCATCCGGTATCAGTTGCCCGATTATCTCGTCGAGCTGTACAAGTTGTTTCCGCTCGACTTGCCGGCTTTCAACGGCGATGCGTCGTGGACGCTACCGGTTCCCGCGCGATTCGTCGTCTCCGCCGACGGCATCGTTCGCAAGGCCGACGTCGATCCCGACTATACGCGCCGTCCCGAGCCATCCGAGACCGTCGACTTCCTGCGAACGCTAACGCCGCGCTGAGGGCAGGCGGCCTGCCTACCGCATGGAAGGCCTCCAAGGCCACGCTTTCGCGCGGCATTGGAGTTCCCGATGCGTTCAACCCGTCCGCAACTCGCCATTGCCGTCGCCGTGCTCGTTCTCTCGACATTCGCCGCTTGCGGCGGCGGCAAATCGACGCTGGCGGGATTGCCGGGATCGCTCGGCGGCACCGCGGCACCGCCGGCACCGCCCAGCGCGCCGTCGTGCCGGTGCAATTCAAGATCGCGCTCAACGCGACGCCCGCTGCGACCCAAGCGAACGCGCGCAAACCGCAGTACGTCTCGCCCGCAACGCAATCGGTCGCCGTCATCGCGACGCAAGGCGGCGCGCAAGTCGGTACAGGCGTCGGCAACTGCACGGCGGCAGCGTGCACGGTCGCGCTGAACGTGCCGATCGGCTCGACGACCTTTGCGGTGACGGCGTTCAGCGGCACCGGCGGAAGCGGCGGCGCGCTGTCGACGGGGAGCGTCGTCTACACGGTCGAGGCCAATAGCGTCAACGCGTTCTCGGTGACCCTGTTCGGCATCCCGGCGAGCGTCAAGCTCCTGCCGCAGCCGGCCTGGGCAGCATACACGCAAGGTCAGTTCAAGCTGCGCGTGCAGGCGTACGACGCGAGCGGCAATCAGATCATCGCTCCCGGCGCGTTCGCGTCGCCGATCGTCGTGACGCTGACCGGGCAAAACGGACTCCGCGTCACTCCCGCGACGCTGACCGTCACCGACCCGTCGTCGCCGTTGAGCGTCACGATCGCAACCGGCGGCGCGACCTCGGCCCCGGCGGTGATCGTTGCACCGTCGGGACTGCCGGGGACGCCGGTCACGATGCAGATCGTGGTCATCACGACGCCGAGTCCCGGTGCGACCGACGAGACGGGCGCCGTTACCGATTCGTACACCGATCTCGCAGCGGTCCCCGTCGCGCGCGCAGTCGCGACTGCGCCGCTGCCGCCCAGCGTGCTCCTCTACGGTTTCTCCGGCATCAACCAGGGCGGCCAGAGTTCGTGCGCTGCCGCCGCGTTCGCCGAGATCTGGACCTATCTGGTTGGCGTGCAGCGCGGGTGGCCGCCGGCCGGCACGATGCAGACGCCGCCTCCCGCAAACACGCAGCCGTACATCTTCAGTCCGGCGTTCATCTACAACGCGGCCAACGACTACGTCACCGACGCGGGCTCATCCCCGTTGCAGCTCGGCTACTTCGTCGCCGCGAACGGGATCGCGACTTGGCAAGACATGCCCTACACGATCAACGTCTCGTCGTCGCCCCCGCCGTCGCCGCTTCCGTGGACCCAAACCCCCAGCCCGCAAGCGATTGCCGGCGCGCTCGCCAATCGCCTCGTCACGGTCGAGAGCGTCGATCCGACCGACATTCAGACGATCAATCGCTCCTCGCGCAAGGTTATCCGCTCGTCTTCGTCACCGACGTCGACAAGGCGCTGCAAACCCTGCCCGCGCCGTACGTGTGGGCGAGCCCGCTCCCCTACACCGGCGACGAAGGCGGACACGCGATGGTGTTGATCGGGTACGATGCGGCGAACCAGCAGTTCATCGCGATGAACTCGTGGGGCGCAAATTGGGGCAACCCGGCGCTGCCCGGCACCTATCGCATTGGTTACGCCGACTTCGCCAACATCGTCAACGAGGTGCTCGTCTACAAGCCCGCCGCCGGCATTCCGGCACCGCTGCCGACCCCGCTCGCTTCGAGCATTCCGGGGCCGACCGCCAGTTCGGCGTGGCCGGCGCCGGCAGCGACGCCGCTCTTCGCCGGCTACTCGGCGACGTACGTCGGAGCGATCACGTTCAGCGGCAGCGTCCTCGTCCCGGCGAACACGGGGACCAACGGTCAGGTGATCGCGCGTTTCTTCTACGTGACCTCGACCGGATTTCCGCCGGTCCCCGCAGCGACCGCCGGACCGTACAACGACGGCTACGGCAACGCGGTCGGTACCTCAGCGCTCGTGTCGATTCCGCAAGCGACCGCAACGACGATGCCGTTCTCGGTCAGCGTGCCGTTCAATGCCTTCGCGCTGCAGACGGGTTTCGTCACGCAAATCGGTGCGAACGTCGGCTTCTTCGCCAACGGCGCCCCCGTGGGCGCGACCGCACAATCGTGCTTCACGCTGAGCGCCGGAGTGAACGCGAGCGCCGGAGCGTGTCCCACCGCAGCCCCGGGCACGTGACGACGAGGTTTTAGGCGCCGAATGCATCGCGCCATTTCGCGATGATCTCCGGGATCAGGACGGCTTGCTGCTCGAGCGTGAGGCGCGTCGCTTTGATCTGGTCGTAGCGGCCGCCGTTGGGCAGCGGCACGCCGGTGCGCATCGGATAGAACTTCTGCGCCGCGACGATCGCGTTATACTCTTCGCTGTAGTAGAAGTTCTCCAGCAGACGGCCCGCGTTGGGATGCGGTGCGTCTTTGGGGACGGCGACGTACGTAAAGAGCTGTACCGATCCGTCGGGCGGCCAGTGCACGTCGACCGCATTGCCGGCGGCTTGCTTTTGGTACGCGTACGACGCGTCGCTCATCCCGAGCAGCCGTTCGCCGCTCATGATGTCGTCGACGGTGACGAAGTACGACCGCCCGACCTTCGGGTCGTTGGCGGCGAACCGTTTGAGGAAGTCGTTTCCGTAGCGCTGCGTCATCACGATCGCCCACTGCGCCGCCGACCCGCTGATCCGCGGGTCGGCCGTGCTGATCTGGCTCTTCCATCGGGGATCGAGCAGATCGGTCCACAACTGGGGCGCCGGCACGGCTTTGGGACTGTACGCGAGGACCATGTAGATGACCGAGCCGACTTGATACGTGTTGTCGGGGTCGACATGCGCGAACTGCGGTGGCAGATGCGCGGCTTCCGGCGGCGCGAACGCCGCCAGTGCGTTCATCTTCTTCAGCTGCTGATACAGCGCTTCGTCGCTCATGTTGA
Organism: Vulcanimicrobiota bacterium; assembly: GCA_963749395.1. Classification (GTDB taxonomy): domain Bacteria; phylum Vulcanimicrobiota; class Vulcanimicrobiia; order Vulcanimicrobiales; family Vulcanimicrobiaceae; genus CAVVMT01. Next base: position 158,834 of record CAVVMT010000011.1, read on the forward strand.
AGACGTCGACTTCATGCACGCCGCTGTGCACGTCGGCCAGCATCTTCTCGCTGGCCGTGCCGGCGAGCAGCCGCGACACGGAAACCGTGATGCCGGGATACTTCTTCTCGAACGCGGCCGCGAGCAACTGATACGTTCCGATGTCGTAGGTCGTTGCCCACCAAACGACCGCGCCTTCTTTCTTGGCGGCGGCGTAGAGGTCGGCCTCGGCCGAAGCCGGCAAGGCCGGGCGGGCGACGGCCGCAGTAGCGGCGGCGGCGGCGGCGCCTGCGATGAAGGTCGCGCGGTGTAGTTGCATGCATCACTCCCCGAACAACGGGCCTGCCCGAAACGTTCGCCGAATGTTTGATTGTCCGGGTGGTACGGACCTTTGAGGAGTCGACCGATGGCACTGCGATTGTGGCACCAAAGCATCACCGATCTCGCGGAGCTTCCGCGCTTCGAAGCGGCGCTCGTGGCGCACGCTGCGACCGTGTGCGATCCCGGCACGACCGTCGACATGCACGGCCTCGCACCGGGCACGTATCCGCCGGGGATCGCGCCCATCGCGATGGGCAAGTACCGTTGGGCGCACCACCTCTTCGGCGTGCAGATCGTCGAGAGCGCCCTGCGCGCCGAGCGGGAAGGGTACGATGCGTTCGTGCTGGCGTGTTTCATGGATCCGGCGCTCGACGAAGTGCGCAGCATGGTCGACATCCCGGTCGTCGCGTCGTGCGAAGGTTCGTTGTTGCTCTCGTCGACGATCGGGCGCGCGCCGGCGATGATCACGATCGGCAAACGTTCGGTGCATTCGCTGCGCGCGCTCGTGCGGCGTTACGGGTATGCGGAACGCGTCGTGTCGATCACCGCGATGGACCCTCCGTTCACCGAGTACGACATCGAGGCTGCGTTCGCCGGCGAGGGCGATCTCGTCGAACGCTTCGTGCGCCACGCGCGCGTGCAGATCGAGGCCGGCGCCGACGTGATCTTGCCCTCGGAAGGCGTGATGAATCTCGCCCTCGTGCGCAATGGGCTGCGCACGATCGACGGCATCCCCGTGCTCGACACGCTCGGCTCGCTGTTCGCCTTCGGCGAGATGCTGGCCAAGCTGCAGCAGCGGTCGGGGCTGGCCACCGGGCGCGGCTTCGCGTACGCCCGTCCGCCCGAGGCCGTCGTCGATCATCTGCGCGCGATCACACGTGACGCGCTCGACGCGGGACGGCCGCAAGCGGCCGGTGAACAGAGCGGCCGGAGGTGGTCATGAACTGTCCGACGTGCCAAGCGCCCCTGACGCCCGGAGCGAAATTCTGCGGAAACTGCGGCGCCCCGGTGCCGCAAGAGACGACCGTCGGTTCGTACACCGAACCGCTTCCCGAAAGCGATAACCCACGCGATCCGATCGTGCTGGGCGACATGACCCTCAAGGTCGAGGGCGAGCTCGTGCCGGTCGTCGACGTCGAACTGGGCCGCCAGCAGAGCGTCTATTTCGAGCACCACATCCTCTTGTGGAAGCAGCCGCAGGTGACGCTCGGGTTCATGGGCCTTCAGAACGCCGGCAAACGCTTCTTCGCGGGCCTGCAGATCTTCATCTCGACCGCGCAAGGGCCGGGGAATCTCGCGGTTTCGCGCGAGGCACCGGGGCAGATCGTGGCGCTGCGCCTGAAGCCCGGGATGGCGGTCGACGTGCGCGAGCACCAGTTCCTGATGGCCTCGACGAACATCAACTACGACTTCTATTGGCAGACCGGGCTCGCGAACGTCTTCTTCTCGCGCACCGGATTGTTCATCGACCGCTTCACCGCGCAACAGGGCGAAGGCATTCTGCTCCTGCACGGCTACGGCAACGTGTTCGAGAAAAATCTCGGGCCGGGCGAGATGCTCGACGTCGAGCCGGGCGCATGGTTATGGAAAGACGCCAACGTCCAAATGACGACCGTGCCGGTACTGCAGAGCAGCGGCGGCGGCGGCCTCATGGGCGCGCTCGGCGCGTTCGTCGGCGGCATCGCACTCCAGATGAACCGATTCGTCGGCCCAGGCCGCATCGGTCTGCAATCGATGACCTACCACGAGCCGGCCGCCGAGGGAGCCCAGCAAACCGGCGGCACGAACAACATCGGCGGAGTCCTAGGCTCACTCTTCGGCGGTAAGCAATGACGGCCTCAAGGGCGGATCGAAGCGCCTTAGGCGCGAGAACGCGAAGGATTCCGGCCTAGCATTGGAACCGGCGTAGAGCCGGTTCCAAGACGAGGACCGGAATCCACTATGCGACGTACGTGACGTTGACGCTGAAGCCGGCGGCTTCGGCGCGGAACAGGACGCCCATCACCTTGTCGATTTCGCCGTCGACGTCGATCACTTCGTTGGCGCTGATGCCCATCGGAGCGGCGTTCATCCACAAGATGCGGCGCGCGGTTTCGAACGCCGAGCGCAGGCGCTGCGGCGTGGCCTCCAGCACCGGCCAGTCTTCGAGCGACGTCGCCGGGACGATCCGCCATCCGTCGCCCGAGCACATGTCTTCGTCGCCGAAGGCGTGCGGGATTGCGGCAAGCATCTCGAGCGCAGCGCGTTCGGCCGGCGCGATCGTGACGTCGGCCTCGCCCAGGCGCAGGACGTAGCGGAGGAACGACGGGTTTCCGACGACTTCCGCACCTGCCGGCGAACCGACGCTGACGTGAACCATATCAGGCCCTTCGCCCGGGCCGCCCCACAACCTTTGACTACTCCGTCACCTTCGCCGTGCACCGGTAGGCATAATGGTATGGGAATGCACCGACCGCGACCGGTTCGAAGCCGGCTGCGCTCAGCTTCGCGGCTGCTTCCTCCGGAGAGTAGACATGGTCGGCGCGGGGGCCGACCGGGCGTTCGACCGAAGCGTTCCAGTCGATGAACAGCGCGCCGCCGCCGGGCGCCAAGTAGGGCCGTAGCGAGGCCAAGGCCGCGTCACCCAGTTCGTGCAGCACGTTGACGGCCAGCAATCGATCGATGCGCCCGTGGAGGGGCGGTGCCTCGGCCGGCGTCATCGGCAAAACGTTCTCCGTCAGGCGCTCGTCGAGCTTCGTCTGCATCATGGCGAGCATCTCGGCCTGCTCGTCGACCGCATAGACGAAGACGTCGGGCCGCAACCGGGCGAGCGCGATCGCGAGCACGCCGGTTCCGGCTCCGTAATCCATCACCTCGGCGTCGGGCGGCACCTCGAGGAGTTCGAAGACGCGATATGCCGGCAGCCAGCTATCGCGTTCCGGATCGTCGAGCACGTGCGCCTTGGCCGGGTCGAAACGGTGCGGCTGACGCGCTCCTGCGCGCGAACGGTCGGAACTCACCCAGGGGCCTTCGGCAGCGCGCACTGCGTTCTTGCGTGACGAAGGACCGGGCCGCGCCCGGCGAAGAGACGCCTGGTGGGACTTCGAACGTCTTTGGGTCGGTTGCTGCTCGCGTTCGTCGTCGCTTGTGCCGTAGGTCCGGTCCTCTTCGCGCTGATCCCGAGCCTTCCGACCCGCCTGCTGAGCGGCATCGCCGCGGGAACGCTCGTGTTCTGGATCGCCAAACGGCGCCATCCGGAACTCGCGCCCAACGCCGAGGCCCGCCGCTACGGGCAGATCCTGGTGGGCATCCGGGTCGCTTTCGCGATCGACGTCGGATCGCTCGCGTCGCACCTGCCGCTGGTCGGATTCGATATCGCGATCGCGCTCTTCATGATCTTCTCCTCGATGGCGATCGGTTGGGCGTACGCGCGCCTCGCCCGCCAAGAGATGATGACCGCGATGCTCGCGACGCTGCCCGGCGGCGTCTCGATCATGTCGGCGATCGCCGCCGACGAACACCGCAACGTCACCGCGGTCGCGATGGTGCAAGTGATGCGCGTGACCGCGGTCGTGCTCGCGGTCGCGGTGATCTCGGCCTTCACACCGTTCGGCGCGGCCTATAACAACGGGGGCTTCTTCGCCCATCTCGATGCCGGGCTGACGATCCCGAACTTGATCTGGTACGGCGCCATCTTGGGCGCGGCGTTGCTCGGAGTGCGCTGGGCGCAGCGGGCGCACATCGCGGCGGCGCCGTTCTTCGGCTCGGTCGTGGTCGGCTTGATGGCCAATTGGCTGGTCGCGCCGGTGCTCGCGCACCAGGGGCTCGACCTCGAGCTGCCGGCGATCTTCAGCGTCGTCGGGCAGATCTTGCTCGGCATTGCGCTCGGCGAAGTGATGGCAAACGAGTTCGTCTTCGAGCGGCTCGTGCTGATTTACGGATCGCTGAGCGTGTTCGCGACCCTCGTCGTCGCGTTGATCGTCGCGGTTCTTTCCCACGAAGTGTATCACACCGACCTGATGACCTCGATCTTGGTCGCCGCGCCGGGCGGCTCGATCGAGATGATGACCCTGGCGCTCGCGGTCAAGAGCGATCTCGCGATCGTCGCCTCGGCGCAAGTGATCCGCATGCTGATGATCAACTTGCTGCTGCCGGTCTGGATCGGCATGTTCCGCCGCTTCGAGACCTTGGCCACGCGCCGCGCGGTGCGGTAGCGCTTCGGAAGGCGGCGCGCCATGCAGATTTTCTCGTCGGCGGTCAACGTCGTGCTCGTGTGCTTGGGCATCGCCCTGATCGCGATGCACGTGCGCAGCGGCGCCAACGTCGCCGACTTGCGTTTGGGCACGCTGCTCAAATCGCCGTTCGTCATCGGCATCCTCATGCTCGAATTCGGCGTGATTTCGTTCTTCGGCCGCCCTTCGACCAAGACGTTCACGATCGAACTGGCAGTCGCTTCGATCGTCTTCATGATCTGCGCGTTCGCGTTCGCGATCTGGTTCGAAGCACGCCGCGAGCGCCGGGAGTAGCGCCGGCGACCGGCGCCGCGGTCATGGAGCCGCGTCGTCGACCAGGTGCCGCAGGAACCGTTCGGGGGCATTCAAGAAGTCGCGCGTCACGCGGACGTGCTCGACGTCGCCGTACGCGGTCGGGCGGATCCGGCCATCGGCGAACTCCAACAGTTCCGCGCCCGGCAGCGCCATCAAGATCGGCGAATGGGTGGCGATCAAAAATTGCGAGCCCGCGCGAACGGCGTCGGCGAGCATCGCGAGCAGCGCGAGCACGCGGACGGGCGACAGCGGCGTCTCCGGCTCGTCGAGGAAGTACAAGCCGGCCGGCACCAGCCGCGCTTCGAGCAGCGCGAGGAACGTTTCGCCGTGCGAGCGTGCGTCGGGATCGCTGCCGTACCGTGCGGTGAGCGCCGCTCGCTGCCCCGCAATGTAGCTTTGCGCCCGCGTTCCGGCAAAGCCGCGCGCCGTCTCGCCGAGCTCGCGCATTTCTCGCGCGAGCCGCTGCGTGTAACCGAACACGTCCTCGGCTCGCACGAACAATTTCGCACGCGGGCGCCCGTGCCGTGAGAGCGTAAGCGCGCCGGCGAAGGCACGTGCGGCCGCGAGGGTCGGATCCGATCGCACGTCGCTGCCGCCAAGCGCCACCGCATCAGTGGCTACCGCCAGTGCCTCCAAGAGCGTCGATTTGCCGCTCCCGTTCTCGCCGACGAAGAACGTCACGGGCGCCGACAACGTCAGTCGCGTGAAGTCGCGCACGAGCGGCAACGACCATGGGAACGCGCCGCGCTTCGGCGCTTCATCCCGCTGCGAGACGCCGTTGAGAAAGAGCTTGCTGACGAGCCGCGTCATCACGCGCGGCTTCGGCGGCCCTCGCTACGGGAACCTCGGCGTTCGTTCGCTTCCGCGACTCGAAACGCGACGATGCGCTCGATCAGCGTGGCCGGCACCGGCTTCGTCAGCGGGAAGCGGATCGTCCCTTTTCCGAGTTCGAATGCGGCCAGTTCCGATGCGAACGCCGTGAAGACCCCGCGGCTTGCAGGGTAGAGCGCGTAGTGCTCGTCCCAACCCGCGAAATACAGCAACACGCGCCCGCCGAACTTGTACGCCGGAATCTTATACGAGATCGTCTCTTCTGCATCCGGCACGGCCTTGCGGATGATCCTGCGCAATTGCTGCAGCCGCCGGCGTGCTGCCGCCGGGCGAGCCTCGATGTAGGCGTCGACGCGATCGTCCGATCCGCTCACGTTCAGGCCTCGTGCGAGAGGACCATCCGGAAGCGAGCTGCGCCTGAGAGCATCTTATCGTATGCTTGCTGCGCATCAGCCAAGGGGACGACCTCGATCATCGGCCGGACGTTCTCGAGGACGCTGAAGCCCAAGGTGTCTTCGGAATCCGTAGCGGTTCCCGCCGGCCAGCCTTTGATCGACCGTCGTGCGCCGATGAGCGCGAGCGCGCTGACGGCGATCGGCTCTTCGGCCGCGCCGACGATCAGGAGCGTGCCGTTGGGCGCCAGGCCGGCGATGGCCGCGGCCATGGCCGGCCCGTTGGTCACGGTTGCCAGGACGACGCTCGCGCCGCCGAGCTTCTGCAACTCGACGCCGACGTCGGACGCCGCGCTGTCGATGTAGTGTTGTGCGCCCAACTGTCGTGCCAGCGCCTCCTTGTCGGCGCCGCGCGCGATCGCGACCGTGTTGAAGCCCATCTTCGCCGCGTATTGCACGCCGAGATGGCCAAGACCGCCGATGCCCAGCACCGCCACCGTGTCGCCGGCCTTCGCATTGCTGTGCCGCAGACTGTTGTACGTCGTGATGCCGGCACACAGCAGCGGGGCTGCTTCGGCAAAGGGAATGTCGTCGGGCAGCGACGCGAGCGCGTCGACCGGCACGACGACGTACTCGGCGTAACCGCCGTCGTACGCGATACCGGGCACCTTGAGATTGGGGCACAGGATGAAATCGCCGCGGCGGCAGGCCTCGCAGGTGCCGTCGGATCCGCCGAACCACCCGACGCCCACGCGCTGCCCCGCGTGCCAACCGGAAACCCCCGGGCCGACCTTTTCGATGACGCCCGCGATCTCGTGCCCGGGGCTGCGCGGGTATGCGATCCCGGGCCAAGCGCCCGAAACGGTGAACGAGTCGCTGTGGCAGATGCCACATGCCTTGACGTGGATGCGCACTTGGCGTTCGGCCGGCTCCGCGACGTCGATCTCGGTCAGTTCGAGCGGGCCGCCGGCGCGGGTGACTTGGACGGCTTTGGCTTTCATGCTTTCGAGGACACCCCCAGAGCGCCCAGTGTTGCGCTCCGGCTCGCGCTCGAGCGATGAAGGGGCCCCGCAGACGGGACACAAACGACGCGAGCCTGATCGGCGTGCTCGTGGCGCCGATCGCGCGCGAGTCCGGATGCAGTTCGGCGCGATCCAGAGTGCGATCGCGCTACAGCTCGGCGTAAGGCCGGCCGGCACATACGGCCACGACAGACGGCGCGAATTTTATTCGCCCACCCGAGATTCCAAACATCGGACGTCCGGCCAGCCGTAGGCGCAAACGTAGATCCTTCCCTCCGGGATCTCGTCGGGCGGCTCGTCGCGAACGTGCCGTGCGCCGAGCCGTTCGTAGAAGCCGCGCGCCGGATTGACGGCGAGCACGTGAAGCGCCATGGACGATCGCCCGTCGAGGAGCAACGCCCCGGCGACCGCCTGGAGCATGGCACGGCCCAAACCGCGCCCTTGCACCTGCGCCAACAGGTACAGTCCGTACAGGTACGCATCGTATCCGGGAAGGGGCTCGCGATCTTGGGGGCGTTCGGGCATCGCGCCCCAGTTCGCGAAACCGCACACTCCGTCTTCGGCCTCCGCGACGAACACGGATGCGCCCGTCCTCGCCAGGGCAGCCTGCGCCTGCGCGATGCGCGGGCCGAGTTGCGTCCGCCGTTCGATGAACGGCGCCGGCATGAGGCCGGCGTAGGTCGACCGCCACGAGGCACAGTGCACGCGTGCGATCGCCTCCGCATCGTCAAGGTTCGCGCGACGAATCACCATCGCCGGTCGAAACGGAAGGGCGGTTCGGGGACGCCGGGCGCGGTTGCCGTCATGCCGGCGAGGAGCTGCGTGCGGCGGGCCGTGATGTCGGGCGCGGCCGGATGACGCGCGTAGATCGTGCGCAGCGCCTCGGCATGCCGTCCCCATCCGGACACCAGCATGCCGCTGCCGTCCTCACGCCGCGTGTAGATCGCGCCGATCCGGTTCACGTGCACGATCGGGCCGAGTGCCGCGATGCGCAGCCACGCATCGTGGTCTTCCAGCACCGGCAACGACTCGTCGAAGCCGTTGACGCGCAACAGCGCGTCGCGGCGCACCATGACGCCGACCGGCGGCAACGCGTTGGAAACGAGCAGATCGTTCGCGTCGACCGTCGCGTAGAACTCGCTCAGGAGACCGTACGTGCGCATCGCGTCGCCGTCGCGGCGCACGAACTCCGAGATCGTGCTCGTGTAGGCGAGCGCGGCGCCGCTGCGCTCCATGGCGGCGACCAGCCACGCAACGTGCTCGGGAAAATACGCGTCGTCGTCGTCGAGGAAGGCGACGTAGGTGCCGCTCGAGGCGGCAAGCGCGGTGTTGCGCGCGGCCGCGAGTCCGCGGTTGCGTTCGTGCTCGATCAGCGTGACGCCGGGATAGCGGGCGACGACGTCGGCAACCGGTCCTCCCGCATCGTTGACGACGACGGTGGCGACGTCGCGGTACAATTGCCGTTGCACGCTGTCGAGCGCGCGCGCGAGCAAGTCGCGGCGGTCGAACGTCGGCACGATCACCGTCACGCTTGGGCCTTGCACCGGCACGTCGAGCTCGACGCCGAAGTCGGCGGCGGGCGCGACGGACACGAAGCGTCCGGCCGACGGCGCCAGCGCGGCGAGCAGCTGCACCGACCGCAACGCGACCCCGCGCCGGATGAACGGCGGATACGTCAGCACGCCGTCGAGCCAATCGGCGGCGCCCGACGTCGTCGTCACCGCGAGCGGCGCGCCGGCGCGCGCCAGCGCCAGCGCCGCGGCCGGATCGTCGAGCGACGCATCGACGATCGCCCGGGCGTCTGCGAGCGCGCTGTCCGCCTGCGCTACGCCGACGAACCGCGCGCGCAGCATCGGCGCGTGCGGTGGCGCGTCGCAGACGACGACGACCGGCAGCGGAGCGTCCTCCAGCGCGAGCGCGAGAAACAGCGCGCGTTCCCGCGATTCTCCGGCCGCCCAAACGACGAGCGATCCGGCCCCGGGGCGAGCGGCGACGTTCGGCACTGCGGCCGACGGCGCGGCCCCGACGACCACGCGCTCCGGAAGCCGCGCGAGCAGCGCCTCGAGCCGTGCCCGTTCCGTGAACGACCGCACGAGCAGCCCGTCCGCCAGGCGCACGAGGTCGCCGGCGACGATCCGCGCGCGCCAGTCGACCTCCTCGCGTTTGGCCTGGGGCACGGCGTCGATCTCAAGCGCGCCGCCGGCGAGCGCGTCGAAGAATTGTTCGGCATCGCCGCGCGTGCGCCAGTTCGCGAACACCCGCGCGCCGACGTCGTCGGCGAGGGCCGCGCGCGGCTCGCGCCAGGCGATGCCGGCCAAGAACCGCCGCCCGGCGCGCCGGCGTGCGAACGCTTCGATCAGCGCTTCGCGCGCTTCGCCGAAGTCGGTGAGGATCGCGCCCGGGACCGCGCCCAGATGCGCGGCCCAGCGGCGTGCGCCGGCACCGAACGCCGCCACCGGGGCTTCGTTCATCGCCTCAATCGAGGGTGAACGCCACTCCGGTGCGTTCGGCGGCCTTCTTCAACTCGGCGAGCACGGCGGGCGGAATGTCGAGCCCGTCGCGCAAGCGCTGCGCGTGCAGCCGCGCGCCGCGTTCGCCGGGCAAGTGCGCCGCGTCGCCGGCGAACTCGCGGAAGACGTCGAGCCACGCGCTCATCCGCTGCGCGAACGCATCCGCGCTCCCGGCGAGCACGGCCGGGTCGAACACCATCGCGAACGCGCCGTTGTGGCCGCCCGAGACGACCGCCCGGCCCGACTTGGCCGCACTGACCGAACTCGAATACCCGCTCAACACTCCGGCCAGCAGTTCGACGATCATCGAGAGCGCGATGCCCTTGTAACCGCCCGAGGGACGCAGGGCGCCGTCGATCGCGGCCCGCGGATCGGTCGTCGGTTCGCCGTCGGGTCCGACCGCCCAATCGCCGGGAATCTCGCGGCCGTCGCTTGCCGCCTGCAAGATCTTGCCGCGCGCCACGATGCTTTGGGCAAAGTCGATGACGAGCGGAGGGCCGTCCGGGCGCGGGGCCGCAAACGCGAGCGGATTGTTGCCGATCGCGCCGCGCTTTCCCCCGGCGGCGCGACCGCGGGCGACGTCGACTGCATCAACATGCCCATGAGGCCGCGCTCGGCGACCCGGCGCACGTAGACGCCCAGGCCGCCGAGATGGCCGGCGTCGGAGACGACTGCCAGCGCGACGCCGGTCCCGCTCGCTTCGGCACTCAACCGTTCGAGGCAGTCGGTCGAGACGAGCGAGCCGAGACCCCCGTCGGCATCCATGTGCCAGGCACTCGGCCCCAGCCGCGTCCAACGGTACGCCGGACGCGGATTGAAGTCGCCGTCGCGCAGCCGGTCGACGTACAGGGGCACGCGCATGACGCCGTGCGTCCCGAGGCCGTAGCAGTCGGTATCGACCATCAGCTCCGCGGCCAGGCGCGCGTCGTACGGCGGCAACCCCGCGGCAGCGAAGATCCGTTCGACGAAGGCGACGACGTCTTCGACCGCATACCGGCGGGTGGCCGCGTCAAGCACCCCGCTTCATGCCCCACTTCACGATCGTGCGCTGCTCGATCAGGCGGAACACGAAGTCGACCGCGATCCCCAGGATCGAGATGACGAGCAGGCCGGCGAAGATGTCGGCGGTCAGCAGTAGTGGCGCGCGTTGTTGATGCCGGCCCAGGCCCCCGGCCAGCCCACGACCCGAACGCGAGGATCCGCGGCGACGACCGTGCGCCAGCCGAACGACCAGGCCGTCTTCAAGCCGGCGATGATAGGGCAGTGCCGCCGGCAAGAGGACGTCGTAAACGAGGCGCGCGCCGCGCAGGCCAAGGTTGCGCGCGACCATTTGCGTCGTCGCGCTGATCGTGCGAAAGCCGCTGTCGGTGTTGATTGCGACCGGCCAGATCGCCGCCAAGGCGACGACGAAGACGATCGAGCGCGAGTTGAGGCCGAACCAGATCATCGCGAGCGGCAGGATCGCGATGCTCGGCAGCGGGATGAGGATCGACGTCGACACGCTCAGGAGATCGTCGCCGACCCTTGAAAACACCGCGACCGCCGCGAACACGAAGCCGATCAGGGCCCCGAAAAAGATGCCGACGAGCAAGTTGGCGAGGGTGTTCTGGGTCGCCGAGATCAGTTTGCCGTTGGCCAGATCGGTCACGAGAGCATTGAAGACGTCGAGCGGCGAGGCGACGAGGAGCGCCGGGACGTGCGCGAGCGTGACGTACGCTTGCCACAGGGCGACCAGGAGCACGATGAGGATCGCGTACCGCAATGCCGTCGGCATGCTCGACCAGCGGAACGGCGGCGCGCGCGAACGGCGGGCATTTGGGTTTGCGCTTCAGTGGCCATCGCGCGCCGCTATTCGACCGCGCTGCCGGCGTACGAGGCGCTCGCGGGCGCGTCGACCGCGATCAGCAGCGACTTGAGGTGGTTCGCGAAGGCATTGAATTCGTCGCTCGTCATGTCGATGGCACTGCTCGTGTCGGTGATCTCGCGAATGATCGCCGGCGACTTCGACATCACCATCACGTGGTCGCCCAGGTACACCGCCTCCTGGATCGAGTGCGTGACCAGCAAGATCGTCACGCCGGTGCGCTTCCAGATCTCGTTGACCTCGAGCTGTAACTGCCCGCGCGTGATCGCGTCGAGCGCGCCGAACGGTTCGTCCATCAACAGAATCTGCGGTTCCAGGGAGAGCGCCCGGGCGATCGCGGCCCGCTGCTTCATGCCGCCCGAGAGCTGGTGCGGATACTTGTCGGCGGCGTGCGCGATGCCGACGAGTTGCAAGAACGACTTGGCCCGCTCGGTCGCTTCCGCTTTGGGCGTCTTCTTCGCGACGCGCTGTGCGTAGCACGACGTTGTCGAGCACCGTGCGCCAGGGGAAGAGCTGATCGAAGTCCTGGAAGACGACCGCGCGATCGGGCCCCGGTTCGCCGATCGGCTTGCCGCCCAGCGTCAACTCACCGCCGCTGATTTCGAGAAATCCGGCGATCGCTTTGAGCAGCGTCGTCTTCCCACAGCCCGACGGACCGATGATGACGAACTTCTCGCCCTTCTGCACCGAAAAGTCGGCCCGCTGGACGGCCGTGTGCCAGCCGCCCTGCGGGTCGGTGTACCCGATCTGGACGCCGGTCGCCGTGACGATCGCACCCATCGGACCTCCCTTGTGTACCGCCCTAGCGGCGGGGTAGCGTGATCATGCGCTTTGATACAGGCGCGTCATGACGAATTCCCGGTGGCCCATCGTTTCCGCCGCCGTCAGCCGGCCGTTGACCGTGCGCTCCAAGATGCTCATCAACATGTCGCCCGCTTGCCGGATGTTGATTTTCCGGGTCAGGAGGTCGCTGCAGTCGAGATCGATGTGCTCGGACATTGTTTCGGCCGTGTGGGGATTTCCCGTTACCTTCACCACCGGCTCGACCGGGTGGCCGACGATGTTCCCTTGTCCGGTCGGAAAGAAGTGCAGCACCGCGCCGGCGGCGCACATCAAGGTGATGAACTCGGCCCCGGCCGACGAACTGTCCATGAAGTTGAGGCCTTGCTTCGTCGGCTTGACCGCCGGTTCAAGCGCGTCGACGACCGGCTTCGTGCCGGTCTTCTCGATATTGCCCAGGGCCTTCTCTTCGATCGTCGAGAGCCCGCCCGCGATGTTCCCCTTCGTCGGCTGCGAACCGAGCATGTCGGCCCCCGAGCGTTCCAGCACGTCGATGTACGACTTGTAGAGGGTCAGGAATTTCTCGCGAACTTCGGGGGTCGCACAGCGGTCGGCGATCAAATGCTCGCCGCCGGTCAGCTCGGAGGTCTCACCGAAGAGCACCGTGCCGCCGGCATCGACGACCCGGTCGACCACTTGCGCGACCGTCGGACACGAGGCCAGACCGTCGTCGTATCCGACTCGCCGCACTTGATGCTGACCATGATCTCGTGCAGCTCGCACGGAGTACGTTGCAGTTCCGAGGCGTCCTGCAGCATCCGCTGCGCGACGCGCGAAGCGCGTTCGATCGTGCGCAGATCGCCATTTTGTTCGATCCCGAAGTAGGCGACGGGCTTGCCCGTCTCGCCGATGCCGTCGGCGATCTGCTTGGCCCACACCGGCTCGATGCCGATGACGATCGCAGCCGCGACGTTGGGATTCTGGCCGGTGCCGATCAGCGTGCGGAAGAGCAGCTCGAGATCGGCGCCGAATTGCAACCGCCCGTAGGCGTGCGGCAGGGCGAGCACGCCCGGCACGATGTTGGCGACCGCTTCGCAGGCGGTGTTCGAGAGATCGTCGACGGGCAGCAGGATCACGTTGTTGCGGATGCCGACGCGGCCGTTTTCACGGCGATATGCCATCAATGCCATCAGTTGAGATTCCACCTCGCGCTGCGGATGTTGTGCACGTGGACGAGGTCGCCGCGGGAGATCGGCGCTTTGGTGAGTGCGACGCGCACGCCGTACTCGATCAACTCGGCGCCTTCGGGAAGGTCGACGAGCGCGATCTTGTGACCCAGCGGGATCCCGTGGTTGGCCTTGAGCTCGACCGTGTCGTCGTCGTCCATGTAGAGGGCGAGGACGTCGTCGCCTTGCCGGATGTTGACGATCGCGACCGCGACGTGGTCGCCCTTGCGATGGATGAGCGCTTTGTGCTCGTGAGCTACCTCAGTCAAGTCCTTTCCTTTCGCGGCGGACGGGGGTGATTGGAGCGACCATCCGCTCCAGGTGCAGTTCCATGGCCCGGCGCGCGGCCGCCGGACGGCGGCGCGCGATCGCGTCGACGATCGCGCGATGCTCGCCCCAGCTGACGCGCGGGCGCCCGGGCACCCGCATCGTGTAGCGGCGGCTCTCTCCGAGCAGGTCGAGCAGATCGTTCATGACGCGCACCAGCACGAGATTGCCGGCGGCCTCGTGGACGGCGGCATGCAGTTGCGTGTCGAGGAGTTGCAAGGTCGCGACGTCGGGCGCAGGCTCGGCCAACAGCGGCCTCGCGCGCTCGCAGAGCGCGCGCATCGCGGCCGTCTGGGCGGGCGTCGCGCGCTCGGCCGCGAGGGCGGCTGCCTGCGGTTCGAGCATCCGCCGAATATCGTAGAGTTCGAGGATCGCGCGCCGGTCGACCGAGGCCGGAGGGGGCGGCGCGACCGCGTCGGCCAGGCGCATCTCGGCATTTGCTTGGGTAATGAACGTACCGAGTCCGTGCCTGACCTCGACGATCCCGGCCGCTTCCAGGAGCCGGGCAGCTTCCCGCAAGGCGCCGCGGCTGACGTTGAGCGAACCGGCCAGCTCGCGCTCCGAAGGGAGCCGTTCGCCCGGGCGCAGTTCGCCGCTGACGATCTGCGCGCGCAACCGGTCCGCGATCTGCTGCGGCAGGTGCTGCGAATTGACGACCAGGGGCGCAAACTTTTCCGCGGCGGCTTCCGGCACGCGCCGCTCTTCCTAGCCTAGAGTGGTCGGACCTCCCATGTCAATCGCCGGCGTTGCCCAGCGTCGGCAACTCCAGATCGTGCATCGACACCGGGACTTTGGAGAGCATGCCGATCGACTTCATGAACGTCGCGTACTTCATGAAGCCGTGCGGCGTGGTGACGAAGATCGTGTCGGGGCGGCTGATCCACTTCTGGAAGTCTGAAGCCGGCACCGCGTTGCCCGAGTCTTTCGCGAGGATCTCGGCGGCCGCTTTGGGCTGCGATTTGACGAAGTACGTCGCGTCGAGCAGCTTCTTGTAGAACGCGTTCACGAAGCCCGGATAGTCGTTGTAGAACTTGTCGGTCGAGAACACGCTGTTGAACGTCGACTTTCCGAAAACGTCCCAACTGCGCAAGATCACGTGGCCGCCCGCGGCGACTTCCTGATATTGAAACGGCGGAGACGAGAGGTGGCCCGCGATCTGTCCGTTCAAGAGCGCCTGCACGCCCAAGGGATGTTCGATCGCCAGGATGTTGCCGTCGAGCGCGTGGGCGTTGCCGAGTTGATCCTGCGCTCCTTTGCGCAGCACGATCCCCTGGATTGCATCCGGACTCGGCATCCCGATCTTCATGTCAGCGGTGAAGTCCTTGAGCGACTTGAGCTTCGGGTCTTTCGCCACGAGCCAGAGATCCATGAGGTTGAGCGACGCGATCAGTTTGTAACCGACCCCGCGGTCCCAGCCGATGAGGAACGGACCGATCCCGCCCGCGCCGATCTGGATTTGGCCGGCGATGATGCCGTCGCGGATCGCCGCGCCGTTGGCGAGCACCTTCCAATCGAACTTCGTGTTCGGATAGGCCTTCTCGAGGACGCCCTGCGACTTCATCACGATCAGGCTCGCGTAACTGATGCCCGGCTGATAGGCGATCGTGACCGTGGGTGGCGCGTCGGTCGCGCCGGCGCTCCCCGGCAGCGGAGCGAGCGTGACGGTCGCGAGGAGCGCGGCGATGACCAACGAGGCGATACGGCGTAGCGGCACCGGGAACTCCTATGGCGCGGGTTGGGTGGCTGGGCGCGAGTTCGAGCCCTCCGCCGCACAATCCGCCGCCGTCGGCAGGCCCCTATGGATCGGCGTCGATTAACCGTCCTATGAAGCTGAGGATTCGGGACCGCTTCATCGTGCTGGTGGCGTTGCCGCTCGCCGGGCTGGCGGCGCTCGTCGCGGTACTCGCCGTCCTCCAAGTGCAGACGAGCAAGGCCGCTAAGATCGCGGCTGAATCGGACGCGATCCTCGTACGCACGTCGCAGCTCTACAATGCGATCCTCGACTCCGAGACTTCGACCCGCGGCTACCTGCTGACGGGCGATCCGCAGTTCCTGGTGCCGTATCACAGCGCCATCCTCACCTACCAGCGGGCCGCGCAACAGTTGATCGATCTGACCGAAGACTTTCCCGACCAGCAGACGCGCGCGATCGTCCTCGCGCAACTCGCCTCGAAGAAGGTCGTCGGCGACACCGTCGACATCCAACTGCAACGGGCCGGGCACCACGCCGCTGCCGTGGCGTCGGTGGAATCGGCCGCCGGCAAGAAGACGATGGACGACTTCCGCGCCTTGCGCGACGATTTCGTCGTCGAGCAGCGCAAAGTGCGGGACGAGCGCCTGATCCAGGTGCACGACCTGCTGCACTTCGTCGACGTCGCCCTCGGCTGCGGCGTGGCCCTGGCGTGCGTGATGACGTTCGTCATCGGGCGGCTGCTCACGCGCGACTTCGTGTTGCGCATGGGGATTCTGCGCGCGAACGCGCAGCGGGTGGCCGCGGGGCAGGGCGATCTGAGTCCGGTCGGCGGCGACGACGAGTTGGCGGAACTCGACCGCAGCTTCCGTGAGATGGCCGCTGAGCTGGCCGAACGGCAACACTTGCTCACATCGGCGCTCGATCGAGCGATGGACGCGTCGCGCGCGAAGTCGGCGTTCTTGGCAACGATGAGCCACGAACTGCGCACCCCGCTCAACGCGATCGTCGGCATCTCCGAGCTGCTGTCGCAGACGCAGCTGGACGCGGAACAACTCGAGTACGCCAAGACGGTCAACCATTCCGGGGAGGCGCTGCGGCGCATCGTCAACGACCTGCTCGACTTCTCGCGCATCGAAGCCGGGGCGCTCGTCCTCAACGACGCGGAGTTCGACCTGGCGACGTGCGTGCGCAATCAGGCGAGCCTGCTCGCCGCCGACGCGGCGGCCAAACATCTCTCGCTCGCGGTGGTGCTCGACCGGTCGCTGCCGGCGCGCGTACGCGGCGATGCCGGACGCCTCGGGCAAGTGCTGCTCAACCTGATCTCCAACGCCGTCAAGTTCACCGACGAGGGCGGAGTCGTCATTACCGCCGCTCCCGCGGGCTCGCAGGGGGAGCTCCAGCTCGTCAAATTCTCGATCGAAGACACGGGCGCAGGCATCCCCGAGTACGTCTTGCCCCTGCTCTTCAATCCGTTCGTGCAAGCGGATAGTTCACCGACCCGCAGCCACCAGGGCGCGGGGCTGGGGCTCTCGATCAGCAAGCGGCTCGTCGAGCTGATGCGCGGGTGCATCGGGGTGGCGTCCGAATTCGGGCAAGGATCGACCTTTTGGTTCACCGTGCCGTTCGAGGTGGTGCAAACGGCGGCCCCTGGACCGCGCGGTGACGAGCCGGCGATGCCGGCGCGCTCCGCCCCGCTCTTCGCCCGTCCCGTGCCCGAAGTGCGGCGCCCCGGAGCGGAACCGGCACACCAGCGCAGCGAACGGATTCTCGTGGTCGAAGACAACCCGGTGAACCAGCGCCTCGCGATCAAGCAACTCGAACGGCTGGGCTTCAAGGCCTCGGCCGTTTCCAACGGCCACGAAGCGATCGTCGCGGCGACGCATGCCGCCTACGATCTGGTGCTGATGGACTGTCAGATGCCCGGGATGGACGGCTACGAGGCGACCGCCGAGATCCGACGGCGCGAGGGCGACGGACCCCACTTGACGATCGTCGCGATGACGGCCAATGCGCTCGCGGAGGACCGCGCCGCGTGCCTGGAAGCCGGGATGGACGACTACCTGGCCAAACCCGTGTCGCTCGCCGATCTGCGCGGCGTCATCGAGCGTTGGATCGGCCCCGGGGCGAGCGTAGCGCCATAGAACGCTTCACCCTCTCGGTGCCCGCGACGAGCGCGAATCTCGGGCCGGGCTTCGACACGCTCGGGGTCGCGCTCGACCTGCGCTTGGAAGCATCGGCCGCCCCCGCGGATCGCTTCGCCATCGACTTCGTGCCCGGTCCGCGCGCGCCCACGCACGACGGTTTTCGCGATGAGATCATGCGCGGCTTCGACACCGCGCTCGCCGGGCGGCCGCGGCCGCCGGTCCGGGTCAGCGTCGACAATCGCATTCCGCTCGGGATGGGGCTGGGCGGGAGTGCGGCCGCGGTCGTGCTCGGGGCGGCGCTCGCCGCGGCGCTGTACGACGATCCGATCCCCTCCGCCGCGCTCGCCCGCATCGTGACTGGGCTCGAGGGCCATCCCGACAACGCGCTGCCGGCGCTCGTCGGCGGCATCGTCGTCGCGGCGCAGCCGCGCGACGGCGACCCGACGTACATCCGCTTGAAGCCGCCGCCCTCGCTGCGCGCGATCGTCGCGATCCCCGACCTGCGCCTGGCCACGGCCGAAGCGCGGGCGCTCCTTCCCGACCGCTACGCGCGCACCGATGCGGTGTTCAACATTCAGCGCGCGGCCCTGCTCGCGGCCGCGTTCGCGACCGGCGACCTCGGCGCGTTGCGGATCGCGATGGGCGACCGCATCCACCAGCCCTACCGCGCTTCGGCGTTACCGGGGGTGGCGGCCGCCCTGGCCATCGACCTGCCCGGACTGCGCGGCATCGCGCTTTCGGGCGCGGGCCCAAGCGTCTTGGCGCTCGCCGACGGCGAACTCGACGCGATCGCCGCGGCGATGCGCGGCGCGTTCGCACAGAACGGCGTCGGGTGCGAAACGATCGTGCTAGCGCTGTCTGAATCCGGTGTCGAGTTGCGAGAGGCTGGCGCCCGCGGCGAGTAAAAGACTCTCGCATGCGTAAAAAAGTAACTATCGTCGGCGCCGGTAACGTCGGTGCGACCACCGCACATTGGCTCGCGAGCAAAGAGACCGCGGACATCGTCCTCGTCGACGTCGTCGAAGGGGTGCCGCAGGGCAAGAGCCTCGATCTGCTGCAGGCCCTCTCGATCGAAGGGCTCGACGTGCATGTCGAGGGCAGCAACGACTATACGCCCACCAAGGATTCCGACATCGTCGTCATCACCGCCGGCTTCCCGCGCAAGCCGGGGATGAGCCGCGACGACTTGTTGCGCGCCAACGCGGAGATCGTCGGCAACGCAACCGAACAGTGCGTCAAGTATTCGCCCAACGCGATCTTGATCATCGTCACCAACCCGCTCGATGCGATGTGCGAAGTCGCACGTGCGAAAAGCGGCTTTCCGCGCGAGCGCGTGATCGGCATGGCCGGCGTGCTCGACTCGGCGCGCTTCGCGGCCTTCATCGGGCGCGAGTTGCACGTGAGCGTCGACAACATCAACGCCTTCGTGCTCGGCGGCCACGGCGACCAGATGGTGCCGCTCCCGCGCTATTCGACCGTCGCCGGCATCCCCATCACCGACTTGCTGCCGGCCGACCGGATCGAAGCGCTCGTCAAGCGCACCGCGGGCGGCGGCGGCGAGATCGTCGCGTTGCTCAAGACCGGGAGCGCGTTCTACGCGCCGGCGCGTTCGGCGGCGCAGATGGTCGATGCGATCTTGCGCGACAAGCACAAGATCCTTCCGTGTGCCGCCTACCTGCAGGGCGAATACGGGATCAACGACCTGTTCATGGGCGTGCCGTGCAAACTCGGCGAGAAGGGGATCGAGCAGATCCTCGAAGTCAAGCTCACTCCCGACGAATCGGCCGCGCTGCAAAAGAGCGCCGGCGCCGTCCGCGAGCTCGTCGACGTGCTCCGCGCCCCGCAACCGCCGGTTAAGCGAACTCGCGACCGTCCAGCCGCAACAGCGCGCGCACGTCGGCGGCCTTTGCGACTGGGCGGCCCAGGGTCGTCGCCAGCTGCGCCACGCGGCCGACGAGTTCGGCATTGGTCGGCGTTCCGAAGCGCGTGTAGGGGTAATCGCCCAAGCCGATCGCGACGTGGCCGCCGAGCGTGATCGACCATGCGGCGACCGGAAATGCGTCGCCGTAGTACACCGCCACGAGCCACTCGGCGCCCGGATCGACCTCGGCGACCAGCGCCTGCAGCCCGTGCCAGCTCACTGCTGCTCCGGCCGGCATCTGCTCGCCGCCCATGAAGAGTTCCCACAACGTGTTGCGCTGCAGTAAGCCCATCTCCTGAAACTTGCGCGCGGTGCGCACGTGGCCGTTGTCCCAGCAGACGGTCAAGACGTTCTTGTCCATCGCCTTGAACGTCACGAGTGCGTCGTGCAAGTACTGCCGCGGGTTATGATACACGCGGTCCATGGTCGCCCACGACCGTGCGCCGGGATCCCACAGGTCGACGTTGAGCGAACCGAAGTCGACCGGCACGAAGTCGACGAACGTCTTGGGGTCGGCGTCGGCGGCACGGATGTGCTTGACGCGCTCCTCCGTGCCGCTTTGCGAGATGTACCCGAGCGTCGGGTGCAGCAGCGCGTCGGTGCGCGCGCGCAACCCTTCGAGCACTTCCAGATACAGCTCGACCTCGTTGCGGGCCTCGCCGGTCACCGGGTCGCGCGGATGCCAGTGGAGGATCGACGCCCCGGCTTCCCACGCCCGGCAGCCGTCCTCGATGATCTCTTGCGAGCTGTACGGGACGTTCGGATTGCCGGCTTCACGCATCGCGCCTTCGTTGAGCCGCGCCTCGATGATCACGGGTTTATCCGAAACCGGGTGGGAAGGCATCACTACCCCAACTTTCCGACGTAGCTCTCGAGCAGCGACCACGCCGTCTGCCCGAACTCCTCGTGAAACTGCGCGAACACCGGTTTCAAACGCGCCTTGAGGGATGCGTCGTCGGCTTGGTTGACGATCATGCCCTGGCGCACGAGCTTGTCCTCGACGGCGACGTTGAGCAGATCGATCTCGCGCCGCTGCTGGAGGATGTACTTCTCGGCATTGCGTTCGACGATCGCCTGCAGGTCGGGCGGCAGCGCATTCCATGCGTCGCCGTTGGCGATGAGCCACCAGCCCGTGAACGAGTGATTCGTCACGCTCAGGTACTTCTGCACCTCGTAGAACTTGGCGCTCTCGATGATGCAGAACGGCGTCTCTTGCGCGTCGACTACCTTGGTTTGCAGAGCGGTGTAGAGTTCGTTGAACCCGATCGCCGCCGGCGTCGCGCCGAGCGCCCGGAACACGTCGACGTAGATCTTCGACTGCGGCGTGCGCATCTTCAACCCGTTGAAATCGTCGACGGTGCGGATCGGATGCGTGCTCGTCGTCACCTGGCGGAAACCGAGATTGAACATCTTCGGAAAACAGAACATCCCCTTGGCCGCGATCTCGCTGCGCAAGTATGCGCCGAGATTGCCGTCGAGCGCGGCGAAGACCGTCTTGATCGACGGATACGCAAAGGGCAAGTTCTCGATCGCCGTCACCGGGACGACGGCGGAGAGCGTCGCCCCGGATTGGGTCGTGAACTGGATCGCGCCCGAGCGCAGCTGCGTGATCACCGCAGCATCGCTGCCGAGCTGGCCGTTGGGGAAAATCTGAACGTTGAGCCGGCCGTTGCTCTCGCGCCTCACTGCATCCCACATCTGCACCGAGGCCGTGTGCAGCGGAAAGTCGACCGGCTGGCTATGACTGAACTTGTAGTTGAAGACGGCTTGTGCGCGCGCTTGCGTTCGGACGACCCCGATCGCCGGCAGGATCGCGGCGGCCGCCGCGAGGCGCGCGCCGAACTGGGCCCGCGTCGAGCGGCTGGGCCCCGGCGGCACGGTCGCGATCAACGCGTCGAGGTTCGGCGCTTCCTCGAGACGGGCGACGGCCGAGATCATCGCGTCGACCCGGTCGCCGGCCAAGAGCCGCGCCTTGGCTTCGATTTCGGGCTGAAGCATCGGGCGCTGGATGCTTCCGGTCGCGTGCGGGACATCGTGGCGAACCGTTCGGCCGTCGCGTCCGTGCGCGGTCACCACCGCTCCGCCCTTCGACATCTCGGGGGTCGTCTCGACCCGGACGCGCCGCCGCAGCGCGACGACTTCCGGCGCGACCGCGCGCGCATCGTCGAACTGCCCGGGTCCTGCGACCCCGTCGAGATATCCGATCGCGGCGCAATGGTAGGCACTGAACTTCGCTTCCAAACCCGTGCGCGGTTCGACGTTCTTCATCACGTCGAGCACGATTGGATGGACGAGGACGTCGATCCGCTCGATCTCCTCGGCGCTCGCGAAATCGCGGCGCAACGCGATCGCCGCATCGATGATCTGATGGCTGACCAAACCGCACGCGTACGGTTTGAACGCGTTCTCCAGGATGATCCACGTGCTGCCCAGACCGTCGAGCACGGCCGCCGCGTCGAAGGTGCCGCTCAAGACGGCGGCAAGCCCGTCCCGTCCCTCGATCGCATCGGGCGGAGCGCCGGCTCCGAACGCGGCCAGTCGCGCCGCTTCGATGCCGTCGAACGCGGCCTTTCCGGGATGGAACGATTTCGTCATCGTGCCGAGCGCCGACCGGATCCCGGCCGCCTCGGTCGCACCGATACCGATCGCGTTGCGCATCGCCTCGCCGTCGAGGCCGGCGACGCGCGCGGCGGCGATCGCCGCGCCGACGTGACCCATCGTGCCGGTCACGTGCCAGTGCCGGTCGAAATGCGCCGGCCCGAGTCCGTTCCCGAGTCGCAGCGCGAGTTCCGCGCCCACGATGACGCCCTCGAGCAGCGCCCGTCCGGGCGCCGACCGATCCTCGGCCATCGCCAGCGCTGCCGGCACGACCGGCGCCGAGGGATGGAGCAAATTGCCCATGTACGTATCGTCGAAGTCTTCGAGGTGCACGCCGATGCCGTTCAGGAGCGCCGCCCAGCCTGCGCCGACGCGCACGCCCCGACCCAGTACGGTCGCCTCCGCGGGCGTCGCGAGGTCGCGCACCGCCGCGTAGGCCGCGTCGAGCGCCGGCGCGTACGCGCTGCCGACGGAGAGCGCCATCGCGTTGAGCACCATCTGCTTCGCCATCGTCCACACCGCGGCCGGAATCGGGGGAGGCGAAGCGGCGAACTCGGCCATCGCCTGCGTGACGTCGTCCCTCATCGGCGCTGCTCCGCGTTCGCTTCGGTCAGCGCCACGAGGAACTCCGCGCCCGAATGGCGCTCGTCCAAGTGCCGGATCGCCGCCGCGAGCGCACTTGCGCGCGCGTCGCCGGCGCCCGGGGGCGAACCGGACGCGAACTCCCAACGCTCGCCGAAGTCGCCCGCCCACGCGCCGGCGGCGCCCGGTACGGCCGGCGGGAAGACGGTGAAGAATCCGGCGTAGGCGTCGAGGCTGCGCGATCCCGTGAATCCGTGGCGCGCGAACATCGCGGCAATCACGCCGTTGGACGCGGCTTTGCCGGCATGAAACGCCTCCATGTCGGTGCCCCTCCCTCGGCCGTGCCCGAGCGTTTCGCTCGCCGCGATGCCGACCGCATCGGCGAGCTGCTCCGCATCGAGCGACAGCAACAAGCCCGCGGTTACGGTCGCGCTGATGACGCCGCACACCGCGTCGAGATCCCACGCGCCCTCGCCCGTCTGCGGCGAGAGCGCGTTCTTCAAGCGCACCTGCGTTTCACGTCCGGCGGCATAGGCCGTCAATGCCCGGCGCCCGTCGAGCGCACTCGACTCCAGCATGGCGACGAAGGCACCGAATACCGCATCGGCGGAGGCGCTGCCGTTGATGAGGGCGGCGTGATACGGGTCGCTGCGCGTCGCCGTTCCGGCGATCGGCGCAGCCTTCGCTCCCCCGTGCCGCTCCGCCAACGCGAGCAACGCGGGTGCGACGCCGGCGCGCACCGCACTCACCGCAGTGGTCGACGCCGAAAGCAACGCGCGCTTGGCGGCGTCACTGACGGCCGCCGGCAAACCGCTTCGCACAGCGGCGTTGAGCCGCTCGCCGAGACTATCGCACGTCAAATCGCCCGCCTCGTCGCAATCATTGGTCGGCCGGGAATACGCAGCAAGGCTTGGCCGATCCCCTGCTGGCCACCGCGACCGGGACGACCAATTCTTTGGTCGAACTGCGGCGCGATGCTCGTCTTGCTGGTCGCAGCCGCGGTTTTCGCTCTCGACCGTCTGTCGAAGTTCGCCGTCACGGCGTCGTTCGTGCCGGGCGAAAGCCGTCCGGTGATCCCCGGGCTCCTGTGGTGGACGTACTCGCAAAACGTTCACGGGGCGTTCGGACTCTTCGGCAACTCACCCGTCGTGCTGACGCTCCTTGCGACGTGCGTGCTCGTCGTCTTCGCCTTCGCGTTTCGCGACGGCTTGCGGCGCTCGCGCTTCGTTCAGATCAGCTTCGGCATGATCCTCGGCGGCGCGCTCGGGAACATTCTCGACCGCGTCCAGCACCAGTACGTCGTCGACTTCATCGATTTCAAAACGATTTGGCCCGATATCTTCAACGTCGGAGACTCGGCGATCACCGTCGGCGTCGCGTTGCTTCTGCTGGGCACATTGCGCCGTTCCGGCAGCAATTTGCGCCGTGAGGAGCAAAGAGGCACACCCTGACCGCCTGTGACGTGGAGGTGACGGTGGAGATTGGCTTGACCCGCGCCGCATACGACGACCACGGGAAGCGAGCGACGTACGAGGAGATCGAGGTCGGTGCGCCGCTGGGCGAACTCGAGTGGGTCGTGACGCCCGAGATGATCGAGGAGCAGTGCCGGATCGACGGCGACTACGATCCCGCCTATGGCGAAACGGCGGGCGCCGCGCGCATCGCGCCGCCGCAACTCACCTACCGTCCGGTCCGATGGCTGTTGAGCCACACCTACAACGTACGCGGGATGTTCTATCGCTGGAAAATGCAAAACTTCCGGCCGATCCGCGCCGGCGCGACGCTGACGATTCGCGCTTGGATCGCGGACAAGTACGTGCGCAACGAGCGAGAGTTCGTCGTCTACGCGGCCGAGGGCAGTGACGCCGGCGGTTTGGTCTTTCGCACCGAACGGACGCACGTGCTCGATTTCATTCCGCGCACTGCGCCGCGCAGCGGCAAGGGCTTCACGACCTCACTGAATCCCGAGGGGCTCTGATGCCGGCCTTTCTGCGCGCCGGCGCCGCGGTCGGCGACGAGTTGCCGACGGTCGCCCGAAAATTTCAACCGAGTGATTTCCAACGCTCCGGTGAGCGGACGCTGCATACCGACGTCGAGGCGGCACGGCGCGAAGGGCTCAAAGCGCCGGTAGCGATCGGCCCGCAGGTCGCGGCCTTGATCTTCCGCCAGATGCGCCTGTCGTTCGGGGCAGCGTGGATGGAAAGCGGCTCTTGGGAACTCACGTTCCGCCGCCCCGCGTACGCGACCGACTTCTGCGTCGCCAAGGGCCGCGTGACGAGCAAGGAACGGGTGCCCGGCGGGATACGCTTGGAGTGCGAGGTGTGGGTCGAAAACCAAGACGCGGAGCGGGTGATCGTCGGACGGGCCGCCGGCACGCTCGACGATGACCGGAACGGAGAAGCCGATGCGAACCTCTCGTAAAGCGCTCATCACCGGAGCCGCCGGTGTCTTTGCCTCGATCGGCATACCGCGGTTTGCGGCCGGGGCCGCCGAGTTCAGTTACAAGCTCGCCAACGATCAGCCGCTGACGCACCCGATGACGGCGCTTTCGATCGAAGCCGCGGCGAAAGTCCTCGCCGATTCCGGCGGCCAGCTCGAGATCCGCGTGTTTCCGAACAGCCAGCTCGGCAACGACACCCAGATGCTCGCGCAAGTGCGGTCGGGCGCGCTGGAGTTCGTACAGATGGGCGACAATCTGCTGGCCAACGTCGTGCCGGTCGCGGCGCTCGAGGGCATCCCGTTCGCGTTCGCCGATGCCAAGCAGTTCATGGCGGCCGCCGACGGCTCGCTCGGAGCGTACATTCGCACGGCGTGCACGAAAGTCGGGCTCTACCAGTTGCAGAACACGTTCTTCGGCGGCGCGCGGCAGATGCTCAACCGCGTCCTGCCGATCAACGTTCCCGACGATCTGCGCGGCTTGAAGATCCGGGTCCCGGAAGGGCCGATCGATTTTGCGCTGTTCAAAGCGCTCGGCGCGGTGCCGACGCCGATCAACATCTCCGAGGCGTACGTGGCGATGCAGACGCACGTCGTCGACGGCGCCGAGTCGCCGCTGACGACGATCGAGAACCAGAAGTTCTATGAAGTCCAGAAGTATATCTCGATGACGAACCACATCGCGGCCGGATACAAGACCCTGGCGAATGCCGACGCGTGGGCGCGCTTGCCGAAGCCGCTGCAAAACCTCGTCGAGAAGCACTTCAACGCCGCCGCAGTCGCGGCGACCGCCGCGCTCATCGACCAAATCGACAACAAGCTCGCGCCGATGCTGCGCGATCAAGGCATGATCTTCAACCGCGTCGACACGGCGCCGTTCCGCGCGGCGATCACGAAGGCGGGGCTTTACGCGCAGTGGCGCGACGCCTACGATCCGGCCGCGTGGCAACTCCTCGAGCGGACCGCCGGAAAGCTCGCGTAAGCGATGGCGGCAGCCGGAGCGCCTCCGCTGGCGGGAACGCGCGTGCTCGAGCTCGGCAGCACGGTCGCAGGCCCCGCGGCCGGCCGGATCCTGGCCGACTTGGGGGCCGAGGTGATCAAAGTCGAGCCGCCGGAAGGCGACACGTTCCGGACGTGGGGCATCGCGTCGCCGGACGGCACCGGCTGGCGCTTCAAGGCGCACAACCGCAACAAGCGCCTCGTGTGCCTCGACTTGCGCCAAGAACGCGATCGGGCGATCGCGCGCGAGATCGCACTGCGATGCGACGTCGTGCTCGAGAACTTTCGGCCGGGGCGGCTCGATGCGTGGGGTTTGGGTGAAGCCCAACTGCGGCGCGACAAGCCGGACCTGATCTACGCTTCGATCAGCGGATACGGGCAAGATGGCCCCGACGCCAAGCGCGTGTGCTACGGCACGATCGCCGAGGCGGTCGGCGGATTACGCCACGTGACCGGCTACCCGGATCTTCCGCCGGCGCGCATCTCCGTCAATCTGGGCGACGAGCTGGCCGCGCTCCACGCGGTGATCGGGATTCTGGCCGCGTTGCTCGCGCGGGGCCGCGACGGGCGCGGCGACCGCATCGACGTCTCGCTCGTCGAGAGCTGCTTCAGCTTGATGCAGGGCGCGCTGGCGGAGTACGGCGCGACGGGGTCGATCGTCGGCCGGGCGCACACGAACAATGCGCCGGGGGGACTCTATCCGACGCTCGACGGGAAGTGGGTCGTGATCGTCGCCGTCGCGGTGCCGATCTTTCGCCGTCTGTGCGTGGCGATGGGGCGTCCCGAGCTCGCCGCGGATCCGCGTTTCGACTCGAGTCAGGCGCGCATCAGAAACGCGGCCGAGATCGACGGGATCGTCGAAGCGTGGACGCGTTCGCGCAACGCCCGCGAGGTGCTCGCGACGCTCGACGTGCACGAGGTGCCGGTGGCGCTCGTCAACACGATCGCCGACATCGCCGCCGATCCGCACATGCGAGCGCGCGGGGCGATGGTCGAAGTCCCGGCGCGCGATGGTCCGCCCGTCGTGGGCTTGGGGCTGCACCCGCGCCTGCGCGAACATCCCGGGCGCATCGACCATGCCGCCGGCGCGCTCGGCGAAGATACCGAAGCCGTGCTGCGCGAGCTCGGCATCGACGCCGGATCGATCGCCGCCGGGTGAGCGCCGCCGGACCGCTCGCCGGCGTACGCGTGCTGGAAGTCGGATCGGCGATCGCCGGTCCGCACGCGGGCCGGCTGCTCGCCGATCTGGGGGCTCGGGTTTTCAAAGTCGAGCCCCCCGAAGGCGACGTCATGCGCAGTTGGGGCGTGCCGGCGCCCGACGGCACCGCTTGGGCGTTCAAGGTTCACAACCGCAACAAACGGCTGCTCGCCTTCGACCTGCACGACGAACGCGACCGGAAGATCGTGCGCGCGATCGCGCTGCGCTGCGACGTGTTTCTAGAGAACTTCCGGCCCGGGCGCCTCGACGCATGGGGGCTCGGCGCCGCGGATCTGCGCCGCGAGAAGCCGGAGCTGATCTACGCGTCGATCAGCGGTTTCGGCCATGGCGGCAATGAGGGCGGCCGCGCGGCGTTCGGGTCGGTTGCGGAGGCGATCGGCGGACTGCGCTACGTCACGGGCTACCCCGACCTGCCGCCGGCGCGCACCGGGATCAATCTCGGCGACGAAGTGGCCGCGATGTACGCGGTGATCGGGATCCTCGCGTCGCTGTTCGCGCGCACGGTCGACGGCCGTGGCGAACGGGTCGACGTGTCGCTGGTCGAGAGTTGCGTCGGATTCATGCAAGGGGCGCTCGCCGAGTACGCGGCGACCGGAAAGATTCGCGAGCGCAAGGGCTACCGGCACGACAACATGGCGCCGAATTCGCTCTACCGCACGCGCGACGCGAAGTGGATCATCATCACCGCCGTCGCGGCCCCGATCTTCCGCCGTCTGTGCGCGGCAATGGGACAGCCCGAACTGGCCGCCGATCCTCGCTTCGGCGACAACCACACTCGCACCGCGAACGCCGACGAACTCGACGCGCTCATCGAAGCGTGGACGAGCACCTTGGACGCCGCCGATGCGCTCGCGGCGCTGGCGGACGCGCAGGTGCCGAGCGGGCCGGTCAATTCCATCGCTGACATCGCCGCCGATCCATACTTCCGCGAGCGCGGGGCGATCGTCGAGCTGCGCGACGCTACGGGCGATTCTATGACGGGCGTCGGCCTGCTGCCACGGTTGGCGGAGCGCCGGACGGACATCGGCCATGCGGCGGGCGACATCGGAGCCGATACCGAAGCGGTGCTGCGCGAACTCGAACTGGAGCGCGAACTCTTCTGATAACAGCATCGCAACCTCTCTCCTACGCGGAGGAGGCGTTCGGTTTGGAGCCCGGGAGCTTTCCGTTCGCGAGCCGCTTTGCGGAGGTCGGCGGCGCGCGCGTGCATTATGTCGATGAAGGCGCGGGCCCGGCGTTGCTGATGATCCACGGGAACCCAACGTGGAGCTTCGTCTTCCGGCATCTGGTTCTCGCGCTGCGCGACCGGTTTCGCTGCATCGCGCTCGACCTTCCGGGCTTCGGGCTCTCGACGCCGCCGGCCGGGTACGCCTTCCTCCCCGAGCAGCACGCAGACGTCGTCGCGCAGTTCGTCGACCAGCTGGCCCTGGCGGCGTTCACGCCGGTCGTGCAGGATTGGGGCGGACCGATCGGCTTGTCGGTCGCGAGCCGCGTCCCCGAGCGCGTCGAGCGGCTCGTGATCGGCAATACCTGGTGCTGGCCGGTCAACGGCGACATGCACTTCGAGTTGTTTTCGCGATGCTTCGGCGGACCGGTGGGCAAGATCGCGATCCGACGTTACAACGCGTTCGTCAACCTGCTGATCCCGGCCGGCATCAAACGCAAGCCGGTGACCCCGGCGCTGATGAACGCTTACCGGCGACCGCTGCCCACGCCCGACCGGCGCATGCCGAGCTACGTCTTTCCGCGCAGCATCCTGCACGCGCGCGCATTTCTGGCGCAGGCCGAAGCGGCGCTGCCGGCGTTGAAAGACAGGCTGGCGCTGATCGCGTGGGGCGATGCCGACATCGCTTTCCGGGCCGTCGAGCGCGAGCGTTTCGAGACGCTGTTCCCGCAGCATCGCACGCTGCCGCTCGCCGGCGCAGGGCATTACATCTGGGAAGACGCGCCCGGCGAGATCGCCACGGCGCTGCGCGATTGGTGGCAATGAAGGCGGCTCGATCGAGGCGCCGCCTCCGATTCCAAACGACAGGACGTGGAGGGCACGCTATGCGCGTTTCACGAGGCAAGTTCGCCGCCGCCGCCGGTGCGTTCGCGACGATTGGAATCGCTCGTTTCCCCGCTGGGGCGGCGGAATTCAGCTATAAACTCGCGTTGAACTTTCCGCTTCTGTATCCGCCCGCCCGCCACGCGGCCAACGCCGCCGAGCAAATCACCCGCGAGTCGGGAGGACGGCTCGAGATCAAGGTCTTCCCCGGCGGGCAGCTCGGCGGCCAGCTCGACATCCTCAGCCAGCTACGCTCCGGGGCCGTGGAGCTTTCGCTACCGCCCGACGTCGATACGGCCAACCTGGCGCCGGTCGCCGGCATGACCGCTCTGCCGTTCATCGTCTCGAGTGCTGCGGACGGCCTGAAAATTACCAGCGGCCCTTTTGGTGGCTACGTCCGCGACGCGCTCGCGCGCATCGGTCTGCACGCGCTGCCGAATTCTTGGCGCGGCGGTTTCCTGGAGGTGCAGACGTCCGTGCGGCCGGTCAGCGTACCCGAAGACGTGCGCGGCCTCAAGCTGCGTACGACGAATTCGCCGTTGGAGATCGCACTGTTCAAAGCCTTGGGAGCGACGCCGACGATCGTGACCGCCAATGAGATCTATGCCGCCTTGCAGACGCACCTCGTCGACGGCGCGACGGTCCCGCTCGCGACGTACAGTGCCTTCAAATTCTTCGAGGTGACCAAGTACTTCTCGTTCACGAACCACAGTTGGATCGGGTACATGCTGCTCGCGAATGCCGACGCATGGCAACGGCTACCCAAGGATCTGCAGGACCTCGTTGCCAAACACTTCGAGGCCGAAAGAACGTTAAGTAACGAAGAGATGAGCACCGCCGACGGGACGATCGAGACGGCCCTGCAGGCGCGCGGCATCCTCTTCAATCCCGTCGTAGCGCCGGCGTTTCGAAAAGCCGTCCGCGACAGCGGGCTCTACGCGCAATGGAAAGCGACATATCCCCCCGAGGCGTGGTCGCTTTTGGAAGCCTCAGTGGGTACCCTCGGGTGAAGGAGCGACGGTGACGAGCAAAGCGGCCCAGTTACGCCGGCTACTTGCCGGTGCAGGCCCGGTGATGGCACCGGGCGCCTGCGACACCATGCAGGCCAAACTGATCGAAGAGGCCGGCTTTTCGGCGATGTACATCACCGGCGGCGGCTCCGGCTTCAACTTTCCGGGCGTCCCGGACTTGGGCATCAAGTCGCTGTTCGAGGCCGCGCTCATGGTCAAAACGATCAGCCGGTCGGTGGACATTCCGGTCATCGCCGACGGCGATTCGGGGTTCGGTACGGTGCTGAACGTCATTCAGCTCGTGCAGGCTTACGAAGAAGCGGGCGCAGCCGGCGTGCACATCGAGGATCAAGACCAGTCGCAGGTCCGCCGGTGCGGCCATCTGACCGACAAGCGGGTGATCTCGGCCGACGAGATGTGCGTCAAGGTGCGCGCCGCCTCCGATGCTCGCACCGACAAGGATTTCCTGATCATCGCGCGCACCGACGCGCTCGCGGTGACGGGCTTCGACGACACGGTGCGACGCGCGCGCATGTACGTCGAAGCCGGCGCCGACGTCATCTTCTACGAAGCGCCGACGTCGGTCGAGATGATGCAACGGCTCGCCGGCACGGTGCCGGTGCCGCTCATGGCCAACATGGCCGAAGGCGGCAAGACGCCCCTTCTGCACGTCGACGAGCTGAACCGCATCGGCTACAAATTGATCATCTATCCGCTTTCGCCGTGCCTCGCTGCGATGTACGCCGTGCGCCAAGTGCTCGCGGAGCTCAAGACCGCCGGGACGACCGAAGCGATGCTGCCGAAGATGGCAAACTTCGACGATTGGTGTCAGGTCGTCGGCTTCCCCAAATGGCTCGCGATCCTAGAAAAGTACCAATAAAGCTTACCAGGACCGGCCGATTCGTGCCCGACGACTCGGTGAGCACGTTGGTCGGGAAGCTGCAAGGCGGCGAATCAAGCCAGGTGCCCATGTGCTCGTCCGCGAGTATGCCGTTACGGAGCCGGCGCCACGGTCATCGTACGGAACGCGTCCACGGCAGTCTTGGCCGCGCCCATGAGCATCCAGGTATCCGAGGCGAAGGTGAACATGCGGCATCCCCGCGCGAGCCACGCCGGCACGTCGGCGGGGTCGCGCACCTGCACTTGCGACACGCACGCGTCGTTCGACCGCGCTCGCACCTCGGCGATGGCCCGCTCCGTGACGGCGACCACCTCGGGGTGATCGTATTGTCCGGGAAACCCGAGCGCGGTCGACAAATCGCCGCGGCCGATCCCGATCACGTCGGCGCCGGGACGCACGGCCGCCAAGTCGCCGACGTTGGCGATGGTCAGCGGGTCTTCGGCGAGCGCGATCAGCACCGCGCGCTCGTTCTTCTCGCGTATGTGTTCGGCGTAGTGGCCGCGTCCCCACGCGCTGTACCCGGCCGAGCGCGCGAGGTGGCAGGTGCTCCGATGACCTTGGGGCGGGAAGCGCATCGCGTCGACCGCGGCCCGAATGTCCTCCGGCGAGCGCACGAAGGGCAACGAGATGACGTCGACCCCGAACTCGAGCACCTTGAGGATCAGTTTGTCGTCGATGTCGTGGACGCGCACGATCGGCGTGATCCCGCGCGCGTCGGCCGCCCGAACCATGTTCCCGAGTACGCTCCAGTCGGGCGAGACGTGTTGCGTGTCGATGATGACGTAGTCCATCCCGGCCAGCGCCAACAGTTCGACGACGTCAGGCGACGGCAGCATCGCATACGTGCCGATCAGCGGGATGCGCGCTTCCAAGCGCGCTTTGAACGACGGCTGTTCCACGGTCAAACGCATCCCTCCACCGGACGGGCCAAAGACCCCGCACTTCGAATCAGCGGCGAAGTGACCTCCACCAACGGTCCCCGCGCGCGACTGTCGGTCGCGGCCCGCAATCCCGCCCGCGTCGAACGGCCGGCCACTACATTTGGGAACGCACCCGGCGAGATCGCGTCGGCCTTGCGCGAGTGGTGGATCTGAAGCGAGGTGGACTCATTCCGTGAACGTCGAGAGCCGCGTTCGTCGTGCTCTCGAGACGATGAGCTCGCGGTCCGCTGCGCGAAGCTGAGCGACGGCTTGCGCGCGAGGCAGGACGCCCGGAGCGAGTACCTAAGCGAACGGCAGCACGCTCGCCCGACGCCGCCGTAAGGAAGCGACGCATGTCATTTGATTCACGAACGTCGGCGGCGGTTCGACTCCGTTCGGTCGAGCCCGGCGATATCGAACCCCTCGGGCGCATCTGCTTGCATGCTCGTCCATGGCTTCGCGCGCCATGGAGAGTTGCAGCAGGCGCTCGCGATGGGAAACCTCTACGTCGCCGAGCGTGACGGTGCGCTTGCCGCGTATACCACGGGGGTCGGCTATCTCGGCCACACCGTCGGCGAGTCGAACGACGCGATCGCTGCGCTGCTCGTGAACACGCCTCACAGGCCGAGCCTGGGCGTGTTGGTCCCGATGCGCAACGATCGCCTCTTCCGGTGGTGCTTGACTCACGGGATGCGCGCCGTTCACGCGATGACGTTGATGAGCCGCGGAATCTACCAAGATCCGCAAGACCCCTATCTTCCCTCCGTCACGTACTGACGGACGCCGGAGGCGACTATGCAAACAGCGCGTGCTGTCCGGAACACAGCTTTGATGCTCGTTTTTGCACTGAGCCTCGTTGCGTGTGGGGGAGGAACGAACGTCGCGCCGATTTCACCGCAGCCTTCGCCGGCATTGCCGTCGTTTTACACCACGACCGGTACGACGGCAGCGGTGCCGTTCACCAGCAACGCTGCGCTGGCATTTCTTGGAGGTCAACCTGTCCTGCCGCTGTTCGTGATTCCAGCGCAGGCAACGAATTTGGGACCCGTCAGCGTGGTGTTTTGGGGCACGAAAAACGCCGCAAGCGGCGCGATCGGGCAAGTTACTGAGGCCCAGGTGCTGGGTATCGCATACGGCACGCCGCCGGGCAGCGTCCACGCCTTTCTCAATGCCGGCGGGCTGCCGGTGCTGCTGGTGGACGATGCCAGTGGATACGGGATTGCGCTGGCTTACACGAGCGCGACAACGGTAACGGTGACGCTGTGCGATTCGGTCCTCAATCCGATTGCGCAGTCCTTCGCGCAGACTTCGCCCGTCGCGTCGGCCGCGCCGGCAATCTCCGGGGGATCGTGCACGGTAGCCATTCCGGCTGCATCGGCGCGCCGCGTAGAGGCCACCGCGACTCTGCCTCCAGGCGGCATCGCTACCGACCTTGCCGCATCGTCCACGGCGCTGAACGAGCTCGTCGCAGGCGGCGGCACCTACGCAGCCGCGATCACGCAGGCGCTCACCGCGCTACTCGGCGTCAAGGTCAGGGCGCCCATGGACAACTCGGCGACAGTCCCCATCGGAGTACCCATATCGCTCTTGTTCGTCGGGGTGCTCTTGCTCTTTCTGCCGGCGATCCTGGCCACCGCGGGCTCGACGATACCCGACACCGGTGCCGCCCAGCCTCCCGCCGGTTCAGCACGCTATACGACCCCGCCGTGATAAAGAAAAACGGCGCCGGGAATGCGGCGCCGTCCGAAGAGAGGGGCGAGTTCGCTTACGGCATCAGGACGCCGTTGACGACCTGCACCACGCCGTTGGATTGATAGACGTTGGGCGTCTGGATCTCGGCCATGCCGCCGCCCGCGCCCTTGAGTTCGACTTTGCTGCCGTCCATCGTCGCCGTGATGTCGTCGCCTTCGACGGTCTTGAAGTGCGCGGTGCCGCCGCCGGCCGAAATCTGCGCCTTCATGTCGTCGACCGTGAGGCGGCCGGGGATGACGTGATACGTCAGCACTTTCTTCAGCAGCGCGTCGTCGGAGGTCACCTTGTCGACCGTCGCCTTCGGCAGCGCCGCGAACGAGCTGTTGGTCGGAGCGATGACGGTAAAGGGCCCGGGGCCTTCGAGCGTCGCGACGAGGTCAGCCTTCTTCACCAACGACACCAGGGTCGTCAGATTGTTCGCCGCCGAGGCGTTTTGGACGATGTTCTTGCTCGGGGACATCGCCGCACCGCCGACCATCGGCATCGTCATCGAGTTGGAACCCATGGAATCCGCGAATACGGGCGCCGCTAAGCTGAGGGCACCCGCCACCGCGAGCGCCGCTAATCTAATCTGCATCTATGAAACCTTTCGTCCGGGAGGAACTGCTAGGATAACGGACGACGGCGTCATTTGGATTGCTCGCCGTCGCCCTACCCGCGTTGCCTCCCGCTACGTGACGGCGGCTGTTTGCGCGGCGACCGCATCGAGCAGGCGCCGCAATTCCTCTTCATCACGCACGCTGACGATGCGGTTGGCGTACTCGGCGTCCGAATTGTGGTAGTCGGCGACGTACGCGGTATCCTTGAGCACGTGCCCGGTAAGAACGAGCACGACGTCCTCGTCCCGGCCGATCGTCCCGTCCGCGACCAGCTTGCGCGCGCCGGCGAGCGATGCCGCCGACGCCGGCTCGCAGCCGATGCCGTCGCGCCCGATCACCGCTTTGGCATCGGCGATCTCTTCGTCGCTCACCGCGATCACCGTACCGCCCGAGCCGCGCACTTCCGCGAGCGCCTTCTCCATGATGCCGGGGCGCCGATCTTGATTGCGGTCGCGCTCGTATGGGCCGAGACCGGCCGCAGTTCGCCGCCGTCGCGCCATAGGTTGGCGAACGGCGCCGCGCCGGCCGCCTGCACGACCGCGATCTTCGGGACGCGGTCGGCCAAGCCGAGCGCCACCGCTTCGCGAAACCCCTTGCCGAACGCACTTGAGTTGCCCAGATTGCCGCCGGGAAGGACGACCCAATCCGGGGCGCGCCAGCCCGCTGCTCGAGCATGACGAAGGCGGCGCACTTCTGCCCTTCGATGCGGTACGGGTTGACCGAGTTGACGATCGCGACGCTGGCCGGATCGAGCCGCCGCACGATCGCGAGCGCGGCGTCGAAGTCACCGTCGATCGCGACGACGCGCGCTCCGTAGTCGAGCGTCTGCGACACTTTCGCCGGACTGATGCCGGTAGCAGGCACCAGCACGACGGCCGGCATGCGCGCCCGCGCCGCATAGGCGGCCATCGACGCCGCGGTGTTGCCGGTGCTGGCGCAGATCGCGAGCCGCGCGCCCTGGCCACGCGCGTGCGAGAGGGCGACGGTCATCCCGGCGTCCTTGAACGAACCGGTCGGGTTCATCCCAAGGTGCAGGTACGCGCCGCGGCCGATGCCGCCGTAGCGCGCACCCTCGACCGCATCGTACAGCGGGACGCGATTTTCGGCGAGCGTCGTCACGGCGTCTTCGGGCACGAACGGCAGCAGTTCGCGAAAGCGCCAGACGCCGCTGCGGTCGGCGGCCGCGAGCGACGTGAGCCGCCCCGCGAACAACGCGCGCAGCTGCTCCGGCCCCAAGCCCGGCGCAGGCTGATCGAACGCGAGCAATCCGCCGCAGGCGGAGCAGAAGAGATCGTCGGGCGTCGCGGGCCGTCCGCACTCGCTGCAGCTCACCATCGGGCGCGCCGCTCCATGAATGCGACCAGATGCGCCACGAACGCGTCCGGCGCGTCGATGAACGTGCAGTGGCTTGCGTTGGGGATCGTCACCAACTCGGAGCCGGCGATGCGATCGCGCAGGTACTGCGCCTCCTCGAGCGAGCGTTGCTGGTCGGCTTCGCCCCAGATCACGAGCGTCGGAGCATCGATGCCGGCGAGCAACGGACGGTTGTCGGTCGCCGCGTGGCGGGCGAGCATGCGCCCGCGAGCCGGACCCGGCGTGCGCAACGCCCGCTCGAGCAACGCGTCGAGCTGCGGATCGTCGAGCGTGGTGCTCCAGGTGCGCATCACCTCGCGCAAGCGCGCGGGGTCGAGACCGGTGGTCGCGATGTCGGGATTGTTGCGCAAGAGCGAACTCTGCGGATTGGGAAAGGCGCCCGTGCCGACGAGCACGAGCCCGGCCACGCGCTCCGGCCGGTCGTGCGCGTAGCGCATCGCAATGGCTCCGCCGAGCGAATTTCCGGCTATCACGAAGCGGCCCAAGTGCAAACGATCGGCGAGCGCGTCGAGATCGGCGACGTATTCGGCGAAGTCGTACGTCGCCTCGGACCCCGGCGAATCGCCGCATCCGCGCAGATCCGGCGCGACGCCGCGATACGGCGCAGGCAACCGTGCCAGCGTCGATTCCCAAACGGGCGCCCCGCATGCCCAGCCGTGCACGAAGACGACTGCCCGCGTGCCTTCACCCGTATCGAGCGCCGCCAGCGTGACGGCGCCGGCCGACTCGCCGGCGATCACCAAACCGGACGCGTGATCGCGCCTTGGGACGCCGAGGTCACGAGCGAGATGTACTTCGCGAACACACCCTCGGTGTAGGCCGGCGGACGGGCTTTCCACGCCGCTTTGCGTGCCTGCAATTCCCCGTCGTCGACCTCGACCTCGAGGCGCCGGTTGTCGATGTCGATGACGATCGAGTCGCCCTCGCGGACGTGCGCGATCGGGCCGCCCACGAACGCTTCGGGCGCCACGTGCCCGACCATGAGGCCGCGGGTCGCGCCGCTGAACCGCCCGTCGGTCACGAGCGCGACCGTTTCGCCGAGCCCTTGGCCGACGATCGCACTCGTCACCCCGAGCATCTCGCGCATGCCGGGGCCGCCCTTTGGTCCCTCGTAGCGGATGACGACGACGTCGCCGGCGACGACCTCACGCGCTTCGACCGCCCGCATCGCATCCTCTTCGCGGTCGAACACGCGCGCGCGGCCGCGGTGGAACGGGCGCTCGTGACCGGCAACCTTCACGACCGAGCCTTCGGGCGCGAGATTGCCGCGCAAGATCACGAGCCCCCCGGTCGGCTTGAACGGCCGGTCGGCCGTCGTGATGACGACCTGCCCCGGCGTCTCGACGGCCGCCGCCGATTCCTCGGCGAGCGTTCTACCGGTCGGGGTCAACGTGCCGGCGTGCACGAGGTTCGCTTCGACCATCCGCTTCGCGATCAGCTGCACGCCGCCGGCGCGATCGACGTCGAGCGCGGCGTACTTCCCGCCCGGCTGCAGGTCGGCGATGATCGGCGTGCGCCGGCTGATCGTATCGAAGTCGTCGATCTCGAGCGGCACGCCCGCTTCGCGCGCCATTGCCAACAGGTGCAGGACGCTGTTGGTCGAGCCGCCGGTCCCGGCGGCGGCCGCGATCGCGTTCTCGAATGCTTCGCGGGTGCACAAATCGCGCGGCAGCATCCCGCGCCGCAGCATGTCCATCACGAGCACGCCCGCGCGATAGCCTTCCTCGTCGCGGCGCGGGTCGGTGGCGCCGGGGCTCGCGCTGCCGACCGGCGAGAGCCCCAGGAACTCGAACGCGGTCGCCATCGTGTTGGCGGTGAACTGTCCGCCGCACGCGCCCGCGCCGGGGCAGGCGGCGTTCTCGATCTCGAGCAGTTCCGCATCGCTGATCTTGCCGGCCATGTTCGCACCGACCGCTTCGAAGACGCTGATGACGGTGATCTCGCGGCCCTTGTATTTGCCCGGCGCGATCGAACCGCCGTAAAGCAGCAGGCTCGGCACGTTGAGGCGCAGCAGCGCCATGGCGGCGCCGGGCGTCGTCTTGTCGCATGCGGTCAGCGCGATCACGGCGTCGAACATGTAGCCGCGGGCGACGAGCTCGATCGAGTCGGCGATCACTTCGCGGCTGACGAGCGACGCCTTCATGCCCTCGGTGCCCATCGTGATGCCGTCGCTGACGGCGATCGTGTTGAACTCCATCGGGGTGCCGCCGGCTTCGCGGATCCCACGCTTGACGTGTTCGGCGGTGCGGCGCAAATTCAAGTTGCACGGCATCGTCTCGGTCCACGTGTTCGCCACGCCGACGATCGGCTTGCGCAGGTCCTCGTCGGTGAACCCCATCGCCTTGTAGAACGATCGGGCCGGGGCGCGGTCGCGCCCCTCGAGGATCACGCGAGAATGGGCTTTGACGTCGTAACTCACGGACAGATACTACGCGGCCCGGCGTGCGGAACCCCCGTCGCAGAAGGACCGCACGCACGCCTGACGGCAACTGGACGGGGATGATCGACAACGGCGCCGCGCTCGATCCCGCGGTCCTCGAACGCCTCCGCACGGTCGTGGGCCCCAAGCACCTGCTGACCGCCGAAGAAGATCTGATTGCCTACGGCTACGACGGCACGTGGTACGAAAGCCGCCCCGCGGCCGTCGTGCTGCCCGCCGACACGAACGAAATCGCGCAGATTCACCGCATCGCCTACGAGCAGCGGCTCGCGCTCACGCC
Source organism: Vulcanimicrobiota bacterium (assembly GCA_963749395.1). Lineage (GTDB taxonomy): Bacteria > Vulcanimicrobiota > Vulcanimicrobiia > Vulcanimicrobiales > Vulcanimicrobiaceae > CAVVMT01. The sequence goes on from CAVVMT010000011.1 coordinate 197,527, forward strand.
GCGCGCGATGGGCAGCGGGCTTTCGGGGGGCGCGATCCCGCTGCGCGGTGCCATCGTGTTGAACATCATGCGCCTCAACCGCGTGCTCGAGATCGACGAGGTCAACCACGTCGCGGTCGTGCAGCCGGGGGTGATCACCGCCGATCTCCAGCGCGAGGTCGAAGCGCGCGGGCTCTTCTACCCGCCCGATCCGTCGAGCTTGCGCCAGTCGGCGATCGGCGGGAACATCGCCGAGAACGCCGGCGGCGCGCGCTGCTTGAAGTACGGCGTCACCAGCGACTACGTGCAGGCGCTGCAGATCGTGCTGCCCGGCGGCGAGATCATCCGCACCGGCGGCAAGATGGTCAAGAACGTCACCGGCTACAATCTGCGCCAGCTCTACACCGGCGCCGAAGGGACGCTGGGCACGATCACCGAGGTGACCCTGCGGCTGCTCACCAAGCCGAAGTTCTCGCGGACCGCGGTCGCGACGTTCGCCGACATCGACGCAGCCGCACGCAGCGTCACTCGCATCATGTCGTCGGGGATCGTGCCGACGTCGATCGAGCTGCTCGATCAAACGACGATGCAGTGCGTCGAAGACTACCTGCACGCCGGACTGCCGGTCGAGTCCGCTGCGATGCTGCTCTTCGCCGTCGACGGCAACTACGAGGCCATCCTCGACGCCGAACTCGAGGCGATCGCGACGATCGTGCGCGAACACGGCGCGACGAGCGTCGAGCGCGCGCACTCCGAAGCGCAGAGCGCCAAGCTCTGGGACGCGCGCCGCGCCATCTCGCCGGCGCTCGCGCGCAAACGGCCCAACAAGCTCGGCGAGGACATCTCCGTGCCGCGCTCGGCGATCCCCGAGATGATCGCGCGGGTGCGCGAGATCGGCGCGCGCAACCGGATCTTCGTGCTCGTGTTCGGCCACATCGGCGACGGAAATCTGCACCCGAACATCCTGTGCGACCGGCGCGACCGCGAGGAGATGGCGCGCGTCACCGTCGCCGCCCGCGAGATCTTCGAAGCGGCGGTCGAACTTGGCGGGACCCTCTCCGGCGAGCACGGGATCGGCCTGCTCAAGAAGCAGTTCATGGAACTCGACGTGGGCAGCGACGCGCTCGCCCTCATGCATCGCATCAAGGACGCGATCGACCCGCGCGGCATCATGAACCCGGGCAAGATCTTCCCGGATCCAGGTGGGGCCGACGCCTTCAGGCTGTAATGGCTTTAGTTGTGAACTTCGTGGTGAACCGGCTGGTGACCGATCATCTTCGGCCAGAAAATCGCGAAGCTCACGATCGCCGCGATTCCGTAGACGACCAAGTCAACGCCCTCATCATAGGTGAGAAACGCGTCGAGCACGTAGCCAACGCCGTAGCCGACCGCTAGGGTGAGAGCGAGGGCGACGGCGCCCCAGCCGATGAAGCGCGCAGGATTCTTCACTGGCAACCTCCATCCAAAAACGTGAAGATTAATTTCGCTCCCGCACCGAGGAGTCCCGCCCCGTGATCGAGTCTCCGCCCCCTGGACCGGCGCCTGCCGGCGATGTGCCGCACCCGCCGCCGCCGCCCGCTTCGGCGGGACGTCTCGGCTTCACCGGCGCCGACATCCCGCCCGGCGACGTGTACGACAAGTGCGTGCGGTGCGGGCTGTGCTTGCCGACGTGTCCGACCTACGTCGAGACCTTGGTCGAGACGTCGAGCCCGCGGGGACGGATCGCCCTGATCAAGTCGGTCGCTGAGGGCTATCTCGATCTGACGAGCCCCGGCTTCGTGCACCAGATGTCGGAGTGCCTCGATTGCCGGGCGTGCGAGGCCGTCTGTCCGTCGGGCGTCGAGTACGGGCAGTTGCTGGAGCCGGCGCGCACCCAGGTGCAGCGGAGCAAGGGCAGTTCGCAGCCGTGGCACGAGCGCCTGATCCGCACCGCGACGATCGGCGCGCTGTTCGCCAACATGGGCTTGATGCGGCTGGTCGCAACGCTGCTGCGCTTCTACCAGCGGTCCGGCATCCAGGCTGCGCTGCGCGGTTCGGGCCTGCTCCGCGCGCTCGGGCTCGAAAAACTCGAGGCGATGGCCCCGCGCGTGTCGCGCCGCTTCTTCGTCCCGCGCGGGCAGCGGTGGGCGGCCTTGGGCCGGCGCAAGACGACCGCCTTCATGCACGCCGGCTGCGTGATGCACGTCGCGTTCGCCGACGTGGACGAAGCGACCGTGCGAGTGCTGCAGCGCGCCGGCTGCGACGTGCTCGCGCCGTCCGATCAAGGGTGCTGCGGCGCGATCACGATCCACGCCGGCGACATGGACCGCGGACGGGCGCTCGCCAAGCGGAACATCGCCGCTTTCGAACGCTCGGGCGCCGACGTCTACGTGATCAACGCGGCCGGCTGTGGTTCGGCATTGAAGGAATACGGGCACCTGTTCGCCGCCGACCCGCAGTGGCACGAGCGCGCGGTCGCGTTCTCGAGCCGGGTGCGCGACGTCCTCGAACTGCTCGACGAGATCGGCATCTCGCCCGAACTCGGGCCGATCGACGCGGTCGTCACCTATCAAGAACCATGCCATCTGGCGCACGCGCAACGGATCACCGCCGCCCCGCGGCGGCTGCTGGCGCAGATTCCCGGCCTCGAGCTGCGCGAGATGCGCGAGAGCTCGCTGTGCTGCGGGAGCGCCGGTATCTACAACGTGACCCAACCGGAGATGGCCGAGCGCCTAGGCCGGCGCAAGATCGAGCGGATCGCCGAAGTCGTCGCCGCAGATCGTCGCGACCGCGAATCCCGGGTGCGCGCTGCAGATCGGCAACGGGCTCCGCGACGCCGGCAACCCCGCCGTCGTGAAGCACATCGTCACCCTGCTCGACGAGTCGTACGCGAACTACAAGTCTTCGACGAGCGGCGACCCGCGCAGCGCCGCTTCCAGCGACGGATAGCATTCGAACGTACGCAGCAGCCCGGTGATCCGGAACAGGCGCAGGATCTGGCCTTCCGGGACGACGAGCGCGATGCTGCCGCCCTTCTCCTTCGCCCGCCGCTGACCGCCGATCAAGGCGCCCAAGCCCGTCGAGTCGATGAATTCGAGCCCGCTGAGGTCGACGATCATCTTGTGCACGCCGCGCTCGAACGCTTCGACGAGGGCTCCGCGCACGGTCGGCGAGGTCGCGATGTCGAGGGTGCCCGCCAATTCGACCACCTGCGGACCCGCTTCGGTCGTCCGCACGTGGATCGAGAGGTCTTCGCTGCTGGTCATCCCCATTCGTCATCCCTCGTATTCGCGCCACTCGGCGATGGCGCCGTCCTCGAAGCGCACCACGGCGCACCCGGCGCGTTCGCTCCACGCATCGGCCGGGCCTTTGACCGAAAATCGATACACGACTGCGATCAGCGCTCCCTCACCGATGAGGGCGTCGACGTCGAATCGCCATCCGGGACCATCCCGAAAGAACCGCGTCCAGCGTTCGGCGATCGCCTCCCGTCCGGCGATCGGTTCGCGCCCCGCCTCTCGATAGACGCCGTCCGCCCGGAAATGTGCGGCCGCGAGGTGGGCGTCGCCCGACCGCCAGGCCGCGAAGAGCCGTTCGAGCGCAGCCCGATTCATCCCCGAGCGGTTCGCGCCGGGCGCGCCGCCGCCCCGCGCCGCGCGAAGGTGGCCCTTCCCGCACGGTCAATGCTACCGGCGTGCTGTGAGTGCTGACCAACCTCGTGCGCGCGGGTCTCGCGCGCTTGACCAAGGCGCCGTATGCGCCGCTGCCGACCGTCTACGACGGGCTTTTCCCCAACGGCACGGCGCTGACCGCGCCGGTTCGCCCCGCGCCGGCGGGGGACGACAAGCCGGACGCGCCGCGGCGGGGATGATGCTGGGGCGGCTGGACTCGAACCAACGCATGCCAGAGTCAAAGTCTGGTGCCTTACCAACTTGGCTACGCCCCAATAGGGTTCAGGCCTTCGCCTGAACCCGCGCGCCCGCGCTTCGCGCTTGGCGCAGTCAACCTGCGGTGCTCGCTCGAGCCCGCCGCTGCGCGGGGCCGCGGGGGTGCGTTCGGGGCTTTATGCACGCAACCCTAGCGGCGTGTGAGGGGGCGGGAGCGCGAGAGCGGGCCGGCGATCGGGATGTCGAACCGTTCGCCGCGACTTGCCCGGGCGGCGCACCACAAGGTGAAGACGACGGCCACCAGGCCCACGGCGGCATCGGCGGCCAAGCCCAGACCGTAGATGAAGATCGTCGCGCCGGTAGTCAATCCGAAAGCCAGGGTCGCCACGAACGGGGCCGCCATCAGGGCGCCGAAAGCGACGGTGCCGAGGATGCCGTACACCGTCGCCTGCCGCAGGTGTTCGCGGTACCAGAGGGTGGCCGCGGGGTCTGCACGCACGAGTTCCAGGATCGCGTAGGGCCAGACGACGTAGGCCGCCGCCGCCCGGCCGGGCTCGTCGCTATCTGCTGGCGACGACCCGTTTGGCCCCCAGGTAGCGCGCGGCCCAATACGTGTCGCTGAGCCGGCTCACCATGACGCCGTGGCTGGAACTGGCGTGGATGAACTCGCCGTCGCCCACGTAGATTCCGACGTGCGACGGGCCGGTTTCGTAGGTTTGGAAGAAGACCAGGTCGCCGGGGAGCATGTGGCCGCCGACGCCGTGCGCCGCCGCGTATTGCGCGTCGGCGGTACGGGGCAGCCGGATGCCGAGCATCCCGAACACGTGCTGGACGAAGCCCGAGCAGTCGAAGCCCGACGAGGTCGTGCCGCCGAACGAGTAGGGAACCCCGATGAAGCGCATCGCGCTGTGCGTCAGGTTGACCGCGATTTCGGACGTGCGCGCGATGATGCGCTTGGCGAGACGGTTGATCGAGGGCTTCTCGTCGGCCGGAACCGAGCCGGAAGCGGCCGACGCGTCGGTCGCCTCGCCGCCGCCCCACATGGCCAGATCGGCGCCGGCGGTGGGCTGCATCGCCGCTTCGACGGCGGCGATCCGGGCGCGGACGGCGGCCGGATCGGTCACCGCGCCGGCGCTCTGGGCACTTTGCTCGTCGAGGGCCAGCACTTGGCCGGGCGCGAGCGTGCTGCCCTGTAAATCGTTGAGCCGCGCGATGTCGCTCGCGCTGACCTGTTCCGCCTGCGCGATCGAGGTGATCGTTTCGCCCTGCGCGACGACGTGCGTCCGGGCTTCGGCTGCGGCGGACAAACCGATGAGCAAAGCAAACGAGAACAGGCTCGTTATGAAGGGACGATACAAGCGGTGCTCCTTCTTCCCAACACTTACGGGGTTAGTTGACGGGTTAGGACGGAAAGAATCGCCCTCGCACCGACCGGCGCGTTCACCCCATTCCCGGGAGGTCCCCCGCTCCGGGCGTGGCCCGGACTCAGTGATCCAGAGTTTGGGTCTACCATAAAGCTGAAAGAAACCCGGTTGGAACCCGGTATCTTTTAGCTCAGGTAATGACTCCTGATGGTCGCTCGGTTTGCCCGAGTATCAGCGTTCTCCTTTTTCTAAATTTAACAAAACTACCACAAATCACGCTTGGGCAGCCCGCTCGATCACCGCGGCCAAGTCGCCGGCCAGGCGCCGGATGAAGGCGTCGTCGTCCCCCTCGATCATGACCCGGATCAATGGTTCGGTGCCGGAGTTTCTTACGAGGAGCCGGCCGCGTTCTTCGAGCGCCCGTTCCGCCGCGGCGATCGCCGAGCGCACCTCGCGGCTCGATTCGAGCACGCCTTTGTTGGCGGTGCGCACGTTGACGAGCACTTGCGGATACACGGTGAGGCTGCTCGCGAGCTCGTGCAACGTCGTGCGTTCGCGCGCGACGACCGCCAGCAGCGCGACCGCGGTCATCGGTCCGTCGCCGGTTGTATTGTGCAGCAAGTCGATCACGTGTCCCGACTGCTCGCCGCCGAACGCGTAACCGCCCTCGCGCATCATCTGCAGCACGTAACGATCGCCGACGGCCGCGCGCAGCAACGCGATCCCGCTCGCGCGCAGCGCCCGCTCCAACCCGACGTTGCTCATGACGGTGCCGACGACGGCGTCGCCGCTGAGCCGGCCTTGTCGCTGCAGTTCGCGCGCGAGGATCAGCATCACGTGATCGCCGTTGACCGTCTGCCCTTGTTCATCGACGAACAGCGCGCGATCCGCGTCGCCGTCGAAGGCGACCCCGATCGCGGGCTTGCCGTGCTCGCGCGACTCGCGGACCGCGTGCGCGAGCGCGCGCAGATCGGTCGCTCCGCACTCGACGTTGATCCGCCGGCCGTCAGCCTCGGCATTGATGGCGACGACGTCGGCGCCCAAGCGCCGCAGCGCCCGCGGACCAACTTCGTACGCCGCGCCGTTGGCCGCGTCGACGACGATCCGCAGCCCGCTCAAATCGGCGTCGCTCTCGACCAAGGTCGCGAAATACCGGTCGACCAGCCCGTGCGCGCTGCGCGCGACGCCGATCGCCTCGCCGGTCGGCTTGGGCAGTGCAGGATCGTCGAGCGCCGCTTCGATCGCGTTCTCGTCCTGGTCGTCGAGCTTGAAACCGTCAGGCCCGAAGATCTTGATCCCGTTATCCTCGATCGGGTTGTGCGACGCGCTGATGACGACCCCGGCAGCCGCTTCGATCAGCCGCGTGATCTGCGCGACGCCGGGCGTGGGCACGACCCCGACCAGCAGCGCATCTCTTCCCACCGACGTAATACCTGCCACCAACGCGGCCTCGAGCATCGAGCCGCTCAAGCGCGTGTCGCGGCCGACGACGATCGGCCGGCCGGGCTCGCACGAGTGCCCGATGACGGCCGCACCGGCGCGCCCGACCGCGAACGCGAGCTCGGGATCGAGCTCGGCGTTGGCGACGCCGCGGATCCCGTCGGTGCCGAAGAGGCGGCCCATCACTTTACCTCGGATGACTTTTGGAAGTTGACTTGGACGCGGACCAGATTCGGCGACGTGTCGACGTTGGCGACGATCCCGCCGTGCCCGTCGAGCAGCGCCGGGCGCACCATCGCATCGTACCGCGAGGGCGTCCCGGCGAACGGCAACTCGATGCGCGCGGAGTCGATCCGCGCGAGGTCGGTCGCCGTCCCGGTGACGGTGACCGACTGCGGGCTGATCTGCGGGCTGTTGGCGACGATGCCGTTCTTCTGCTGCCCGACGTAGGTGATGCTCACCGGAATCGTCCGCTCGCCGAGCGGCTCGACGGACACGTTGATCGACGCCGGGCTCAGCGCTTTGATGGCCAGATTTTCGGCCACCACCTCGACCGGCACGTTGTACACCCCCGGGCCGCGGTCTTGCAGGTTGACGACCGCGCGCACTTCCTCCGGCTTGACGGCACTGCCGTCGCGCGGCGTCGTGATCGTCACGAGCGCCTGCTTTTCGGTGAAGCGGGCGACGTTGCCGGTGTGCAGACCCGTCACCGCGATCGGGACGCTCAACTGCTGGTCGAAGTGCGCGGCGATCACCGGGTTCGCGGCAAAACGAAAATAAGCCCACGCCGCAATTGCGAGCGAGAGCGAGAGAACCTTAAGTCCGAAGTTTCTCCGAAAGACGTTGAGCACGTGGTAACCGGGTCCGCAGATTGGCGAAAAGACCGACCCGGGCCTGGCGGTTGCGCGGCGGGCGGGTGCAGGCCAGCAGCACTTTGCGCAGCCGCTCCTCGTCGTCGATCTCGCGCGAGAGACGTCCGCCGCGCGCGACCGAGATGTTTCCGGTCTGCTCCGAAACGACCAGGACGACCGCGTCGGTCTGTTCCGAGAGGCCCAATGCGGCGCGGTGGCGGGTGCCCAAGTGCCGGTCGGCGACCGTCGTCTCCGAGAGCGGCAAGAAGCACCCTGCCGCTTCGATCGTCGCGCTCCGCACGATGACGGCGCCGTCGTGCAGCGGGGTGCGCGGGGTGAAGATCGTCAGCAAGAGCTCGATCGAAAGGCGCGCGCCGATCGCGGTCCCGCTCTCGACGTACTCTTGGAGCCCGGTCGATTGTTCGAGGACGATCAGCCCGCCGATGCGGCTGCGCGAAAGGATCGTCGCCGCCTGCGCCAAGATGGAGATCGCCTGATTGGCCGTCTCCGCGGAGACCGACGCGTCGCGGCGCACGAACAAGCCGCCGCGCCCGATGCGCTCGAGGCCGCGGCGCAGCTCGGGCTGGAACACGATCGGCAGCGTGACCGCCGTGCCGAGCAGGATATACTGCATGACCGTCGCCAGCACGAGCAAGTGGAGTAAATTGGCGATCGCAAGGATGATGACGAGGACGAAAAGCCCAAGCATGATCTGCACCGCCCGCGTGCCGCGGATCAGCAACAGGAGGTAGTAGATCAACACCGAGGTCGCGCCGATGTCGAGCACGTCCGAGAGCCCGATCGCGAAATGATCGAGCGAAATCATTGCCGTTCCTCGAGCTCGGCGAGATGGTTCTCGATGATGCGCCGCTCGTCGAGGGCCGGCTCCCCGATCGCCGCCCCGAGAACGCGCGCGGCCGCCGCGGGCTCGAGCGAGCCTTGCGCGCGAATGCGCGCCGCCCCGAAGCGCCGCGCCTCGATCGCGACGATCGCCTGCACCAGCAGCGGCGAGGTAAGGGCGGCGTCGATCTCGAGCCGCAATTCATCGCCCGCGCGCGTCACCGCGTGCAAGCCGCGTGGCATGCCGGGGCCGCGCAGCACCGCCTCCAGCTGCTCCAATCCGGCCTCGCACGCGACTGCCAGCGTCACCGGCGACGACGTCGGCGGCGGTGAAGGCGTTCCGGCCCTGGAGGAGTTCACGGTCGCTATCTTCTTAGCCGTCGGGACCGGCGGGTCTTGCGTATAGCGACGAATGCACGTCGCGCCCGCGTGGTCAGCGTGGGCCGCAACGCCGCCTGGATCGTGTTCGACGACGAGTCGGAACCGCGCCTGGCGTCGCTGCGGCGCTCCGGCGGCAAGCGCGTGATGGTCGTTCCCGGCGACCTGATCGAGGCGCGCGCGCTCGACGAGGAACGCGTCGTGATCGACCGCATGCTTGCGCGCACGTCGGAGCTGGAGCGCTACAAGGCGAGCGGGACGACGATCATGGCCGCCAACGTCGATGCGATCGCGATCGTCAGTGCCTTGGTAGACCCGCCGCTGCGGTTCGAGATGATCGACCGGCTCATCGCCTTCGCCGAGTTGCGCGATCTGCGTTCGATCGTCGTGCTGACGAAGATCGACCTCGCACCTCCCCTGGCAGGCGATTCCGTGTGCGCCTTGTACGGCGGGCTCGGGTACACGGCGATTCCGCTCAACCCCAAGAGCGGCGTCGGTATCCCCGATTTGCGCGCGCAGATCGAGACGCACCGCGTGCTGCTCGTCGGCCAGTCGGGCGTGGGCAAGAGCTCGATCTTCCGCGCGCTCGGCGGCATCAGCGTGGTCGGCGACGTGTCGCGCTTCGGCCGCGGGCGCCAAACGACCACGGCGGCGCGGCTCTTTCGCCTGGGAAGCGGGTTCCTGATCGACAGCCCCGGCATCGGCGAGTTCGAACTCGACACGCTGCCGCCGCGCGAGCTCGCCTACGGTTTCGCCGAATTTCGCGCGCCCGGCGAACGGTGCCGGTTCACCGATTGCGCGCACCTCGAAGAGCCGGGGTGCGCGGTGCGCGCGGCCGTCGACGCCGGGACGATCGCGGCGAGCCGTTACGCGAGCTACCGGGCGATCCTTCAGCGATAAGCTTCGAGCTCCATCCGCTCGCCGGCGTCGGCGAACTCTTCGCGAATCCGCAGCAGTTCGGGCAGCGTCTCGCGAAACGCGTCGGCGATGCGCGGATCGAAATGCGCGCCGCGGTTGCGCTCGATGTAGGCCAGCGTGTCGTCGAGCGGCCATGCGCGCTTGTAGGGCCGATCCGACAAGAGCGCGTCGAAGACGTCGGTGATCGCGACGATCCGTCCCGCCAGCGGGATCGCGTCGCCGGCCAGGCCGCGCGGATACCCGCTTCCGTCGAATTTTTCGTGGTGCGTATAGGCTATCTCAGCGGCCTTGCGGAGCAGCGGCGATTCGCTGTCGCGCAAGATCTCGTACCCGATCGTCGCATGCTCGCGCATCACCACCCACTCGGCGTCGGTCAGCGAAGACGCCTTGAGCAAGATCGCGTCCGGCGTTCCGACCTTGCCGACGTCGTGCATCGGGGCTGCGTTGCCCAGCAGTTCCGCCTCCTCGCGATTGAGGCCGAGCGCAGCCCCGAGCGCGAGCGCGTAGTGGCCCATGCGCACGATGTGCATCCCGGTCCCTTGGTCGCGATATTCGGCCGCGCGCGTGAGCCGGTGAATCGTCTCGCGTTCGCTCGCCGCGATCCGGCGGGTCGCCTTGCGCACTTCGTCGGCCAGCCATGCCGCGCGGTCGGCGAGCTTGCGGCCGCGCTCGCGCAGGGCGAGCAGATTGCGCACCCGCACGCTCAGCTCGATCGCGTCGACCGGCTTGCTCAGAAAGTCGTTGGCGCCCGCAGCCAGGGCGCGCCGCCGCACCTCGAGTTCGGCCGTCCCCGTGATCATCACGATCGGGACGTCTTCCATCCCCACGATCGTGCGGAACCGCTCGATGAATTGAATCCCGTTGACGGCCGGCATGATGTAGTCGACCAGCACCAGGTCGACCGGGTGGCCGGCGGCGTACTCGAGCGCGCCGAGCGGCTGGACGAAGACGGCCGTGCGGACGTGCTCGACCTTATTGAGTTGCAGACGGTACAAGTCGAGATTGGCCAGCTCGTCGTCGACCATCAAGACCTGGTGCAATCGCCGCCCCTCCAAAACTGACACTTCCAAGCTACCGGAAGGCCCGAGCTTCTTACCGGCTGGACGCCGTCCCTGGCCTGTGGTACGATGCCCGTTGTGTCTTAACACAACTTCGACGGAGAACATCGTTGCCGAACATCAAAGCCGCTGAAAAGTGGGTTCGCCAGACGGCGAAACGCACCAAGCGGAACCTGGATACCAAGACCCGCCTCAAGACGCTCTTCAAGAAGGCCAAGACGAGCGGCGAAGCCGAGCAAGTGCGCACGGCCGAATCACAGTTCGACAAAGCGGCCGGCCGCGGCGTCATCCACCCCAACAAGGCCGCGCGCAAGAAGTCGCGTTTGGCCAAAGCGGTCGTCGCCGGCGCGACGGTCGAAGCCAAGCCCACCCGGGGCAAAGGCAAGAAATAGGGGGTTCAGGCCTTACGCCTGAACCCGGCGCCCCGTGCTTTCGCACGTGGGGCGTATCAAGCTCCCGGCCTCGAACTCAAGAACGTTCGAGGACGTACGTTCCCGGCGCATCTCCGACGGTCCGGCCCATCTTGGGCGGCGCGACCATCGGCCCGGACCGCTCCGCCAGCCATGAGATCCAGTCGGGCCACCACGAGCCCTTGTGCAGCGTCGCCGACGCCTGCCAAGCTTCGGCATCGGGCGGCGTCTCGGCGTTCTCCCAATATCCGCCCTTCTGCTTCTCGGAGGGCGGATTGATGATGCCCGCGATGTGCCCCGACAGGCCGAGCCGGAAGGTCGCTTTCCCGGCGATCAACTGGGTGAGCCGGTAGACGCTCTTCCAGGGCGCGATGTGGTCTTCGGCGGTGCCGACGATGTAGCAGTCGTTCGCGATCGCACGAACGTCGATCGGCGTCCCCATCACGCTCAGTACGCCCGGCTTGATCAGATCGTTGTTCGCGTACATATGGCGCAGGTAGTACGAGTGCATCGCCGCCGGCATGCGGGTCGCGTCGTCGTTCCAGTACAGCAAGTCGAACGCCGGCGCGTCCTTGCCGAGCAAGTAGCGATTGACCGCGACCGTCCAGATCAGGTCGTTGGCGCGCAGCATGTTGAACGTGTCGGCCATTTCGCGCCCGCTCAAGTAGCCGCGTTCCGACATCTTCTGCTCGACGAACGCGATCGCGTCTTCGCCGGTGAAGTTCGCCAGGTCGCCGGGGTCGCTGAAGTCGACGAGCGACGCGAAGAAGGTCGCCGACTCGATCAATTTGTCGCCCCGGGCGGCCAGATGCGCCAGATACTCGGTGACGATCGTCCCGCCCAGGCAATAACCGACGACGTTGATCGACGGCGAGTGCGTTTGCTTCGCGACGGCGCGCGCGCACGCGTCCAGCCCTATGCGCACGTAGTCTTCCATCGAGACGTTCGCCATCGACGAATCGGGGTTGCGCCACGAGATGATGTACGTCGTGAATCCCGCGTCGGTTAGGTACTTGACAATGCTGTTCGCGGGCTGCAGGTCGACGATGTAGAACTTGTTGATCCAGGGCGGCACGAGCAGGATCGGGCGCTCGTGCACTTCGGGCGTCGTCGGCGTATAGCGGATCAGCTCGCACAACTCGTTGCGCATGACGACTTTGCCGGGCGTCACCGCGATGTTCTCACCGATGTGGAACGCCTTGCGGTCGACGAGCGAAACGCGCCCGTCGTTCTCGCGCACGTCGTCGAGCAGGTGCTGCATGCCGTCGATCAGATTCTTGCCGCCGGTGCGCACCGTCGCTTCGACGACCGTCGGATTGAGCCACGCGACGTTCGTCGGGCTCATCGCGTCGGCCATCTCTTTGATCCAGAACTTCGCTTTGCGCTTGATCTTCGGATCGACGTCGGGAAGGGCGTCGATCGTCGATGCGATCGTCTCGGACGCGAGCAGGTAGGCCTGCATCGTGAACGCGAGCGCCGGATTCTGGTGCCAAGCGGGATCGGCGAAGCGCCGGTCGCCGGGCGCGGGCTCCACCAACGGGGGCGCCGGGCCGTCGGCCGTGGCCCGCCCGGCCCGCTCGAGCAGTGTCAGCCACTCGGCCGCGAGCTTCGTCTGCGCGCCGGCCAGCGATTGAGGATCTTTGAGGGCGGCGCTCCAAACGGCCACCATCGCCTCGCCCAGACCAAACGGATCCAAGGTACTCATTTGCAGAGAAACATTCGCCGCGCGGCGCCCGCTACCCCTAACGAACGGGCGTTCAGGGATCGACGTTCACGGCCAGCCGCGTGTCACGATCGGCGTGCGCGAGCGGGCAGCAGGAGTTCGCGGATCGCGTTGCGCACGCCGGCGGGATCGCGCGTGCGCAGCGCAATGCGAAAGCGCCATTCCTCGTTGACGCGCGCGATCGGATACGGCGCCGGCCCGAGCACGGTCGCGATGCCTCGCTCGCGCAGCAGCGTCGCATACTGCGCGCTGCGATCCTCGACCAGCTTGCGCGAACGGCCGATGATCCCCAAATATACGAGCGCCCCGAAGGGGGGATAGCCCAGCGCCTTGCGCTGCGCGAGTTCGATGGCGGCGAAGCCTTTGTAGTCGCCGCGCAACGCGAACGCGATCGCCGGGTGCTCGGGCGTGTAGGTCTGCACGATCGCTTCGCCGGGCTGCGCGCGACCGCTCCGGCCGCTGACCTGCGTCACGAGCGCGAAGGTACGTTCGGCGGCCCGGTACTCGGCGACGTGCAGCCCGATATCGGCCGCGACGACCCCGACCAGCGTCACCGTCGGGTAGTCGAGCCCCTTGGCGACCATCTGCGTGCCGACCAGCACGTCGCCGCCGGCCTCGAAGGCGTCGAGCAGGCGCGCGTGAGCGCCGACGCGGGTCGTCGTGTCGCTGTCCATGCGCACGATGCGCGCCCGCGGGAACAGCTTGGCGACCTCCTCGGCGACCCGTTCGGTGCCGGCGCCGAACTCGCGGATCGGCCCGCTGCCGCAGTGCGGACAGACGCTCGGGATGGCCCGCTGCGCGTCGCAGTAGTGGCAGCGCAGCAGGCCTTCGCCGCGGTGCGCCGACATCGAGGTCGTGCAGCGGGTGCACGGCGGAACGTAGCCGCAGGACCGGCACAACAAGAACCCGGCGCTTCCGCGGCGGTTGATGAACAGCACCGTCTTCTCGCCACGCTGCAAGCGCACGTCGAGCGCGTCCACCAGCGCCGAGCTGAAGATACGGCGGTTGCCCGACGCGAACTCGGCGGCCATGTCGACGACGTGCATGCGCGGCGGGGCCTGCGCGGTCGCGCGGTGCACGAGTTCGACGAGCGGGATCTTCCCGGCCGCCGCCCGCGCGAAGACGTCGAGCGACGGGGTCGCGCTGCCGGTGACGAGGACGCCCCGCTCACGGCGCATCCGTTCCCTGGCCACCGTCACCGCGTGGTAGCGGGGCGCGGAGTCTTGCTTGTAGCTCGTCTCGTGCATCTCGTCGACGACGATCAGCCGTACCCCGGGGAGCGGCGCGAACACTGCGCTGCGCGCTCCGACGACGATCGACACGGCGCCGCGCGCCGCCGCCTGCCAGGCCTCGAACCGTTCGCGCTCGGAGAGCGCGGAGTGCAACACCGCCACCTGCGCGCCGAACGCCGTCTCGAAGCGGCGCGCCGTCTGCGGGGTCAGCGCGATCTCCGGCACGAGCACGATCGCGCGCCCTCCTTCGGCGACCGCCTTGGCGATCGCCGCCATGTAGACGTAAGTCTTGCCGCTGCCGGTCACGCCGTGGACGAGGATCTCGCCGAAGCGCCGCGCGTCGAGGAGGCGGCCGATCGCGTCGATCGCCGCCCGCTGCTCTCCCGTCGGCGTCACGGCGGGCAGCGCGATCGCTGCGTCGCCGTCCGGCGTGGCCTCCTCGCGCCACTCGAGCGTCAGCGCGCCGGCCCGCACCGCGCGGGCGATGACCGCCGGCGAAAACCCGGCGTGCAGCGCGGCCGCGCGGCGCACCTCGCCTTCCCGCTCGACGAAGGCGGCGAGCGCCGCCGCCTTCGGTCCACGCACCGCGCCGGCGCCGCGGCGCAACACCGCGATTCGCGCCCGGGCGATGCGCGCGCCCTCGAAGGTGCGGCGCCGCGCCAAGTCGCCGCTGCGCACGAGCGCCGCGAGGTGTCGCAACAAGGCCGCGCGGTCGCCCGAGCGCCGGGCTTCGGGATGGCGCAGCAGCGCTTCGCGCCCGAAGCCGTCGCGCAAATCTTCCCAAATCAGGCGCAGCAGGCGCGGCGGGACCGACGGATAGCGCTCCGGCGCCGGCCGCTCGGCCTCGATCGTGAACCGGTCGACGACTCGCGGCAGGCTGCCGCCGAACACGAGCGCCCCGAGCGCCTCGCCGAGCGTGCACACGTACCGGTCGGCCATCCAGCGCGCCAGCTCGAGTCCGAGCGGCGTGAAAGCCCGCGGTGCGTCGACGCGCTCGAGGAGCGCCCGCAAGCCGTCGATGGCGGCCGGCGGCTCGTGCGGCGGTGCGACGACGTACCCGTAGAGCTGCTGGGCGCCGAGCGGAACGCGCACGACGTCGCCGACGTCGACCTCGACGCCCGCCGGAACGGCATAGCTCAGCGGTCGATCGAACCGGCCCGTCTTGAGCTGGGGAAGGACCTCGACGACGTGTGGGATCGCTTAGCTGATGAGGCCTTTGAGGCGGTCTTCGTCGACGACGACGACGTGCGACGTGCGCATGTCGATCAGACGATCGTCCCAGAAGCGGTTGAGAGTGCGATTGACGGTCTCACGCGTCGTGCCGATCATGTTCGCCATTTCCTGATTGGTCAGCCGCAGCGAGATGCGAATGCCGTTGTCGACCGGCTCGCCGAAATTCTCGGTCAGGTTGAGCAACAGCGACGCGAGGCGCGAGCGGATGTCGAGCGAGGTCGTGGCCGCGATCAGCTGGTTGGCCGCGCGCAGGCGGTCGGAAAGCTCGATGACGAGGATCTTCCCGATCCCCGGATTGTGATCGATCAAAGCGAGGAAGTCGGCTTGTTTGATGATCCCGACGTGCACCTCGGTCAACGTCTTGATCGACGCCGAACGCAGCGACGAGTCGAACATGCTCATCTCGCCGAAGAAGTCGTATTCCTTGAGGATCGAAAGGATCGTTTCGCGGCCGTCCGGCGATACGCGCGTCACCGCGACCGACCCGTCGACGATGATGTAGAACGTGTCGCCCGGCTCGCCCTCGCGGACGATGAACTGGTGTTTGGCGTAGCGGCGATACGAAACCGTCTGCGCGATCTCCGACAAATGTTCGTCGTCGAAATCGCGAAAAAGCGGGATCTTCTTTAAAACATCCGCATCGATCATTCGCTACGGTTCGCCAAGTTCAAGCCCCGTCCTAAAGCGCGAACGCACCCTAGGCGCTATTCTAGCACGTTCCGCGGCAGCGGACCTGCTCAGGTGGGTTCAGGCCTTACGCCTGAACCCGCCGCCTCGCGCTTCGCGCTTGGCGCAGTCGACCTGCGGTGCGGCCGTGTCGGCTGTCGTGGCCGTGCGCCTGGGGCGGCCGGCTCGTGCGGGGTGCGGGGGGCGGTTAGGCTTCGTCTTTTTGCTCGAGGGCTTCTCCGTCGACGACGAGGGTGCCGTGTTGGTTGTGGCATGTCGTGCGGCAGCGGAGGCGGCGTTGGTGCGGGATGATCTCGATGACCTCGGTGCGGGCGGTGATCGTGTCGCCCGGGAACACCGGGGCGCGGAACCGGAGCGTCTGCGCGAGCGAGATGCCGCCGGGGCGCTGCAGCAAGAGCCCGTTGGTCGTCGAGATCAGGCTCGCGGTCAACATCCCGTGCGCGACCCGCGTCGCGAACCGGGTGCCCTTCGAATACGCCTCGTCGACGTGCAGCGGGTACTGGTCGCCGGAGACCGCGGCGAACAACAGGAGGTCGGCCTCTGTGATCGTCTTGCTGAACTCGGCGCTGTCGCCGACCGCAAACTCCTCAAACCGTTTGGTTCCGTAGCTCATCGGCGTGTCGTCTCCCCTGCGCCGCGCATCGCCGGGACGACGCGCACCACCTCGACCGGCGCGTCGAACCCCTTGAAGGCGATCTCTTCGCGCACGGTGCCGTAGCCTGCGAGGCGGCTTGCAACCGGGGCGAGGATGGCGGTCGCATGCGACACGAGCACTTCGCCGGCCTCGGCAACGTGCTGGATCCGCGCCGCCAGGTTGACGGTCGTCCCGAAGTAGTCGAGCCGGTCGTTGGCGCGCATCGCGATGCACGGTCCGGCGTGCATGCCGACCCGCATGCGCAGCGGCCCGTGCGGCCCCATGACCGTCCCGACCGACGGCGCGAAGCGCACCGCGGCGTCGAAGGCGTCGCCCGGATCGACGAAGGCCGCCATCACCGCGTCGCCGATGGTCTTGACGATCGCGCCGCGATGTTCCCGCACGAGCCGTTCCATCACGTCGAAGTGCTCGCGCACGAGCCGGAACGCCGGCGCGTCGCCGCTGCGCGAATACAGCATCGTCGAACCGACGAGGTCGGTGAACACGATCGCGAGCGAACGGATCGCGAGTTCGACGCCCTCGGCCAACACTTCGCTCGAAAAGAGATCGCGAAACGACTGCAGCGCGGTCACGTCGGCGGCGGTCGCGACGTCGCCGGGCAGTTCCGCATCCGACAGCTTGAGCAGGTGCGCCGTCGCGGTGCGGTTCTCCACCGTCAAGCGCACCGCGCCCCCCGCGGCTTCACGCGGAACGACCGCCAGTTCTTGCGCAGTGAGCGTGGCGGTCAGCGCGGCGACGCCGGCGCCCGCCGTCAGGGTGAAGGCTGCGCTGCGCAGCGGCGGAACTTCGAGCGCGTACCGCCCCGGCGGCAATTCGGCTTCGAGCGTGACGGTCGCGCCTGGTTCGGCGGTCGTCTGCACGAACGTCTGCCGGCTGTTGTGCGGCCCGGCGATGCAAAAGACGGGCAGATCGCCGCCCCGCCCGAGCGGGCCCGCATTGAACGTCACCTCGACGTTGCGATCGAACGTCGCGCCGTACTCGATGTTGCAGGCATCGCAGTGCACCGAGGTCTGCAGATCGCCCAGGCCGCTGAAACGGTTCTTGGGGGCGCGGCAGCTGGTGCACAGCACGTCCCAGCTCAAATCGAACAATCCGTGCCGGGTTCCGGCGAGGAAGAGCGCCAACACCGCGTTGCGGTCGGCCGTCCAGCGATCGGCCAGCGCGTAGGGGCGCATGCGGGCGACGTCACGCTGGTCGGCCTCCATGATGAAACGCGCCAGGGCCGGGACGAACTCGCGCAGGCCGGGCCCGACGGCGACGAGCGCGCGCTCGCGTTGCACCAAATCGAGGAGCCGGGTTTCCACGGCGTTGCTGCGGGCGTCGCCGGGCGGGAGCGCCTGGGCCGGAGCGCCTTCTGCTTCGTGGCGCTGCGCCAACGCCGCTTGCGCTGCCTGAGCGTAGGCGTTGCGTGCCCCGCGCTCCGCCGCCCACATCACGGTGGGCAGCAGCGCACGTCCGAGGGCGCCACGCGGCTCGAGCACGACGGCGTGGGTCACGACGGTCGTCCCACCAGGGCCGTCGATCAAGCGCACGTCACTCGAGAACTCGGCGAACGGCCCCCCTTGGAACCGCCGCGTCACCGCGACCCGGTTCGGCCGTTCCCACACGAACGGCGGCTCTTCCCACGCGATCGTCAACGGACCGAGCTTCACGGTTGCGATACTCCGGCTGCCGCCGCCGGCCTGGGGCTCGTAGCGGTACGCCACCGGCGGCAGGCCGGCATGGCGGTTGATGAAATCCGTGTCGCCGACGAACGGCCAAAGCTCTTCCCGCGTCAGCGGAAACTGCAGCCGCCATTGCGCCTGCACGGTGCCCTAGGAGCCGGCCGGGCTCAGCCCGACGAGCGACGACGGGGCGGATAGTTGTGGATCCGGCCTGCGCCGGCTCCACAAGGCGAAGCCCGGCCCCGAGGGATTCGCCGCAGGCGAATCCATTAGCCGTTCATCAGGGCATCGATGCCCGCCAAGGCGACCGTCAGGTCCTGGTCGCTCGTCCCGGAGCTGACCCCGACCGCGCCGACCACGAAGCCGTCGACGACGATCGGAACGCCGCCGGGGATGCTCGTGACGCGATCCGCGGCCAGCGCCAGCCGCAACGATTGCAGCACGTCGCCGCCCGCTTCTTCAGCGGTCGGACGCATGCGCGTGGCGGCGGAGATCGCTTTCGTCAGCGCGATCTGCACCGATCCGACGCGCGCGCCGTCCATCCGCGAAAACGCCAGCAGGTTGCCACCCTCGTCGACGACGGCGATGCACTGCGGCACGCCGATCTCGGCCGCCTTCTTTTCGGCGGCGTGCACGACGACGTGGCTCCCTTTGCACGTCAATTTGACGGCGTTGCGTATGACAAAGGCTTCATTCATGGCGCGCCCTTTCGCCCTTGCCCCGGCAAGGGCCCGCGCCCCGAAGGCGGAAGCGGAACGCGATGTTCCCCGCCGATCAAGCCTTCCAACTCGCCGCCAATGCGGCCGACGCCGCGTGGCGCCAGCGCCCCGCTTTCGTCACGTACGTCGCCCGGGCGACCGTCTCGGCGCCGACGGTCACCTACTTCAAGACGATCGACCGCGCGGTCATCGTGCGCACCGACGACGACCTCGCGATCGTGCAAGACTTGCCCCAGGGGCGCCAGCAGGTGACCCACGCATTCCCCATCTTGCCGACCTTCGACGCCCTCTCGTATTTCCGGCTGGTCAACAACGGCAGCGCGCGCGACATCCTCGAATCGCATGTCGAACCGATGGGAAACATCACCTTCCCGCCCCCGACGCCCTCGGCCGGGCACGTCGACGTCGTGGTGACGACCCTGCGCAATTACTATGCGAGCTACGCTCCCGACTCGAACGATCAGACGATCCACGTGGAGCTCAAGCCGTTGCAGGCGCTCACCCGCAACAATCCCTCCGACCTCTTCCTGCACGACATTCGCATCGATGCCGCGACGAACTTGCCCGTCGAGGTGACGTACACCGGCCACGACGACCGCACGTTTCGCGTCCACTACACGGTCGTGCAAGGGCATTGGCTGATCGACCACGTGTTTTACGAGCAGACGTTTTATCCGCCGATTCGGTTGGCACGCGTACACGCGACGGTCGACGCGGATTTGGGAAATTGGGGTTTTCCCGCCGCCGCCCCCGATCCACGCCTCGCGCCGTCACCCGCTCCGAAAGGCTGAACGCATGCGTGCAGTGACCATCACCAAACCCGGCGGCACCGAAGTGCTCGAGCTACGCACCGACGTCGCGATTCCCCCGGCCGGCGACGGCGACGCGCTCGTGCGGGTGTTTGCCGCGGGCGTCAACCGCGCCGACATCCTCGAACGGCAAGGCAAATATCGCGGCGCGCCGATCGGCGAGCACGGTTCGGTTTTGGGCATGGAGTACGCTGGCCAAATCGAAGCCGTCGGCGCGTCGGTCAAGGGGTGGAGCATCGGCGCCAGGGTCTGCGGCATCACGCCGGGCGCCGCCTACGCCGAGTTCGTCAGCGTCCCGGCCGGCACGCTGATTCCGGTCCCGGCCAATCTGTCGTTCGAAGAAGGCGCCGCGATCCCTGAGACGTTCATGACCGCCCACGACGCCCTCTTCACGCTGGGCAACTTCGGCCTCGGCCAAACCGCTCTGATCCACGCCGCCGGCAGCGGCGTCGCGCTTGCAGCCGCTCAACTCGCCCACGACGCGGGCGGCTTCGCCATCGGCACGACCCGCTCCCCGAGCAAACTCGAACGCCTGCGCTTCCACCGTTTCGACGCCGCCTATCTCCTAGGCGACGACCTCCCCGCCCAAATCAAAGCCGGCCTCGGCTCGCGCACGATCGACGTCATCCTCGACTTCATCGGCCAGGCCCAACTCGCCCAAAATCTCGCGCTCGTCCGCACCGGCGGCCGCATCATCCAAATCGGCACGATGTCGGGCACCAAAGCGACCCTCGACCTCGGCACCCTCCTGGGCAAAAGAGCGTCCCTGATCGGCACGGTCTTGCGCACCCGCCCCCTCCACGAAAAGGAAGCCCTAGCCCGCACCTTCCGAACCCACCTCGTCCCCCTCTTCGAAGCCGGCCGCCTCACCCCAACGATCGACCGCACCTTCGACCTAGCCGAAGTAGCCGCAGCCCACACCTACATGGAACAAAACGCCAACTTCGGCAAGATAATTCTAAAGCTCTAGCCGCCCCGCCCCTCAAGCCGCGATCACCCTCGGCGGGTCCGCAAACGCAAAGGCGGCCCCTTACGGCCCCCCTCGGGGAATGCAAACATCATCGCAATGCCGACGGGGCCGACGCCCTGGGGGCCCCGCGCCGCAGGCGTGGGGGGTGCGGAGGGCTATGCCCGCAGCACCTTCAAACCGGAGAGGGAGAGATTCGAACTCTCGAGACGCTCATCACGTCTGCCCGCTTTCGAGGCGGGTGCCTTCAACCACTCGACCACCTCTCCAGGTGCGGGCCGGCAAAATTGGTACGAGGTTACGGAGCCGGGTCCTCTTTCTCACCGCCGCTGGGCGAAGAACGCGCGCAGCTGGGCTGCCGTTTCGTCCTCCAGCACGCCGGCCGTCACCTCGACCCGGTGGTTGAGCCGCTCCGAGCGCACGAGGTCGTACACGCTGCCGGCCGCCCCCCCTTTGGGGTCGCCGCACCCGTAGACGAGCCGCCCGATCCGCGCCGCCACGATTGCCCCGGCGCACATGACGCACGGCTCCTTGGTGACGTAGAGCGTCGCTCCGGAGAGCCGCCAAGCGCCTAGGCGCGCGGCGGCCGCCCGGATCGCAAGCAACTCGGCGTGCGCGGTCGGATCGGGGCGGGCTTCCTTTTCGTTCTTCGCCTCGACGACCGCGTCGCCGCACACCAAGACCGCGCCGATGGGGACGTCCCCGGCGTCAGCCGCTTCCTCGGCGAGCGCCATCGCTCGCCGCACGTAATGGGCATCGTCGTACAAATTCATGCGCCCGGCCCGGCTCGAACGGGCAACCTTCGCCTTCGGAGGGCGACGCTCTATCCAATTGCGCTACGGGCGCCCGATCAAGGCTTCCCTTCGGTGGGACCGGACGGGGTGCCGGTCGTCGGGATGTGCTTGAAGAGGTCGAGTTTGTGGTCGACGAGCCCACGATAGAATTTCCGGACGCAATCGGGGTGCCCGAAAAAATACGTACGCGCGTACGCCAGATCGTCGCCTGACGAATCCGGAACGTAGTGGGAGATCTCGATCTCTTCCATCTGGCCGCGATCGACCGGATGGGGGCAGAAATCGCACGGAATCGTCGACATCGTTTACCTCTGGGAGCGGTGAGCCGAACGCCCCTGCGGGCGTCCGGCCTCACCACCGAACTTGACTCGGGCAGGATTTGAACCTGCGACCAAGGGCTTATGAGTCCCCTGCTCTACCGCTGAGCTACCGAGCCTCAAGTCGTCCCTTGAGTACGGGCCCATGGAAAGCCCCTCACTTTATGAAGAACCCGCATAGGCCCTCCTCCGGTGGCACTTACCCCACACAGAACCGGGATCGCTGCGAGGGGAGGGCGTTTCGCGTTTCGAAGCGCGGCCGCATGCGGGTGGATCCTCTCTGCGCTCGGCGCTCCGTGGCCCTCTTCTTCGGCATGCTGCTCGCCGGGTCTTTGACCGGCCGCGCCCCGGCCGCGACGCCGGACGACGCCGCTGCCCTGCTGGCCAAGCACAAAGCCTACGTCGGCTGGTCGCTCGGGGCCGGGATCACGTCGCTGCGCATGCACGGGAGCGACGACGCGGGACATGACTTCACGGTGTTGCGGCGCGGTGCCGTCGATCGCCGTTTCGTCACCGCGGGCAACGCGACGATTTCAGACACCGGCTTCACCGGCCGCGTCTTCTGGAAAGCCGCAGGCGGCTTCATCGTGCCCTTGGCGGGCGAAGGCGCGCGCTACGCCCTGACCTACAGCATCCTCATGAACGAAGCGTTCTCCGAGCTGGCGGCGACGGCGCGGGGCACGAAGACGATCGCCGGCGTGGCCGCGACCGGCGTCCTCGTGCACCCCCCGAATGCCGATGACCTGGAGCTTTGGATCGATCCGCAAACGGGCAGTCTGCTGCGCGCCGTCATCGACCCCGACGGTACGTCGCCGACGATCTTCGACGGCCTGCAATTCTCCTCGCTCCCAGGGGGCAAGCGCGTCCTCTCCTCCTGGTCGACGACCGACGGAACGGTGAAGTTGACGAAGATCGAGGCGAATGCGGCGATCGCCGACGACGAGTTGCATCCCCCCAAACCGCTTGCGAGTTGGACGTTCCCGACGCCGAGCGTCAGCGTTCCGCTCGAAGTCGGCGACTTGCGCATCTACTTCCACGCGCGCGTCAACGGGGTCGAGGGACGGTTCCTCTTGGACACCGGCGCCGGCGGAACGGAGTTCACCGAAGGATTCGCCCGGGCCGCGAAATTGCAGGCCGAAGGTTCTACGAAAGTCATCGGCGTCACCGGCGTTTCGAACGTCGCGTCGTATCGCGTCGACAAACTGGAAGTGGGCGGCGCCACCCTCGGCCCGTTGACGGTGTACGGCAACCTCTACCAGACTGGCGAGAAGATCGACGGCATCATCGGTTTCGATCTACTCGCGGGAGCGGTCGTCGACATCGATCCCAAGCAACAGCGGATGACGATTTTCGACCCCTCGCAGGCGACCGCGGACTCATCGAAAGGGCTCACGGTCGCCGCCGACTTGACCTCGGGCATTGCGGTCATTCCGGTACAACTCGACGGCGTACCGATCCATCTGATGATCGACAGCGGCGCAAACGTCAGCATCATCCAGTCGCGGCTTCAAGGCAATGGGCGCAACAAGGTGTCGATCCGCGCGACCAGCAATGCCACGATCAGCGGAGTCGGCGGCGGGAGCGGCTCCTTGGATTCGTGCGGGGCCGCGCAGTCGATGCGAATCGGCCCGATCGCCTACGAACACGTGCCCTTCTGCTTTCACGCCCTCGAGGTCGGTTCGGACGGCTTGCTCGGCTTCGATTTCTTCAAGAATTTTGCGTGGACGTTCGACTATCCCGATGGAAAGATCGTCATCACGCCCAACGCGTAACGCCGCCGTCCGCATGAAAAAAAGTCCGCTTGCAGCGGACTTTTTCGAGAGATCGCGGTCGGAGGGACTCGAACCCCCAACCTACAAGTTCGTAGCCTGTTGCTCTATCCAATTGAGCTACGACCGCGCGTTCGCCGTGCATCGCGGCGACCCGAAACTGTACCACTGCGATGACGGCATCCCCTGCATCGGCGGTGGTGTCCAACGCCCGGCGCCCTTCGGCGCGTCGGAGCCGAGGGCGCGTGGGCGTCGTGGCGGAGAGAGAGGGATTCGAACCCTCGATACCGGTTAACCCAGTATGACGGTTTAGCAAACCGTTGCCTTCAGCCGCTCGGCCATCTCTCCAGCGGAGACCCCTTATTCTAGCACCGTCGCGCGACTCTTGCCCGACGGGTTTGAGAACCGGCCGCCCTGGGGAAGAAACCATCCGAACGAATGCCCCAATGCTGGAAGGAGGCTGTTTTGTCGTTTCTCTCCGACGTGAAGTCGATCGAAGACCAGGTCCGCAAGTCGCTCGAAGACGGGCCCGTCACGCCCTACTACGAGCTCGACCTGGACGAGGTATACCGCCTGCTGAATGCGGCGCTGGCCTCGGAGATCGTGTGCGTGCTGCGCTACCAGCAGCACTACTACATGACGACGTCCATCCACCAAGAGACGCTGCAGGCGCTCTTCAAGGAGCACTGGGAGGACGAGCAAGACCACGCGAACCGCTTGGCCGAACGCATCAAGCAGCTCGGCGGCGTGCCGAACTTCGCTCCCGAGGGAATCGCGCAGCGCGCCTTCTCCCACTTCGAGTCGGGCCATACGCTCGCCGATCTGCTCAAGGAAGACCTGCTCGCGGAACGGGTCGTGATCAGGATCTACAATCAGATGGTCGAGTATTTCGGCACCAAGGACCCGACGACGCGGCGCATCTTCGAGGAACTGCTCGCCGACGAGGAAGACCACGCCGACGAGCTCGCCGACCTGCTCTACACGGTCGATCCGGAGACCGGCAAAGCGGTCGAACAGTTCACGTCGGACGGTACGACCGCGGCGCTGCAAGACGCCAAGTAGTCGATCAGCGCGGCGATCTGCGGCGCGGCCTCGGGCCGGCCGACGGCTCGCGCGCGTTCCCGCAGCGCTTCGGCGCGCGGGCGGTCGGTGAGGAGCGACTCGAGCGCCTGCACGAGGCTGCGTTCGGTCCCCACGCGCACCGCGGCCCGGCGGTCCACGAGATAGCGGGTATTCCGCTCCTCCTGACCGGGCAACGGCCGCACCAGGACCATCGGCAATTGCGCCACCAGCGCTTCCGACGACGACAAGCCGCCGGGCTTGGTCAAGAGCGCGTCGGCCGCGTGCATGTAGTCGTACACGTTGTCGACGAAGCCGACCGCGTGCAGCGGGTAATTGAGGGTTCGCGCCTGGCGCGCGATGCGGTGCTGCAGGCGCTGGTTACGGCCGACGATCGCCACCGCGCTCAGCGGGACCGAGACGCGCCCGGCCGCGCGGATCATCATGTCGAGCGGTCCGATGCCCAAACCCCCGCCCATCAGCAACACGAGCGCGCGGTCGGGCGCCAGGCCCAACCGCGCGCGTAACTCGGCGCGTGAAGGCGGCGGCTGCGAGAATCGCGCGTCGACCGGGATGCCGCTGACGAGGATTCGTTGCGGCTCGACGCCGCGCGCGAGCAGCGTCTCGCGCATGTCGGCCGTCGCGACGGCGTACGCGTCGATGTTCGGATAGATCCAATACGGGTGCACGACGAAGTCGGTGACGATCCCCACTACCGGCAGGTGCGGATCGTACAGCTCCTTGTAGGCCGCCATGACCCCGCACGGAAACGCGTGCGTGCACACGACCGTGCTCGGGCGCAGCTTCTCGATCAGCCCGCGCAGATTGCCGGCGGTGAACCGGCTGACCATGCGGCGCATCGTGCCGGCACTGGTCGCGCGTTCGGCCCGGTCGTAGATGACGCGGTACAGTTGCGGAATGGTCTTCACCATGCCGATGTAGCCGTCGGCGACGACTTTGGAAAAGAACGAGGCCGCGTACTGGTACGAGTCGACGACTTCGCAGCGCAGCTCGTACGGCTCGAGGGCACGCGCCACCGCGCGCGCCGCGGACGTGTGCCCGAGCCCCACTCGCGCCGAAAGGAACAGCACCGGCCCGCGCGCGGGCCGGGCTTCGAGCGCGACGCCTACGACGTTTCTTCCGCGGCCGCGTCACCGTCGGCCGGCTCGACGTCGCTCAAGAAGTCTTCGAGGATCTCCTGGGCGAGATCGTCGTCTTCGAGGATCTCGCCGAACGCGTCGGTGACGACGAACTCATCCTCTTCCTTGCAGTAGCAGACGGCGTAACCGCGATCGGTGTCGTCCTCGAGCAGCCCGACCACTTCGAAGTCCAGCCGCCGCCCGTCGGTCAACTCGACGACGACCGTCTCGTGCAGTTCGAGCGGTTCGCCCACCGGTTCGATGTCGTCGTTTTCCGCGCTCCCGTCGGCCGGGCGCCCATTTGGTGCGTCGATGATGCTTCTCCTATCGCAGATACCGCTCGACGTTCGCATTGTGTTCGGCGAGCGTTCGAGCGAAAGCATGGTGGCCGTCGCCGCGGTAAACGTAGTACAGATAGTCGGACGGTTGGGGATTGAAGGCAGCGACGATCGATGCGCGCCCGGGATTGGCGATCGGCGTCGGCGGCAGCCCCTCGTGCAAGTAGGTGTTGTACGGCGAATCGATACGCAGGTCCGCTCGCGTGATCTCCGTGTGGTGCTCGGGGAAGATGTATTCAATCGTGGCATCGACTTCGAGCGGCATGCCGCGCTTCATCCGGTTGTAGTACACCCCCGCCATCAGCGCCCGTTCGTCGTCGGCCTTCGCCTCCCGCTCGATCAACGATGCAACCGTGATGATCTGCGGAACCGTGAATCGGAGCGCTTTCGCCTTGCTCGCGGCATCCGCGGGCAATTCGCTGCGGAATTGGCCGGTGAGCAGCGCGGCGACGGCGTGCGGCGTCGTCTGCACCGGCACGAGATAGGTATCGGGGAAGAGGTAGCCCTCCAGATTGACCGTGCGCGTCCCGTCGAGGATCAGGTGTTCGCTCGCGAACGTCTGCTCGAACGCGTCAGCCGCCCCCAACCCGTGCGCGGCGAGGTCGGACGCGATCTGTTTGCTCGTGTACCCTTCCGGGATCGTGATCCACTTGGCGGTCTGCGCGCCGCCCTCGATCAAGCGGCGCAGCACGTCGTCGGCCGACTCGTGCGCCGGGAACATGAACTCCCCGGCGCGCACGTCGCTTTCGTCGTGCCGGAGGCGGGCCAGCAGCCGGAACGCGAGCGGGTGGGCAAGCACCCCGCGGCCGTCGAGGAATGCGCGTGACGTCGGAAAACGTCGCCCCGCGCGGGATCACGACGGTGGTGGCGGCTTCGGGCTTCGAGACGTCGAGGTACACGTCGTGGCGGAACCACCATCCGGCGACGGCCACCAGGATCCCGGCGCTGATGACGATCGCGATCGAACCCTCGAGGAGGGCCTTGCGCAGGCGTTCGGTCAATCGCGCGACCGCCGTGCGAGGTACGTCTCCAAGATCATCGCGGCCGCGATCTTGTCGACGACGCGCTTGCGCTTCGCGCGCGATACGTCGGCGCCGATCAGCGCCTTGGTCGCGGCTGCGGTCGTCAGCCGTTCGTCGACCCGCTCGATCGCGCCCCGCCACACGCGCGCGAGCTGCGCGACGAAGCGGTCCATCTTCTCCGCGGCCACGCCGCGCGTACCGTCGAGCGCGACCGGATCGCCGACGACGATCACCTGCGCCAGCTCGCGCTCGGCGACGTCGACGATCGCCGCGAGATCGTCGCGGACGTTCGTCCGCTCGCGCACCTCCAGGGGCAGCGCGAACGAACCGCCGGGATCGGAGATCGCGAAGCCGATACGGCGTTCCCCGACGTCGAGGGCCAAGGCTCTCATCGCGTCAGCGCGTCGAGCAGCACGTGCGCTTTGGGACGCTTGCCCAAGTGATGCCACATCAGTTCGTCGACGGCCCGCGCGGTCCGCGGCGTGGCGACCAGGGCCGCCGTGCGGCCCGCTCCGCGGGCAGCGCCGAGGGCGCGAAAGTTCTGCAAGTCGGCGGCGGCCAGTTCGAGCATCGCCCCGCGCGAGCACGCTTGGCACACGAGCCCGCCCGCCTGCGCGTCGAGCCAAGCTCCGCCGGCCAGCGCCTCGCCGCCGCGCACGCACACGTCGTCGGGTGGGGCGACGCCGAGCGCGTGGAGCAGCCGCAATTCGAAGCGCGCGATCAGCACGGTCGGATCGGCTTGATCGCCCAGCGCCGCCAGCGCTCCGCGCAAGAGGTCGTATACGTCCGGAATCGCCAGATCGTGCTCGCTCGTGACGTCGACGAGCTCGCCGAACAAGCTCGCGGTCGCGAACGCCGCGGGTTGCACGATTGCCTCCCAGTGCGAACGCACCGTCTGCGCGCTGGTGATGACGTCGAGGTTGCGTCCGCGATGCAGCGTCAGCGTCGCTTCGGTCATGAACTCCAATCGTCCGGCGAAGTGGCTCTTCGTGCGCCGGACGCCCTTGGCCACGGCGTCGATCTTGCCGCGAGCCTGGGTGAGCAAGGTGAAGATCTTATCGGCTTCGCCCAAATTCCGGCTGCGCAGGACGAACGCCTCGGTCGCGTACGAGCGTTCGCTCAGACGCGGTGCTCTTGGGCCGCGGCATCGCCCTCGACGGCGTGTGCTTTGCCGTTGGTGAAGATGCGGACCGTCAGGATGCGCCGCCCCCGCGTCGCATCGACGCGAATGCGCGCGCCGTCGGCTTGCACTTCTTCGCCTTCCTTGGGGAGGCGCCCGAACAACCCCACCGTGAACCCGCCGATCGTCTCGAATTCATCCGACGGGAACGCCATGCCGAGTTCCTCGTTGACGTCGTCGATGCTCAGGCCCGCGTCGACGATCGCTTCGTCGTCGGCGACGCGCCGGATCGGCTCTTCTTCGCCTTCGTCGTGCTCGTCGCGGATCTCGCCGACGATCTCTTCGAGCAAGTCCTCCATCGTGACGATCCCGGCGGTGCCGCCGTACTCGTCGACCACGACCGCGAGCGAAAACTTGCTGCGCTGCATGTCGCGGAGCAGCTCCGAGATGCGCTTGCTCTCCGGGACGTGAACGGCGGGCCGCATCAGCGCGCGCAGGGTCGTCTTGCCGATCGACCCGTTTGCGAGCGCGATCAAGAGCTCGCGGTCGTGCACGACGCCGACGACGTCGTCGATCGTCTCCTCGAACACCGGGATCTTCGAATACCCCTCAGCGATCACGAGGTCGAGCGCCTTCATCGGCGACTGATCGACCGCGATCGTCACCATGTCGGGCCGCGGCGTCATCACTTCGCGCACGACCGTGTCGCTGAACTCGAAGATCGAGTGGATCATCTCGCGTTCTTGTTCCTGGATGACCTTCTGCTCGGCTCCGACGTTGACCATGCCCGGATGTCGTCTTCGGTGACGAACGGCCCGTGGGCGCTGGTGCGCACGCCGAAGAGCCGCACGACGATGTTCGTGATGAACACGAACGCGCGGGTCACCGGCGTCAGCAGCCTGGTCACCCAGAGCAGCCAGGGGGCCAGCCGGACGATCCACTTCTCGGAGTCGGCCACGGCGATCGTCTTGGGCACGATCTCACCGAAGATCAGGATCGTCGCCGCCATGACGAGCGTCGAGACGAGCGCCGCGTCGGGGACGCCGATCTTGATGAACAGATAGGTCGCGAGCGAATCCGCGGCCAGCAGCACGACGGTGTTGCCGACCAGCACGGACGTCAAAACTTCGCTGCGATCGTCGATCAGCCGGTTTACCGCCTCGGCGCCGCGTATGCCGCGTTCCGCCATCGCCCGTGCTCGCAGGCGCGTGATCGAGATGAAAGCTGCTTCAGAAGCTGCGAAAAACGCTGCCGCGCCGGTCAAGATCACCAGCGCGGCGATGACCGGCCAATCGCCGGCAGGTAGAGGGTCTGTACTCAAGCGCGACCATTATAGCACACGTCCCAGCGCGCTCCCGAAGGCCACCAGGCCGACGGCGACGGCGGTCGCTGCCGCCAGCAGCACGGCGCCGGCGGCCGCGTCCTTCGCCGCCTTGGCCAACGGATGCCGGGCCGGGGAGACCAGATCGACCAGGGCCTCGACGGCGGTGTTCAGCAGTTCGGCCACCAGCACCAGGCCGATCGCCAGGATGATTGCCAGCCAAGCGGCCCGGTCGAGGTGTGCGAAGAGCCCCGCGACGACGACGACCGCGGCGACAGCCACGTGGATCCGCAGGTTGCGCTGAGTGCGCCAGGCGTAGCCGATCCCGGCGAACGCGAACCCGAACGCCGCCCGCAGCGTCCCGGCGCCGCGCTTCAGTACGGCCACGGCAGACCGATCGCCGCCGCCAGGCGCCGCTCTTCGCGTTCCATCCGCGCCCGTTCGCGAGCGCGCTCGTGATCGTGGCCGAGCAGGTGCAGGATGCCGTGGATCACCAGCCGGCGCACTTCGGCGCCCATCGTCGCGTCGTAGTCCTGGGCCTGGCGGCGCGCCGCGTCGACGCTGATCACGATATCCCCGAGCAAGCGTTCGGGGGCCCCTTCGGGGGACGGTGCCTCAGCGAACATGGCAGCGGGCCCGGGCGGCGCGCCCAGCAGACCGAAGCTCAGCACGTCGGTCGCCTTGTCCTTGCCGCGATGGGTGCGGTTCAGTTCGCGGATCGCCGGATCGCGCACGAACGACAGCGACACGCTCGCGCCGGCCTCGCCGACCGCGGCGAGCAGGCGCCGGACGTCGCGCTTGAGCGCCGGGGTGTCGATCCCGGCTTTACGCGTCGCGTTCGAGACGTAGACGGTCATACGACTCGACGATCCGCGCGACCAGCGGGTGCCGAACGACGTCGGCCGCGGTCAGTTCGAGCACGCCGATGTCGTCGACCCCGCTGAACAGTTTGGCGGCGTCGCGCAGCCCGCTGCGTGCGCCGGCCGGCAGGTCGACCTGGGTCACGTCGCCGTTGACGACCATCTTCGAGCCGCTGCCGAGCCGGGTCAGAAACATCTTCAGCTGCTCGCGGGTGGCGTTCTGCGCCTCGTCGAGGATGACGAAGGCGTCGGCCAGCGTGCGCCCGCGCATGTACGCCAGCGGCGCGACCTCGAT
The DNA here is from genome assembly GCA_963749395.1 of Vulcanimicrobiota bacterium. Classification (GTDB taxonomy): domain Bacteria; phylum Vulcanimicrobiota; class Vulcanimicrobiia; order Vulcanimicrobiales; family Vulcanimicrobiaceae; genus CAVVMT01. The sequence goes on from CAVVMT010000011.1 coordinate 228,354, forward strand.
GATTCCGCGCTCGAAATACTTGGCCACTACCGCAGGGTCGAGCAGTTCGCCCAGCGCGTCGTAGAGCGGCCGCAGGTACGGATCGACCTTCTCCTTCAGATCGCCGGGCAGGAAGCCGAGCTTCTCGCCCGCTTCGACCGCGGGGCGCGAGAGGATCAGCCGGTTGACCTCGTGCGCGCGCAGCGCCCGGACGGCCATGACGATCGCCAGAAACGTCTTTCCGGTGCCCGCCGGGCCGATGCCGAAGGTCAGCGTGTTCCGTTCGATGCTTTGCACGAAGGCTTGCTGCCCGGCGGTGCGCGGACGGATCGCCTTGCCGCGCCCCGTCGTGTAGAGGGTCGCCGGGATCGCTTTGCGGTTGTGCTGTTCGGGCGTCGCGCCGACCGCCAGCGCCACGTCGTCCGGCGTCAGCTGCGCGCCGTCACGAGCCGCGGTCAACATCGAGTCGAGGACGCGCTGGGCGTGTTCGACGTCGGAGGCCCGGCCGCTGAGCCGGATCCGTTCGCCGTCGACCCGCAGGACGACCGGGATGAGCGCTTCGAGCGCGCTGAGGTTCTGATCGTGCTGTCCGCAGAAGCGGAGATGATCCTCGAGGCCTTCGAGCGCAAAGGTCTGCTCGGTCGTCGCAGTTGCCAGTAGGTCCCTCCAGAACGGTGATGGGCGGGGTGTTACTCTTCTAGAACGCGTCCGGCGCGGTGGAGGTTGTAGGCCAGCGGCGGACCGAGCACCTCGGCGGCGATCACCGCCCGCCGCGCGGCCTCACGCGTGCCGAACAGATCGAGCGCGGTCAAAGCCTCGCTGGGAGTGTCCGCGGGTTTTGCGGGGGCGGCAGGCGCGGCGCTTTCACGGGCCCGCGCCCGCGCCGCCGGCGGTGGCCCGGGAGGTCGGACGGCCACCGGCCGGGCCGGCGTGGCCGGAGCTTGCGGCTGCGCGGGGCGCGGCGGGCGCAGCACGCGCGGACCGGGGCGGCCCGGCGGCGGGGCCTGGCCCGCGGCGCCCGCGACGAGCCCCGCGAGCAATTCGCTCCAAAAACTCACTAGATCTTGGCCGGTGGCGGGGCGGGCGGAGCCCGGCGTCACCGTTGCTCAACCCGTTGCCGATCGCCCCGCGCATGTCGGTGTCGGCCTTGAGGTTGTTGAGCCGGTAATAGTCCATGACGCCGAGGTTACCGTGGCGGAACGCCTCCGCGATGCCTGCGGGATCGAGGCCTCGGCCTCGACGACGCGCGCGCGGGCCGCTTGCGTCTCGGCCCGCTGCTCCTGCTCGGCCGCCTGGGCCGCGTATTGGCGTTCGGCGGCCTTGGCTTGCGCGATGCGCCGGTCGGCTTCGGCCTGGGAGGTCTGCAGCTCGGCGCCGATGTTCTTCCCGACGTCGACGTCGGCGATGTCGATCGAAACGATCTCGAACGCCGTGCCGGCGTCGAGCCCTTTGGCGAGCACCATCTTCGAGATGCGGTCGGGGTATTCGAGCACTTCCTTGTGGTCGATCGCCGCGCCGACCGCGGAGACGACGCCCTCGCCGACGCGCGCGACGATCGTCGGCTCGCCGGCACCGCCGACGTAGCGGTCGAGGTTGCTGCGCACGGTGATCCGCGCCTTGACGTTGAGCTGGATGCCGTTTTGCGCCACGCCTTGGAAGATCGGCGTCTCGATGACCTTGGGGTTGACCGACGTCTGCAGCGCTTCGACGACGTCGCGGCCGGCCAAAATCGATCGCGGCCGCGCGTTGCCAGTCGAGCGGAATCTGCGCGCGCTGCGCGGCGATCATCGCGAAGGTCACCTTGTCGACGCTGCCGCCGGCGAGGAAGTGCGACTGCATCTGCTCGACGGTCAGCAGCAGGCCGGCTTTGCGCGCGCGCACGAGGTTGTTGACGATCACGCCCGGCGGGATGCCGATGAAGCGCATGCGCACGAGCGCGCCGATCGAGAGCGGAACGCCGGCCGCGATCGTGCGCACCCACATTCCGATCGGGAAGTAGTACAGGAACACGAAGATCGCGATGACGACGAAAAAGAACACGATCGCGAACAGAAATGAGAACGTGGCCGTCATGAAGACGCCCTTTCTTCCGGCTCGACGAACACGCGCGCACCCTCGACGCGCGTGACTCGGACGCGAGTCCCGGCCGGGACAAACCCGCCTTCCGTCAGGACGTCGACGCGCTCGCCGTCGATCGTCGCCACGCCGGCCGGGCGCAGGTACGAAGCGGTGAGCCCCGCCGCTCCGAGCAAATGCGTGAAGTCTGCGCTCGTCACGTAGTGCGGGCCTTGCACCCCCGTGAACGCGAGCTTGTCGAAGAACGCATTCTTCGGGAAGATGCGCGTGGCCGCCCAGAAGCCGAGGATCGCCAGCAAAATCGCAATCGAAAGGGCCTGCAGCGCGACGCCGACGTAGTCGCCGCCGAACGAAACGAAGATCGCCGCGACCAGGGCGGCAACGCCCAATCCGCCGCGATGCCGTGCCCCGGCAAGACATGCAACTCGATCAGGATCGCGACCACGCCGCCCAGGGCGATGACGATCGCGAGCCAGTCGGCGAATCCGGCGTAGAGGTGCATCGCGAAGAATGCGGCCAAGGCGACCGCGCCGATCGTCCCGGCGATCCCCGAGAGGGTCTGCATCTCGATCAACAGGCCGAGCAGCCCGATCGCGAGCAGCAGCCCGGCCGCGAACGGGTTGACCGCGAGCGAGGCGATCGTTCCCGACGCGGGATCGGCGCCCGCCGCACCCGACGCAGCGGCAAATGCGCGGCCCTCCAGGGTGAGCCCGGCAAAGAACACGGCGGCCAAGATCCAGCGGCGAACGTTCACGTCTCTTGGTACTTCGACGCCGGCCGGCGAGTTACGTGCTTTTCAGCGCCTCTAAGACGATCTCTCGGACGACCTTACCGTCGGCTTGGCCGCGCAGGGTCGCCATGACGCTCTTCATCACGGCGCCTTCGCTCCGCCCGTCGGGCGGCAACGCGGCGACCGCGGCGGTGACGACGGCGCGAACGTCGTCGGCCGATTTCTGCGCCGGCAAGTAGGCGGCGAGGATGTCGCGCTCGCGCGTCTCCTTGTCGACCAGCTCTTGGCGCCCGGCCTTCCCGTACTCGGCGATCGAATCGTTGCGCTGCTTGACTTGCTTGCGCACGACGTCGAGCTGCTCGGGCTCGGTCAGCTCGTGGCCGGCCTCGACGCGCTTATACGTAAAACCCGAGAGCGCAGAGCGCAGCGTGTCGATGCGCAACTGGTCCCGGGCCTTCATCGCTTCTTTGAGATCGGTGGAAATCCGATCTTTCAGCGTCGGACTCACGGTACGTGAATCCATCTACGCGCGGCGCTTGCGAGCGGCGGCCGACTTCTTCTTGCGGCGAACGCTCGGCTTCTCGTAGTGCTCGTGCTTGCGCGCCTCGGCCAAGACACCGGCCTTCTGGGTGGCTTTCTTGAAGCGGCGCAGCGCGCTCTCGATGGTCTCACCTGGCGCAACCCGGACTTCCATGAACAACCCTCCCTTCGTCGGCGCCGGTCGGCGCAAAATCGCTGCTCGTGACGAGCAGGCCCAAACGCGAATATTAGACCATTTTGCCGCGCGCGTCAAATCGCCGCTAGCGGCGGGCGCGCCCGGCGAGTAGCGCGCGGACCGCTGCGCGCACCCGTTCGACCGGTCCGCGGCGGTACTCCCACTCCGGTTCCGGGCCCGGATCGACGACGACCATCGCCGCGTTCGCCTCGAACAGCAGCACGTTACCGCCGGCGTCGAGCCCGAAATCGATGCCCGCATAGTCGAGCTCGAGGGCGGCAGCGATCCGCGCGAGGGTGGCCATCACCTGCGAGCCGAGCACCGCTTCGGGATCGGCCAAGTAGGCCGCGTCCTCGGCGCGGTGGTCGGGCCGGTCGCGCATGTCGGCGCTGAAGTAGTGCACCTTCCAATGCGAGGAGATCGCGAGGTGCAGCGGATAGAGTTCGCCGCCGATCGCCATCATGCGGTACTTGCGCGCGCACCCGTCGGCTCCGTACGCGTCGAGGTACTCGATCGCGAGGAACTCGTCGCCCGGGAGCGATGCGAGCGCCGCGTCGAGATCGGTGCGCGACGCGATGCGCTCGAAGTGCTGCCCGGTGTGATAGCCGGGCGCCCGCACGAGGAACGGGACACGAAATCCCGCCGCCTCCAGATCGGCCAGCGCGGACGCGGCCGCCAATTCGGCGCGCCGCATCGCGCGCATGCGCGGGGCGCGCACGCCGGGGATCTCCCCGAGCCGGGCGGCGTTGCGTGCGCGACCCGTCGCGAGCACCTTCGCGGGCGGGTTGACGACCGGCGCGTCGCTGCGCGCGATGAACCCCTGGGCCAAGTGCAGCGCCCCGGCGGCCGCGTCGGCGTCGGCGATCGTGTTGAACACGAGGTCGTGCGGCGGCAGCGGCTCGAGCGGATCGAAGTATTCGACGACGAGCGAGAGCGAGACGAAGAGGCGATCGTCCAGATGGCGCTCGACCGAAACGTTGTTGGCGTCCTTGCTGCCCAGCAGCAGCACGCGCACCGGCGTTCCGGTGCCCTGATAGCGAGAGATCGTCAGCGGACGCGCCGCCATCCCGAGTTGCCGGTGGCGGTTCGCCGCGCCGGCGTCGCCGTCGTGCTCGAAGAGCGAGGCCAGGCCGTGGTGGGCGAGCGCCATTTTCGGGTCGCGCCGCAGCGCCGCTTCGTAAAGCTCCGCGCCGACCCGGTGTTTCCCGCCTTCAAAGCCAAGTAGCCCAAGTTCGCCAAGGCCGTCGGCTCGTCGGGGTCCCAGAAGAGCGCCGCGGTGAACATGAACTTGGCTTCGTCGGACTTGCCGGCTTCGAGCAGCAGCGCTCCGGCGCCGGACAGCAGGCACGCCTGCGTCTGGTCCATGGGTTGGTCTTCGGCAACAAGAACTCCAATTCGTACCGGTGAAGCCCCAGCCCATGACGCTCCGCCAGGGCGCCGATGCCGTTGCCGCGGCGTATGCCCGCGCTACCCGGCTCGACCGCCTGGGCCAGACCGACGCGGCAAAGGCGGCCTATCTCGAAGTGCTGGCGCTCGACGCCGCCCACCGGCCGACCCTGGGACGGCTGGGCACGCTCCTCCACGTCTCGGGCTACAAGCGGGCCGCACTGACGGTTTTCCGGCAGGCGGCGGCGGCCTATCCCGGCGATCCCGAGGCCCACGTCGACCTCGCCAGCGCTCTGCTCGATGCGGGCCTCACCGACCCGGCGGCCGAGGCCTTCGCGTGTGCGCTGCGCGTCGAGCCGCGGCACGAACGCGCCCATCGCGGCCTCGCGATCCTCGCCCTGCGCAGCGGCGACGCGGCCCGGGCGCGCGAACACGCTCGGACCGGTTTCCGGTCGATCGCGCGCGGCTCGTATCGCGGGACGGGACGCCCGATCCGGCTGTTGCTCCTGGCCTCGGCCCTGGGGGGCAACGTCGAGACCCAGGACTATCTTGACGACCGGGTGTTCCGCACGGCGACGATCGTGGCCGAGTTCTACGACCCGGCGCTGACGCTGCCGCCACACGACCTCGTCTTCAATGCCATCGGCGACCCGCAGCGCTGTCCGGACGGGCTGGCAGCCGCGGAGGCGGTGGTGGCGCGGTCGGCGGCGCCGGTGATCAACGATCCGCGGCGGGTCCGCGCGACCGGGCGCGTCGAGGTCGCGGAGCGGTTGCAAGACCTTCCCGGGGTACGCACCGCCCGCACCCGGAGCTTCTCGCGCGCGGCGCTCCTGGGGGACGACGCCGCCGAGACCCTCGCGCAGGCGGGGTTCGCATTTCCCCTGCTCGTGCGCGCGCCGGGGTTTCATACGGGCGAACACTTCGAGCGCGTGCCGGAGGCGGCTGAACTCGCCGCCGCGCTCGCGGCTTTGCCGGGCGACGAGCTGTTGGCGATCGAAGAGCTGCCGGCGCGCGACCGTGACGGCAAGGTACGCAAATTCCGCGTCATGTTCGTCGACGGCGCGCTGTACCCGCTCCACCTGGCGATCTCGCGCCAGTGGAAGGTTCACTACTTCACCGCCGAGATGCGCGACGAGCCGGCCCACCGCGCCGAGGACGCGGCCTTCCTGGCCGGGATGCCGGCGGTCCTCGGCCCGCGGGCGCTCGAAGCGCTGACGCGGATCGCGCAGACGCTCGGGCTCGACTACGGGGGAATCGACTTCGCCCTCGACGCCCGGGGCGACGTGCTCGTGTTCGAGGCGAATGCGACGATGGTCGTTCCCCGGCCCGACCCCGACCCGCGCTGGGCCTACCGCGCCGAGCCGGTGGCGCGCATCCACGAGGCGGTCGCGCGCATGTTGCGCGCGCGGGCTTAGCGCACGCTCAGCCCGGCGGCCAGCCGAGACGCCGGCCGGCCAGCACGTGGAGATGCAGATGGTACACGGTCTGGCCACCGTCGCGGCCCTCGTTCGTCACCACCCGGTAGCCGTCGCGGCCGAACTCCGTCCCGATGGCCGAGGCGGTGGCGAGCAACTCCTTGACGTCGTCGGGCGGCGCGGTCGCCACGAACTCGCTCAAGTGCGCCACGTGTCGCGCCGGGATGACCAGCACGTGTTCGGGCGCCTGCGGGTTGACGTCGCGGAACGCGACCACGCCCGGCGTCCGGCGCACTTCGTCGGACGGAATCTCGCCGCGCACGATCTTGCAGAAGATACAGGTCTTTTCGTCGTCGGTCATCTCGGCCTCATCAGTTCGAAGTTCAAGGCGCCGTCCGGGCGCGGGATCACGTTGGCCACGTCGCGCTTGATCGCGAACGGGACGGTCGTATGGACGAGCCCGATCGCGGGCACTTGGTCGTGCACCATCTGCACGGCACGGCGGTAGATCGCGGCCCGCTTGCGCTCGTCGAGCGTGCGCTGCCCTTGCATCATCAAGGCGTGAAACTCGGGATCGCGCCAGAAGGCATAGTTCTGGGCGTTCGGTTTGACCGCCGCGTCGCGGTCGAGCAGGGTGTAGAGAAAATTGTCCGGGTCGCCGTTGTCGCCGGTCCATCCGATCAAGCACATCGGGTGCTCTCCGTTGCGGATCTTGTCGAGATAGACGCCGAACTCGAAGGGTTCGAGGGTCGCGTCGATGCCGGCGGCGCGCAAGTCGGCTTGGATCGCTTCGGCAACCCGCTGCGGTTCGGGGAGATACGGGCGCGGTGCGGTGCCGAAGTAGAGCTGCGTCGCGAAGCCGTGCGGGAACCCGGCGGCCGCGAGCAGGGCCTTCGCCTTGGCCACGTCGTGCGGGTAGGCGTGCATCGCGGGATCGGCGCCGAGCATCGCGTCGGGCAGCCAGTCGCCGGCCACTTCCGCGCCGCTCGAGTAGAGATTGCGCACGATCGCCGGGAGATCGAGCGCGTACGCGATCGCGCGCCGCACGCGCACGTCGCCGAACGGCTTCTTCTCCATGTTGAGCGCCAGATAGGCGATGTTGTTACTTGGCTGCTCGTAGATACGAACGGTGCCGAGCGCGGCCAAGGCCGTCGCGTCGTCGGGGCGCAGGTCGCCCATGCCGTCGACTTCGTTCTTGCGCAGCGAGAGCACGCTGGTCGCCTGGTCGGGGATGTCGCGCACCACGATCGTGTCGTACGGCGGCTTGGGGCCGGCATAGCGCGGGTTGGCCACCAGGGTGATGTGGTCGTCGGTCATCCACTCGTCGACCATGTACGGCCCGCTCGCCACCGGCTTGCGCGTGAACGCGGCGACGCTCTTGGCGATCGCGGCCGGCGAGCCGATCGCGAACGACGGCATCGCGAGGTCGCGCAAGAACGGTCCCAGCGGCTGCGTCAGCAAAAACGAGACGCGCCGCGGTGCGTCGACCCGCACGCCGGCGATGACGCCCGGAAAGCCCCCGAACATCGAAGGATAGTAGCCGTACTCGTACGTGCCGCGGTACGGATTCTTCTCCAAGCGCCAGCGGTCGAAATTGAACTTGACCGCCGCCGCGTCGACCGGCGTCCCGTCGCTGAACTGCAAGCCCGGCTTCAGGTCGAACGTCCAGTGCTTGCCGTCGGGAGAGACGCTCCAGGCCGACGCGAGGTCGGGCTCGATCTCGAAGGTTCCCGGCTTGAACCGCACGAGGTTCTGGAACACTTCGGCGGTGATGTTGAGCGAGAGCCCGTCGGTCGCGACCGCCGGATCGAGGATGACCGCGTCCTTGACGCGCGCGAAAATCAGGGTCTTGCCGGCGTCGGGCGTGGCTTCGGTCGGGCCGCAGCCGCAGATCGCGCCCAACAGCGCGAGCGCGAGCAGCCGCCGCGCGCAGCTCATAGGTGGACGGTGAAGCTCCAGGTGCGGGTGGCGACGTTGCCGGCCGCGTCGGCGACGCGCACCGTCACCGAGACCGTGCCGCCGGTGAAGTTCCCCGGCGGACTGTAGGTGATGAAGGTCGGCGTGCGGGTGGCCGACGCGGTGACGTCGCGGCCGTTGACGGTGATCTGCACCGATGAGGGATTGATCCCCACGTCGGTCGGCGACCCGAAGGTCGCGTAAATCGAAGGGCGAGGGTTGTTGACGGTCTGCCCGTTGGGCGGCGCCACGTCGCCGATCGTCGGTGGAATCGTCGACGCCGACACGAGCGTTTGCGACTCCGCGCGCGGCGCTTCCACGCCGCCGGCCGCCAAGTGCCCGAACACCGGGAGACTGGTGAAGTTCACGCCGGGATCGATCGTGAACCGCCCGGTGTAGACGCCGGGCGCCGTCTCCCGCATCGGGACGCGCGAGACGACGGTGCCGACGTCGAACCACGCCCGCGCCCCCGGGGTTCCGCGCAGCGTGACGTCGAGGTTTTCGCCGGCGTGCAGCGGGCGGTTCGCCGACAGCGTCAGCGACTCGATCGCCGGCGTGTCGGCGGGTGTGCTCGAGGCCATCGCGTTGGCGGCAAACGTCGCGCCGCTCGGCGCCGGGCCCGGCGAGGCCGTCGCGCCGATCGCGGCGCCGCCGGCCGCGACCGACCGCGAGCCGATCACTTGGCGGTTCTCGTTCGTCTCGGGGTTGAGGCGGACGGTGATCGCGTCGCCGGGTTTGAAGTCGCCGATCGTCGCCGGCGCACCGTTGAGCGTGATGTCGGTCGACTTGTCGGCGGTGACGACGCGCCCGTTCTGGAGCACGAGGGCGCTCGGCGAAACGGCCGCCACGGTCCCGCTGCGCGAGGCGAAGAACGACACGACCTCCGCGATCGTGCCGTCGCGATTCATCGTGATCGAGAGCGCGTCGCCGACGTTGACGTCGCTCATCGAGCCGGGCGCCGAGGTGTGCGCGACGACGTCTTCCAGCGTGAACTTCGCCTCGGAGTTGATGGCGATCGAGCGTGCCGAGCCGTTGCGCACGACCGTGATCGTGGCCGGCGAGGAATTGCGGTCGATCGCCGACACGGTGCCGGTGATCACGGTGCGCCCGTCGCCGGCGGTCTGGGTCGCGCCTTGGTTGCGCCCCACGAGCGCCGAGGCGATCGTCACCTGGGCCGCCTTCGCATCGTACTGCACGTTGGCGCCGAGCGATTCGGCGACGAAGCGCAGCGGCACGTAGGTGGTGCCGTCGATCTCGGTCGCCGGCGCCTCCATCGTCACCGGGCGGCCGTCGATCGACGCCTGGCTGCTGCCCATCGTGATGCGGATGTTCTTCGTCGGCGCCACGGCCACGATCGACGCCCCGTCGCGCGAAGCTTCGATGCCGAGGGCGCTGTAGATGCGCACGACCGGTACGAGCAGGTGCCCGCCGACCGTGCGCGGCGCCGGATCGCGCGCCAAAGCGACGCCGTTGATGACGATCGCGATACTGCGCGTGGGCATGTCGGTCGCCGCCGGCTTCGCCGGTGCGGCAGCTGCGACGGCCGGCAAAGCCGCCGGCCATGCCGGCACGAGCAAGAGCAAGAGGCACCAGAGCTTCATCGGGGTGCGGCTTCCTCCAAAACTTCTCGATACACTCCCGCGATGGTCGATGCGAATCGGTCCCAGGTATACGCCCGTGCACGACCCGCACCTGCGTCGGCGCGCATGCGGGCCGGCGCGGGGTCGGCGGCGAGCGCGCCCAGCAACGCGCGCAGCGCCTCGCTATCGCCGGCCGGGAAGGTCGTCCCGATTCCGGCGAGCACGCCCGGCAAGGCGGCGCTGGTGGCGATCACCGGCGTGCCGGCGGCGGCCGCCTCGAGCATCGAGATCCCGAACCCTTCGGCCAGCGCCGGGTGCACCAGCGCCAGCGCGCCGCGGTAGAGCCGCCATAAGCGCGCCGGCGAGACGTCGCCGAGCGGCACGATCGCCGCCCCGGGCCGCCCATAGGCGGCCGCGTCGAGGTCGCCGCCGGTCACGTACAGGTCGACCGGTGCGTCGAGCGCCGCCCAGGCTCGCAAGAGGGTCGGGAGATCCTTGTGGGGCCGATGGTTTCCGGCATACAGGAAGAACGGACGCGGCGCGCGCTCCGGTTCGCTCGCGGCCAGCAGCGCGGGGTCGTAGCCCAGCGGCACGACCCGGCACCGCCCCGGGGCCACCCCGAGGAGCCGGACGCAATCGTCCGCGCTGCGCTCGTCGCCGACGAGCACCCGGGCCGCCCCGCGTGCCAGCAGCGGCACGACCGTCCGGTAATAAGCGACCGTGGCCGGCCGGTGGAGGTGCGGGAACTTCAACGCGATCAGATCGTGCACGGTCAGCACGTAGCGGTGGCGCAGCGCCGCCAGGGGTGCGAAAAACGTCGTCCAGTGCACCAGCCGCGGCCGTTCCGCCCGAATGTCGAGCGCGAGCCCCACCTGCTCGGCGAGGGTGCCGTTCTCGGCGCGTTCGAGGCGGACGACCCGCAACTCGGGCGCGACGCGCGGGAGCGCCCGCGAGAGCTCCTCGACGTAGGCCCGCATCCCGCCCGACATGCGCCGCGTCAGGCGGGCGTCGAGGATGACGTCGGGTGGCGGCTCGACCGGGCGCTTCACGCCAAGAGTTCCCGGTAGATGGCGGCGGTCGCCTGCGCGCAGGCGTCCCACGTCAGTTCGAGCGCGCGGGGGCGCCCGGCGTCGCCGCGTTGCGCCCAGCGCGCCGGCTCGCGCAGCGCGTCGGCCAGTAGGGCGCCGAGCGCGATGGCGTCGCCGGGCGGATAGGTCGCCGCCTGCGCCCGTACGGCCTCGGGCACCGCCCGCTCGGTCACGATCACCGGCACCCCGGTCGCCATCGCCTCGACGATCGGCAGCCCGAACCCCTCGACGAGCGCCGGGTGCACGTACGCGCGCGCGCCGCGGTAGAGCTGGGCCAGCATCTCGTCGTCGACGTTGCCGGCGAACACGATCTGGCCGCGCTCGCGCCGGTAGGCGTCGAGCGCCGAGCCGAAGTCGTCGAACCCGGTCAGCACGAGGTCGGCCGCGAGTTCCGGCGGCAAGGCGCTCCAGGCGGCGAACAGGGTCGGCAGATCCTTGTGTCCGCGGTGGTTGCCGGCATAGAAGAAATACGGGCCGCGGCGACGGCTCGAGCGGCCAGCGGCGCCGGAACGTCTCGTTCACCCCGAGCGGGACCACGCGCACCTTGGCGGCCGGCACGCCGAGAAAGCGCCGCAGTTCGGGGACGGTCTTGGGGTCGTCGGTGACGACCGCCCGCGCCCGCGCCAAGATCAGCCGCAGGACGTAGCGGAAAAAGAACACACCCTTGCGCTTGACGTGCTGCGGAAACTGCAGCTCGATCAAGTCGTGCACCGTCACGAGGTAGGGAACCGGCGTCGCCAGCGGCGCGAACGGGGAGAGGAAATGCGCCAGCCGCGGCCGCTCGCGCGCGAGCTGGAGCGGAATCTGCGCCTGTTCGGCAAGATCGAAGTTGTCGCCGCTGCCGAAGGTGGAAAACCGCAACTCGGGGGCCGCGGTCGGCAGGCGGCGCACCATCTCGCGGGCGTAGGTCTTCATGCCCACCGACATGTGCGACGTCAACCGCCCGTCGAGCGCGACGTCGACGCGCGCCCGCGTCAGGATCGGCGTCGCAGCGCTTTCCAATGCACCACCACCGGATACCAGGCCGACCACCAAGCGACGTAGAGCCCGCGCCAGCCGTCGGCGTAGCCGCGGCGCCCGACGGCGAGCCAGATCGCCCGCGCGAACGCCCGCACCGACTCGCGCGCCAGCCGCAGCGGCGAGCTGTCGATGCCCGCGGCTTCGATCGACGTGTAGCGGTCGAATTTCTCTTGGTACGACGCGATCGTCGGATACGAGTCGTGCCGCAGCGTTCCGCCCAGCACGCGCGTGCGTCCGCCGACGACCCATCGCTCGTGCAACGCCGCGTCGCCGCCGGCGGCCGGCTGGGGGACGAGGCGCGCGCGATCCGTCGAGAACAGCCGCAAGATCCGCTCGTCACCCCACCCCGCACCGCGGATCGGGCGCCCGGCAAACCAGGTGACCCGCTGCACTTCGTAGCCTTCGACCCCTTCGCTTGCCGGCTCGGCGGCGACGATCGCGTCGCGCAGCGCCGGGTCGAGCGATTCGTCCGCGTCGAGCATCAGCGTGTACGGCGTGCGCACCTCGGAGATCGCGAACGTGCGGGTCGCGACGAAGCCCTGCCACCGCCGCACGATGACCCGCCCCCCGTGGGCGCTCGCAATCGCCACGGTGTCGTCGCTCGATTCGGCGTCGATGACCAGGAGGGCCGCTCCGGCAGGGACGCTCGCGAGCGCGCGCGGTAAATTGCCGGCCTCGTCCTTCGTGAGAATAACGACGGTGAGTTCGTCGAGTTTCAGAAGCGCGATAGCTGCATGAAGTCGCCCGGATCGCTCTCCGAGCGCGCGAGTGAGGCTCCGACAAAGTCGCGGTAGAGCGGCGACGGTCGCGTCGGACGCGATTTGAATTCAGGATGCGCTTGGGTTCCCACGAACCAGGGATGGACGCTCTGCGGCAGCTCGATGCACTCGACCAAGGTCGTGTGGCCCAGATCGTGATGGCCCGAGAAGATCATGCGATGTTCTTCGAACAGGGCCTTGTACCGGTTGTTGAACTCGTAGCGATGGCGGTGGCGCTCGCTGATGTCGAGCTGGCCGTACGCCTTCGCGGCCAACGTGCCGGGTTCGAGCCGGCATTCGTACGCGCCCAAGCGCATCGTGCCGCCTTTGAAGTCGAGGTTGCGCTGCTCGGGGATGAAGTCGATCACCGGTTCCTGGGTCGACTCGTCGACTTCGGTCGTCATCGCGTCTTTGAGCCCGCAGACGTTGCGCGCGAACTCGACGCAGGCCAGTTGCATGCCGTAACAGATGCCCAAGAACGGCGTGCGGCTTTCGCGCGCATACTGGATCGCGCGCAGCTTGCCCTTGACGCCGCGCGCACCGAACCCGGGCGCCACGAGAATGCCGTCCACTCCGCGCAAAAGTTCGACCCCGCTGTCTTCGATCACTTCGGAATCGATGCGGATCAGTTCGACCGCGGCGTTGTGATAGAAGCCCGCGTGGTTGAGTGCCTCGGTGATCGAGATGTAGGCGTCTTTGAGCTCGACGTACTTCCCGACGAGGGCCACTTTGACGGTGCGTTCGGGATGCTCGATGCGCTCGACGATCTGCGCCCACTCCTCGAGGTCGGGCGGGCTCTGCGTCAGTTTGAGCTTGCGGACGACGGCCTCGGCGAGCCCCTCTTGTTCGAGGTTGAGCGGCACCTTGTAGATCGTGCGCGCGTCGCCGTTCTGCACGACCGCGTTCGCCGGCACGTCGCAGAAGAGCGCGATCTTCTCCTTGAGGTCGACCGGGACGGGACGCTCGGAATCGGTGCGCAGCACGATCGCATCGGGCGAGATGCCGATCGCGCGCAGCTCGCGGACCGAGTGCTGCGTCGGCTTGGTCTTCAGTTCGTCGGCGGCGCCGAGGTGCGGCAGCAGCGTCAAGTGGACGAACATGACGTTCTCGTCGCCGACGTCGTGGCGAATCTGGCGGATCGCTTCGAGGAACGGCAGCGATTCGATGTCGCCGACCGTGCCGCCGACCTCGACGATGCACACTTCCGCGCCGCTGCGCTCGCCGACGCGCCGGACTTGCGCCTTGATCTCGTTGGTGATGTGCGGAATGACCTGCACCGTGGCCCCGAGATAGTCGCCGCGCCGTTCCTTGTCGATCACCGACGCGTAGATCTGTCCGGTGGTCACGTTGTGGTGCCGCGAGAGCGACTCGTCGATGAACCGTTCGTAGTGACCCAGATCGAGGTCGGTCTCGGCCCCGTCTTCGGTGACGAACACCTCGCCGTGCTGATACGGGTTCATCGTGCCGGCGTCGACGTTGATGTACGGGTCGAGCTTCTGAACCGACACCGAGACGCCGCGCCCCTTGAGCAAACGTCCCAGGGACGCCGCGGTGATCCCCTTTCCTAGCGAGCTAACGACACCGCCGGTAAAGAAGATAAATTTGGCCATTATGGGGAGTCATGTTTTCCCGGCACACCGGGGCGGCCCCTTTCGCCGTCGGGCGGCTTTCACCCGTAGGTCTTAGTCCGGAATGTTAAAGGGGCGACGGCGTGACAGATACGGATCGTTCGCCATGCCTGCAAAGGCACTCAACTGGTCTTGCACAATCGTATAGTTGAAAAGGACATCGTTGTGATTCTTGTCCACGCTCTGGCCCTGTGCGTCGAAATAGATCAATCCCCAAACATTCGGATAAGCTTGTAAATTGGTGACCATATTCTGTAGAAAGGCCATTTGGTCGGCGGGCACATACGAAAGCGCGCCCGTTTCCCCAATTATGATCGGCCAATTGGGGTTCGCTTGCATCAACTCGTTGTATTCGTTGCCGAATCCAAGCCAAAAGGATGCATTGCCACCCGGCGTTTTATCGTATCTATCGATGCCGGACCACTCCGCGATCGGAAGGCCGTCAACTCCCGGGTAATAGTCAGACATCTTATGCGCACCAGGATCAATGTCATCGGCATTTGGATTCCAGAGAAAAATGACGTTCGATGCACCGTAAGCAGAAAACACCGATCTGATATGGTTCCAAGCAAGGATAAAATTGGCTTCGTTAAAGTTGCCGCTGGCGTAGTCCGAGCTTGGCGCAGTTTGGTCGTAACATGCCTTTCGTCCATTGGCCGTGTAGGGAAGATTCATCTCCCAAAAGTAGCGTAAGAAGATCGGGTGACCCCAGGCCGCCAGCGCTTTTGCTTCAGGGATGATGACATCGGTGTCATGGGCACCTTGGGAAATTGCATAGTTTGAGTAAGCGCAGTTCCACGACTCGACCGGTATACGATTATTCTGTACATCGGTGTATTCGTCTGGTCCCGGGAAAATGTCCCCAAATTTGCGGTAGTGCATATGGAGAGCAAAAGTCCGCCCAATCTGCCCCTCCAGATATTCCGTGGAGCATTCTTGACACGATTATCGCCCGGAACCGGATTCGGGC
This sequence comes from Vulcanimicrobiota bacterium, assembly GCA_963749395.1. Lineage (GTDB taxonomy): Bacteria > Vulcanimicrobiota > Vulcanimicrobiia > Vulcanimicrobiales > Vulcanimicrobiaceae > CAVVMT01. The sequence continues at coordinate 243,655 of CAVVMT010000011.1, forward strand.
TTGGATTGACCCATGCGCCAAAATACGGGGGCAACCATATGTAGTTTGCCTGCGTCGTTCGCTTATTACCGGAAGATCCTACAGAGGACACAGGCTGCCGGTTACCTGAAGATTGTCCCGGAGAAAATGGACTGCAACCTGAAAGGGCTACCACATCCAAGGTCGCCAGCATCACAACGAAAAGTAGAGCACCTCTAAGGCTTCTGTTTAAGTTCATCGGCCGCACCACACCCCTCGCATTCTGGTTACTGCCAGTAACACACCAATCCGGCGGTACGCGACTAGTTTCACCTGCCTGAGGCCTACAATCAAGTAGGGGAAACTCCTCTTCCTTAGTCGCACTTGAAGTGACCCCGCCGTTTCTGGACACCTCAGGCAGTTATTTGGGACTGTCGTAGCCGCCACTCCGACGGCGGGACGTAGCCGAGCCGCGAATGCGGCCGGCGTTCGTTGTAGTGATCGATCCAGGCCTCGATAACGCGCTTGGCTTCGTCGAACGCCCGGAAGCGGTGTTGCCAAATGCACTCGAGCTTCAATGTCCCCATGAACGATTCGATCACGCCGTTCTGCTCCGGAGTGTGCGGCAAGATGAACTCCTGACGCAGGCCGTACTCGGCGACGAGCCGGCGATAGAGTTCCGAGGCATAAACCAGCGCGTTGTCGGTTCGAAGCGTAATGCCGATGTCCTCACCCGTCGGCAGTGTTCCAAACCGCCTGAGTAACGCGTCTTCGAGGGCCCAAGCCGCCTCTTTCGCGTCGTTGCGCTGGCTAACGTTGCGGCCGATGCACTCGCGATCGGCGCAGTCCAGAACCGCGTTGACGTAGATGAGGCCGTCGAGCTCGGTCCAAAGTAAGCGTCTGCTGGGGGCCGTATTGCGCGCGTGCCGATCGTTCGCGATGATTGGGGGAACCGTTCCTTCCATCGCGAGGTTCTCATGGCAGCAGCAAAAGAAATAGGGCAACGCGCGCCGCGTCGCCATCGAGCGCAGGCTGAAAGGCGTCGTCTGGTTGAACTGACTCTGCGCGCTGGCGCATCGCTTCGTGCGATCGCGTGCGAACACGGGGTGCATCCCAACAGCCTGCGGCGGTGGAAGACGCTCTATGAAGCTGGTGCGCTCGAAGCGCAGTCGACGCCACGCGTTGATGCACCGCCGGCGAAGGCGACGTTCATGCCGGTGAGTGTGGTGCGCGCCGTGCGCATGCAGTCGTCGTTCGCCGGCGCTGATGAGGCGGCAGATCGCAGCGTTGTGCAGCTCACGCTGGCTTCCGGTGCCACGCTTCGGATCGAGACCAGCGCGCTTGATGCCGCGTTGGTATGTGCCCTGGTTGCTGGACTGCGGCAATGAGCGTCGCGCCAAGCGCCACGATGGTCGGGACGCGCGTGTGGATTGCTGCGGGCACAACCGATATGCGCAAAGGCTTCACTGGTCTTAGCGCTTTGGTGCAGAACGCATTAGAGAGTAATCCGTTCTGCGGTCACGTCTTTGTCTTTCGCGGACGTCGTGGCGATCTGGTGAAGCTCTTGTGGTGGGATGGAACCGGGTTGTGCCTGATGGCGAAACGGTTGGAGCGCGGGCGCTTCGTCTGGCCGCAGGCGCAGAACGGGCGCGTCTCGCTGACGGCAGCGCAACTGTCGATGCTGCTTGAGGGAATCGATTGGCGGCATCCAATACGCACCGCTGCACCGTTGATCGAGGTGTGATGATCAGCGCGCTGTAGGAGCGCGCTCGTTTTGACGTGATGCAGCTTGACAATGTGCGCGGCATCGGTAGCATGAAGACATGGATTCTGCGAGCGTCGAGCTTGCCAATCTCGATGGACTGGGCATCGCGGAGCTCAAAGCGCTGCTGCAAGAGAAGCACGCGCAACTGCTCACGCAAAGCGAGCAGCTCGTCGCCAAAGATGCGCAAATCCACTTCTTCACGGTGCAAATCGAATCGCTCAAGTTGCAGATTCTCAAGCTGCGCCGCATGCAGTTCGGCAACCGCAGCGAAAAGCGCGCCCGCGAGATCGAACAGTTGGAGTTGTGGGTCGAGGAACTCGAGGCCGCCGCTGCGCAGCGCTCGTGCGAACTAGCCGAGCGAACCGGCTCAGAGCCCGCTATGGGCATATCCAAGCCACGGCGTGAGTTCCCCGCGCATCTGCCGCGCGAAACGCAGACGATCGCGCCGCATCAATCAGCCTGCCCGGACTGCGGTGGCGAACTCAAGTCTCTGAGCGAAGACGTTAGCGAGATGCTCGAACTCGAGCCGGTGCGCTTCAAAGTGATTCGCACGGTGCGCCCCAAACTGGCCTGCGCGAGCTGCGACACGATCGTGCAGGCCCCGGCGCCGGTGCGCCCGATCGAACGCGGCATGGCTGGGCCGGCCCTCCTGGCGCACGTCGTGGTTGGAAAATACGGCGATCATTTGCCGCTCTATCGGCAGTCGGAGATCTACGCGCGCGAAGGCGTGGAACTGGATCGTACGCTGCTCGCGCAGTGGGTCGGCAACGTCAGCGCGCTGCTGAGGCCCTTAACCGACGCATTGCAGACGCACGTGTTTGCGGCGGACGTCGTGCACGCCGACGACACGCCGATTCCGGTGCTTGCACCCGGACGCGGGAAAACCAAGACCGGTCGGCTCTGGACGTACGTGCGAGACGAGCGGCCGGCAGCAGGTGAGGTCGCGCCGGCGGTGTGGTTCGCCTACACGCCCGATCGCAAGGGTGAGCATCCGCAGCGACATCTGGAGAACTTCACCGGCATCTTGCAAGCCGATGGCTACGCGGGCTATTCGAAGATCTACGATGGCGGTCGCGTCCTTGAAGCGGCCTGCTGGGCGCATGTTCGCCGCAAGTTCGTCGATCTGCACGAGTTGCACAAGTCGCCTGTGGCAGCGCAGGCGCTCGACCGGATCGCAGCACTCTATGCCATTGAGCGAGAGATTCGCGGCCGACCTCCCGACGAGCGCCGTGCCGTGCGGCAAGCACGCAGCCGTCCGCTGCTCGACGACCTCAAAGTGTGGCTGGACCAGACGCTGCAAACGCTGTCGCAGAAGTCCGCGACGGCCAAAGCCATCCGCTATCCGCTGGCACGCTGGGAGGCCCTGAAGCGCTATTGTGATGATGGGCGCATCGAGATCGATAACAACGCGGCGGAGCGATCGCTACGGTGCGTTGCTCTTGGGCGCAAGAACTTTCTGTTCGCCGGCAGTGACGCAGGCGGCGAACGCGCTGCGGCGCTCTACAGTCTGCTGGGCAGCGCCAAACTCAACGGCCACAATCCTGAAGCGTTTCTCTGCGAGGTACTCACGCGCATCGCCGAGCATCCGATCAACCGCATCAACGATCTTCTGCCCTGGAATCGCAGCACGCAGAGCACCAATGCGCTCACCACGACCGACGAGACTCACGAACTTCCGGCGCTGAGCTAGTCGGCCCCGGCGCGATGGCTGGATCGCAGTCAAGACGGCCTTCAACGGACGCTTACGGTCCAAACGTATGTCGCGTCGGATGACCACCGAACGTTGGATACCGAGGAAACACTCGGACTCGCTTCAACACGCGGCCCGCACCGCTTGCGCCACCGCTTGTGGCACTGCCAGCCTTTGAGCTGCATGATGCGTTGAATCGTCTTGCGGTTTACCACGACGCCTTGCATACGCAAGCGTGCCCACACCATGCGGTAGCCCAGGTACGGCTCGTCATCGGTGAGGTGCTTGATGCGCTGCGCTAGGACCTCGTCGATGACCGGCATGCGTTCTCGCGGCTGATAATAAGCGGTGCTGCGCGGCACGTCTAAGAGTCGACAGACTCGGGCCTTTGGAAACCGTGGCGAGCAACGAGTCGATCGACCGTCGCTCGCTTTCGTCCAAAGGGACGATTCGCAAAGCCTCCTTACGGATCTCGTTGTCCATCACGAGCTCGCCGATCTTGGCCTGAAGCCGCTTGATCTCGGCGCGGTACTCAGCCTCGACGCCCTTCTTGTTGACCTTGAGCGCTTCGATTCCGCCGCGCATGAACTCGTCGGCCCACTCGCGGTACTCGCCCTGCGTGAAGCCGTATTTCCGGCACGCTTCCGGGACTGAGATTTTGCCCTTGAGCACATCGACGATGATGGCTGCCTTGCGCTGCGCCGTCCATCGTTCGATCCTTGTTCCTCAGCCGGCGGTTGCGGCTTGGGGCTCGGGGTCGGCATGGGTCACCCTCCTCGCGAATAGTTCGCTTATCGGGTGTCCAGCTCCGGGCGGGGTCATCTCACACTTGCGCTGCCCCTCCTCAACGGGTCCGTGACGGAGTCATAAGCGACTGAACAAGCCGTTTGAAAGTCGTCCACAACGACGGGCTCAATCGATCGGACGACCCTAATGCGTCAGTCCAAGAACGGCAACAAACCGTTCCAATCCGGCGTAATCCTTTCGGATTTCAACCAGAGCCTGCGGAAATCGCACTTGACAAGCATTAGCCAGCGGTGCGATAGTCCCAGGCGCAGCTTCCAAGAAGAGCGCCGCGCCTTGCGCAGCGATCCGCTCCCACATCTGCCAGCAATTGGCGATAGAGACCGAGCCCGTCAACACCGCCGTCGAGCGCGATACGCGGCTCGAATCCGACGGGTTAGGAACCGCGGGCACGTCGCGTGTCGGGATGTACGGCAAGTTCGCGACGATGCAGTCGAACGGCCCATCAACGCCGTCGGCGAGGTTCGATTCGACGATGCGCACTCGTCTGTCAAGACCTAGCTGGCGCGCGTTTATGCTAGCCACTTCGAGCGCAGCCGCAGAATAATCGACCAAGGTGACATCGGCTTCGTGGAGTTCGGCTGCGATGGTCAACCCCAGCATTCCGGTCCCCGTGCCGACGTCGAGGACCGTAACCCGTCCGTTGCGCTCGCTCTGCATTCGTTCGGCAAGCGTCGCGCGCAGCTCGTCGAGCGCCGCCTCGACGAGATGCTCCGACTCGGGCCGCGGGATTAGCACGCGCTCGTCGACGTAGAACTCACGGCCGTAGAACCCTGCCTTGCGCGTCAGATAGGCGACCGGCGTGCCGCGCAACCGCTGGTCGAGCAGGATGCCATAGATGTCGAGCAAGGTGGTGTCGAGTTCGTCGGAGCCGTGCGTGCGCAACCAGGTGCGATCGGTCTGCAGCACTTCGGCAAGCAGGATCTGCGCGTCGGCATTCGCGCTCTCACGCAAGAACGCCGGCGCTTGCGGCGAGCGCAGGCGCATGACCGCAACCGCGAGCGCCTGCGCAACCGTCATTCGCCGCGGGTTCGCCCAGGAGAAGCAGCGCCCTCTTGCCGATGCTCCGCGGGCCCTTGTTCTCGTGGACCGACGCCGATGCGCGTCACGACTATGGTTCTGAACGAACCGCCAACGCAGATAAACCACTAGTAAGAACTAGTTTTCATTGATTGGCGGAAGCAATGGAGGGGGAGTATTGAAGTACGGATCGTGGGCCATCTGGGCAAACGCATCTAAAGGCGCATTTTGCAACGTATAGTCGATACAGGTGGGCTGCGGGCATTCCGCATCGAAATAGAACAGCGCGCGCACGCTCCCGAACGATCCCTTGAGATTGCTAATCGTGGAAGCGATGAACGCCTCCTGATCGGACGCATTGCTCGCAGGAGAGCCGGTTTCGCCGATGACGATGGGCGCATACGGATTTAATTTTTGTAATTCGCTATATTGGCCCCCGGAGTTATTCCAGAAAGTCGCGGCGTTGGCTTCATACATGTCGATGCCGAGCAAAAACGGGACGTGTCGCCGGTGGGATAGTACGGCTTTAAAGATTGCGCTTTATGGTCGACGAGATTGTCAACACTGGGATTCCATAAGAACGTTACGTTCGTTGCGCCATTCGTCGCGAAAATTTGCCTAATATGCATCCAGGCGGCTACGAATTGCTGAGGGCTAAAATACTCAGTGTCCGTCGCCGGCGGACCGTTGCCTACTGAAAAGTCCCCCGTACTCGGGTCCCAGCAGGTCGAGCGGCTGTTGGCGGCGGCTGATAGATTCATTTCCCAAAAGTATCGCACGACGATCGGATGCCCCCACTGCGCTAGCCTCTGTGCTTCAGCATTGAGGACGTCGTCATGCGACCCTGCCGCGACCGATGCGTTGCTGTACAGGCAATTCCAGGACTCGACGGGTATGCGACCGTGCGCAAAATCCGCATCTTCTGCCGAATTTCCGCCCTGTGCTGGAAACGTATTCGTCCGATTTCCAAACCACGGATAGTGCAAGTGATAAGCGAACGTGCGCCCTATTTGATTCTCGAGGTATTCCGTGTAACACTCGGTATAATCGGTGTTGCCGTTCGGATCAATTATAACACACGAGAGATCGTTCGGCAGCGGTTCGGGATTGATATTGGGATTGACCCACGCACCGAGACCCACATCCCCGTAGATTTCCGCCTGGACGGCCCTTTTGTTCGAACCTCCCGATGACGCAACAGCGACCTTTGATTGCGCCGCATAACCAGGCGAAACAGTTTGAGGAATCGCTCGACTGCATCCCGTGAATTGCGTAAGCCCTAAACCCAGGGAGACGAAGACCCAGGCCGTGAGCATAAAAGGTCGGTTCATCAGGCCTCGCACCCGGAAAGCACAGTTTTCACATAGGCCATACCCTCGCTCGCATGTTGAGGAACATGGCATGCTCCAACTTGGTTTGGTCTCCGAAATGGTCTCACACGGGCCTGGCTAAGTCAACGATGCGAACGAACGGTTGCGGAGAGGGTCATGCGGCGCCGGCTTCGCCCGCCAGCAAGCGCGCCTTCTCGTCCTTTTGCAACTCCTCGACGAGGCGGTCCATGTCGCCGTCGAGGATCGCGCGGATGTTCTGGAAACTCTGGTTGACGCGGTGGTCGGTGATGCGGTCTTGCGGGTAGTTGTACGTACGGATCTTCTCGCTGCGGTCGCCGGTGCCGACCTGGCTGCGGCGCAGCGAGCCGACGGTTTCGTCGGCTTCGCGCTGTTTGCGGTCGAGCAGTTGCGCGCGCAGCATCCCCATCGCGCGCTCGCGGTTCTGCAACTGCGAGCGCTCCTCGCTGCACGACACGACCGTTCCGGTCGGCACGTGGGTGATGCGAATCGCGCTCTCGGTCTTGTTGACGTGCTGGCCGCCCGCGCCGCTGGCCTTGAACGTGTCGATCTGCAGATCTTTCGGATTGATCTCGATGTCGACGTCCTCGGCTTCGGGGAGCACCGCGACCGTCGCCGTGCTCGTGTGCACGCGGCCTGAGGCTTCGGTGACCGGCACGCGCTGCACCCGGTGCACGCCGCTCTCGTACTTGAAGAAGCGATAGGGTTCGCCGCCCTTGACCGACGCGACGACTTCTTTGTATCCGCCGCTCTCGCTCTCGCTCTGCGAAACGATCTCGAAGCGCATCCCCTTGCGTTCCGCGTAGCGCGCGTACATGCGCAAGAGATCGCCGCCGAAGAGACTCGCTTCCTCACCGCCGGCGCCCGCGCGGATCTCGATGAAGATGTCCTTCGTGTCGTTGGGATCGCGCGGGAGGAGGAGCACTTGCAGCGCGTCCTCGAGCTCGTCTTTGCGGGCCCGCAGGTCGCGCGCTTCCTCTTCGGCCAAGGCGTGCATCTCGGGATCGCTGCGGTCGGCGAGCAACTCGGCGTTCGAGGCGATGGCGACGAGCGTCGCTTGGTACTCGCGGTACGCGGCGACCGTCTCTTCGAGATGCGACCGCTCGCGCACGAGCGCCGTATAGCGGGCTTGATCGAAGCCTTCGCCGGGGTTGGCGAGCGAGAGATCGATTTCGGAGAAGCGCTTGGAGAGCGCGCTCAGGCGCTCGGTCATGGTCGCGTTCATCTATGAAAAAGACGAGCCGCACGTGATGCAGCTCGCCCCTTGTGGATAGGCCCGGAGGTTAGAGGGCGGCGGCCGCCTCTTCTTCCTTCTTGCGCTTGCGCTCTGCAGCTTCGGCCTTCTTCTTTTCGGCCGACGCGAGCCGTTGGTTGAACTTGTCGACGCGACCGGCGGTGTCGATGAACTTCTGCTGTCCGGTGAACAGCGGATGGCAAGCCGAGCAGATCTCGACGCCGATCTCTTTGAGGGTCGACCCGGTCGTGAACACGTTCCCGCACGCGCAGTGGACGCGCGCTTCGGGGAACCATTTGGGATGAATCTTGTCCTTCACAGCCTTCGTATTATATCACCCGTGGCAAGAGGCCCCGGCGGAGGCGGGGAGCCCCTCCGCCGGCTACGAGCGCGCTTCGCCGGCGCGGTAGCGGTAGACGATCCGGCCCTTGGTCAGGTCGTACGGCGACATCTCGAGATCGACCCGGTCGCCCGGCAAAATCTTGATGCGGTGCCGGCGCAGACGGCCGGCGATGTGCGCGAGGATGGTCATCCCGTTCTCCAGTTCGACCGCGAAGGTCGTGCTGGGAAACACTTGGCGGATGGTGCCGAACAGCTCGAGGGGCGATTCCTTGGTTTCGGACCCGGGCGTGCGGCCGGGCTTGCGGTCTTCGGTATTGCGGCGACGTGCGATAACTGACGCTCCTTTGGGGAAGGGTGCTGGTTTGGCCGGGGACTCACGCGGAGCCGGCGCGGCTGCGCCACTCTCTTAACCGCACGAGCGGCCCAAAGGGTTCATCGGACTGGGCCTGGCTCGTTTGCTTGCGGGGGCCAAAGAACGGGGCGAGCGCGTTGCCGCGCCCGCCCCATGGACCCTACTACCGCCGTGGAAGAGTTTTACACTCCCGCGATGGTCTTGATCAGCGCCCGGGTGAAGGGGACCCCGATCCCGGTAACCAGGTCGTAGTTGGGTCCGGCGTTGTAGAGATTCAGCGGCCCCGACGGCGCCGGCGCCGGCGACGGATTGGTGATCGCGCCGTTGTTGCCGTACACGACGTCGTAAATCGTCGTGCTGTAGGCAGCGCTGTTGTAGATCGGATAGAAGTAGCCCTTCGGGTCGCCGAGCCGCCAATATGCACCGGCCCCCGCCTTCGGGCACTTGCCAACCCCAGGATTCTGCTTGCAGGCTTGGAGGACAATCGCCCACTGCGCTGCGGATACCGGCGCTGCAACGCTCGTGCCACCGTACTTGATGATTTGCCGGCCGCCGAGGTTAGGACCGGCGTTGGTATCGATCGCGACGCCGGTACTGGGATCGGCGATACTCGCGATGTCCGGGTTGGTGCGGAACGACCCGGTGATGTTCGGGCCGGTTTGCACCGCCGGGAGCGGGAAGTAGCTCGAATAGCCTCCACCGCTGCCGGCGCCGCCGGTCGGTGTTCCGCCGAGCCCCGTTTGGTAGCCCCACCCGGTGATCGGTGCGAGAACCTTCCCGGTGCCGTCCACGGCGACGTTTACGCCGCCGACTGAGGTGACGCTCGGGTCGGTCGCGGGATAGCTGGTGCAGTAGGTGTTGTCGAGTTGCGGCACGCCGAAGCCGCGGCATTCGACTGACCCACTGTCGCCCGACGACACGAAGACCGCGATCCCCTCAGCCGCCAGCGCGGCGAATTCCGCCGGGCCGTACCCGTTGCCCGTACTGTCGAAGTAGATTCCCAAATTGAGCGCTTCGCCGCCACCATAGCTCAGCGAGAGGACATCGGCCTGATTGTCACCGATCGCTTGCTGGATCTCGTCGTCGTTGAGGGAAAGGCCCTGCGCCGGTCCGGCGCTTGAGCCGTAGGCGCTATTGCAGTTCTGCCCCGGAGTGAACGTCCCCGGCACGAAACACTCCGCCGGATTATAGGCGAGGTAGAACAGCACGTTCGCTCCCGGCGCAAGCGAGGCGGTCATCTCGGTATCGATCTGTGCCTCGCCGTCTTCGGGGTTGCATGTCGGGGTGGGAGCGGTCGGGGTGCCCGTAGTGCATGGCGCAGTAACCGGCGGAGGGGTCTGAAGCCCGCTTGAATACTGGTAGCCTGGAGGGCATTGTGGACCCGGGGAGGCCGGCGTCGGTGCATTTTGCGTGCAACCCGGCGAGACGTTCGCGTTGGTCCCCGGGACGATCGTCACCTTCGCGACCGGCGTGTTGTAAAGCGCGCCATAATCGGCCACGTCGCCTCCGCCGGCGATGTTGATGCCGCCGGTGCCGATGACGCCGAGATTGATCCCCGCGCCGTTATAGCCCGCGAGATAGGCTCCCCGGAAGTCGAATGCCGCAGCGACCTGTTGGGCCGAGTATCCGTTCGAGACGCCGTTGCCCCCGCGCACGACGATATTGTCGGTTTGGAAGGTCGAAATCCCCACGATGTGCCCGAGTCCGGCGACCGCGAGATTTGCGGCCATGCGCGGGGCGTTCGTCGGCGCGATGAACGTCGCCCTGCCGTTGGAGTACGTACCGAACGTCACTCCGAGCGCGTGCTGCAGATTCGACTGCGACCCGTTAATGCGCAGCATCATCCGCTGCGGCCAGCCTGCTACGGCGAGTCCGTTGGAGGCGAAGTAGTTGATGAGTGACTGGTAGTCGTTTTGCGAGGTCCCGAACCGAGCCGCGATCTCGTCAGGTGTGAGAAACTGGCGGTATGACGCGGAGTTCGGATTGTTCACATCCTTGGCGTACTGGAGCAGTCCCGGGAGATTGGTCATCTTCGTGTAGACGTCGATCCCCATGCTGCCGAAAGTGACCGGACCGACATACGAGGCGCCTGCCATGAGCGGCTGACCGTAGGGAATGTTGAGCGCCGACGCGGCGCCCGCGGTCGGAGCCGTATTCGGCGACGTGGCACCGGTCGAGGTACCGGAGCCCGTTTGCGGAACGTTGATCGACGACACACCGCCGCCCCCGCCGGAGCAAGCCGCGAGCAGGAAACCTGCGCCGATCAGTGCGGCGATGAGTTTACGCTTTCCAATCATCGCCATGTCAGCGACCTCCCGTGGACATCAGAGCTTTGATCGCAGCAGTACGACGACTGCGAATGACGGCGTCGACTTGCCGTTGGAAACTAGCCTGGATCGATTGCACGATCACCGGCGAGAGCGATTGTGGAGAACGCGCCGAGCTCATGAGACTTGACGAGACGAGGCCCACGGTCTCGGTCGTCGTCGTCACCTGGAGCGGGGTCGGCGTCGTCGGATAAGCGTAGATGACGTTCACCGTCCCTTGGTTTTCGTTATAGTACGCGGAGTTGACGTCGTTCAACACGACGCACGCGACGCCGAAGCCGGGAAGGCTGTAACGCGTCGTGGTCTGCACGTCGATGTATCCGACGATAGTGTCGGTGTGCGTGATCGTCTGCGTGATCGGCAGCGCGGTCGAACCGTAGGAGCTCGGCACGTTACAGGCCGAGGGAATCGACGTCAACGAGCCGGTCTTGTCGGTTTCGGAGTACAGCACCACCGGCGTCGGGTACCACACCGTCGCGGTGCTGGTGGAAACCGCACCCGTGGCCTGCGTTATCGTGATGGGAATATACGGCGTACCCGACGGATTGGGCGTCGGCGCTCCGAACGCATAGAGGCGATTACCGCCGTAGTGATAGACAGCGTAAGGAATCGAGTACGAGCCGCTGCCGTCGGCGTTTTGTGTGATCGTTGCGACGTACGGGGGGAGCGTGGAGCCGGGGACCGGACCGAGGGCCGAACCGCTCGGGTACGTGGTCGTGTCGACGTACGTTCCGTTGGCCGCGACGTTGCGTACCTCGGTCGTGCCGTCGGCGTCGACTTCTTTGTAACTGAGGGTGGCCTGGTTGGTCCAGCTTGCGCCGGCCGTCTCCGGAAGGATGTCGAAGAGCCCGTTCCCGGCACCCGGCGACTGCGTGATCACGTAGCCCGGAACGGTTGCGGTTCCATTGGTCGAAACGGTCGACAGCAGGGTGACGTTACCGGCACCGCTGGGGAAGGCGTAATACGAGTCGCTGGTCGTTTGCGTCGTCTGCAGCGGCTGCGTATCGGTCTCGACCAAGTGATAGTCGTAGACGCCGGGCGAAGCCGTCGGCGAAACCGTTAGGGTTTGCGCAACCTGGTACGTCGTCGTGCCGGAGACCGACGACGGTACCGGCGCTGGGAACGACTCCACGAACGACTGCGTCAGCGAGCCCGAGTAGGAGTACTTGCCGCCTGCGCCCGGAGGGACTTGCGTCACGACCGAGATCGGGAGGGTTCCGGTCACCTTCGTCCGCGGGTCCGTTGCCGTCAGCGAACCGGTGGCGGCGATCTTACCCGGCGTATACACCGTCTGATACGTCGTCGACCCGGGGGCAATGGAGCCGAGAAGCGGCGAAGACAGCGCGAACGCCGCCACGAACGCCAAGGGGTTTCCGTTTGCATCGGCGCCGCTGGCCGTCAAAGTTACCGGTGAGCCGTAGGCCGCGAACGGCCCGGGGCTCGCCGGGCTGAAGCTGATGCTGATCGGGGCCGGCGTCGCCGCGTTGGCGGCCGGGACCGCATAGAACGCGTACGGCTGGCTCGCGTTGGTGGTCGAGATCGAGACGTACTTCGGATTGACGTCGTTCGAGATGACCGTTCCGCTGCCGCCGATCGTCGCCGTGTCGACGTCGAAGAAGCTCGGGGTCGCCGTGCCGGTCGGCGTCGGATTGTACATTGCCAAACGCTGCACCGTGCCCGACGAAAGCGGCGGGTTCACGGTCGGCAGCGAGATCTGCAGCGGAGCCACGAGGTAGCCGCCGCTGATCGTGATACCGAAGCCGACGATGAACTGCGCTCCCGCGGGAACGCCTTGGGTGCTACGGCCGATGCTCTGCGCCTTGCGGGCTGCGCTTTGGAACGCGACGCCGAGTTGGCTGCCGACGCTGTAAGCGTTGATCGAAACCGTCGCCGGTGCGCCGTTCGTTCCGGCGATCGCGCCGGCCGGCACCGTGAGTTGCGCCGTTCCGTTTGCGAACGGGAACGAGATCGTTCCGCCCGAGGCGGCGTTGACCGAAACTGAAGTCGCGGCAGGCAACGGAACCGATGTGGGTCCCGTATTCGTTGCCGGTGTGTAATTCGCGTTCTGGCCCTGAGCGCACGCCGCGAGCAACCCCGCAAGCACGACGGCCGGCCATAACAGACGTTGACGCAAAGCGTCTACCCCCGATGCAGCAAGAGAAATGTGAAACGGCGTGATGCCCCTAGAAAAGGAGCATCCACCATCCCGGTAGCGCCGAGACTTTATCACTATTTTAACGTTCCCTGCTGAAATTCGTCCGCTTCGCTTCGCAGGCAGTGTAAATGACGATGCGGAAAGCGCGCGGGTTGTTCGTATCCCGACGCGAGGAAAATCAACGACGTGAAGTTCAGCAGGCTGGCAGCGGCATTCGTCGCCTTGTCGATCGTCGCCACGGCGGCCGCCGGCATGGCGCAAGTCGGCGCGGGGGCGCACCCGCCCAGCGCGCCGCCGGTCTTGATCGAGTCGGGCACACCGGTGCCGGTCGCGATCCCGACCGCCAGCACGACGCCGGCCCCACGCAAAGCGCGTCCGACGCCCGCGGCCCCCGCGCCGACCGGCTCGGGGAACGAGACCCCGGCGCCGCCGCAATTCTCGTCGCTCGACGGCGTCTGGGAAATGCAGATCCAATACTACGATGCGCGGCCGGCGATCTACGAGCACCTCTTCATGACGCAGAACGCCGACGCGGTGAGCGGCACGTGGGTCCGCGACTCGCAGGGGAAAAAGAAGCTCCCCTTCACCGGGACCTTCGACGGCCGCCAGTTCAGGTTCGTCGCCAAAGACGGGAACCAGAGCTTGACCCTGACCGGATACGTCGACAACTTCAGCGACATCGTCGGCTTGATCGACTACGGAGCGAACCTGCCGTCGGTCGCCTTCACCGCTGCCCACCGGAAGAAAGACAGAAGCATCCTCTAGTGTCTGCCGAATCGAGCGCCGCCGGCGCCGAGCGCGCCTTCGGATTTCGCACCCGGGCCCTGCACGCCGGCACCCCGCCCGACCCGGCGACCGGCGCGCGCGCCCTGCCGATCCACCTCTCGACGAGCTTCGTGTTCGACTCGACCGAGCACGCGGCCGAGCTGTTCGCGCTGCGCACCTACGGCAACATCTACTCGCGGATCGGCAACCCGACGGTGGCGGCGTTCGAAGAGCGAATGGCGAGTCTCGAAGGCGGCCTGGGGGCGGTGGCTAGCGCCAGCGGCCTCGCCGCCCAGTTGACCGCGATCCTCTCGCTCGCCCAAGCGGGGGATCACCTGGTCGCTTCAGCCGGGCTCTACGGCGGCACGGTGACCCAGTTCGGGGTCACGCTGCGCCGCATGGGGATCGACGTGACGTTCGTTCCCGGCGGCGAGCCGGCCGGGATGGCGGCCGCGATCCGCCCCAACACGCGCGCCGTTTTCGCCGAGACGATCGGGAATCCGGCGGGCAACGTCGCCGACTTGGCCGCGCTCGCCGAGGTCGCACACGCCGCCGGCGTGCCGCTGCTGGTCGACAACACCTTCGCGTCGCCCTACCTCTGCCGCCCGATCGAGCACGGCGCCGACGTCGTCGTGCATTCGGCGACGAAGTTCATCGGCGGTCACGGGACCGTCATCGGCGGGGTGCTGGTCGAGTCGGGGCGGTTCGAATGGGGCGCCGGCCGGCATCCGCTGCTCTCGACGCCCAGCCCCGGATATCACGACATGAATTTCGCCGAGACGTTCGGCGAGTACGCGTTCCTCATGCGCGCGCGGGTCGAAGTGACGCGCGACGTCGGCGCCTGTCTCTCGCCGATGAACGCCTGGCTGTTGCTGCAGGGGCTGGAAACCTTGCCGCTGCGCATGCGCGCCCACGTCGAGAACGCGCGTATCGTGGCGGCGTTTCTCGCGGCGCAGCCCGAAGTCGCCTGGGTCAGCTATCCCGGCCTTCCCGAGAGCCCGTACGCTGCGCTCGCGCAGCGCTACCTGCCCGAGGGCGCCGGCGCAATCTTCACCTTCGGCTTGCGCGGCGGCCGCGATGCGGGCCGGGCGTTCATCGAAGCGCTCGAGCTGTGGAGCCATCTGGCCAACGTCGGCGACGCGAAGAGCCTCGTCATCCATCCCGCAAGCACGACCCACCAGCAGCTCTCCGACGAGGAGATGCGGGCCGCCGGGGTGACCCCCGAGATGATCCGCCTCTCCGTCGGGCTCGAAGATCCCGACGACTTGATCTGGGATCTGCAGCGCGGGCTCGCCAAGGCACGCGCGGCGGTGCCGGCATGATCCTGCGCACCGTCGGCGAGCGGCGCGCGCTGCTCGAGCGTTCGCGCACGGTCGCGATGGTCGGGGCCTCGGCGAACACCACCCGCCCGAGCTACTTCGTCTTCTCCTACCTGCGCACCAAGGGCCGCTACGACGTGACGCCGATCAACCCGGCGCTCGAGGCGATCGACGGCGTGCGCGCCTATCCGTCGCTCGAGGCCTACGCGCGCGAGCGCGGCGCGCCCGACATCGTCGACGTGTTCCGCAAGGCGGCCGACGCGCCGGCGGTCGCGCGCGAAGCGATCGCTGCCGGCGCCAAAGCGATCTGGTTTCAGTACGGCGTCGTCAACGAAGAGGCGATCCGGCTGGCCGACGAAGCCGGCCTCGACGTCGTCGTCGACCGCTGCATCAAGGTCGAGGCGGCGCGCTTCGACGGCGGGCTCGCGGTGGCCGGGCTCAACAGCGGCCTGATCTCGGCGAAGCGTTCGACGCTGCCGGTCGCGCGGCGCCCGCAGTGAGCTACCGCGCCGAGCGCGAGGCGCTCGAGCGCCGCATCCTCGCCGTCATCGACGGCTGGCGCCGCGAGGGGCGCGCGCTCGACGACGCGGCGTTCGACGCGCTCGCGCGCGACATCTGCGCCTTCCAATGCCGCTACAACGAGCCCTACGCGCGCTACGCGCGGTCGTTTGGGGTCGATGCCCAGCGGCCGCCGCGCACGTGGCGCGACGTCCCGGCGGTCCCGGCCGCGGCTTTCAAGGAAGCGGCGTTGGCGACGTTCGATCCGGCCGCAGGCCGAGCTGCACTTCGTGACCAGCGGGACGACTCGCGCCCAGAGCGGCGATCATTATCTCGAAACGGCCACGCTGTACCGCGCGTCTTTGCTGGCGGGATTCGAGCGCGCGATGCTCGCCGACGGCGGCACGGCTGCGCTACTTGAATCTCGTCCCCGATCCGCGCGAGCGCCCCGGCTCGTCGCTCGGCTACATGATGGCCGCGGTCGCCGCGGAGTTCGGCGACGGGCACGACGGCTGGTACCTGCGCGACGACGGGCTCGACGCCGACGGCTTCGTGGCCGCCTTGGAACGCTGCGCCGTCGACGGGGTCGCGGCGTGTATCGCGGGGACCGCGTTTGCCTTCGTCGCCCTGCTCGACGCGCTCGAAGCGCGCGACTGCGTCCTGCACGCGCCGCCCGGGACGCGCGTCATGGAGACCGGCGGCTTCAAGGGCCGCACGCGGGTCGTCGGCCGCGACGAGCTCTACGCCGCGTTGGCGCTGCGGCTCGGCATCCCGCACGACGCGATCGTCGCCGAATACGGGATGACCGAGCTCTGCTCGCAGTACTACGATGCACCCGAGTCGCGCCCGCTCGCGACCCGCGTCAAAGTCGCGCCCCCGTGGTTGCGGCCGCTGATCGTCGGCCCCGACGGGCGTGAGGCCGCTCCGGGCACTGCCGGCGCGATCCGCCACGTCGACCTCGCGAACCTGACCTCGGTGTGCGCGATCGAGACGGAGGATGCCGGCTACCGCAGCGGGGCCGGGATCGTGCTGCTCGGGCGCGCGGCCGACGCCCCGGCGCGCGGCTGTTCGCTCGATGCCGAAGACCTTCGCGTGGCCCGCTAGCGCTTCGCTGCGCGCCTTGCCGGCTCGCGAGATCGTCGCGGCGGTGAGCGACGCGGCCGAACGCTGGGGCGACGCCGACTTTCCCCCGCGCGTACGCGCGACCGCGGCCATCGAGCGGCGCACCGGCTACACGACCCCGGTCGTCGACTACGCCCTCGACAAGCTGTTCGGGATGTTCGACCGCGCCGCGCTCGAAGCCGTGATCGCCGGCGAGCTCGGAACGCTCGCCGCGCTCGACGGACCGGTGACCCGCCCGGGACGGCCGGCCGCGTTCGCGCGCGGGCTCGACCGCATCGCCGTCATCTCCAGCGACACGACGATCGGGGTCGCCCTCGTGCCCGCGGTGCTGGCGTTGTGCGCGAAGGCCAACGTGGCGGTCAAGGATCGCGACGATGCGCTCGTGGCCGCGTTTTTCGAAACCCTCGCGCAAGAGCGGGCCGAGTTCGGGCCGGCCGCGTTCGCCGGCGCGTGGGCGGGCGGGACCGATGCGCTCGAGGGCGCGCTGTTCGACGGCGCCGATGCGGTCGTCGCCTTCGGCCGCGATGCGGCCCTGCGCGAGATTCGCGCGCGCCTGCGCGGCGATGCGCGCTTCATCGGCTACGGGCACCGCGCGAGCGCCGGCTACGTCGCGCGCGAAGCGCTGAGCGACCCCGCCGGCGCCGCCGCCTGGGCGGAACGCGCGGCCCGCGACGCGCTGCTGTACGACGGCGACGGGTGCCTGAGCGCGCACGTTCTCTTCGTCGAACGCGGCGGGACCATGTTGCCCGAAGCGTTCGCGCGGGCGTTCGGCAGGGCGCTCGAACTCGCAGCGATCGAGTTCCCCGCCGGAACGATCCCACCCGACCGCGCCGCGGCTTCCTTGGCGCAGCGCCGGCTCGCTGCTTTTCGCGCGGCGGGCGGCCGCGGCGCCGTCCTCGATGCCGGCGATGCGTGCGCGATCTTCGACCCGCCGGCCGCCGAGCCGCCGCCGTTCGTCCCGCGGGTCGTCCCGTTGCTGCCGATCGACGGCCCCGCGGCGATGCTGCACTACGTCGCCGCGCACGGGCTGCCGCTCGAGGCGGTGGGGCTCGCCGGGCCGCTCCGCGACGACCTCCGCGCGGCCTTCGTCGACGCCGGTGCGGTGCGCATCGCCGCCCTCGGATCGCTTCAGGAACCAAGCTTACGCGGGGATCACGGCGGCTTAGGGCGCATTGGACACTACGTTCGCTGGATCGACGTGGAAGTGTGATCGCTTGAACCATGACTGAAGCCGGACACGACGTCCAACTCGAAGAGCTCTGCACCGAAATTCCGGGACCGCAATCGCGCGAGCTGCTCGCGACGCTCGCGCGCCACGAAGCGCGTGGCGTCACCCACGTGACGAACGATTATCCCGTCGTCTGGCAGAGTTCGCTCGGCGCCAACGTGTGGGACGTCGACGGCAACGCGTTCCTCGACTTGACCTCGGCCTTCGGCGTCGCGAACGTCGGGCACACGAACCCCTACGTGGCGGCGGCGATCGCCGATCAAGCGGTGCGGCTGATCCACGGCATGGGCGACGTGCATCCTTCGGAAGTGAAGATTCGCCTGCTCGAGGTGCTCGCGGCCATCGCGCCGGCCGGCCTGACGAAGACGTACTTCTGCACCGGGGGGGCCGAAGCGGTCGAGTTCGCGCTGAAGACCGCGTACCTCGCGACCGGCAAGCCGCGCGTGCTCGCCTACGAAGGCGGCTACCACGGCCTCTCGCTCGGGACGCTCCCCACGATCGGGATCGAACGCTTCCGCGCGCCGTTCGCACCGCTGCTCGGCGAACGCGCGGTGCTGCTGCCCTTCCCCCGCCCCACCGGCGAGCCCGACGCGGGCACCGGCAACGCGCTCGCCGCCGTCGCCGACGCGGTCGCCACAAATCCCAACATCGGCGCGCTCTTGCTCGAGCCGATCCAAGGACGCGCCGGCGTGGTGCTGCCGCCGCCGGGCTTTCTCGCCGGGCTGCGCGGCGTTTGCGACGAGCACGGCCTGATCCTGATATTCGATGAGATCTACACCGGCTTCTGCCGCACCGGGCCGATGTTCGCGTGCATGGCCGACGACGTCGCACCCGACCTGATGTGCATCGGCAAGGCGATGGCCAACGGAGCGCCGATCTCGGCGGTGCTCGGAACGCCGGCCGTGATGGATGCGTGGCAGCCGTCGAGCGGCGAGGCGTTGCAGACCTCGACCTACTTGGGCAACCCGCTCGCGTGCGCGGCGGCGCTCGCGAACATCGAGGAGATCGAGCGGCAGAAACTCTCCGCCCGCGCGGTCCAGAAGGGGACTGCGCTCGGCGCGCGACTGAAGGCGATGCGCAAGCACCGCACGGTGCGCGACGTGCGCGGCCGCGGCATGATGTGGGCGGTAGAACTCGAGTCGGCCACGCTCGCCTCGGCGGTCGTGCACAAGGGGCTGGCGGCGGGCGTGATCCTGTTGCAATCGGGGATCGACGGGAACGTGCTGACGATCGCGCCGCCGATCGTCATCGAGGACGCGCAGCTGGCGCGTGCGCTCGACCTGCTCGACCGCACGATTGCCAAGTGCAGCGCTTCAACGCCGTGACCTACCGCATCGGTATCGTCGGCAGCGGATTCGGCGCCTTGGTGCACGTGCCGGCGTTTCAAGCGCATCCGCAGTTCGAGCTCGTTGCGATCGCGTCGCCGCGCAACGCGCGCGCGATCGCCGAGCAACGCAAAATCCCGTTCGCGTTCGATTCGCTCGAGGCGATGCTTGCCGGCACCGAGCTCGACGCCGTCTCGATTTCATCGCCGCCCTATCACCATCACGATGCAGTGCTGACCGCGCTGGCGCACAAGAAGCACATCCTGTGCGAAAAGCCGTTCGCGCGCACGTTGTCGCAGGCCAAAGCGATGGCTGCGGCCGCGCGCAACGCCGGCGTCGCGTGCGGGATCGCGCACGAGTTCCGCTTCGTGCCGGCGCGGCTCGCGCTCTACGAGTTGGTGCGCAACGGACACCTGGGGCCGCTGCGCCAGATCGAGAGCACGAGCTACCGCACGATGTTGCGCCCGGAGTCGGAGCGCCCGCGCTCGTGGTGGTTCAACCACGACGCCGGCGGCGGGATGGCGCAAGCGTTCGGCTCGCACGCGATCGACGCCGCCAACTGGATCGCCGGCCGCGCGCCGCAGACCGTGCGCGGCTTCCTGCGCACCGCCGTCCCGCAGCGTCACGACGCGCAGGGTCCGTTCACCAGCGAAGTCGACGACGGCGTGTTCGCCGTGCTCGACTACGGCGACGGGCTCGCCGCCCGCATCACGATCGACGCGACCGTCGCGATCTCATCCGAGACGTTCGCGGTGCACGGCGGTACGCTGACCGCCGTCGCGAGCGGCGCCACCGTCACCGATCCGGCGGTGTTCACGACCGACGAGAACGAGACGAGCGAACTCGGGATCGCCCCGTCCCCCTACGCCGCGTACGGCGCCGCCCACCCGAGCATCCCCGCCTTCCTGTCGCTCCTCGACGCCTTCGCCCGCGCCATCGAAGGCGACCCGCGCGACTTACCGTCGTTCGAAGACGGCCTCGCCACCCAGCGCGTTTTAGACGCGCTGGGCTATAGGCTGTAGGCTGTAGGCGCAGTTTAAAAGGCGCTCCGGGCCTAGCCCTGCGCGCCCCCCACGCCTAGGGCGTGGGGCCCCCCGACTGCGCGCGGCCTCGCGATGGTATCGGGTCGACGATTCCCCGCGGGGCCGCGCAACGGACCGCTTTCTTTTAGGGCACCACGCTCGAGGTCAGGACTTGCAGGTTCAGGCCGGCGGCGCTGCAGGGGCCGGTCGTGGGGCAGGTCACGCTGGCGAATTGGTCGCCGGCGGTGACGACGCCGTTGCCGTTGACGTTGAGCCACACGCCGATCTTGTAGGGCGCCGACTGCGGCGGGACGTCGCTGATGCGGAAGTTTCCGTTCTTGTCGAGCGGCACGCCGTTGGGATAGTCGACGTCGAGGATGTTGGGCTTGGCCGACGTCGCGCCGCTGTTGTTGTAGGCGAAGGCGACATAGTTCGGCGCTTGATGTCCGGCGCCGCCCGGGTAGCTCGCGCTGGCCGGCGGGTTGACGGGCGAGCCGGTGAGCGCCGCCAGCGCCTTGTAGATGTCGAGCCGGCCGTGGCCCTGCTTCGGATCGGCGTTGTTGATGATGTCGGTATTGGTGTAGAGCAGCTGCGCGACTTGCGCCGGCGTCAGCCCGGGGCTCTGCGAGAGGATCAGGCCGACCGCGCCGCTGACGTGCGGCGTCGCTTGCGACGTCCCGGCGAAGAGCGCCTTGCAGTCGTTGATGTTCTTGCACCCGTTGGTGCCGCCGTACGGGGTCGTCGTGTAGATGTTGTAGATCCAGTGCAGCACGTCGGTGTCGTTCGTGCCCGACGGATCGCCGCCGGGCGCCACGAGGCCCAGGCCCGGGCCGTAGTTCGAGTAGCTCGACACGTATTCGAACGTCGGTGAACCGAACGGGATCTGGGTGTTGTTGTCGTTGAGCGACGTCGCCCCGACCGAGATGACGCCGTCGTAAGCGGCCGGATAGTCGATCTGATTGAGCGAGTCGTTGCCGGCTGCGGCGACGACGACGACGTTCTGCGAGATCGCATATTCGACGGCCATCTGTTCGACGACCGCGACGCCGCCCGACTCGGTCGAACCGAGGCTCAAGTTGATCACCTTGGCGCCGTTGGCCACCGCGTCGTAGATCGCGCGCGCCTCGTCGCCGGTGTCGGCTTCGGCGTTGGGGCCGTCGGGGAAGATCTTGAACTCCATCAACGGATTCGCCCAGCCGACGCCGGCGAACCCGAAGCTATTGTTCGTGTTGTCAGCCGCGATCCCCGACACGTTGGTGCCGTGCCCGTCGGTGTCTTGCGCGGCCGCGAGGCCGGTGGTCACGATGCCGCCGACGACCTTTTCAGCGTAGACGACCTTGCCTTGCAAATCTTGCTGGTTGTTGTCGAACCCGGTGTCGATGATCGCGATCGGAACGCTGCCCTTTTGAATCGACCACGCGTAGGGCGCGCCGATCTGGTACATGTCCCACTGATCGTAGGTGTCGAAGTGCGTGTCGTTCGGGATCGTCGGCGAGACGCTGGTCTTGTAGCGGTAGTACGCGGGCTCGACGAACGAGACGTTCGGATCGGCCTTGAGGGCTGAGGCGACCGAGTCGGCCGACCTGCCCGCCGCGAGGTTGACCGCGCGGAACTGCATGCCGCCGAACGCCGGCAGCACGTCGAGGCCGGAGGAAACGCCGTTGGCGCGTTCGATGTCGGACGCCGAGCGCCCGGAACCGGCGAGCGACGCGGTGCGATAGGCGACGATCAGGCGGTTCGGATTGACACCCGGGAGATTGGCGATCTTCGGAGCGGTGAAGCGCGGCGTCGACGCGTCGATGCTCGCCACGCGGCGCGCGGCGCTGGTGATCGAGGCCGTGTTGATCGAGCCGCACGTGTCGGTCTGCTGGTTGTAGAAGATCGTGTGGTTGCCGTTCTGCGTCTGCAGGAACTGCACTTGGAACTGATTCGAGGTGGCGCCGGCCGGCGTATACGCGCACGTCGTGCTGCCGGTGAAGAGCGCGAAGTTGTTCGACTGCGACGTAGCCGGCGTCGTGCTGACCGGGGTGAGCCCCAAGCTCGTGCCGTTGAGGGTCACCTGCAGCCCGCTCGGGTTCGAGTTGAACGTGTAGACGCTGTTGACGCCGTTGGAGTTGATGCCCGGCAGCGGCGTGTAGGCGAAGGACGGTCCCGACGGCTGCGGCGTCGGCGTCACCGGCCCCGACGGGGTCGGGGTGACGACCGGCGTCGACGTGCCGCCGCCGCTGGGCACGGAGCTGCTACCGCCGCCTCCGCCGCCGCACGCGGCGACAGCGACCGCCGAAACGGCGAGCGCGAAAACGAACAACGGCTTGGGCAGACGTGGCTTCACAATACACTCCTGTGCTACGCAAGGAACCCTTGCTGACCCTAAACGACGGCCGAGCTGAGAATGTCTCGTTCGAGATGCCGCCAGAGCATCCCGAGCGCGTTGGTCGTCGCACGCATTCTGATCTCCGCACGACTTCCTGGGAATACGATGTGCCGCGTGCTCGCTTTACCATTCTCATACGCGAGCGCGTACCACACCAGCCCAACCGGCTTCTCCGTTGAACCACCGTCCGGACCCGCGATACCCGTGGTCGCGATCGCGATCTCGGCGCCCAGTCTATCCTTCGCACCGTGCGCCATCTCGAGCGCGACCTCCTCGCTCACTGCGCCGAAACGGCGTAGCGTCTCTTCGCGCACGTCCAAAAACTTCATCTTGATCTCGTTCGCGTACGCGACGACCCCCCGAGGAACGCTGCCGACGCACCCGGGACGCGCACGATCGCGTCGGCGACCGCGCCGCCGGTGCACGACTCGGCGGTCGCCAAATGCAGCCCGCGCCGCGCGAGTTCTGCCACGATCGCGCCCTCCAGGGTCGCGCCGTCGACCCCGTAGATTCCGCGCTCGAGCGCGTCCGCGCATATCGCGCCTCGACCGGGGCGATCATCGCGTCGCGGCCGCCTCGTCGGGGCCTTGGCCATGATCTTGACGTCGACCCGGCCGTCGTGCGCCAGCACCGCGATCTTCGGGTTCTCGAGCGAGCGGAACAGGTCTTCGATCTTGGCGTCGAGCTCCGACTCGGGGATGCCGATCGTGTGGATCGTGCGGGTGTAGATCGCGGTGCGCAGGCCGAAACGCGCGACCAGCCACGGCACGAGCTTCTCGGTCATCATCGGCTTCATCTCGCGCGGCACGCCGGGCATGCAGGCGACGAATTTCCCGTCGCCGCGCAGCGCGACGAAGCCCGGCGCGGTGCCGCGCGGGTTTTCGAGCACGACGCTGCCCCGGGGCAGCATCGCTTGGCGCCGGTTGTTGGGCGCCATCGCGCGGCCCAGGAACGAGAGCCGTTCTTCGATCGCGCGCAGCGACGGCTCGTGGAGCTCGAGCTCGGTCCCGATCGCACGGGCGACCGCTTCCTTGGTGAGGTCGTCGACCGTCGGGCCGAGTCCGCCGGTCGCGATGACGCCGTCGGCCCGCGCCATCCCCGCGGCCAACATCTCGGCGAGCCGGTCGGGATTGTCGCCCACCGAATGCTTCGCGAACACGTCGACGCCCACGCCGGCCAGCTCGCGCGCGATGAAGGCCGAGTTCGTGTCGACCAAGTGGCCGAGCAGAATTTCGGTGCCGATCGTGACGATCTCGACGCTGGCCATCGTCAGCCCGCCTCGATCCGCGCGCGCGAGCGCGCTTCCCGCGCCTCGAACCACGCCGGGTAACGCACGACCGCGTCGAGCGCGAATCCTCGCGCCGCTTCGATCGCGGCCGCGCGCCGGGCCGCGGGATCGGCGGCGAGACGCCGCCGGTTGCGCCGCTTCTGCACCGCCAAGCAGTCGAGGAATCGCACGAAGCGCGCGTCGAGCGCGCGTTCCAGCCCGTCGCGCAGATGCTTGCCGACGCGCGGCGCGACCCCGCCGGTCGAAATCGCGATCCGCGCCGGACCGGCTTTCACGACCGCCGTCAGCGCCGCCGATCCGTACTGCGGCTGATCGAGCGTGCACAGCAGGAAGCGATGCCGGTCGGCGAGCGCCCGCAGCCGGGCCGAAAGCCCGGGGTCGAGCGGCGTCGATATCACCAAGAAGGCATCGGCCAGTGCGCGTTCGTCGAGGGCGGCCTGATCGGTGATCCACGCGACGTCGGCGCCGCACTCGCGCAAGGCCGCGGCCTTGTCGCTCGCTTCGCGGTCGTCCGCGGGACCGATCACGATGCAGCGCCGTCCCACGACGTTCAGCCCCACCGGGAAGAACGCGGGCGGCAGCGGGTCGTCGAGGAGGGCGGGGCGGCTCGGTTCAGCTCGCACGGCGACCTTTCTGGCCTAGTAGTCGACGGGGCGCAGGTAGAATTCGTTGATCGCGGTGCTCGAGAGCATCGCGGTCGTCGGCAGATGGCGTTTCCAATGGGTACCGTCGACGCGCCGCCGGACGAGTGCGACCTCGTCGTCCGTGAACCCGTGGTTCGCGATGCGGGCGTCGTCGTACCCTTGCAGCAGCGAGCGTCAGGATCGCGTCGGCCCGCGCGTACGAGATGCCCAGATCGCCCTCGTCGGTCTGATCGGCCTCGAGGTCGGCGCTCGGCGCTTTGTCGATCAGCTGGGCGGGGACGCCGAGGTAGCGGGCGAGCGCCCAAACTTGGGTCTTGAACAGATCGCCGAGCGGGTTGACCGGCGGCGAATCGTCGGCATGCCAGGTGAAGTAGCCCAAGAGCCGCTCGGTCTTGTTCCCGGTCCCGACCGGCAGCGCGTCGAGCTTCGCCGATTGATCGAACAACACGAGCATCCGCATCCGCGCCATCACGTTCCCGCGCCGGC
Organism: Vulcanimicrobiota bacterium; assembly: GCA_963749395.1. Lineage (GTDB taxonomy): Bacteria > Vulcanimicrobiota > Vulcanimicrobiia > Vulcanimicrobiales > Vulcanimicrobiaceae > CAVVMT01. Next base: position 268,722 of record CAVVMT010000011.1, read on the forward strand.
GCGGATCGGCGTCGGGCGCGAACTGCAGGTAGCCGTCGACCGCGGCGCTGATCTCGATCGTGTCGCCGTGGATGCCGAGCGCGTCGATGACGCGTTGCGCGTCGCTGAGGCTGTCGGCGCTCGACGACTTGTACGGCATGCGCACCGCATACACGTGCTCGGGCCCGAGCGCGCGCGCGCACAGATAAGCGGTCACCGCCGAATCGACCCCGCCCGAGAGCGCGACCACGGCATTGCGGATGTTGCGCCGCACGATCAACTCGTCGCGGAGAAACGCTTCGAGCCATTGGGCGGTCAACGCTTCGTCGATGCGCAGCGGCGGCGAACGGATCGGGCGCTACCGCTTCGATCACCGTCAAACTCATGGGCGCCGCTCCGGCAACGCGACGTCGCCGAGCAGATCGGGGAGCACGGCGTACAGATCGCCCAGCAGCGGCAGCGACGCCCGCGCCAGATCGATCTCGTGCAGGTCGAGGCTCGCGCGCACGATGCATGCGCCGAGCGCCGGGGCGCGCACGAGCACGTCGCCGCGCGGCGAGATCACGCACGACGAGCCGGTCATGCCCTTCCCGCCTTCGAAGCCCGCAAGCCCCGCGTACACGACGAAGATCCCGTGCTCGACCGCGTGGCCGACGAGCAGTTCGCGCCAGCGCGCGACGCTCTCGAGTTCGCCGTCACCGTCGAGCCCGCGCCCCGGCGAGGCGCTCGGAACGATACAGCACGCGCGCCCCCTTGATGGCGGCCAGCGTCGGCATGATCGCATGCCACGCGTCTTCGCAGATCAACAACGCGCTCGTGCCCCAGCGGGTCGGGAACGCTTCGAGCCGGCGGCCGCGCGAGAGGAAGCGCTCCTCGTCGAACACGCCGTACGTCGGCAAGAACATCTTCCGGTGCACGTGCACCGCGTTCGCGCCGCCGCGCCCGTCGAGCGCAGCGTAGACGGCGCTGTTGTAATACGTGCCGCCGTCGTTTTCGTAAAAGCCGCAGACGACGTCGAGCGGCGTGCGGCCGCCCGCGGCTTGCCAGGCGTGCGCGAGTTCGCGGGCCATCGTGTCTGCGTCGACCGCCAGATCGTACACCGCGCCCTCGAGAAAGTAGCCGGTCAGCGCGGCTTCGGGCAGCGCGACGACGTGCGGCGGCGCCGCCACGAGTTGCCTCAGCGCATCGGCGAGCGTCTCGAGGTTCGCGCGCCGGTCGCCCTTGCGCGGCTTCATTTGCACGATCGCGAGTTCGAGCGAGCTCGCTCGCGCGCTGCCGTTCACCCGGCGGCGGCGAGCGGCGGCGCGGCCGCGCGAATCGCGTCGACGAGCTCTTCGGCCGGGTACGTCAGGATCTCGGCCATCGTCGGGTGCAGATGCGGGATCTTCACGAAATCGAACACGGTCGCGCCGAAGTGCATCGCCACGATCGTCTCGTGGATCAGATCGGAGGCGTCGGCGCCGAGGATCGCCGCGCCGAGGATCTTGCCGTCACCGGGCGCGGCGAGCATCTTCACGAAGCCCTTCGTCTTCCCGATCGCGATCGCTTTGCCCAGGTCGTCGAACGGATAGCTCGCGCGCAGATACGGAATGCCGTTCGCGCGCAGCTCTTTTTCGCTCGCCCCCGCGACCGCGACTTGCGGATCGCTGAAGATCGTACGGCTCCGCGAGATACGGTAGTCGATCTTCTCTTGCGTGCCGAGCACCGCATTGCGGGCCGCGACTTCCCCTTGCTGAATCGCGACGTGCACGAGCGGATACTGACCGGTCACGTCGCCGACCGCGAAGACGTCGGGGTTGCTCGAGCGCATCGTGTCGTCGACTGCGATCCCGGTCACCGCATGTGCCTCGACGCCCGCGGCTTCGAGATCGAGCCCCGCGATCGTCGGCACGCGCCCGAGCGCGTAGAGGATCTCGGCGGCCTCGATCTCGCGCTGGCGGCCGTCGGCGACGAAGCGCACGACTTTGCGATCCCCGCGCCGCTCGATCATCTCGATCTGCGCGTGGGTCTGGATGCCGATCCCTTCGGCGCGCAAGTATTCGGTCAGCGCGTCGCCGATGTCGTCGTCTTCGTGCGTCATCAAGTGGCCGCTGCGAATGATGAACGTCGCCGGCGTCCCGATGCGGTGGTAGAACTGGCCGAGTTCGGTGGCGACGTATCCGCCGCCCAGCACGATCAACGACTCGGGCTGAACCTCGAGATCGAGCGCCGCGTCGCTATCGATGTAGCCGGTCTCGGCGAGCCCGGGGAGCGCCGGCGGCGCAATCGTGCTGCCGGTCGCGACGACGAACTTGCGCGCCGACAAGATGCAGTCGTCGCCAACTTCCAGTTCGGTCGCCGAGCGGAAACGCGCCGGCCCTTCGAAGAGCGGATAGTGTTCGATCTGCCCGATCCTGTAGTCGGCAAAGCCTTTGATGATCGCACGCTTGCGCGCGATCACGCCCTTGAAATCGACCTGCGGATCGCTCGCGAGCACGCCGAGTTCGCGCGCGTCGCGTACTTCTTGAGCGGCATCGCCGGTCGCGATCAGCGTTTTGCTCGGCATGCATCCGCGCAAGATGCACAGGCCCCCCAGGGGCCCGTGATCGACCAGCGCGACGCTCGCGCCCAGTTCCCGTGCGACCCGGGCAGCCGCATACCCGCCGGAGCCCGCCCCGATGACGACCAGATCGAAATGATGCGAAATCACGGTGGCGGGCGGCTCCCGGGAGGCTTAGCGGCTAGGGGCGCAGGCGAAAGGGCTTGGCTCCTAGTCTGTGGACACTCTCGACGAACCGGACGGTTCCAGTCTGCGAGTGGATGACGATCGAGTGCGTGCGGGCTTGGTTGCCGAAGAAGCGGACCCCGCGGACGAGGTCGCCGTCGGTGATGCCGGTGGCCGCGAAGACGATGTTGTCGCCCGAGGCCAGGTCGTCCATCGTCAGGATGCGGTCCATGTCGCCGAAGCCCATCGCCTGCGCGCGGTCGATTTCACCCTGGTTGCGCGGCTTGAGCCGGCCTTGAAAGCCGCCCCCCAGGCACTTGAGCGCCGCCGCGGCCAGGACGCCTTCGGGCGCGCCGCCGATGCCCATTGACACGTGGATGCCGGTGCCCTCGATCGAGGTCGCGATCGCCGCGTCGACGTCGCCGTCGGAGATCAGCTTGATGCGCGCGCCGCTCTCGCGGACCGCGCGGATAAGGTCTTTGTGCCGGTCGCGCTCGAGGATGACGACGGTGACGTCGTTGATCGGGCGCTCGAGGGCATTGGCGACCGCTTCGAGATTGTCGCGTACCGAAGCATCGATGTGCACGAACGGCGCCGCCTTCGGCCCGACCGCAAGCTTCATCATGTACGTGTCGGGCGCGTGCAGCAGGCCGCCGCGCTCGGCGATCGCCATGACGGCGATCGAGTTGGGCAGCCCGTTGGCGACCAGATTCGTGCCCTCGACGGGGTCGACCGCGATGTCGACCGGGAGGCCGCCGCGGCCGAGCTCCTCGCCGATGAAGAGCATCGGGGCTTCGTCACGCTCGCCCTCGCCGATGACGATGCGGCCCGAGATCGCCATCTCGTTGAGCTCGTCGCGCATCTTCTCGACGGCCGCGCCGTCGGCCGTGTCACGTTCGCCGCGGCCCATCCAGCGGGAGGCGGAAAGCGCGGCGGCTTCCGTGACCTTGACAAAATCGAGCGTATCGAGCCCGCTGCGTTCAATCGGCATGGACATCATGGAGGTCAACGGACAGTTCCTTTCGACGGTGTTGAGGGGGCCAGGTACGGAGCGAAGCGGTGCAACTCCTGGACGGAGGGCAGCCCGCGCGCCGGGTGAAACGTAGCCGCTTGATGTCCGCCAGAGCCGCGTCCCCCTCGCCGTCGGCCACGCTCCGCACGCCGATTGCGGCGATGCTGTTCGCGGCCGGTTTTCCGGCGCTGGTGGCCGTCCTGCTGGGCGGCGCGACCTTAGGATTCTTCGGCTGGTACGCCTTCATTGCCCGCGTCCATCGGGGCTTTTTCGTCACTGAGAGCGCTTTCATCGTCGCAATTTTTGCCGGATGCGCCCTTGCGGTGGCCGCCTGGAACGGATACGGCGACTATTTGAGCCGCCGCACGACGCTTTCGAAGCCGGCGGCCATGCGCTGGGACGCGTTTTCCTGGCTCGCGCTCGCGCTCTTCTGGCTGACGTTCCTCGAACCGCTCGGCACCAGCGCGACCGGGCGCAGCATTGCGCTGGGGATCGGCGCCTTCGCGCTCGTCAAGCTCTTGATCGCCGCGCGCTACAACCAGACGGTGCGCGAAGTGGCGATCACCTTCACCGTGACGCGGGTCGCGATCATCGTGATCGCCGAACTCGCGGCGGTCGTCATCGCGCAGCGGCCGGGCGAGCACGTGGCGGCGTCTGCAAATCCGGCGCTCGCGGTATGGGGCCGCTGGGACGCGGTGCATTATCTCGACATCGCCACCAAGGGCTACTTCGGAACCGACATGGCGTTTTTTCCGCTGTACCCGTTGCTCGTGCGCATCCTCGGACAGCTGACCGGGAACCACTTGATCGCCGGCATGCTGATCTCGAACATCGCGCTCTTCTTCGGGCTGTTGTACTTCTACAAGCTGGTCGAGCATCAGTACAACCGGCCGGTCGCGCAGCGCGCGATCTTCTACATCTCGATCTTCCCCACGGCGATCTTCTTCTCGGCGGTGTACACCGAAGCGCTGTTCTTCGCGCTGACGGTCGCGTCGTTCTACTACATTCGCGAACGCAAGTGGCTGTTGGCCGGGGTCTTCGGCTATTTCGCCGCGCTCGCACGGGTCGAGGGCATCTTGCTCGTCGCCCCGTTCGCGATCGAGTGGCTGCTCTCGCTGCGCCAAACGTGGCGCGTGGCTTTGACGCGGCCGGTCCAGGAGTTTCTCAAGCCGGTGCTCGCCGCCGCGCTGATCCCCGCCGGGTTGGCGACGTACATGGCGTACCTCTGGGTGCTGCGCGGCGATCCGCTCTACTTCTCGCACGTCCAGATCCATTGGGGACGCCACTTCGCGCCGCCGTGGCAAAGCATCGTCCACAGCATCGCGATCATGAGCGATTCGGCGCTCTACTCGACGCCCGCGCGGGTCAACCAGGCGATCGAGTTCGTCTTCACGATGTTGATGATCGCGGTCCTGATCCTGGGCATCAGGCGCTTGCGGCTCTCGTACTGGGTGTACATGCTGCTCTCGATCCTCGTGCCGATGTCGACCTCGAGCCTGATGAGCATGCCGCGCTTTGCGCTCGTGCTCTTCCCGATGTTCGTCGTGTTCGCGCTCGCCGGACAGAACCGCGCGTTCAACAACGCCTACGTAGCGTTTTCGCTGCCGATGCTCGGCTTGTTCACCGTGCTCTTCGCCGATTGGTACTGGGTTGCCTAAATCGAGCGAGGTCGCCGAGCCGGCCGGCACGATCGAAGACTCCGGGCGCCCGACGCTCGTGCACCGGCTCGCGCAGCGCCGCGGTATCCGGCAGTTCGTCAAGTTCGGCATCGTCGGATCGAGCGGGTTGATCGTCAACTTGATCGTCTTCACCGTGCTCCAGCACTTCACGCCGCAAGCCCAGCAGAAAGCCGACTACAACGTCGAGTTCTCGGCCGCGTTTCTGGCCGGCGGCTTGTCGAACTACTTCCTCAACCGCTGGTGGACGTTCCGGTCGAGCGGCCATCAGGGGAAAGAAGCGCTTTCGTTCATGACCGTTTCGGTCATCGCGCTGGTGGTCGGGCTGATCGTCTCGAACGCGTTGCAGCCGATTCTCGGCCACGGCCACAAGAGCTGGTTCGCGGGCACTTGCGCCGGCATTCTCGTCAACTTCTTCGTCAACAAGTATTGGACGTTTCGCAACGCCCTCTGAGCGAGCGCGCGTGGCCGTACGCGTTGGCCGCGATCGTGCTCCTCGGCTTGATCTTGCGCCTGCGCGGCATCCACAACCCGATCCTCGACCACCCGGGCTGGCGCCAGGGCGACACCGCGGCGATCGCGCGCAATTTCGCTACCCTGAACTTCAATCCGTTCTTCCCGCAGACCGACTACAACGGCCCGCGCGATAATTTCGTCGAGCTCGAACTGCAGATCGTCCCGTATCTCGCGGCGATCGGCTACAAGGTCTTCGGCGTGCACGAGGTGTTCGGGCGCCTGATCTCGATCGCGTTCAGCCTGGGGACGGTCGCGGTCGCCGGCTACTTCGCGCGCTGGCTCTTCGGCTCGCTCGTGGCCGGTTACGTCGCGGCCTTCTTCTTCGCGACGTATCCCGGCACGATGTACTACGGACGAACGTTCACGCCCGACACGACGATGACGTTCTTCCTGACCGCCGCGCTGTTCGTCACCACGCGCTATCTCACCGAGCAAGACGAACGGAGTTGGCGCGGCTTTGCGGCGGCCGCGCTGTTGACGATGACGGCGATCCTTGCAAAGCCCGTGGCCGCGATCGCACTCGTGCCGATCGCCGCGGCCTCGGTTGCATCGTTCGGATGGGTGGGCACCGTGCGGCGGCCGCAGACGTATGCATTCTTGGCGCTCGCGCTCGTGCCGTACGTGGCGTACGACCGGTATCTGCAAAGTCATGCCGAGTGGCTGTGGGCCAGCGGGATCACGAGCAAGCACGTCGTGCCGGCGCTGCTCGCGTCGTTCGGGTCCGTCCACGCCTTCCTGCACAAGCTGCGCCTCTTCCGCGACGCGCTCGGAATGCTGGCGACGACGATGCTCGGGCCGGCCGGCTTCGCGCTCGCGATCGTGGGCTTCATCGTGCCGCTGCGCAGCCGGGCCAACGCGATGCTGTGGGGCTGGCTCGTTGCGGTCGCGCTCTACGCGTTCGCGGTCGTCACCGTCGAGCGGGTCGATTACTACTCTATCCCGCCGTGCCGCTCGCCGCGCTCGCGACCGCCGGGCTGGCCGCCCGCCTCGCGTCGAACGAGGCGCTGCTCGGGGCGCTCGCCGACCGCACACCCCGGTACGTGGCCGCCGGCGTGCTCGTCGTGCTCGCCGCGGGGCTCATCTGGTTCAACCGCCGGGAAGTGGCGGCGTACTACCACTACGACAAAGGCGTGTATCGCGCGGCGATCGCCCTCAATGCGCGGCTGCCGAAGGATGCGATCGTCGTGATGGCCCACTACGATCCGTCAGTTTTGTACTATATCAACCGCAAGGGATGGGAGGAAGACCCGTACTTGTGGACGCCCTTCGACGAGGAGAGCGCGATCCGGAAAGGCGCGCGCTGGTTCATCGCCATCGAGCAGAACCGCTTCAAGCGTAACGTCGAGCTCTACGCCTGGATGCAGCGCTTTCCGGTGGTGCCGATGGGCGAACGATGGCCGGTGTACGAGACCGATCCGGCCAAGATGCTGCCCGGCGCCGAAGAGCGCTGGCAAGAATTCAGGCGCCGCGAAAAAGCCGGACTGCTTCCCCAGCCCCAGCTCGCTCCGGTTCCCCGCTAAGCCGCGAGCGATTCGTCGATCGGACGATCGTGCGCGCGGAACGTATGGTCGACGCGGTAGCAGCGCAGCAGTTCTTCCGCGTACGGCAGGAAGAGCATCGCCGCCGACACGGCGGCGAGCGCGGCGATGTACGGCGGCGCCGCCGGGTGCCGGTTGGGTTTGAGGGTGAAGCGGCGCGGGCGATCGCCGCGCCCGAGCAGCACGGCGACGTCGTCGGGGTTCAGGCACATCGTGAACGCGAGCCCGGTCAGCGGCAGCACTTCGAGAAAGCTGTGCATGTGCTGCTCGGTGGGCGATTGGCGCCGCAGGTTCGCCGCGTACCCGACGTCCCAGATGACGATCGCTTCGTGCGCCACCGCGGCGGCGGTCATGATCGCGAGCACCAGCTCGTTGACTTCGAAGAGCAAGCCGGCCATGATACCGACCCCGGTCGTCGAGATCATCAGCATGTGCGTCAGCGATTCGTGCGTTCCCGACGTGCGTTCGATCTTCGACGCGCGATGGCAGAGGTAGTCGCCCAGGCCGGGGATCATCCAGACCGGCAGCAGGACGAGATTGAGAAAATTCCGCGAGGCTTTTGCTACGTCGACGCGCTTGTCCGGGGGTTCGGACGCCGCGTCCTCGATCGCCGGGGCCCGTTGCGTCCGGGTCCCGTTGCGTCGCGTCGTGGCAGCCGCAACGATCGCGCCGAGGACCGTTCCGGCCAACGCCGTGCGCAGGATGGGGAGCTTGGGCATGCGGCACCTCCGCGACGGCTTATACCCAAGCGGCGGCCGCGGGCATGAGAGTTTTTTTGCGCGGCATGATGTTGCCCGCAACGTCTTTAATGTGAAAATCCCGTGCGTTGGTTCGATCATCGCTTCTCTTCGGCTGCCGTGCTGCTCGCCGCCTGGATGCTCGGCGCGCACGCGGCCGGCGCGCAATCCGTCGTCCCGGCGCCGCCGCCTTCGCCCGCCGCCGATGCCGCCACCGCGCCTGCGGTGCCCGCGCAATTGCCGGCCGCCGGGATCATCCCGCCGACGCTCTCGCTGCAGGTCACCGGCGCACCCGCGATCGACGGCGAGGTGCTGACGGCGCAGATTCTCGCCGCTTTGGACCGTGCGATCCGCCCGACGCTGCGGCCCGGGGCGCGAGTGACCTACGGAGCGATGAATCCGTGGCCGCTCTTGCCCCTGCCGACGGGCGGCCGGATCGCGGTCAACGTCGCGATCACGATCGACGCCGACGCTACCGCCGCGCCGGCGAGCGGCATGACGACGGTCGCGGTCTACAGCGTCGACGTGCCGCCGGCGGTGCCGACCAAGCTCTTCCTCAGCGACGATCCGGAGTATTTGCAGAGCGAGGGGCTCGTCTTTCGCGGCGACGTCGCCCCCGCGGACACGGCGCGGCTCTACTACTACCATGCCGACACGGGGGCGCCACGCGACCTCGACGTCGTCTTGACGGCGAACGTGCCCTCGCGCGTCCAAGTGATCGCATCGACGGCGGGCCCCGACCTCGACGTACTCAGCGTCGGTCACGCCGTCTCGCGCGATCTGCTGCGTTACGAAGGCGCCGGCGAAGGGGTGGTCGTCGATCTCGAGCCGGGCAAACCGTTCGTGCTGCGGCATGCGCTGCTGCTGCAGGGCGAACTCGTCGCAGGCGCCGTCGACCTGCACGTGTTGAGCGGCGGCACGGTGACCGCGTCGGTCGTCGCATCGGCCGCCGGAGGACATCCCGACGCGTACTTGAGTGGTCCGCGGGTGGCGTTCGACGGACATGCGCGGCATGGGACGTTCGCTCTCGAAGGCTACGGCGCGATGGCGCAGACGTACACCGTCGGCGGTCCCGACGTCGCTTTGGAATATGGCGGAAAGTCACCGACGCCGCGCAATCTCGATGACGGCGATCCCGGACACGACTACGGCGACTACGGGGTCATCCATCGCATCGTGCTGACCCTCGACAATCCGACCGACGCACCACAGCTCGTGTACCTTTACGAGAAACCGCGCGCCGGCGCGGTGCGCAGCACGTTCATCGTCGACGGGCAATTCAAGGAGCTGGGCTGCGTGCGCATGCCGCGCCCCTACTTGATCGCAACATATCAATTGCCGCCGCACTATACCGGCGCATCGACGACGGTGACGATGACCGACGGCGGTTCGTTCTATCCGGTCGAGATCGGCGTCACCGCGACCCCGCCCGATCCCATTACGCCGCCCACCGGGACCGCCGACGGGTGTTCGCCGAACCCCCCGCCCTTCGCCGCCGCGACGCCGGGTCCGAGCGGCTCGTAGCTCCGGGGGGCGCCCGCGTGCCTCCGCGAAACGGTGCCGCATGAGCGGCTCACCCGCGCGCGTGCGCGCGCACTATCTGATCGAATCGTGGCTGCCCCTCGAGCGCGCCGCGGAGTTCATCGCCGGCGAACAGTCGTCCGGAACGTTCGTCGCGGTTCCGGGCGAGACGGAGGAGCTCAAGGCGAAGTACCGCGCGCACGTCGTCGCGCTCGAGCCGCTACCGCCGCGCGAGCGGCCCTCGCTGCCGGGCGCGGTTCGCCCGCACGGTTCCGGCGCCGTCAACGCCGGCTACGTGACGCTCGAATGGCCGCTGCACAACTTCGGCCCGTCGATCCCCAACTTGCTGGCGGCGGTCGGCGGCAATCTCTTCGAATTGCGCGAGCTGGCCGGGATCCGGCTCGTCGACCTCGACCTGCCGGCCGAGTTCGCGACGCGCTATCCGGGCCCGCGCTTCGGCATCGCGGGGACGCGTGCGCGCATGGGCGTGCCGCAAGGCGTGATGATCGGGACGATCGTCAAGCCCAGCATCGGTCTCGATCCCGAAGCGCTGCGTCCGATCGTGCGCGAACTGGTCGAGGCCGGCATCGACTTCATCAAAGACGACGAGCTGCTCGCCGATCCGCCGTACTGTCCGCTCGCCGCGCGCGCGCGGGTCGTGATGGAAGAGATCGAGCGCGGCGCGCAGCGGACCGGCAAACGCACGATGTACGCGTTCAACATCACCGACGACATCGACCGCCTGCCGCGCCACCTCGAGACGCTGGCCGCATACCGCGCCGACTGCGCGATGGCGTGCGTGAACTTGATCGGCTTCGCCGGCCTGGCGTATCTGCGTTCGCAATGCGACTTGCCGATCCACGGGCATCGCACGTTCATCGGCGCGCTGATGCGCCATCCCGCGCTCGGCATCGACTTTCGCGCCTTTCAGAAGCTCGCGCGGTTGTGCGGCGCCGACCAGTTGCACACCGGCGGGATGCGCAGCAAGTTCTATGAAACCGACGACGAGATCAGGCGCGGCATCGAGGCCGTGCTGCAACCGTTGCTCGGCGGCTATGCGTGCGTCCCCGTGCTTTCATCCGCCCAGAACGTTGCGACGATGCACCCCACCTGGGAGCACCTGCGCACCGACGACCTGCTCGTGCTCGCCGGCGGCGGCATCCACGCGCATCCCTCGGGCCGCGCTGCCGGCGTGCGCAGCCTGCGCCAAGCGTGGGAGGCCGCGGTCGCGGGCGAGCCGCTCGAACGCGCCGCGGCTCGCAATCCCGAACTCGCCCGCGCCGTCGAACACTTCGCGAACGTCTGAGCGCCGTGCCCGCGATCGCGTTCTACGGCGACGATTTCACCGGTGCGGCGGATGCGCTCGGCCAGTACTTCCGCACCGGGTTGAGCGGCCGGCTCTACCTCGCGGTGCCGTCGGAAGACGAGATCGCCGCGAGCGGCGTCGACGTCGTCGGCATCGCCGGTATCGCGCGCTCGCTCGCGCCCGACGCGATGGAAGCGGAATTGCGCCCTTTCCTGCGCGCGCATTGGAACGGCGCGCGCATCGTGCAGTACAAGGTGTGCTCGACGTTCGATTCGTCGCCTTCGACCGGCAGCATCGGTCAGGTCGTGCGGCTCGCGCGGGCGGCGGGGTACGCCGGCCCGTATCCGGTGCTCCCGGCGCAACCGCACTTCGGCCGTTACACGCTGTTCGCCAATCACTTCGCGCGCTACGGCGACGGGGTCGACCGGCTCGACCGCCATCCCACGATGGCGCACCACCCGTCGACGCCGATGCAAGAGGCCGATCTGCGCCGCGTGCTGGCCGCGCAAGGCGTCGGCGATGCCGTCTCGTTCGACATCACGCAGGCCCGCGCGCCCGACGCGCTCGAACGCCTGCGCCGCGCCGTCGCGGCCGCGCCGAGCACGATCGTCTGCGACGCCCTCGACGACGACGACCTGCGCGCACTCGGAAAGCTGATGGTCGACGCCTTCCCGGCGCCGACGTTCGCGATCGGCTCGGGCGGCCTGAGCTTCGCGTACGGAACCGCACTCGGCCGCGGGCACGTGCCTGAGACGGACGTCGGCCACGTCGACCGCGTGCTCGTGCTGTCCGGCAGCATGGCCCCGCAGACCGCCGCGCAGGTCGCATGGGCCGAGCGCAACGGCTGGACCGTCGTTCCCATCGACCCGAGCCGGCTCGACACGACGCCGGCCGCGCTCGACGCCCTGACCGCCGACATCCTCGCGCTCCACCGCACCTCGCAGCACGGTGCGATCGCCTATTCCGCCCATGCCGGCGCGCGCGCCGCCCCGGTCGACCCGGCGACGCTCGGCGCCGCGTTCGGCGGCATCGTCAAGCGCGCATTCGCGAGCAACGCCGTCCGGCGCGCGGTCATCTGCGGTGGCGACACGAGCAGCTATGCGATACGCGCGACCGGCGCGCACTCCCTGACGATCGCCAAGATCCTCGCCGTCGCCGCGACCTTGTGCCGCCTGGGCGCCCCCGATCCGGCGCTCGAGGGAAAGCTCGTCCTGCTCAAAGGCGGACAAGTCGGCGACGAACGGATCTTCGAAACGGTGCGCCGCGGCGCGGCCTGAAGCTGCCTCACTCTTCGTCCTTGGCCGGCCGCCGCGGCAGCGTGTACCAGAGCGCGTCGAGTTCGGTGCGCGTCGCTTCGTCGAGCGTGACGTCGACAGCCCCGAGCGTCGCATTCAGCTGCTCCGCGCGGGTCGCGCCGACGAGCACGCACGTCACCGCCGGCTGCGTCAGCGCCCACGCAACCGCAAGCGTCGGCATCGCGATGCCGCAGGCGGCCGACGTCTCGCGGAACCGTTCGACCGCGGCGAAAGCGGGGCTTGCCAATAGCGCTTGCGATAGACCGCGGCCGACGGGCCGAGCGCGAAACGCGAGTCGGCCGCTTCTTCTTGCGGGCCGCGATATTTGCCGCTGAGCAGTCCGGCCGCCAGCGGGTTGTAGGCGAGCACCGCGAGCCCTTGGTCGAGCGCAAGCGGGAACAACTCGCGCTCGGGTTCGCGATAGAGCAGATTGTAGCGCGGCTGCAACGTGACCAGACGCGGAAACTGCCGGAGCGCGCCGATTCCGAGCGCGAGTGCGACCCGCCACGCGCTGAAGTTCGAGCAGCCGACGTACAGCACTTTACCGCTCTGCACCAGCGCGTCGAGGGCGCCCAGGGTCTCATCGAGCGGCGTCGACGGATCCTCGACGTGCAGTTGGTAGAGATCGATGCGATCGGTCTGCAAACGGCGCAGGCTCGCCTCGCACGCCTCGATCACGTGTTTGCGCGAGAGCCCGTAGTCGCGCGGACCGGGCCCCATCGGGTTGCCGCACTTCGTCGTGAGCACGAACCGGTCGCGCTTGCCGCGCAGCCAGCGGCCGACGATCTCCTCGGTGCGGCCGGCCGCCTCGAGCGGCGCCGGCACCGGATACTTATCGGCCGTATCGATGAAGTCGACGCCGCGTTCAGCAGCCGCGTCCATGATCGCGAACGACGCCGCTTCGTCGCACTGCAGGCTGCCGAAGGTCATCGTTCCGAGCGCGATCTCCGAAACGCGCAGACCGCTCGCGCCCAACAGCGGATACTTCACGATAGCCGTGCAACTTCTCCGGGGCCCGCGGCCGGCCTCTACGCTTGGCCGCGCTTCGGAGGCACGCCATGACGGAGAGTCCGCAAACCGAATCGCGCGTCGCAGTCGTCACCGGTGCCGCCGGCGGCATCGGCGCCGCCTTGGTCAACGTGCTCGCGCGAGACGGCTATCGCGTCGCCGCGCTCGACCTCAACGGAAGCGGCGCGGCCGCCGTGGCCGAGGCCGCGGGGCCGGGACACGCCGGATTCGCGCTCGACGTGAGCGACGAAGCCGCCGTCGTCGCCGTCTTCGATCGCATCGTCGCCGAATTCGGCCGCGTCGACGCGCTCGCGACCTGCGCGGGGATCACCGATCCGACCCCGTTCATGGAAGCGACCGCGGCCGAGTTCAGGCGCGCGTTCGAGATCAACACGCTGGGCACGTTCTTGTGCGTACGCGAGGCGGCTCGCCGCATGACCGAGGGCGGAACCATCTGCACCGTCGCCAGCGTCGCCGGGCTACGCGGCGGCGGATTGTTCGGTCAAGCCTCGTACAGCGCGAGCAAGGGCGGCGTCGTCGCGCTGACGCGCAATGCGGCGCGTGCGCTCGCCGGCCGCGGCATTCGCGTCAACTGCATCGCTCCGGCCGCAACCGCGACGCAGATGCTGCACGACGCGTTAGCGGACGATGCATTCCGCAACACGATGCTGGCGGGCATTCCGCTCGGCCGAGTGAGCGAACCGCGCGAGCAAGCCGAAGCGATCGCGTGGCTCCTCTCGCCCAAGTCGTCGTACGTTCACGGCGAGACGCTCGTCAACGACGGCGGCATCATGATGAGCTGAGCGGCGCTCCGCGCCGCGCCGGGTTCAGTCGCCGCTGCCGCCCAACATCGGGAGTTCGATCTCCGCCATCGAGCGCGGGATCTTTCCGATCAGCCCGATCGATTTCATGAACTCCGCGTGCTTGAGATAGCCGCGTGGCGTCGTCTCGAACACGACGTCCTTGCGCGTCAGCCAGCGTGCGAAATCCGCGGCGCTCGGGGTGCCGCCCGCGTCGGCCGACAGAATGGCCGCCGCCTGGGCGGGCTGCGTGGTGACGAACTTCGTTTCCTTGACGAGCGCCTGATAGAATGCGGTCACGAACTTCGGATACTGATCGTAGAGCAGCTGGGCGGCGACCGCCGCCGATGTCGACTGCGTTCCCATGACGACGCCCGTCATGAAGACCGAATGCGCGCCGCTCGCTTCTTCTTCGTATTGGAACGGAGGCGCGCTGAAGTGCGCCGTCACCTGCCCGGTGCGCAAGGCCTGCATCGCGAGCGAATGTTCGAGCGTCACGAGGTTGGGGTCGAGGGCGTGCGCGTTCCCCAGTTGCATCTCGGCCCCGCGGCGCAGGTCGATCGCTTGGATCGCGTCGAGGCCGGGCAGCGCGATCTTCATCTCCGGGAGTGAAATCCTTGAGTGACTTGACCTTGGGATCGTCGACCATCAGCCAGCTCTGCACCAAATTCAGCGAGGCGAGCAGCTTGTAGTCGGCCCCGCGGTCCCAACCGATCAGGAATGGGGCGATCCCGAGGCAGCCGATCTGCAGCTGACCGGAGATGAGTCCGTCGCGTACCGCGGCGCCGTTCGAGAGGATCTTCCACTCGAACTTCGTGCGCGGAAACGCTTGTTCGAGGATATGCTGGTTCTTCATGACGATCAGCCCGGCAAAGATCAGCCCCGGTTGGTAGGCGATCGTGACCGTCGCCGGCGCGTCGTCGGCCGCGGCGCGGGCCCCCGGCGCTACGACCAGCAACAGCGCAAACACCAGCGCAACGACCCTCATGCCTCGACCTCCATCGCGACGTCACTCGTGAGTTTCACGCGGCGGAACACCGCGTAGAGCGCGATGTCGTATGAAGCCTTGATCGTTCCTGCCAAGAAGAACGGCAGGCCCAGCGCGGCGAACTGGATCGCGCCGCCGGCGATCATCGGTGCGATCGCCGCGGCCGCCGGGCGCACCCCGCTCGTCAGGCTCGCCGCATGCAGCCGTTCTTCCCGCGGCACCACCGCCATCGTATACGCTTGGCGCGCCGGCGTGTCCATGTTCGAGAGCAGCGAACGCACGAGCAAGAGCGCCGCCGCCGCCGGGAAGTTCGGCACGAGCGGGACCAGCGCCAGCATGACGTTCGAAGGCAGGTGGGTCAGCACCATCGTGTTGAGCAGTCCGATGCGGGCCGCGATCAGTTCCGCCCCAGATACGACAGCGCGTTGAGCATGTTCACCGCGAAGAACAACGGGCCCAGGATAGTGGCCCCGATGCCGAAGCGCGCATGGAGCCAATATGCGATGAAACTCTGGATCACGAGGCCGCCGGCCAGCGCGTCGGCACCGTAGAGGGCCGTGAGCCGGACGACGAGCGGCGAGAGCGGCGCGCTTCCTTCGGCGCGGGCGGGCGGAGGTTCGAGCACCGGCATCGCCGCGTAGAGCGCGAGCAGGACGAGCCCGACCGCGGCATACACGAGCATGCTCGAACGCAAGGGAATCACTGCCGCAGCGAGCGCGCCGGCCGCAAGCGCGAAGCCGCCGAAGAGATTGTACCGTGCGAATGGGCCCGCCGAGCCGATGCCGTGCACGTCAGCGATCGCCGCCTGTTCGAGCGCTGAGAACGGGCCTACTTCCTGCGTGCCGGCGCTGATCGTACCGAGTGCGACCCCTGCGATCATCGCCGGCGCCCATCCGGTGCCCATCAACAGTCCCGACACGACCATCACGATCGCGCCGCTCGTCAGCGTCGCGCGAATCCCCGAACGGCGCGCGATGACACCGGCGCTCCACGAGTAGGCCGCCCCGGTACCAAGCGCGAGCGAAAGCAGCACGCCGACCGCGGTCGCGCCGAAGCCGGCGGCACCCAGAGCCAGCCCGATGTCGACCGCGGCCAAACCATAGGCGAATGCCCGCGCGCTGCGCGCCCCAAAGACGATCTGCATCGTTCGCCGCCGAGTCGCATCGCGTGACGCGCGCGCCGGGCCGGCTATGGGCTCTTCCCGAATGGTATACCATTCATGTATACTCGCCGAGTATACGGGTGCGACGCGGGTCGGAACAGTGGCGAAATGCGTATAGATGGAGCGCTCGGCGAGCGCGCCTACGAGGAATTGCACCGGCTGATCACCAGCGGGTCGTTTCCGCCCGGGTTCGCCATCCGTGAGGTCGATCTCGTACGCATGCTCGGCGTCAGCCGTACGCCGGTGCGCGAAGCGCTGCGCCGGCTCGAGGCCGACGGTCTCATCACCCCGCTTCCGGGCAGCAGCGGCTACCTCGCGCTCGAACTCGATCCGCAGGCGCTGGCCGACATCTACAAGGTACGCACCGCGCTCGAGCGCCTCTCGGTGCGGGAGGCCTGCGCGCGGCGCACCGGCGAGCACCTCGCGCGGATGCGCGATTCGCTCGCCGCACTCGACCGTGCCTTCCACGAACGCGATGCCGAAGCGTTCAGCATGCGCGCCTTCTTCACGATCGTCGGTGAAGCGAGCGGCAACGCGTTCCTGCAAAGTTGCCTCGCGCGGGTGAACAACCTGTTCCGCTACCGCGCGCTGTCGCTGACGTATCCCGAGCTCTTCGAAAGCCTGCGGCGCGACATCGAGGGCGTGTACCGCGCGATCGAAGCGCGCGAGCCGGAGGCCGCGGAACGCTGCGTCACCGCCTATTTCGAGGCCGCGCTACAGCAGCGCATCGAGCACAACGGCGCGGGCCAAACGAGCCATGATGTCCGCAACGTCGCCGGCAGCCACTGAACGCGTGAGCACCGCCACCGCGGCCGAACGGCTCGCCGCCTTCGCCGCCGAACTCGCGTTCAGCGACATCCCACCCGACGTGATCCTGCGAGCCAAGCACTGCTTCATCGACACGGTAGCCGCGGCGACGTTCGGCACGCAATTCCCGTGGAGCCAGGCTGCGATCTCGTACGCGTTGCGCAACGGAAGCGGCGACTGCCCGATCGCGGGCTCGACGCGCGGCTCGAGCGCGGCACTGGCGGCGTTCGCCAACGGCACCCTCGCGCACGCATTCGAACTCGACAGCTATCGCTATCCTGCCGCCGGCGTTCATCCGGGGGCTGCGCTCGTGCCGGCGGTGCTCGCGGTCGCTCACGAGCAGCGCGCCGGCGGGCACGCGGCGCTGACCGCGTTCGTGGCCGCGTGCGAGGCGCTGTTCCGCATCGGCCTCGCGGCGGGCCACACGAGCGAGCCGCTGGGCTTCGACGCGCCGGGGCTGACGACGCCCTTCGGCGCGGCCCTCGCGGCCGGGATGTTGATGGACCTCGACGCGGAGCGCCTCGCACTGGCGTTGGGGATCGCGGGTTCGTTCTCGTCCGGGCTGCTCGCGTTCCGTGCCGCGGGCCGCGGCGCCATGGTCGAACGGCTGCACGTCGCGCGGGCCTGCGAGGGCGGGGTGTTGGCCGCGAGTCTGGCGGCCGACGGCTTCGAGGGCCCACCCGACATCCTCGAGGGGCAGTTCGGATTCTTGCACGCCTACGCGCGCGATCCCGACCCGGCGCGGCTGGGGTCCGGCCTGGGCGAGGTGTGGGAGACGCGCAACCTCGGGTTCAAGCGCTACGCCGCGCACCTGACGGCGCACACGCCGATCCAGTCGGCGTCGGAGATGCGCGCCGACGAACGGTTCACCGCCGAAGAAGTTGCCGGCGTGAAAGTCGAGGCGAGCGAACGGGTCACGACCCACCACGCGATGCACGAGCCGGGCGACCTGACGGCCGCGCAGCACAGCGTGCCGTTCTGCGTCGCGCTGGCGCTCTATCGCGACGCGGGCGACCCGCGCAGCTTCTCCGACGAGAACCTCGCCGACCCGGCGATTCGCGACCTCGCGCGGCGCGTCGAGTGCGTGGCGCGGCCGGCCGAACCGGGCATGGCGTGGTCGAGCCGCACGACGATCGCGCTGCGCGACGGCCGCACGTACTCGCGCGAACTCGACCGCTCTCGCGGGATGCCGTACCCCGACTACGACGCGACCGACGACGTGTTGCGCAAATGGCACCGGTTGGTCGAACGCACCCGCTCGTCGCAGACCCTGCTCGACCAGCTCGAGCACCTCGACGAGATCGCCGACCTGCGCGAGCTGCTGATCGGGAACGGCTAGCTCACGAAACCCCGAGCCACGGCACGACGAGCGGGAGCATCAGCGAGGTGACGACCGTGTTGAGCCCCATCGCCAAACTCGCGAACGCGCCGCCGGTCAGGTCGAGTTGCAGCATCCGCGCGGTGCCGATGCCGTGCGAGGCCGTCCCGACGCCCAAACCGCGCGCCGGCCAGCCCGCGACGCGCGCGAGTGCGAACACCCACGACGCGATGACGGCCCCGGTGATGCCGGTCAAGATCACGAGCACCGCGGTCAAGTCGGGCGAGCCGCCGAGACGCTCGCTGATGCCCATCGCGACCGGGGCGGTCACCGATTTCGGGAGCAGCGAGAGCGCGAGCGACTGCGGCGCCCCGAGCGCGCGCGCCAGCGCGTAGCCGCCGAGCGACGAGACGGCCGACCCGATCACGATCGCGACCGCGATCGCGAGCGCCGAACGCTTGACCAGTGCGACGTTGCGGTAGAGCGGGATCGCGAGCGCCACGACCGCGGGCCCGAGCAGAAAATGCACGAACTGCGCCCCGTCGAAGTAACGTTCGTACGGCGTGCGCGTCACGACGAGCAGCGCGCCGATCGCCACCACCGACACGAGCACGGGATTGAGCAGCGGAAAGCTGCCGCTGCGCGCGAAGAGCGCGCGCGCGCTTTGGAACACGACGAGCGTCACCGTGAGCCACACGAGCGGCTGAGTCTCGAGATACACCCAGAGGTGCGTGATGCTTCCGGTCACCCGGCGTTGCTCCGCCGGTTCACGAACGCCTCGACGCCGTTCATCGTCCAGCCGGTCACGGCGATCGCGGCGAACGTCGAGCCGACGACGGCGATCGCGATCGCGAGCCAATGCTGGCCGAGCACGTCGAGGTAGCGCACCGCGCCGACGCCGGCGGGCACGAACAGCATCGCGAGATAGTCGAGCAAACCGAGCGACGTGCGCTCGAGGCCGGGCGAGGGTCCCCCGCGCGCGAGCAAGTACGCGAACAGCAGCAGCATGCCGAGCACCGGCCCCGCGATCGGCAAACCGAGCGCGCGGGTGACGATCTCACCGGCCAGTTGGCACACGAGCAAGGTCGCGAGGGCACTGACGACGTCGGCCGTCGCCGGCGATTGCTTCACGGAAGCGGCAAGAGCGACGCCGCCGGCGCCAGCGTCCCGGTGCGCTTTTCGCTCTCGGGCGAACCCGACTCGACGAGTTGCCGGTACGAGATCAGCCGATTCGTCACCCGCGCGATGTCGGCGTTGAGCTCGTACGAGCCGTCGATCGCCTTCGTCAATTGCGCGGTGTCGAACGAGTAGCCGAAGGCCTTGAGATACTCGAGGATCTTGGCGACGTTGCGGTCGAGGGCGCGGTATTCGCGCCGGATCTGCAGGTTCGTTTCGCGATACGACGGGTAGTTCGAAAGCACGATCTCCTGCCGCAGGCGCGCCTGCTCGACGTCGCTGCGCAGCTGTTGCAGGCGCACGCTCTGCGGATCGTACTTGGCGGCGATCGCGAGCGCCTCGAGCGCATCGACGAACTTCGAATCGCGATAGGCCTGGGCCGCGATCTCGAGCTGCACGGCGGTGAGCCCGGCGCGCGCGTGCACGTTTGCCGGATCGACCTGCAGCGCGAGTTTGTACGCCGCCGAAGCGTCCTGGAGCGTGCCGTGCGCGAGGGCGTTGTCGCCTTGGGCGTTGCGCGTGTTGACGATCCACGTCGCAATGCTCGACGCGCATCCCGTCGTCCCGGTCGAGAGGACGAGCGCGAGACAGACGGCGCGCAGCACGGAAAGGTTGATCATCGAACGAGAGCGGCTCCTAATGGTGCGGGTGGTAGAACAAGTGGGCCCCGGCCGCGATGACGTCGGCGGCCGGGACGAGGATCAGCTGTGAGAGCAGGGTCCCGACGATCGCCGTGAGCGATAGGAAGAACACCATCGACTTCACTTCGTGCACCGGGCGCTCGCCCTTTGCCGCCTGGTCGGTGATGTAGGCCGACGTCGGGTCGACGACGAGGGTGAACGAGATCGTCGCGATCCCGTTGATCAGGCCCGAGAGCCCGACCGCCGTGGTGCGGGCCTGCAGGTTGAAGGCGCTCGCGAGGTACGCGGCGACGACCCCGATCGCATAGACGGCAGTGACGATCGTGTTGAAGATCAGCAGCTTCACCGGCACGTGATCGAGGGAGAAGCGCCCGAAAGTGCTCGGCTGGGGAGGCCGCACCGAGCTGACGATCGACCACATGACGCGCGGGCTCAGAAGGCGCGCGAGCGCGTGCAGCACCGAGCCGCGGCGTTCGAACGACGCGATCCCGCGCATGAACAGCATGATGAACGTCGGCAGCAGCATCGCCCCGATCGCGGTCCCGATCGTACCCGCGAAGACGATCGCACGGATCTGCCACTCGAAGCGCGTCAGGATCGCTTGCGGCACGAAGCCGCCGGCGGCGCTGTCGGCGGCCCCGTCGGCGAGCGCCCCCAGCGCCGGGACGAGAAAAAGCGCCGCCAGCCGGCTCGCGGTGACGAAGAGATTGAACAGCGAGATCGAGGTCGCAATGCGCCCCGACTGCACGCCGGCGAGCCGGGCGGCGTAGGCGCCGATTTGAATGGCCTGCACGATGCCGTTGAGGAGCATCGCCAGCACGAGCTGCGGCGCCCAAAAATGCGCCACCGGGATCATGCCACGGCGCGATCGGGCCCGTAGACCGCCGAGCCGTCGAGCGGTCCGAGGACGCACATGCCGATGTTGCGGCGCGGCAACAAGGCGTGCGCCAAGCGCGCGACGTCGTCGAGCGACACCGCGTCGATGCTCGCTTCGATCTCTTCGACCGGCACGTATCGCCCGAGCGAGAACTCGTTGCGCCCCAAGCGGATCATCCGGCTCGACGAGCTCTCGAGCGAGAGCGTCATGCTGCCCTTGAGGTGTTCCTTCGCGAGCGCCAATTCGCCGGCCGTGACGCCCTCGCGGTGCAGGGCGTCGAACTGCTCGAGCACGACGTCGACGCACTCCTGAACGTTCTCGGGCGAGGTGCCCGCGTACACTGCGAACAGCCCCGCTTCGCGGTACGCTTGCTGAAACGAATAGACGCTGTACGCGAGGCCGCGGCTCTCGCGGATCTCCTGGAACAACCGGCTCGACATCCCGCCGCCGAACACGGTGTCGAGCACGGCCAGCACGTAGCGGTCGTCGTCGCGCAGCGAGAGCCCGCGCGTGCCGACCACGACGTAGGCTTGTTCGGTGTCCTTGTATTCCACGGTCGTGGCCGGTGTCAGCGCCGGGCGTTCGGGCACCGGCACGCCGACCGCGCCGCTGAAACCGTCGAACGCACGCGCGACCAGCGCGGTGAACTCGTCGTGATCGACGTTCCCGGCCGCCGTGACGACGACGGCATTGGGCCCGTAGTGCGCGTTCATGTGGGCGCGCAGATCGTCGCGCTCCAAGCGCGCGACGGTCTCCTCGAAGCCGATCGTTGGCGCGCCGAGGTTCGACCCGCTCCAGATCGTCGAGATGAAGCGGTCGTGGATCAGCTCCTCGGGCGAGTCGTCGTACATCTTGATCTCGTCGAGCACGACGTTGCGCTCTTTGGCGAGTTCGCCCGGATCGAAGAGCGAGCCCAAGAACATGTCGGCCAACACGTCGATCGCCAGCGGCACGTGGTGGTCGATCACCTTGGCGTAGTAGCAGGTCGATTCTTTATCGGTGAAGGCGTTGAGGTTTCCGCCGACGCCGTCCATCGTCTCCGCGATCGCCCGCGCGCTGCGCCGGCCCGTGCCCTTGAAGAGCATGTGCTCGACGAGGTGCGAGATCCCGCGCACCTCGGGCCGTTCCGCCGCCGAGCCGATGTCGGCCCAGATCCCGATCGACGCCGAGCGCACGTACGGCATCCGCTCGGTCAACACCCGAACACCGTTACCTAGAACCGTCTTCCGATACAACCTAGCTCCCACCAGTGGTTCGGCGGCTAGCGAGCCGCCGCGCGTCCTTCAAAGCGCTTTCCGTGGTATGCGTTTCCCCCGCCCCGCGGCCCTCTGTCAGACCGTCGAGCCGGCCCGTCACGAGGCCGCGTCGATAACGGCGCGAACGTCGATGAAGAGACCCTGAGGCGGCTGTCCGGTGGTGTACTGCGCGCCGGTCTGCGGATCGATCGCGAGGGCGTAGGAAGCTCCGTAAGCTGCATAGCGATCGATCTTCGCGGTCACATCGGCCCAGCGGTCGCTGCGCGAAGCGATCTCGATGCACACACTGGGGCAGACCGGTGCGAACCCGGAGCGCTCCTCGCCGGTCAGCCGCGCCCAGACGTCACCGGGGATGCACGACGCATCGGGCGAGAGCACCGCACCATCCGGCATCGTGAAGCCGCTCGATGAGTCGAACACCTTGCCGTATCCGGTGCGGCGGTTCCACGCCTGCAGTTGCACGAGCAACTCGGTATTCCGGGGTCCGTTCTCCGAACTCGTGGGGCTCAAGAGTAGCTCCCCATCGGATGCTACCTCGATCTGCCAGCCAGGATTGTCGCGCGCCAATGCTTCGAGCTGCGGACGGCTCGGCAAGGCCGGCAACCTGACCCTCGCGATCATGGCGTGCAGTTCGCGCTGCGGCGGGGTTTGCCCGCTTCATCCGGCATCCCGCGCGAACCGAGTTAGCGGAGTCCGCGCCGAACGCGTCATCGTCCGACTTGCCGCTGATCGGCAGGGTGGCAGCCAAGTCGCGTGACTACGCGATCGCGTGCCAAGACGTCACCAGCGATGACGGAAACGCTGCGCAGTTCCATCTCGTGCTGCATCCCCTGCGCGACCCCGGCCGTTTGCGCTTGCGCCAAATGTGGATCGATTCAAAGACGTTCGCGACGTCGAAGATCGTCACCGCCGGCAACTTCACGAGCGCCCCGTACACGCGAGTGCCGTGGGAAATCACGTTTGAATCGACCGGCGGCGTCGCGTTCATCTCCGCCGAAACGGCGTTAGCGCCGCTCCCCAATCGTCAAGGTGCGTACGATACGGCGACGATCTGCTTCGAGAACGTTCGCTTCGCGCGGAACGAGCCGTCGCGCCTCTCGTTCTACCATGCCACCGGCGGCTACGACCTCCGCGAGCCCGAGTGACGATTCGAGCTAGGCGCGCCGTTCACCCGTGCGTCGGGGTGCCGGTGTCGAGCGACGCGCGCCAGGCGGGGTCCCAGAAGACTTCGCTCGGGTCGCGGACGATCGCGTCGATGCGGGCCCGTTGCGCGCGCGGTATCGTGACGGTGTAGACCGTGAGCGACGTCGGCTTGGCGAGGTCGCCGCTGACGATGGCACCCTTTCCGGCATCGAGGGGGACGACGGTCCACACGTCGACTTCCTCGACGTCGGAGGCCGCGAACGACTGCTCGACGATGGCGGAGACTTCGCGCAGGAAGCCGGCTTCATCGAGCGGCGCGTGGAACTTGACGCCCGAGATCAGCAGGCCGGCGACCCGGTGCCCGCCGATCGCGTCGACCCGCACCTTGAGCACCTGCGCGGGCCATTCGCGGGCGAGCAGCGCGGTGGCAAGCGCCACGGCCGCCGCGCGATCGTTGCCCTCGGCGCGTCCGGCCGCGCGTAACGCGACGACACTCGGGGCCGTCGCCCGCGCGGTGCCGCTCGCGACACCGAACGCGCCCAGCAACGCCAGCGCGAAGGCGCCGAACCGCGCGCGCGCCGCCCCGCTCAATAGCTCTGCGCGAAGTAGGCTTGCGCGAGCGCCGGCTCACCGCACGCCAAGCAGGTGGCGGCGAGCGCCGGGCGCCGGACGTTGCGCGTCGTCGCGCCGGTTTCGGCCTTCACGTGCGCCTCGCACTCGGGCCGCTCGCACCACGCGATCTCGATCATCCCGGCACGTTCGCGGCACGCGCGATAGAACTCGTCGCGGCTCGCCGGCGAGATCGTATGCTCGCGAAGGAACTCGGCGGCCTGCGCGTAGAGCGCGGTCTGAATCTCCGCGAGCAACGGGCCGATCGCGGCGACGACCTCGGCCCGCGCAACGGCCGTCTTTTGCCCCGGCTCCTTGAACTCTTTGTCGCGCCGCACGAGGGTCGCGACGCCCTGCGCGAGGTCGCGTTCGCCGAGTTCGATGCGGATCGGCACGCCGCGCATCTCCCATTCGTTGAACTTGTTCCGGGGGTCTTGCCTTCGCGGTCGTCGAGCTTCACGCGGAAGCCGGCGGCGCGCAGCTCGGCGGCGAGTTCGCGCGCCGACTCGACGACCGCCGTGCCTTCGCCGCGCACGATCGGGACGATCACGACGTGCACCGGCGCGAGAAGAGGGCGGCAAGCGCAGCCCGCGGTCGTCGCCGTGCACCATGATCACCGCCCCGATCATCCGCCACGACATGCCCCACGACGTCGTCCACGCATGCTGGGTCGTCTGATCTTCGGCCGAGAACGTGATGTCGTAAGCGCGCGAGAAGTTCTGCCCGAGTTCGTGCGACGTGCCCGCCTGCAATGCTTTGCCGTCGGGCATCAGCGCTTCGATCGAGAACGTGTGGGTCGCGCCGGCGAAGCGTTCGCTCGGCGCTCTTCTCGCCCACGTACACCGGGACGGCGGCGACGTCTTGCGCCACCTCGCGATAGACGTCGAGCATCCGCGCCGTCTCCGCGGCGGCTTCGGCCTCGGTCGCGTGGGCGGTGTGCCCTTCTTGCCACAAGAATTCCAGCGTGCGCAAGAACGGCCGGGTCGCCTTCTCCCAGCGCATGACGTTGGCCCATTGGTTGATCAGGATCGGCAAGTCGCGGTACGACTGGATCCACTCCGCGTACATCACGCCGATGATCACTTCCGACGTTGGGCGGATCGCGAGCCGCTCGGTCAGCACCTCGCTGCCGCCTTGCGTCACCCACGCGACCTCGGGCGCGAACCCTTCGACGTGCTCGGCTTCGCGGGTCAGCAGCGACTCGGGGATCAGCAACGGGAAGTAGGCATTCTCGTGGCCGGTCGCCTTGAAGCGGTCGTCGAGCGCGCGTTGCAGGTTCTCCCACAGGCCGAAACCGTAGGGGCGAAGCACGACGCAGCCGCGGACCGGCGCGTACGAGACGAGCTCGGCTTTGATGCACACCGCCGTGTACCAAGCCGACAGATCGGCGGCTTTCGGCGGGATTTCCTTGACGAGCGGAGTTTTCTGAAGATCGGGCATGATGGCAGGCCTGGGGTTCGTAGCGGGCCGCGCAAGTCCCCGTCCCGAACCGCGGCGCATGCCCAAGCACACGCGCATCTACACGCGCACCGGCGACGACGGGACGACCGGCCTGGTCGGCGGCCAGCGGACCAAGAAGAGTTCGACCCGCCTCGAGGCCTATGGCACCGTCGACGAACTCTCGACGACCCTGGGCCTGGCCCGCGCGGCCCTCGCCGAAGTCGCCCGCGGCCGGGCGATCGATCAGGCCAAGGCGGTCCGGGTGGCGCTCGACCTCGACGCCTGGCTCGCCTGGACGCAAGACGTGCTCTTCAACATCGGGACCGACTTGGCGACCCTGCCCGCCGACCGCTGGGAGGGCATGCCGCTGGTCGGCGCGGCCGACGCCACGGCGCTCGAGCGCGGGATCGACACCGCCGAGGCGACCCTCGAGCCGCTCGCGACCTTCATTCTCCCGGGCGGCTCGATGGCGGGCGCCTTCCTGCACCAGGCTCGGACCGTCTGCCGGCGGGCCGAACGCCTGCTCGTACGGCTAGGTGAGGAAGAGCCGATCTCGCCCGACGTCACCCGCTTCGTCAACCGCCTCTCCGACGCGCTCTTCGTGTGGTCGCGCTGGATCAACCATGCGTTGGGTGCGCCGGAACCGCGCTGGAATCCGAAGACCCAGCCCCCGCCGTAGTCTCCTGGGCGGCGACCCGTTCCAGCGCGTCGTTCCACGCGTCCTCGACCGACCGGGCGAGCGGCACGAGGGGCTGCCAGCCGGTCGCGGCCCGCAACTTGGACACGTCACCGACCAGCACCGGCGCATCGGTCGGCCGCGAGCGGGCCGCGTCGCGCTCGACGCTGACCGTGCACCCGCTGCAGGCCACCAGCTCGTCGAGGATCGCGCGTAAGACGATGCCGCTGCCGCGCGCCACGTTGTAGATCTCTCCCGGGGCGCCCGATTCCGCGAGCGCGATGTATGCGGCGACTGCGTCGCGCACGTCGATCAGATCGCGCAGGACGTCGACGTCGCCCACGAGCAGCTTCGGCGGCGCGCCGCGCGCGATGCGCGCCAGTTGCAGCGCCCACGACGGCAGCATGAACGTCTCCGACTGCCCGGGGCCGATCTGGTTGAAGGTGCGCGCGACGATCGTCGGGATCTTCCGGCTGTGCCACGCCGCGAGCATCGCCACTTCGGCCCCGGCCTTGGCCGCGCCGTAGTCGCTCGCCGGGTGCACCGGCGCCGACTCGCGCAGCGGCATCTCTTCCTCGCGGCCCGGGCCGTACACCTCAGCCGAGCTCGCCAGCAGCACCCGCACCGGCCGCCCGTGGAGGCGCACGGCTTCGAGGATGCCCACCGTCCCCATGACGTTGACCTCATAGGTTTCGAGCGGCCGGTCGAGGGCGAGCCGCACCGAAGCCTGCCCGGCCAGATGGAAGACGACGTCGGGGCGGCTCTCATCGAGCAGACGGTGTCCGGCTTCGTAGTCGCGCACGTCGAGCGCGGTGATTCCCGGGCCGCTCGAGAGCGACGTTGCCACGACGGTATCGCCCCGTTCGCGCAACGCGCGCACGAGGTGCCCTCCGACGAATCCGGCCGCCCCGGTCACCAAAGCATGCATCGAGAGGTTGATACGCTGGCGTCGATCATCCGCCTCCGCCCAGGCATCAGACGCGCGCGAGAGAATCAGGGCGGGATGGTCTCCACGTGGCTCGTCACCGGCGGGCTCGGTTTCATTGGCTCGAATTTCGTCCGTCTGGCCCTGCGCGAACGACCGGACGTGCGAATCGTCAACCTCGACGCGATGACCTACGCCGGGAACCCGCGCAATCTCGCGGACGTCGACGGCGACCCGCGCTACCGCTTCGTGCGCGGCGACATCTGCGACCCGGCCGCGGTGCGTGAAGCGATCGGCGCCGGCGTCGACGCGATCGTCAATTTCGCAGCCGAGAGCCACGTCGACCGCTCGATCCTCGATCCCGAGGCGTTCCTGCGCACCGACATCCTCGGCACGCACGTGCTGCTCGAAGCAGTCCGCGCCCACAAGGTGCCGCGCTATCTCCAAGTGTCCACCGACGAAGTGTACGGGCACGTCGAAGCGGGCGCGTCGGCCGAGGACGATCCCGTCGCGGCCGCGCTCGCCGTACGCGGCGAGCAAGGCGGGCGGCGACCTGCAAGTGCTGGCCTACGCGACGACGTATGAAACGCCGGTCCTGATCACGCGCGGTTCGAATACGTACGGGCCGTACCAATATCCCGAAAAGCTGATCCCGCTCTTCGTGACCAATCTGATCGACGACCAGCCGGTGCCGGTCTACGGCGACGGGCTGCAAGTGCGCGACTGGCTCCACGTCGACGATCACGCGCGCGGCATCATGCACGTCCTCGAACGCGGGACGCTCGGGCACGTCTACAACCTGGGCGGCGGCAATGCGCGCACGAATCTCGCGATCACGCGCGCCCTGCTCGGGTTGTGCGGTCGCAGCGAGGCGACCCACGTGCGCCACGTCCTCGACCGGCCGGGCCACGACCGCCGTTACGCGCTCGATGCGCGCAAGGCCCGGGCGCTGGGCTGGCAACCCCGCGTCGACTTCGACGCCGGGCTTGCGACCACGGTGCAATGGTACCGTACCAACGAGTCATGGTGGCGTGACATCAAATCCGGCGCGTTCGCGGAATACTATCGCACGCAGTACGCGCACCGCTGACGTTCGGGAGAGCGACGACACGATGAAAGGCGTCATACTCGCGGGGGGGCTCGGTTCGCGGCTGCGGCCGCTCACGAAGATCACCAACAAGCACTTGCTCCCGGTGTACGACCGGCCGATGATCTACTATCCGCTCGAAACCCTGTGCCGCGCGGGGATTCGCGACATCATGATCGTGACCGGCGGCAACTCGGCGGGCGACTTTCTGCGCCTGCTCGGCAACGGCCGCGAGTTCGGCCTCAAGGACATCTACTACACGTATCAAGAGGGCGAAGGCGGGATCGCCGACGCGCTCAAGCTGTGCGAGCACTTTGCCGACGGCGAGCGCATCGTCGTCGTGCTCGGCGACAACATCGTGCAAGACGACATCTCGCCGTTCGTCCGCCGCTTCGAGGAGCAGGCATCAGGCGCGCGGATCCTGCTCAAAGAAGTCGCGGATGCGCAGCGGTTCGGCGTGCCGCAGCTCGAGAACGGCCGCATCGTGCGCATCGAAGAAAAACCGCTCGACCCCAAGAGCAACTACGCCGTGACCGGCATCTACATGTACGACCGGCGCGTGTTCGACTACTGTCGCGGGCTCGTGCAATCGGCGCGCGGCGAGCTCGAGATCACCGACGTCAACAACGCGTACATCCGCGAAGGCGACCTTCACCACGACGTGCTCGAGGGCTGGTGGACCGATGCCGGCACGTTCGAAAGCCTGCACGCGGCGGCCAACCTCGTCGCCTCGACGCGCAGCATCGCGCCGGACTCGCAATCCGCCGTTCCTTGAGCTGCTCCCGAGCGGCCTAGCTCGAGAGCGTCATGCGGCCGACCGCCACGGCCGCGCGCACAAGCGCGGCGATCGTCACCCCGTCGTCGATGCCGCCGCCGAGGGCGAGTTCGAGCGCCTGGGTGAACGGCATCCGCCGCGCGCGGATCGTCTCGACCGCGTCGGGAGCGGCAGCGACCGGCCGCACGTCGCGCGCGAGATAGAGTTCCACCGGCGCCGTCAGGATCGAAGGCACCTCGTACGCCGGCCCGAGCGGAGTCCAGCGAGCGGCCACCAAGCCGAGCTCTTCGCGCAGTTCGCGCTCGGCGCAGGCTTGCGTCGTCTCGCCTTCGTCGGCCCCGCCCTTGACGATCTCGACCATCACGCGGTCGACCGCAAAGCGCATCTGTTCGGTGAGCACGACATCGTCGCCGTCGAGGACGATCACGCCGCTTGCCCCCGGCACGACGACGAGTCCGTGCTCGCCGGCGACACCGTTGGGGTGCACGATCTCGTGCACCTCGAAAGCGAGCCATGGGTTTTGATACGCGACGCGGGACGAGCGCCGCATGAATCGTTCCTTCACGCGTCGCAACTGTGCGGTTCATGAAATCGCGATTCCTGGCAAACGCGTTCGCAATCACCTCGGTCGAGCAGCTGCGCGCCGAAGAGCCGCGCGGGTTGCTGCGGGCGCTGCGCGGCCGGGATCTGATCGCCGTCGGCCTGGGCACGATGATCGGCGGCGGCATCTTCACGACGATCGGGCCCGGCGTCGCCAAGGCCGGCCCGGCGATCGTGGTCGCGTTTCTGCTCGCCGGCTTGGCCTCGTTCTTCGCCGCGCTGGCGTACGCCGAGATGGGCGCGATGGTCCCGATCGCCGGCAGCGCGTACACCTACGCCTACGCGACCCTGGGCGAAATCGTCGCGTGGATCATCGGCTGGGACTTGATCCTCGAGTACGGGATCAGCGCGGCGCCGGTCGCGCAGCAGTTCTCCGCGTACGCGCAGGCGGCGTTGGCCTCGGCCGGCATCGTGCTCCCGCACTGGGCACAGACCGCGCACTACGCCCACGGGGCCGCGTGGTGGTTGCCCGATGCCGGCGCGAGCCAAGTGGACGTCGTCGGGGCGGTGTTCGTGGTCGCCCTCTCGGCGTTGCTCGCGATCGGCATTCGCGAGACCGCCGCCTCGAACAACGCGTTCGTCGTCGCCAAGATCAGCGCACTGCTGGTGTTCATCGTCGCCGGCATCATGCTCTTCAACGCGCACAACCTGGTGCCGTTCGCGCCGCACGGCTGGGCGAACGGCGACGTCGGCATCATCCCGGCGGCGGCGCTCGTGTTCTTCTCCTTCATCGGGTTCGACGCCGCGACCACGACCGCCGAGGAGACGCGCAATCCGCAGGTCGACGTGCCGGTCGGCGTCATCGGCTCGCTCGCCATCGGTACGGTGCTGTACTGTGCGGTCGCGTTCGTGCTGATCGGCGCCGTGCCATGGAACAAGGTCGACCAGAACGCCGCCCTCGACGCGGCGCTTGCGCCGCTACACCAACCGTGGCTCAACGTCGTGATCACGATCGGAGCCTTAGCCGGCACGACCAGCGTCGCGCTGACGTCGCTCCTCGGACAGTCGCGCATCTTCTACGTGATGGCGCGCGACCGGCTGTTGCCCGACTGGGTAGCGCGCCTCAACCCGCGCTTCAAGACCCCGGCCCGGATGACGATGACTACCGGGGTCGTGGTCGCGATCCTGACCGCGAT
The DNA here is from genome assembly GCA_963749395.1 of Vulcanimicrobiota bacterium. GTDB lineage: Bacteria > Vulcanimicrobiota > Vulcanimicrobiia > Vulcanimicrobiales > Vulcanimicrobiaceae > CAVVMT01. Next base: position 299,430 of record CAVVMT010000011.1, read on the forward strand.
CGTGCCGCTCGACGCCCTCCTGGAACTGGTGAACATCGGGACGTTCAGCGCCTTCATCATCGTCTGCGCGGGCGTCATCTGGCTGCGCCACAAGCGGCCCGATCTGGAGCGCCCGTTCCGCTCGCCGTTCGTGCCGTTCTTCCCGGCATGCGGCATCGCGCTTTCGCTCTATCTCTCGACGCAGGGGCTGGGGCCGTACACGTGGCTGCGATTCGTCATCTGGCTCGCGGTCGGGCTTTGCATTTATTTTACGTACGGCTACCGCCGTTCGCGCGTTCATCACACACAAGTGAGAGGCCCCTTATAAGGCGGGCGTAGAATTGGGCCGAATGCCGACTACGGGGAACTCGTCCGTCGCCGTGCGCGACGACGCCCATCTCGACGCACTCGAAGCGAGCAGCGTGCAGATCCTTCGCGAAGCCTACGCCCGGGTCACTCCGCTGTGCATGCTCTGGTCGATGGGGAAAGATAGCACCGCGCTCTTGTGGCTGGCGCGCAAGGCCTTTTTAGGCGCCGTACCATTCCCCGTCATCCAACTCGACACCGAGATGGAACTGCCCGAAGTCTACGAGTTTCGCGATCGCATCGTGGCCGAATGGAATCTCGACTTCCAGGGGCCGATCTGTCCGCCCGAGTCCGAAGTCGATCAGTCGCTCGCTCCGAACTCGCGGGCCGCGGCCCGCAAGACCGAGGGCCTCAAGCGGCTCCTGGAAGCCGGCGGGTATAAGGGCGTGATCGTCGGCATCAGGCGCGACGAGCAGGCGACCCGCGCCAAGGAGCGCATCTTCAGCCCGCGCTCGATGATGGGCGACTGGGATTTCCGCCACCAGCCGGCCGAATTCTGGGGCCATTACGCGACCGACGTCCCGGAGGGGATGCACGTCAGGATCCATCCGCTGCTGCGCTGGACCGAAGTCGACGTGTGGCGCTACCACGCGCGCGAGAACATTCCGCTCGTGCCGTTGTACTTCGCGCGCGACGGCAAACGCTATCGCTCGCTCGGGGAGAAGAACATCACCGTGCCGATCGAGAGCAACGCCTCGACGATCGAGGAGATCATCCGCGAACTGGAAGAGACGCGGGTTCCCGAGCGTGCCGGACGCACGATGGATCACGACAGTGAGGACGCGTTCGAGCGCTTGCGCTCCGCGGGATACATGTGAATCAAGCGCCTCTGGAAATCGTCATCGTCGGGCACGTCGATCACGGCAAATCGACGCTGATCGGGCGGCTGCTGCACGAGACCGGTTCGTTGCCCGACGGCAAGGTCGAAGAGCTGACCGCGATCAGCGAACGGCGCGGCGTGCCGATCGAGTGGAGCTTCGTGCTCGATGCGCTGCAGGCCGAACGCGATCAGGCGATCACGATCGACACGACTCGCATCTGGTTCACCTACGAAGATCGCCGCTACGCGATCATCGACGCGCCGGGCCACCGCCAGTTCATCAGCAACATGCTCAGCGGCGCAGCCGACGCCGAGGCCGCGATCCTGATCGTCGACGTCGCCGAGGGCGTCAGCGAACAGACGCGCCGCCACGTGTACCTGCTCGCGATGCTGGGCATCGAGCAGATCATCGTCGCGATCAACAAGATGGATCTCGTGAAGTACGACGCGACGCGGTTCCAGGCGTTGTCGCGCGAGGCGACGTCGCTGCTGGCTTCCAATCAGCTCGTGCCGGCGGCCACGATTCCGATCTCCGCTCGCGAGGGCGCCAACCTGGTCCGCCGCGCGACGACGATGCCGTGGTACGAAGGGCCGACGATCGCCCAGGCGCTCGCATCGCTCGGCGGCCGCACCGGGACGAGCGACGGACCGCTGCGCATCCGCGTGCAGGACGTCTACCGCTACGACACCGAGCGCGTCGCGGTCGGCCGCATCGAGTCGGGTTCGCTCGCGGTCGGCGACCCGGTGATGGTCACGCCGTCGCGCGCTCGCGCGAACGTCGCGGCGCTGCGCCGCTGGCCGTCCGACGGAGCGCCGTTCGCCAAAACAGGCGAATCGATCGGCTTCGTGCTCGATCAGCCGATCTTCCTCGAACGCGGCGACGTCCTGAGCGGCCCGCTCGAGGCCCCGGTTCTCACGCGCCGCTTTCGCTCGGCCTTTTTCTGGCTCGACGAAGTGCCGCCGGCCGTGGGCGAAGTGTTCCGCTTACGCTTCGGGCCGACCGAATGCCGCGTGACCGTCGAGGCGATCGACGCGGTCTACGACACGACGACGCTCGAGCCGGCCAAGGCCGAAAGCGCCGCCCAGTACTCGCTGATCGACCTTTCGCTGCGCAGCGACTCGCTGCTCCCGCTCGACACCCGCTCGACCCTCCCGATCACGTCGCGCTGCGTGCTGCTGCGCGGCTTCGATCCGGTCGCCGGCGGCATCGTGCGCCAAGTGCTCGTGCAGTCGTCGAACCTGCATCCCGAACAACATCTGGTCACCGAAGCGGAGCGCGCCGAGCGCCTGGGTCACAAGGGCGCCGTCGTTTGGCTGACCGGCCTCTCGGGGGCCGGCAAGTCGACCTTGGCGATGGCCCTCGAACGGCGTCTCTTCGCACGTGGCATGTACGTCTTCGTGCTCGACGGCGACAACGTGCGCAACGGTCTCAACAGCGACCTCGGTTTCAGCGACAAGGACCGCGCCGAAAACATCCGGCGGGTCGGCGAAGTGGCAGCGCTCTTCGCGCAGGCGGGCGCGATCGTCGTCACCGCCTTCATCTCGCCGTTCGCCGCCGACCGGCGCAACGCGCGCGCCGCCGCGGGCGCGAAATTCCACGAGATCTACGTGGAGGCGTCGCTCGAAACGTGCGAACGGCGCGACCCCAAGGGGCTCTACAAGAAAGCCCGCGCCGGCCAGATCGCCGACTTCACCGGGATCGACTCACCCTACGAACCGCCGGCCGCGCCGGAGCTCGTCGTCGACACCGACGCGCTGGCCCCCGAGGCGTGCGTCGAACTCGTCGCCGAGTACGTGACGCGCGCCACCGCCCAACCGATCGAAGTTTGAGGTCAGCCCCGAAGCCGCTACTCTTCTTCGCGGATGGCGCGCAGGAAACGCAGGTACATCCGGGCGACCGTCTCCGCGGCTTCGTCCGCATCGTCGGTTTCGAGGCCGCCGATCGCGGACAGGGTGCGGTCGACCAAGGCGATCGCCATCTCCTGTTCGGAGGTGTCGATCTCGACGTACTCGCCGTCGCCGGCGGCGCCGTTACCGTTCACTACTGACTATCATCCTGGGCGCCCGCTTCCACCGCGGCGGGGGCGCCGGGCGTGTCGACGTCGATGCTCGAACGCGTCGGGTTCATGTGGACGGACGAGCCGAGCGCACTCGCGACCGTCGAGAGCGCGACCATCGTGCGGCCCCGCACGACGAACGGCGCGTGCTTGAGCATAATCGGGTGGCCGTTGAGGTTCGCGTGCTGGTCGCCGATCTTCATCGTCAGCACGTCGTTGCCGCGCGTCACTTCGATCGTGTTCGACTTGGCGTCGAACTTCGTGTAGGCACCCAAGCCGCCGCTGACCGCGCGCAGCGGGACGTAGGCGCTCTTGCCGCCGACCGGGACGATCGCCGGGACGTCGGAAACGATCTTCACGCCGTCGACCTTGATCGTCGCGGGCGCGGCCATGGCCATCCAAGCCGACGCGATAGTCGCGGCGACGGCGGTCGTGATGACGAAGGACCGGCTAGGCAGTGGCCACCACATCGTGCGTTATCTCATGCGCGTAGTCGGGATACTGCTCGGCGATGACCTTTTCGATCTCCAGCCTCAGGGCACCCAGCAGACGTTCCTCAGGGAACGTTCCCACCAACTCGCCCTTGCGGTAGATCGCACCTTTTCCCTTGCCCCCGGCGACGCCCACGTCGGCCATCTTTGACTCCCCGGGGCCATTGACAACGCAACCCATCACCGCTACCTTCACCGGTGCGGTGTACTCCTTGGCAATTGCCTCGACGGAACGAGCTAGTTCGACGACCTCGATCTCCGCCCGGCCGCACGACGGGCAGGCCGTGATGTCGAACCCCTTCTCGCGCAGGCCGAGCGCCTTGAGAATCCCCCAGCAAACCGGTACTTCCTCGATCGGATCGGCCGCGAGCGAGACGCGCAGGGTGTCGCCGATCCCTTCCCAGAGCAGGATGCCCAAGCCGATCGCGCTCTTGATCGTGCCTTCACGCGGGAGGCCGGCCTCGGTGACGCCGAGGTGCAGCGCGTACGGCGTGCTGCGCTCGCGCAGGCGCTTGTCCATCAAGCGGTAGGCGTAGATCGTCGTCGGCGCATCGTGAGCCTTGAGCGAGATGACGATGTCGGTGTGTCCGAGGTCCTCGAGGATCTCGACGTGGCGCATCGCCGACTCGACCATCGCCTCGGGCGTGTGGCCGAGCTTCTCCTCGAGGTCGCGCGCGAGCGAACCCATGTTGACACCGATGCGGATCGGCGTCCCGCGCTCGATCGCCAGATTGACGACTTCGCGGGTCTTCTTCGGGTCGGTGATGTTACCGGGGTTGAGCCGCAGCTTGGCGACGCCCGCTTCGATCGCCGCCAGGGCCATGCGATGGTCGAAGTGGATGTCGGCGACGATCGGGACCGGCGAGCGCTTGACGATGTGCGGCAGTCCCGCCGCATCGCGCGGGTCCTGACAGGTGACGCGAACGATCTCGCAGCCCGCCATCGTCAGGCCGTAGACTTGCTCGAGCGTCTTGTCGTAGTCGGCGGTATCGGTCGTCGTCATCGACTGCACGGCAATCGGATGGTCGCCGCCGATCCAGACGCCCTTCGCGTCCGACTCACCGCTCTTGTTTTTGAGGTACACGGGCTTCGAGGCCCGGCGCAGACGGATCATAGGGGCACCTTCGGCATCAGCGCGAGCGAGGCCCGTCGCAGGTTAAGCACGATAATGTTCTTGCCTCACTAGCCTGAGCTGTGGCGGGCTCGTTTAGGCTCGCGGGTGGCTCGCGCGTGGCTCGCGCGTGGCTCCCGTGCACGCGCCTACAGCACGCCCTTGCCGGCGATGAGCTTGGCGATGTCGTGATAGGCGACGAAGAGCATCACCGCCATCAGGAGGGCGAAGCCGGCGACGTGGACGAGCGCTTCCTTCTCCGGGTCGACCGGCCGTCCGCGCACCATTTCGGCGATGATGAACACCGCGCGGCCCCCGTCGAGGGCCGGAATCGGGAGCAGGTTGAAGATGCCGAGCGACAGCGACAGCGCGGCCGCGAGCTCGAGATACGGCGCCCAGCCGTAGTCCTCGACTTGGGCCGAGAGCCGGGCCATGCCGATCGGGCCTTGGAGGCTGTCGAACGTCACCGCCGGGTGGACGAAGAGCCCGCCGAGCGCCGCCAGCGTGCCGTAAAACTGGTCGCCGAAGGTCCCGACCGCGACCGACGCGGCTTGGACGGGACCGACCCGCAAGTACACCGGCGTCGGGCGGAAGCCGATGACGCCGACCATCTTGCCGGCGACGCTGCGTTCGACCGGCGTGATCACGACCATGTGCAGCGTCGTGTTGCGTGCGTAGACGATGTGCAGCGGTTTGCCGACGGCGGAATGGATCGTCTGCACGAGCTGATCGCCTGACGCCATCGGGACGCCGTCGATCGTGACGATCCGGTCGCCGGTCTTCAACCCGGCCGCGGCCGCGGGCAGCCCGGGGTCGAGCGGTCCGATCACCGTCGAGACGTGCTTCTGATCGACGACGCCGAAGATCAGCGCGCCGCCGAACAGGATCGCGATCGCGACGATGAAGTTGGCCGCCGGCCCGGCGAGCACGATCCCCATCCGCGCCCACACGCTCTTGCTCTGGAAGTTGTCGGAGCCGCTGGAGCCGTGGGCGAGGTATTCGCGCCGCTGCTCGGCCTCGTTGGTCTTGCCGTCTTCGCCCTGCATCGCGCAGTAGCCGCCGATCGGGAAGACGTTGATCCGGTAGTTCGTCCCGCTGCGCTTCGAGGTCCACTTGACAGCGTCGGGCCGAACCCGAACGCGAAGTCGTTGACCCGCACGCCGTTGAGCCGCGCGAGCAAGAAGTGCCCGTACTCGTGCAGCACGACCAGCACCGAGAGCATCAGGAGAAAGACCAGGAGCTTCATAATCCCGTCGAGGCTTGGAACCCCGAACGCCATCGCTAGATTGACCGCACTCATCATGCCGATTTTCCCCTGATCCCTCCGGTAGCCATGCCCGCCGCGTCGACCGCTTCTTGCGCTGTGACCCGCGCCACCGCATCGGCCGCCCGCACGGTGTCGAGATTGCCCGCCGGCCAGCTGCCGGCGTCCATACCCGCTTGGACGACGCCGGCGATGGCGCCGAACGGGATCTGCTCTCTTACAAACGCCGCCACGGCGATTTCGTTCGCAGCCGAGAGGGCCGCCGGCGCACAACCGCCCCGGCGGATCGCCTCGTAGGCCAGTTCCAAGCACGGGAACCGCTCCGGGTCGGGCCGTTCGAACGCCAGCGTCAGCCCCGGCGCCCCAGCCTCGGCACCGAGCGCCACCAACGGATCGACCGGCTCGGCGGCGCGGGCGAAGTGCTCCTCGAGCCGGTCCGGATAGGCGAGCGCGTAGCCGATCGGCAGGCGCATGTCGGGCGGCGCGAGCTGGCACTTGACGTTGCCGTCGGTGAAGATCGCGAACCCGTGGGCGACGCTCGTACGATGGACCAGCACGCCGACCCGCTCGGCCGGCAAGCCGAACAGCTTGGAAGCTTCGATAACCTCGAGCCCTTTGTTCATCATCGTCGCCGAGTCGACCGTGTTCTTGACGCCCATCTGCCACGTCGGGTGGCGCAGCGCGTCGGCGACCGAGGCGGTGCGAATCCGTTCGACCGGCCACGTCCAGAAGGGGCCGCCCGAGGCCGTGAGCACGAGCGAGGCGATCCGCTCGGGCGGCTCGCCGACGAGACACTGGAAGAGCGCGCTGTGCTCGGAATCGACCGGCAGCAGTCGCGCCCCGCTCCGGGCGGCGAGCGCGACCAGCTGCTCGCCGGCCGCGACGATCAGCTCCTTGTTGGCGATCGCGACGTCGATGCCGCGCTCGACCGCGGCGAAGACGGCGTCGAACGCCACCGCCCCGTCGGTGGCCGCCACCAAGATGTCGGCCCCGCTCTCGAGCGCAACCGCCGCCAAGCCGTCGTGGCCGTGCTCGACCCGCACGGCGCCACCCAGGGCACCGCGGACCGTCGCCACCGCGTCGGCGTCGCGCACCGAGACGAGCGCCGGCGCGAACGTCGCGCACTGCGCGATCAGCTCGTCGACGCGCCCCCCGGCCGCCAGCGCCACGACCCGGAAGCGGTCGCGATAGCGGGCGATCACATCGAGCGCTTGCCGCCCGATCGAACCCGTCGAGCCGAGGATCGCAACGGTTTTGGGGTTCAAGGCGCGCCGCCCCGTAGCAACATCATCGCGGTCCGTTCGCCGTCGTCGTTCGCGGTGCTTCTCATCGCGACGGGACGATGCCGATCAGGAACATCGCGAAGTAGAACGCGATCCCGCCGAAGATGTACGAGTCGAAGCGGTCGAGCACGCCGCCGTGGCTGCCGATCGCGGTCCCCGCGTCTTTGACCTTGGCGTCGCGCTTGAGGGCCGACTCGACCAGGTCGCCGGCTTGGGCCGCAAGCGAGACGAGCGCGCCGGTCAGCGCCCCTTGCCACCACGTGAAGCCGAGTGCCGGCGTGATCGCAAACAGTGCCCCGGCCAAGGTCGCGGCGACGAGGCCGCCGAGCGACCCTTCGACGGTCTTGCGCGGCGAAATCGGGGTCAGCGGCGTCTTGCCGATCGCGACCCCGACGATCATCGCCCAAATGTCGGTCAGCGCGATCAGGATGATCGCGTACAACGTCAGCGGGATGCCGAGCCCGGGGATCGAGCGGATCGCGATGAAGTACGAAAGCAGCTTGCCGATGTAGAGCACCGCGAGCAGCGTGTAGCCGGCGCGCGCGAGGAAATTTCCGCGCGCGCCGAGGGTCGCCGAGCCGAGCGCGAGCAACACCGTCGCCCCGAGCAGCACGCCCTCGTAGCGGTGGATCCACCCGAACGCGGTGAGCAACTCGTAGAGCAGCACGGCCGCGAAGGCGACCGGAAATTCGATCTGGGTGCCCTTGCGCGCCGAGAGCTGCGCGAACTCGCGCAACGAGCCGAGCGCGATCGCGATGACGACGAGCGCGAAGGCGGGCGCATAGAAAACCGACCCCATCCCGACGATCGCGAGGATGAGGCCGATGACCAACCGCTGAGGGCGCCGCTTACCCGTCGCGGCGCTCGTACCGCTCGTAACCGGCGACCACCTCGAGGTACGATTCGCGTTCGCGCACGCGCAAGACGCGTAATGCGCCGACGCCGAAGGCGGGATACGGCGGCAGCAACATGCGCAGCCGTACCGGACGATCCGAAAGAGCCCGCCGCGCGAGCGGCTCGCGCTCCATGATCACGGTCGCGTCGGAGGCGGTGGCCTCCATCAGACTTCCATGATCTCTTTCTCTTTGTGTCCCACGAGCGCGTCGATCTCTTTGATGAAGCGATCGGTCAACTTCTGAATCTGTTCGCCGGCGCGCTTGTTCGCGTCTTCGGTGAGGTTGCCGTCCTTGTGCATCGTCTTGAGCTCGTCGACGGCCTTGTGGCGGATGTTGCGGATCGCAACTTTGCCGTCCTCGCCCTTCTTGCGGACGATTTTGACGAGGTCTTTGCGGCGCTCTTCGTTGAGCGGCGGAATCGAGAGGCGGATCGTCGACCCGTCGATGTTGGGCGTGAGGCCCAAGTCGCTCGTCTCGATCGCCTTGCGGACCGCGCCGACCGTCCCGCGGTCGAACACGGTGATGACGAGCGAACGCGCGTCGGGCGTGCTGACGGTCGCGACTTGCTTCAGCGGCACGCTCGCGCCGTACGCCTCGACGTGCAGGCGGTCGAGCAACGCGGTCGACGCGCGTCCGGTGCGGATCGACGCGAACTCGCTGCGGGTCGACTCCAGGGCCTTGCCCATGCGAGATTCGGTGTCTTTGTGAACGCTCTCTACGGTTTCGGTCATCGCTTAGTGCACTTTCTGCGCCAACGCGGAGAAGTCACCGGGCTGCGGCGCGTGGCTGCGCGTGCGCCCGACGAACGTGCCGATCTGCTCGCCCCACACGACGCGGCGGATGTTTCCCTCGCCGCGCATGTCGAACACGATGATCGGCAGGCCGTTGTCCATGCACAGCGTCAGCGCCGTATTGTCCATCACTTCGAGCCCGCGCTGCAGCACTTCCAGATAGTCGACTTGCGTGAACCGCGTGGCGCTCGCGTCCTTGGTCGGATCGGCCGAGTACACGCCGTCGACTTTCGTGGCCTTGAGGATCGCTTCGGCGCCGATCTCGACGGCGCGCAACGCCGACGTCGTATCGGTCGTGAAGTACGGGTTGCCGGTGCCGGCCGCGAAGATGACGACGCGGCCTTTTTCGAGATGCCGGATCGCGCGGCGGCGGATGTACGGCTCGGCGATCTGGTGCATCTCGATCGCGGTCTGCACGCGCGACGGCACGCCGAGGCGTTCCAGCGCGTCCTGCAGCGCGAGCGCGTTGATCACGGTCGCGAGCATCCCCATGTAGTCGGCGGTCGCGCGCTCCATGCCGGCCGCTTCGTGCGCTTTGCCGCGCCAGATGTTGCCTCCGCCGACGACGATCGCGATCGAGATGCCGTCGTTGTGCACCTCTTGGATCGCCTTGGCCATGGCCGTCGTCGTCTCGACGTCCACTTGTGAATCGGACGAGGCAAATGCCTCGCCCGAGAGTTTCACGAGTACGCGCTGATATTTCGGCGCCATGTTCAAAAGCGCTCCGGTGCCACACGCAGTTTGAAAGGCGCTGCGCTACTAGCTCCGCGCCCCCCATCGCACTGCGTGCGACGGGGCCCCCGGGCCTCACGCGCGCTCACGATGGTGGCTTGAGTTGGATTCCCCGAGGGCGCGCTCAACAACATTGCCGTGTTAATCTCCAAGCGCGAACTTGACGAAGCGGCGGACTTTGATGTTTTCGCCGAGGATGCCGGCGACGCTCTTGACGAGCTCGCCGACCGTGACGTCGTCGTTCTTGACGAACGGCTGCTCGAGCAGCACGTGCTCCTCGTACCACTTGTTGAGACGGCCCTCGACGATGCGGTCCGCGTGGGCGCGCTTGTCTTCGGGGACCGACTTGAGCAGCTCGTTGCGCACGGCTTCGATCTCGGCCGGCGGCACCGACTCGCGGTCGGGGTAGAGCGGCGACATCGCCGCGACGTGCATCGCCACGTCGCGCACGAGCTCGGTGAAGCGCTCGTTGCGCGCGACGAAGTCGGTCTCGCAGTTGATCTCGACGAGCACGCCGATTTTGCCGCCGGCGTGGATGTACGACCCGATCAACCCCTCGTTCGCGGCGCGCTCGGCCTTCTTGGCAGCCTTGGCTTGGCCTTGCTCTTGCAGGTGGGCGCGAGCGCGCTCGAAGTCGCCGGTCGTGTGGACGAGGGCGTTGCGGCAATCGATCATGCCGGCGCCGGTCTCTTCGCGCAAGCGCTTGACGTCGTCGGCGGCGGGTTTGTACGGGGTCGCGGTGTTCATGTTGCTCCAGTAACTTTTTTGCATCTCAAAGAGAGGCCCCGCGCGGGGCCTCCCAGTTTTGCCGAACGTTTCGGCTTTTCGGTTTGGTTAGACCGCCGCCTCCTGCACGGGCGTTGCAGCCTCGGCAGCGGGGGCAGCGGCGGCCGGCGCGGGCGCCGGGGCAGGGGCCGGGACGAAGGCCGGCGCGTCGGGCTCGTCCTGGTAGTCGGCGTACTGCTGCTCGTAGTCGGAGGCGTCGTACGCGCTCTCGGTCTCGGTCCGGCCTTCGATGATCGCGTCGGAGATCTTCGAGACCATCAGCTTGACGGCGCGGATCGCGTCGTCGTTGCCGGGGATCAGGTAGTCGATCTCGTCGGGATCGCAGTTCGTGTCGACGACCGCGATGATCGGGATCTTCAGCTTGCGGGCTTCGAGGACGGCGATCCGCTCTTTCTTGGGATCGACGATGAAGATCGCGTCCGGCAGGCGGTGCATGTCTTTGATGCCGCCCAGGAACCGCTCGAGCTTGGTCAGCTCGTCCTGCAGCTTCGACACTTCCTTCTTGGGAAGCAGGTCGAAGGTGCCTTGGGTCTTCATCCCCTCGAGCTCGCGCAGGCGCGCGATCCGCTTCTGGATCGTCGAGAAGTTCGTCAGCGTCCCACCGAGCCAGCGCTGGTTGACGAAGAACGTCCCGGCGCGCTCGGCCTCTTCTTTGACCGCGTCCTGGGCCTGCTTCTTGGTGCCGACGTACAGGATCACTTTGTTCTCGCGCGCCATCTGGCGCACGGCATCGTACACTTCGCGCAGCTTCATCACCGTCTTGGAGAGATCGATGATGTAGATGCCGTTGCGCTCTTGGAAGATGTACGGTTTCATCTTCGGGTTCCAGCGCCGCGTCTGGTGCCCGAAGTGGACGCCTGCTTCCAGCAGGGCCTTCATGGAAATAACGGATGCCAAGGTGTGCTCCTTCTGATCTCGCTCGGCAGCCCTCCCTGGCGCCTCGCTCTCGAGACCATCACGCCGCCCCTCATGGCCGGCGAAATTGGGTCGAACCCAACGAGTATAACACGCCCCGGAACCCCCTGGTGGCGGGGCCGAGGATGCCGGCAAACCACGCCCGGTCACCATCGTCCAAGACGACCGGTTCGACGCCACCCCTTCGGTTACGGTCTGCCCGTTCACGACAGACGCTGCAGACGCTGCAGACGCTCCCCTATTCCGGCTGGCGATCGATCCTACTCCGGAAAACGGTCTGCTCCGGCCGAGTCGCCTCATGGTCGACAAGATCGCGACCATTTCCAAGAGCAAGCTCGGCACCCGTCTGGGCCGCCTCGACGGCGAGGAGCTGCTGCGGTTCGATCGCGCCGCCCTGGTATTTCTCGGCATGGCCGGTCCGCCCAACAAGGGCGTCGAGCGCGCCTGAGGCTTATGCGGGCGGCGGCGCGGACCATTCCGCAAAGGCTCGCGCGAGCACGGTGCGGTGAAGGGCCGCCGTCTCCCAAACCGGGTCGCCGAGGGGCCGTACGTCGCCCTCGTCGCGCAGCGGGACGACGCAGCCCGACATGCGTTCGAGCAGCGCATTGTCATCGCGGAAGCGCTTCATCATCGCGACCGCATCGCTGTGCGTAAGCAGCCGGAAGCGCACGTCGAGTTCCGCCCGGCGGCCCTGTGGAACGTTGCCCGCCAGAAACTCGTCGAGTGAGGCGCCCGGTCCCGCCGGGAGCGCAACCCGCACTCCTTCGAGCAGCTCCCGGAAGGTTTGGCTCTGATTGGCCTGCGGCAGCGGATCGTTCAAGCCGGCGAGCGTCAGGGGGCCGCGCAGGGCCGAAAGGACGTGGAGGAAATCGACCGGCAGCGCTTCGGGCGGCGCCCCGGAGCAGTACGCCCGCACGATCAGCGAATGCGACCCGAACACCGCCACGAACGGCGCGAGCAGGCGCGAGTACTCGAACTCGATCGGCGCCGCGCCGTCGTGCGGAACGTACGCGCCGTCGCGCAGGATCGTCTCCAGGTAGTCTTCGAAGCGCCGCGCGAATCCGGCCTTGACGTACTCCCCGTAGAGCGACTCCGCGTACTCGTCTTGGCGCCTGAAATAGACGACGACGAACGTGGCCAACCCGTGTGCGGCGAACGCGTCGCGGATCGTCGCCAGCGAGCGCGGGCGGCGATAGAGCGGGTGCAACTCCTCCGAACTGATCACCGCAACCGGCGCCTGCGCGCCGGCGATCTCCGCCGCGACCGCGAGCAGCGCTTCGCTCGACTCGCCGGCGCGCAGTTCCCAGGCCACGACGTGATGCCCGGGGGTGAAGAACTTGCGCACGAAGTTGCGCCCGTCGCTCAGCGGGAGCGACTCCTCGTCGATCTTGTGGCGTCCGGCAAGCGGCACGTAGACGCCCGCGGGCATGAGCGCCTGGCGGTTGGCCGCGAGGAACGATTGGATCGTCTTCGTGCCGGTTTTGTGCGTGCCGATGTGGAGGCACACGATCCCGCGCGTTCGACCGGAGGTCCCGGCCGCTTCGGTCATTCGGCCGGCGTGTACATCTCGTCGGCGATCTGCGCTTCGAGGGCCGTGATGTCGGCCAGCGCAGCGTAGCGCGCGCGGATCTCTTGCATCGTCAACGACCGCAGGCGGTTGACGCTGAAGTCCTCGACCGTGAAGCTGGCGACGACGCAGCCGTACGCCGCGGCGCGCTTGATGCCGCCCCAGCTCGTGTCACCGGTCTGCGCGATGTGGCCCATGAAACCGCCGGCAAAGGTATCGCCCGCGCCGGTGGGGTCCATCGGAGAGTCGAGCGGGAAGGCGCTCGCGGCGAAGACGCCGTCGCGCCCGACCGCCAGCACGCCGTGCTCGCCCTTCTTGATGAGGACGACGCGCGGCCCTTGCGCGAGCACCTTGCGCGCGCCCGCGACGAGGTTGTAGTCGCCGGTATATTGCCGCAGCTCCGCGTCGTTCATGAACACTGCGTCGACCTTGTCGATGACGGCCGCGAGCAGCGCCCGCGTCTCGGGGTTCTCGATCCAGAAGTTCATCGAATCGAGCCCGACGAATTGCGGCGCCTTGATCTGCGCGAGGACGTCGCCCTGCACGCTCGGCAAAATGTTGGCGAGGTAGACGTAGCGGCTGTCGCGATACGCTTGCGGGAGCTGCGGCTTGAACGACGCGAAGACGTTGAGCTGCGTGTCGATCGTGCGCGCGACGTTGAGATCGTAGCCGTAGTCGCCGGTCCAGCGGAAAGTCGAGCCGTCCTCGTCGCGCTGCAGGCCGGCCAGGTCGATGTCGCGCTCCTCGAACCAGCGCAGGTACTCGGCCGGGAAATCCTTTCCCACGACCGCGACCAGGCGCACCGGGGTGAACAGGCTAGCGGCGAGCGAAAAGTACGAAGCGGCGCCGCCCAGCACGTTGGGGGCCTTCCCGAAGGGCGTCTCGACGTTGTCGATCGCTACCGAGCCCACCACCAAGAGGTCGTTGAGCGGCTTGAGAACCTGACGCGACAAACCATACCTCCATCATTCCGGGGCTAAAGCGTTCACTCGCCGCATATTGTGCGGCACGGCGAATCTCCTGGCACCCCACCGGCGAAAGCGGACTATTGGGCGCGGATCCACGGCATCGCGTCGCGCAGCGACTTCGCGGTGTGATGGGGGGCCGAGGCCGGCTGATTGCGGTAACCGTAGTCGACGAGGACGGTGCGACAGCCGGCGGCGTTGCCGGCCCCGATGTCGCGCCAGCGGTCGCCGACCGCGATACTGGCCGCGAGGTCGATCCCCAGCTCGCGCGCCGCCGCAAGCAGCATCCCCGGCTTGGGCTTGCGGCAGTCGCAGCCCGCGCGGTCGTCGTGCCAGCAGACCCGGATGTCGTCGAGTTGCAGCTCGCGCACGAGCCGCGCGTTCGTCCCCTCGATGAACTCCCGCGGGGTGCGCCCGTTCGCGGCATCGGGTTGATTCGTCACCATCACCAACAGCCAGCCCAGCGCCCGCAGGGCCGCGCACGCTTCCGGTACGCCCTCGATGATCTCGACTTCGTCGCCGGCGGTGATCGCGTACGGAAGGCCGTCGCGCACGTGATTGCGGATCAGCACGCCGTCGCGGTCGAGGAAGACCGCGCGCCGCAGCGCGGATGCAGGGGCCGTCATCCGATGCGCAGCGCAGCGTGCGCGACCGGGCCGCCGGGCGCGTTCCCGGCGCCCAAGAACGCCCGCAATTGGTGCGTCCATTCGGTCCAAGTCGGGCGCTCGGCGTCGGCGACGGTGCTGTTCCAGAGTAGCGCGTCGGCGGCTGCCAATTGCTGTCCCAGGCTGCGGTCTGCGCCGCGGGTCGCGTCGACGGTCACGTTGTGCAGCGGCGGCTGATGGCCCGAAACGCTGCGGCTGACGGTCACCGGCGCGAACCCGAGTTGAGCGAGCGTGATCTCGAAGCGCTCGCCCCACCAGTGCCCCACGTGATAGGCCCAGGCCGCGGTTTGATCGCCCTCGAGACTGCGGATCGCCGACATGCGCTCCCCGAACGAGCGCCCGGGCGTCAAGAAGGCCCGCGCCTCGCTCTCGAAGTCGGGGGTCTCGATCGTCAGGCGTCCCCCGGGCCGCAACCACTCGTGCCAGCGCACGAGCAGCCCCAGCGCGACGACGCGATTGAAGTGTTCGAACACGTGGTGCAACCGGATCTCGTCGACGCTGCCGGGCGGGAACGTGAGGGCGGTGATGTCGGCGGTCAGGTCGGGTCGCACCGCCATCACGTTGTGCTGTTCGGCCGGATAATCGATGTTGACGTAACCGGGCAGCCGCTGCTCGCCGCACCCCAAGTGGAGCCGGACGGGCACGCCGTCGTACGCGAGGCCACGCCACTTGAGCACCTCGAGCGTCCCGGCGCCGGGCCGCGGTTCCTCTTCGCTGCCCGGCTGCGCGGGCAAGAGCGTTTCGACGCGCGGCGAGATCGACGGCACCGAAGCCGCATACACGTCGCCCCACATCAACGGCTCCGGATGGCCTTGGAGCTCCGCGAGCAGCGCCTCGCCGTCGATCCACTCGCGGTGGCGGAACACCGCTTCCGCGCCGTAGATCAGATTGAACCGCCGGTAGCCCAGGCCGGCGAGCCGCCTGACGCACTGGACGGCGTTGCCCATCGCCTCTTTCGCGAACTCGAACGAGACGACCGGAATCGGCTGCGAGAGCCCCTCGATCACCTGCGACTCGAAGCCCTCGACGTCGATCTTGCAGTAGTCCGGCAGGCCGAATTGCGCGATCGCCGAGTCGAGCGTTCTGACCGGCACTTCGATCGTGCGGTCCCAGGTGTAGTCCTTGAAGCGCCCGTGTTTCCACTCGTCGGAGAACGTCGAGATCGTCGGTGCCTGCGAGCAGATCGAGAGCGGCAGCGTGGCCGGCGCGGCCCCCAGCGCGATCGGCGCGATCGTGACGTTCGTGTTCCCGGCGAAGCGCGTCTGCAATTGGTTGACGCAGTCGGGGATCGGCTCGAAGCAGACGACCCGGGCGTGATGTTCGAGGAAGCGCGCGGCCTTGTCGCCGACGTTGGCGCCGACGTCGAAGACGAGCGTGGGCCAGTTGAAGCGCCCGATCACCTCGCCCTTGCCGTTGCGAAATTCATGCGCGCGCCCCGACCAGAGGAGCTTGCGATACCGCTCGACGGCCTGAGCGTAGAGCGCGTCGAAACGTCCCATGCGGCCGTCGGCCGTCACCACCTCGGTATACTGTCCCTTGTGCGTGCGCCCGAAGTTCGCGACGACGTTGACGTAGTGCGCCAGATACCCGCGCTGCTGGAACTTGAACAAGAAGCGCAGAAAATAGTGCAGCTCCTTCATCTCTTCGAATTCGTCGTCGGCGTCGTTGCTGAAAAAGCACTCCATGAACACGTCGCGCCGCACGCAGTAGTTCAGCTCGGGAAGGTACGTCAACTCGCTCGACTGGATGAACTTGAAGAACATCTCGAACTTCTGCGGCGGCGGCGTCTTGAAGTAGTCGGGCCACGCGACGTGCAGCAGCAAGCCGTCCTCGCTCATGTGTTGCGTGTTGGCCCACACGAGCGAGAGGTCCGGATCGGCCTCGAGGACGTCGACCGCCTTGCGGAACCAGTGCGTGCCCAAGTAGCCGTCGGTCGAGGTGGTGACCATGATGTACTTGCCGCGCGCCATGCGCGCCGCTTCGGCGAACGCTTCGTCGACGTTGAGTTCCGGTGCGACCTTGCACACGAGGTGCGGATAGCGCTGCAGCACCGCGAGCGACTCGTCGGTGGAGCCGCCCTCGACGACGATGTGCTCGTAGGTCACGCCCCGCTGCGCGAGCACCGAGAGAATGTTTTCCTCGATGTAACGGCCGTGGTTCTTGTTCGCGCTCAGCACCGAGATCTCGGGCGGCGGGTCGCCGCCGGGACCGACCGCAAAGCTGGCATCGTAGGACATGCGCTTCTCCCTTGTTACGCCGGCCGCCACACGACGGTCGAATACGGATCGTCGAAACGATTGCCGAAGTGCTGGCGGTGCACGCCCTCGATGACGACGCGGCCTTCACGCTCGAGCTCCCGCAAGCGCGTCAGCAGGTTCCACAAATAGTTGCGCTTGCGGTGGTAGCGCAGCGCGAGGTAGTCGAGCAGACCGGCCGGCTCGTAGAGCTCGTTGAACCCCTCGACGTGCACGCAGCGCAGCGGCCGGTTGGCGAGCAAGTATGCGAGAAAGGCCTCGTGCCGGTCGCCGACTTGTTCGAGCGCGCCGAAGGTCAGCACGGCGGTCCCCGGCGGCAACGCCACCGTCGCGTCGGGAGCGAAGAAGTCGAACCGGCGCCCGGTGACGTTCCAACCGAAGCGCGCCGCCAAGTGGCCCAAGATCGTCTGCGACGGCGCGGCCCAGTCGAGCCCGACGATCGGCGTGCGGGGAAAGGTCTGCGCGAACGACGCGACGTGCCAGCCCGGGCCGCACCCGAACTCGTAGATCGCAGCGGCGTCGGCGAAAAAGCGCTGCGCCAGCCACGCGCGGTACACGACCGTGTAGTCGCGAATGAAGTGCGGGTTCGTCGGGCGGGCGTAATCGCCGAGTAGCCGGATCACCTTGTTCGGCTGGATGTATTTCGGAACGAGCGCCTCGAGCGCGAAGCCGCTCGCAAGGAACTCGTCGAGGTTTTCGGTCCAGCCGGCCTCCCAGTCCGTCAACCGCCCGCTGCCGGCCACCGGAAGGGCCGCATCCTCGAGCCGCCCCACCGCTTCGCGAAGCACGCCGTCGCGCTCGTCCGGGGCGAGGCGAACGTATCCCAGATCGGTCGCCGCCAGCAACGCGCCGCACGACCGCGCGACCTCGAGTGCATCGCCGCCGAACAGTTCGGCCAGTTCGCGCGGTCCGAGGGCGGCGGATTGCGGCGCTATTGCCGGCCCCTCTGCTTGGCCGTGCGATCGAAAAAGACGTTGTCGCGGTAGATCGCCCCGATCTCATCCAGCTCCGCCGGCGTCAGCGGCGGAAGGCCGGAGGCGGCCACGTCTTCCTCGACTTCTTCCTCGTTCATCATCCCCGGGATCACGGTCGTCACCGCCTCTTGCATCAAGCAGAAGCGCAGCGCCAACTGGGCCGCGGTGCGTCCGGTCGCGCCGCCGAAGAGATGGTTGAACAGCCCCGGGGCCGCGGCCCAGCGGCGCAACTGGTCGGCGGGCCAATTGGCGCGGTGATCCCGACCGACGAACTGGTACTCGGCGCTCAGCCGCCCCGTCAAGTAGCCGAAGCACAGCGGCGTGCGGGCGATGATTCCCACCCCCTGTTCGAGCGCGAACGCGAACGCGCCGTCGTCGGCCGCGCGATGGTCGATCAGGTTGTAGTTGACTTGCGCGAACGCGAAATCGAACTGTCGCAGGGCCGCGAGCGCATCCGCGGGCGAGCGCGAGGAGATGCCGAACGCGCGGATCTTCCCGCTCGTCTGCAGCGCGCGCAACGTATCGACGACTTCAGGCGTCAGTTCGTGAAGCTCGGGGCTGTGCAGCTGGTAGAGGTCGATGTAGTCGGTCCGCAGCCTCCGCAGGCTCGCCTCGACCCCGGCCCGGATGTGATCGGCCGCGAAATTCGTCGGCATGACGAATCCGGTGTGCGGCAGCAGGCCGACCTTCGTCCCGATGACCGCGCGGTCGCGAATTCCCTCGAGCGCTTCGCCGAGCACGGTCTCGCTGTGGCCGCCGCCGTACACGTCGGACGTGTCGAAATAGGTGATGCCGCGCTCGACGGCGAGCCGGATCGTCGCCTTCGAGACGGCGTCGTCGGCCGGTCCGTAGGCGTCGCCGCCCAGTCCCCACGTGCCGAATCCGATCTCGGAGAGCATGATGCCGGTACGGCCGAGCGCGCGGTACTTCATACCGGCGCCGGGCGCTTGGAGTAGAGCCGTATCGAACCGCGGTCGTTTTCGTACGCGTCGGCGAACCAGCGGATCGTCCGTTCGAGGCCTTCACGAAACGGCGTGTAGCGAAAGTTCGACAGCGCGACGAACCGCGAGTTGTCGGTGTTCTTGCGCGCGACGCCGGCCGGTTTGGTCACGTCGAACGCGATGCGACCGCGATCGATGCCGAGGATGTCGGCGATCATGAAGGCGATCCCGGCGACGCTGTTCTCCTCGACCGTGCCGGTGTTGAGCACTTGGGCGTCGTCGTAGTGGTGCAGCACCCACAGGAATGCCCGCGCCACGTCGCCCGAGTACGTATATTCGCGAAGCGGCGAGCCGTCGCCCCAGACGACGATCGGCTCGGTCGTGTTGCGGCTCTCGTAGAAGCGCCGGATCAGCACCGGCAGCATCGCCGCGTCGTCGAAATTGAAGTAGTCGTGCTCGCCGAAGATGCCGTTGGGGATCACGCCGACGACCGGCAGCCCGTACTCCTCGCGATAGGCCCGAATCGCCGGCTCGATCAACCGTTTCGCGAACGAGGAGCCGTAGTTCGAGCCGTGGGGTTGCCCGTCGTGGATGCTGTCCTCGGTCAAGGGCAGCGGCGCCCCGGGCGGATACATGCCGGTCGTCAGCGTCATCAACGTCTTGGCGACGCCGCACCGGCGCGCTGCCTCGAGCACGCTGAATGCCATCAGGGTGTTGTCGCGCAGCATGCTCGCCTGATGGGTCGAGCTGAACCCGATGCCGCCGCTGACCGCCGCCAAGTGCAAGATCGCATCGGGCGCGAGCCGTTCGACGATGTCCGCGGTCGCGCGGGCGTCGGTCAGATCGCAGTCGCGCGAGGTCAGGAACACGAACTCGGTCGCGGGGTACCCGGCGGCGGCAGCCTTGACCGCCGCGCCGGTGACGGCCGCGCTTCCGGTGACCATGATCTTGCGAAACGTCAGCGGTGCGATTCCCGTCATGCGCGCAGGGCTGCCAGCCAGTCGGCCACGCGGTCTGTCACGGCGGCGGCGTCGAGACCGCGTTCTGCGTGCAGCGCGTCGCGGTCGCCGTAGGCGTAGAGCAGCGCGTCGGCGATGGCGAAGCGCTTGAGCGGCCGCACGACGCCGGCGTCGGCCATCGCCTCGGCAACCGCGCCGCCCACGCCGCCCTGCGCGGTGTGCTCCTCGATCGTCACGACCGCGCGCGCCTCGCCCAGCGCCGCGGCCAACTCGCCGGGAACGACCGGCTTGAAGCGATAGAGGTCGACGACGCCGGCGGCGACGCCGCGCAGCGCGAGCGCATCGGCCACTTCCAACGCGCGGTGAACCATCACCCCGCTAGCCACCAGGGCGACGCGCTCGCCCGCGCGGAGCACCTGCAGGCCGCGGCGCAGATCGTAGCGCGCGGGATCGTAGAGCACCGGCCACTTGCCGCGGTCGAGCCGCAGGTACGTCGGCCCGCCGCTTCCGGGCAACGCCGCGACGAGCGCCCGCGCCATCTCGGGATCGGAGGGGCAGATGCCGGTCAGGTGCGCGAGCCCCCGCAACGACGCCATGTCTTCGAGGGCGTTGTGGGTCGGGCCGTCGTGGGTGTAGGCGTAGCCGGCGCCGACACCGACGATCGTCACCGGCAGCCGCATCGCGCACAGGTCGAGCTTGATCTGCTCGAGCGCGCGCGTCGTGATGAAGCTCGCGATCGAGTAGACGACGACCGTCTTGCCGGTGAGTGCGAGCCCGGCCGCGGTCGAGATCGCGTTCTGCTCGGAGATGCCGACGTTGACGAACTGTTCGGGCAAGTCCGCGCGATAGCGGTCGAGGCTCGGCGCGCCGAAGTCGAGCGAGAGCACGACGATGCGCCGGTCGGTCCGCGCGCGTTCGAGCAGCGTCGTGAAGAACGCGTCGCGCATGTCCGTCTTGGACAGCGCCCCCACCGGGGTCGTCAAGGTCTCCATCGCAAATCCTCACGCGCCCGTTCGATGAGGTCGGCGGTCACGGCGCGCACGTGCCAGACGGGGTCGTCTTCCATGAACGAAATCCCCTTGCCCTTGACCGTGTGCACGATCGCGACGCGCGGGCGCTCGCCCTCGAGCGGACGCCCTGCCGGCAGCGCCGCCAGCAAGGCCGCGAAGTCGTGGCCTCGTTCGACCTCGACGACCTCCCACCCGAAGGCGCGCCATTTGTCGGCCAAGGGCTCGAGGGCCACGTAATTGCGGGTGTGGTCGAGCGAGCCGATCGCGTTGCGGTCGACGATCGCCACGAGGTTGCCGAGCCGGTGCTGGGCCGCGAACATCGCCGCCTCCCACACCGACCCTTCGGAACACTCGGCGTCACCGAGCATCACGAACGTCGCCCACGCCAAACGGTCCATGCGCGCGCCCAGCGCCAAGCCGCAGCCGACGCCCAGCCCGTGCCCGAGCGACCCGGTGCTCAGCTCGACGCCGGGCACTTTGGAGTCGACGTGTCCGCCCAGGCGGCACAGGCCGCGCCGGTAGTTCTCCTGCAGCCACGCGGCGGGGAAAAAGCCGCGATCGGCCAGCACCGCGTAGAGGGCCGTCTCGGCGTGGCCTTTGCTCAGGATGAAGCGGTCGCGCTCGGGCCATGCGTGGTCGTTCGGGTCGATCCGCAGCACGTTGCCGTAGTAGAGCGCGACCAAGATCTCCATGCACGAGAACGAGGTCGAGATGTGGCCGCCGTGGGCGTAGCCCATCTCGAGCACGGTGTTGCGAAGCGCATTCGCCTTGCGGGGCAAGTCGGGCACGGGCAGATGCAAAGTCGCGGTCATCACCGCCTCCTGAAAACGGCTAGATCCCCGGGGCTGACGCGGCGAGGACGGTTCGGACGAAACTGGCCAACCTCATGTATCGGCCTACGACGCTTCAGACCTGACTCCCGACGTCGGTCGCGGTCAGCGCTTCGACCGCGTGCAGCAAGGTGCAACCCTCGTCCGCGAAGCGGAACGGCACTTCGAGCAGGTGCCGCAGGACGCGCCGCAGCTCGGCCTGGCGTTCCAGCGGCACGTAGAACACCATGAAACCCGACGAGCCGGCACCCAGCAGCTTGCCCCCTAAAGCGCCGTGCGTGCGCGCGGCATCGTAGATCGCGTCGATCGTGTCGTTCGAAACGCGCGCGCTCAGGCGCTTCTTCAGCTGCCACGACTCGTGCAGCAGGCGGCCGAAGGCGTCGAGGTCGTCGCCGCCGCGCAAGATCGCCGCCGCTTCGCCGACCATCTCGTGCATGCGCTCGAGCACCGCCTTGTGCTCGTTGATCGACGCGACGATCTCCGAGGCCACCTGGCTGCCGAGCCGGCTCGTGCCGGTGTAGAACATCATCAGGCGCCGGTTGAGCGCCGTGCGCCGCGACGCGCTCACCCCCAACGGTTCGATCTCGATGTCGGAGTTCTGGCGAAAGCGGATGAGGTTGAACCCTCCGACCGCGGCCGACACCTGGTCCTGCGAGCCGACGTGGTCCTGCAGCCAATCTTGCTCGAGCTCGATCGCCTTGCGGAACAGTTCCGTCTTGTCGGTGCGCTGGCCGCGCAGCGCGGTCAGCGCGGCGATCAATCCGACCGCGAATGCCGAGCTCGACCCGATGCCCGTGCGAGCCGGCAGGTCGGCCTGGTGGTGGATCTCGAGCCCCTCGCTGTCGTCGAACTGCATCATGCGCAGCCCGGCGCGAACCGCGGGGTGCAAGATCTCGCCGATCGTTTGGGTGAGCTCGATGTGGCTCCACACGACGCGGTGCTTGGTCGGAAAGAACGGCGGCAGATACCGGCACGAGATGTAACAGTACTTGTCGATCGTCGTGGCGAGCACCGCACCGCCGTGCTCGCGGTACCAATCCGGATAGTCGGTGCCGCCGCCGAAGAACGAGACCCGGAACGGGGTGCGGGTGATGACCATCGAGCGCCACGGCTCGGCGACGGAGTTGCCCGGCCGCTTGACCATCACACGTTCCCGTACACGCTGTTGCGGATCATGCGGTAGCCCTTGATCAGCTCGGCGATGCCGGCGTCGAGCGAATGGGCGGTCCGGAAACCAGTCGCCTCGACGCGTTCGTTGGACACGACGTAGTCGCGCTTGTCGACGTCCTCGCCGATCTTCGCCTCGGTGAAGACGAAGCTCGGGAGCTGGGCCGCAATGCGCTCGCACAACTCGATCTTCGAGAGGTTGGCGTCGCTGAGCCCCACGTTGTACGGCCGGCCGCGCATCGTCTCGAAGTTCTCGATGCCGTGCAGAAACACGCGCGCGACGTCGCGCACGTGCAGGTAGTTGCGCTTGAAGTGCCCCTCGAAGAGCACGATGAAGCGATCGGTGACCGCCCGGTACACGAAGTCGTTGACCAACAGATCGATGCGCATCCGCGGCGCCATCCCGAACACCGTCGCCAGCCGGAAGCTGATCGCGTTCTCCCGTTCCAACACCGCCTTTTCGGCCTCGACCTTGTCGATGCCGTAGCGCGAGATCGGGCGCAGCGGGCTCTCTTCGGTGCACACCTTGCCGGGTTCGCCGATCCCGTAACCGCTGTTGGTGATCGGCATCAGGAGCCACTGGCTCGGCGCGAGCACGCGCAGCATCGAGGCGATTGCGTCTTTGTTCGTGCTCGTGGCCGCGACCGGGTCGCGGTCGCACGCCGGAGCGCCGACGATCGCGGCCAGCGGAATGACGATATCGGCGCCCGACAGCACGCTCCGCATCAGCCCTTCGTCGCGGACGTCGCCGTTGACGACGGAGAAGTTCGGGTCGGCACAGCATGCGGCCAAACTGTTCTGGCGGTAGAGAAAGTTATCGACGACCGTCACGCGATAACCGGACGCCAGCAGCGTAGGCACCAAGACCGAGCCGAGATAGCCGGCCCCTCCGGTGACGACGATGTTGGCCAACTGAGCCGCCACGATCTATCCCTCCCAGACGGCCCATGAGGCGTAGGGCTGGTACGGGACGCAGTGCCATGCGAGCTTCCCGAGCCCGAGGACTTCACGCAGTGCCTGCGTCTCGCCGGGGAAGAACGCGCAGTTGAGCTCGTCGAACAGCAGCAGCGAACCCTTGGTGAGCCGCGGCACGATCTGCTCCAACACGTCCTTGGTCGGCTTGTAGACGTCCATGTCGAAGATCGCCATCGCGACGATCGCGTGCGGATTGTCTTCGAGCCACTTCGGGAACGTCGCCGATGCGTCGCCCTTGATCAATTCGAATTTCTCGATGTGCGCGGCCGGCGACATCCCCTCGTGCAGCCGCATGATGTCTTCGAGCACGGTCTCGTAGCCGCTCGACACGCTGTACATGCCCGACTCGGAGAAGCCGCCGTCCTTTTCGTCGATCGTCGTGAACCCTTCGAACGTGTCGAACCCGCAGATCTTGCGCGCGTAGTTGAACGGCTCGAACATCGCTCGGCAGTTCTGCATCGTGGTCAGCGTCGCGCCCCAGTGCACGCCGAATTCCAGGATCGAACCCTGCACGTCGAGGATCTTCTTGTAGAGCTCGTAAAAGTAGATCAGCCGGGTGAACGCTTGCCGCTTGAGCGTCACCTGGACGTCCCAGCTCCAACTGTGGCCGACCCGCGGCAGCAAGTCGGTGAGGTGGCGGCGCAGTTGGCCGTCGATGTCCGTGTCGCCCGCGCTGCGCTGGCTGTACATGCCGCCCACGCGCTTCAACGCCTTGTTCGCCCCGCTCATGAACCGTGATCCTCTCCCCGTCCGTACTCCCGGCTCGATGCCGGCACGAAGACGAGCGCCGATCCTTGGAGGACCGCCGCGCTGTTGCTCCTTGCGATTCGGGCCCTCGTTCGTTTCACCGCTCGCGAGAATCGCCCCTCGGCAAAGACTTTACATCGCCGCGCGGCCGCTGTCGCGCGCCGAGACGATCGGGTTGTGGACCGGCCAATGGATGTTCAGCTCGGGATCGTCCCAGTACAAGGTGAACTGGCCCTTGCCGCCGTCGTACCGGGTCGATTGTTTGTAGTGGAAGATCGCGGTCTCGGTCAGCACGAGGTGGCCGTTGCCGAAGCTGGGCGGCACCAGCACTTGCCGGCGATTGGCGGCCGACAACGTGAACGCGATCCAGCGGCCGCGCTGCGCCGACTCGGGACGCCAGTCGACCACCACCAGATAGAGCGCGCCGAACAGGCACGAGACCAGCTTCCACGTCGTCTGGTCGCCGTGCACCCCGCGCAGCACGTGCTGCCGCGAAACCGAGATATCGTCCTGAACGAATCGGGCCGTGACCCCCGCCTCGCGATACGTCTGCTCGTCGTACATCTCGACGTACTCGCCGCGGAAATCCTCGAACCGCGTCGGCGGTTCGATCAGGAGCACCCCGTCGAGCGCGGTCGTCTCCACTTTGATGCTCATCGTGCCTTCCTGCCCGTCACCGGCGGGTCGCCCGCACGTGCAGGCCGTAGCAGAGCAGTTTCTTCGAGCCGCCGTCACGCGCGCTCAACTGTTCGAGGGCGCTCAGCACGCCCTCGACCGCGCGCATGATATCCGGCCCGAGGCTGGCGCTGGCGAACCGGTTCGCGATGTCGGGCAGCCGGCGCAGTTCTTGCGCCAAGAACTCGAAGTAGTTGCCGTTCTCTTCGATCGCGACGTCGAAACCGAGATCCGACAAGTGCTTGCCGTAGAAATACTCGCTGAAACCGGTCGAGAAAAAGTACGGCGACTGATGCGTGAGACAGGCGAACGGCGCAGTCAAGAGGAGCGTCGCACCCGGCTCTTTCTTCAAGATACGCGCCATCTCGTTGATCGCCAGCACCGGCTCGGGGATGTGTTCCAGCACTTCGGTGCACAGCACCGCATCGAACGAACCGTCGGGAACCGGCACGTTCGTGATGTCGGAAACGATGTCGATCGAGGGATACTCCCACGTGCCGCACTGCAGGCCCGCGCCGTCGCCCGAGCCGTCGTACTGGCAGAAGTCCTGGGCCGTGTACTCGAGATGGGCGCAGAACTTCTTGTACCGGCACGGGCCCGCACCGATGTCGAGCAGCTTCGTGCCCGGGGGCAGCGACCGCAGTTGGCGTTCGACCCACACGTCGCGGGTTTGTTCGTTGAGCTGACCTACCGGCATCGGGGATTCCCTTTCATTCGGCCGGCTTTTCGAAGAGGTACTTCTTGCCGCCGCATTCCAGCTGCAACCGGCGCTCGGCTGCGAACCGGTTCACCGCGGCGACGACGCTCGGCCACGTGCGGCTATAGTCGTCGCCGAAGATGATGCCGCCCGGCCGCACGAGCGGATAGTACAACTTGAGATCGATGTACACTTCGTCCTCTTCATGGCCGGCGTCGATGTACACCGCGTCCGGCGCGATCTCGAAATGCTTGAGCAGGTACGACGCCGACGACGACGTCATCGGCAGCGGGAAGACGCGGCCGGCGACGCCGGCGTGCACGATGTTGGCGATGAACTGGCGGAACATCGTCGGGTAACCGCCGCGCAGCATCAACCAGCTCCGGTACTCGGGGTCGATCCACAGCCGGTCGTTCGAACCGAGCCACGTGTCGATGCAGATGAACTGCGTGTCGAGGCCATGCGCCGCGGCCAATTTCGCCATGTGGATCACCGACGCGCCCTTCCACGTTCCGATCTCGACGAGCAACGACGGCCGTAGCTCCGTCAGCACCCGCTCGAAGACGGGGCTGTCGAAGCCCCAACCCTGCACGTCGGGCGCTAAGTCGAGATCGAGCGCGGAATAGTCGCGATCGATGCCTATGCTACGAAATTTCGCGTCCAGCGTTGCGCTCGCGTCCAAACTCATCGGGTGAACTTCCTCGTGGCGGCCAACGGTCGCGGGGTCGTTCGCCGCGCCGCGAAAGCATTCATCGTCACGCTATTGGCGCTGTACGGCGCCCGCGACGTTGCGCCACCGCGGCCCGACCGGATTGACCGCGGCGTCGAAGATGCACCACGGTTGCGGCGCGTAGACGATCGAGCCCGGCCGTTCGCCCAGGAACGCGGCCCACCACGAGAACGACGAGTTCGAGACCACGAAGTGCCGGCAGCACGACAAGAGAAAGAAATCGTCGAAGGGCACGAGCGGGTTACCCGGCAACGCAACCAGATCTTTGACGCCACGGAACTCGTAGCGGCAAAAATTCGGCTCGTCGGTCGCATAGAACGCCAAACTGACGCCGGTTTCGTCGCGGATCGCTTGGAGCGCGCGCAGGAAGTATTCGACCCGCGCCAGGCCATGGTGGCCGTAATCGCCGCGCCGCACGTGGATGCCGATCGCTCCGAGCGCGCGGATGCGCTCGCCCGCGGCGCGCGTTTGCGGGCCGACGTCGGGGACCAAACGGGCGCGGACCGCGTCGGCGCTATCGCCCCAGTACCGCTCGTCCTGCCAGTAGCCGTCGAGGGCGAGGCGCTCTTCGCTACCGAGGATCGCCGCGATCCGTTCGATGCGCTGCTCCGGGGCGAGCGGCGCGAGCGCTTCTTCCGTCAGCAACTTGACGCCCGGGACGTCGGCCAGCGTCGCCCGGCGGTCGCGCAGCGACGCGAACGAATCGAGCAAGTACGACCGCCCGTGCGTGTCGGTGCCGTACGAGTCGGTCAGAAAATACGCCGTCACCCCCAACGTCCGTTCGAGCACGATTCCGAGTGCGGCCTGAAACAGCTGGTTGCCCAGCCCCCCTTTCACCGCGATGTAGACGGCCTTCATCGGGACGGCGCGCACGCATACGGCCAAAAACGCTCGACCGGGACCGGCTGGGCGAGGCGCATCGGCGCGTCGGGATGCGGTACGCCCTGCGCGCGGACGCGCTCCAGGACGCTCGCGCGCCGCGCCGCGAGCGCGGGACGCGCCGCGACCGGGTAGCGGGCGTACAACGTCTCGAGCGTCGGCGCGAACGTGTTCATCCGGTAGTTCGTCATGTTGGTCGAATCGCGCCGGACCGCGTAGAGCGCCGTGATGCGCGTGACGTTGACGAAATCGAACGCATTGGCCAGGCGGATCCACATCTCGTAGTCCTCCATCACGGCCAGGCTCGGGTCGAATTCGCCGACGCGTTCGAAGGCGTCGCGGCGCGCCAGCACGCTGAGGTTGCCGATCCGGTTCTCGACCAGCTGATCGGCGCGCTCCATGACCGAGACGATCGCCCACAGACCCACGAGCCCGTAGTCTCCGCCGGGTTGCGTTTCGAAGTCGCAGATCGCCCAGTCCGACGACGCGACCGAGGCTTGGCTCGATTCGAGGGCATCGACGAGCACGGCGACGTGATCGGGCAACAGCAGATCGTCGTCGTCCAGAAAACCGACGTACGTGCCGCGCGCGTGCCGCAGCCCGGTGTTCCGCGCGGCCGAGAGGCCGGCGTTGGCGGCGTGATCGACGAGCCGCGCGTTGGGCACGCACGCGACCAGGTCGTCGACCGGCTCGCCGGCGTCGTTGACGACCACGATCTCGCAGGCCCGGTACGTCTGCCGGGCGACGCTGGCCAGCGCGCGCGCCAGGAAATCGCGGCGATTGTAGGTCGGGATGACGATCGTCGCGAGTGGCCCGTCGCGGGCCGGATTGCGCGGGGTCCAGCCCGGCTCGGGCGCTTCGCGCAGCCGCGGGGCGCCCGATCCCATCGCGGTGATCGCGGCCGCGGCGATGCTGCGGTGCGCCCACGGATCGAAGGTGGCCACGCCTTCGAGCGCTTCGTCCGCGCCCGAGGTCGAGCAGACCGCCAACGGACGGCCGACCGACGCGAGCGCGACCGCGACCGCTGGGACGAACCGTCTGGACGTCGACGATCGCGAGAGCGCCATCGAGGTACGCGAGCCCCGCGGCAGCGTCGACGTAGTGGGTGCCGGGCGGCGCGCCCTGCGTCGACCGCGTCACGAACACGACCTCGGCGTGCAACTCCTCGAGCGCCGCATAGTACACGGCAGTCTGCGCCGGCTCGAGGTCGGGTGCCCAGACGACGACGTAGCGGCGCGGGCCGGCTGCGGCCCGGAACGGCGACGGCGCGCGCGGCGCGAACACCGGCGCCGGCGGCCGCACCGCCAGCATCGCGGCGAGCCGCCGGTACTCGAGCCAGCTGCCGACCACGCAGCCGTCGGCGAACAGCAGCGCGTCGCCCAGAACTTTGCGGACCGCCGGAGCGAGCGCGCCGAACTCCGCCTGCGGCCGCCCGTCGGCGGAGATCTGTCCGGCCGCGAGCGCGTCGAAGAGCGCGACCCGCCGGTCGCGATCGGTTCCGTTTGCGAGCAACGGGGCGGCCAGGATTGCGGCCGCGGCCGCGCGCTGATCGTCGAGCAACACGTCGACCACGACCGGGACGCCCTCGATGCGCGCGCCGACGATATCGAGCAGCGCGACCGCGGCGTTCGCCGGGGTCGCCTTCACGATCCGGACCGCCGCGTGCGCCGGTGAGCCTGCCGTCATAGGGCGAATGGTTCGCCGGGCCCGGCCGGCGGCGGCGGCCACCGCAGGTTCGCAATCCGGGCAGCCGGCTGCACGATCGGCCGCTGCGTTTCGCCGACTTCGAGCAGCCGCTGCCGCCGGCGCTCCTCGACGGCGGCGATCCCGCCCGCGGGATTGCGCTCGTAGATGACGTGGTGCAACGCCAGCTCTTTGCCCGACGAGGAGTGCAGCATGGAGCTCGCGTCTTGGCGCTGCATGTAGACCGCGCTGAGCCGATCGACGTGCAGAGGCGCGACCGTGCGCGTCAGCCGCAGAAAGAACTCCCAGTCCTCCAGCGCGGAAAACGTTTCGTCGAACGCGCCCGCGGCCAGAAACGCTTCGCGGTCGACCATCCACGCGTGCACGGGGATGCTGTTGGTCACCAGAAACCGCTCCCGGTCGAACGGCCCGACGAACCCGGCTTCGAATCCGAGCACGTTGTACGCGTCGCCGTCGGGCTCGAGATAGCACGCCAGCGTGTCGGCGTGCGCGAGCTTCGCGTCGGCGCGCTCCAACGCGCCCGAAAGGGCCGCGAGATGGTCGGGGAAGATGACGTCGTCGTCGTCCAAGAACGCCAGGAAGCGGCCCGCGGCCGCGCGCGCGCCGGCGTTGCGGGCCGCCGGCAAGCCGCGATTTTCCGGAAGCTCGATCAGACGCGTGCGCGCGAACGGGGCCACCAGCGCGGCGACGCTTTCCGCGCCGTCGTTGACGACGATCGTCTCGACGTTCGGGTGCGTCTGCCGCTGGATGCTCGCCAGCGCGACCGGCAGCAGCAGCGGCCGGCGGTACGTCGGGACGACGACCGACACGAGCGCCGTACCGCTCTGCAGCGGCGCCGGGTCCGTACCGGCGACCCGCAGCGGCGGCCCCGCGGGCAGCC
Organism: Vulcanimicrobiota bacterium; assembly: GCA_963749395.1. Taxonomy (GTDB): domain Bacteria; phylum Vulcanimicrobiota; class Vulcanimicrobiia; order Vulcanimicrobiales; family Vulcanimicrobiaceae; genus CAVVMT01. The sequence goes on from CAVVMT010000011.1 coordinate 329,541, forward strand.
CGCGCGCCGACTCGACCGCGGCGGCGATCGAGTGCCGGTCCCACGGATCGTAGAGCGGCACGTTGAGGAACTCGCCGGCGCCCGACGGGGACGCCGCGGCCACCGGCAGGCCGAGCTCGGCGAGCGCGCACGCCGCGGCGGGCGACTCGGTCGTGGCATCGACGACCGCGATCGCGCCGCAGAGCGCGCCGCCGGCGGAAGCCGGGGTCACGAAGACCGCGCGCGATCCGGGAAGCTTACCTTCCTGCGCACAGACGACGACGATTGGAAAGGCCGTCGACTCGAGGGCGATCACGTGCAGCAGCAACCGGTCGACCGGCAGCGCCGGGGCCCACAGGACGAGATGCCGCGGCTCGCGCGCGGGCAGCGAACGCGGCACGTCGCAGGCCCAATCGAAAGCGACCCGCTCGAAGCGCGGCCGATATTGCCGGAAGAGCGTGCGTAAACGCTGTTGCATCGCCGCACTGTCGAACGCCAGCGCATCGCCGAGCCGGGCGAAGGTGCCGAGCGTCTGGAGCTGCGCCCGCGGGAACGTGCACACGTCGCGCTGCGCGACGCCGCTGAAAACCGCTTGGCGGGCTGCCAGCGTCTCGAGCACCTGGGTGCGCTTCGCGAGATCGGGCTCCGTCCTCATCATGTGGGTCGCGGCCTGCGCCACCGTGAACGACTCGGGATCCTCCAGGACGGCGGCGGTCAGAAAGCGCTGCCCTTGGAGGCGCAGCCTGAAAGCCGCCACGACGGCCTCGACCGCCCCGTCGAGGTCCGCGCAGACGATCGGGCCGCCGCAGCGGTGCTCGCTCAGCCACCGTTCCGCCTTCGGGCCGAAAGCGAGTTGTAGTGCCGTACCCCCGAGAGTGGGACTCACTTGAGGACCTGTTGCCTTTCACGGCGCCCCATCCGCAGCGCGCGTTCCATCTACAGTATCGGCGGCAGGGGCCATTCCACCCAGGAACGCACAGAACGGAATGCCAGCTGCTCAGCTCTTCGGGCGCGACGCAGCCGCGTGGGCCTCAAACGCCGCTCACACGGCCGCGATCTTCGCCGGACCCGACGGGGCCGTCGAGGCGCTGATCGAGATCGTCCGGCAGCGGATGGCGGCGCAGGCCCCGGTTGCCGCGCTCGACGTCCCCGAGCCGGAACTGGCGCGTGCCGCCGTCTTGGTCGAGCAGGGGCTTGCGACCGTCACCGGCGAGGCCCGTCTCAACTTTCTCGATCTGCTCGGCGCCGGCGCGCTGACGGTCAACGGGCGTCCGCAGCACGAGCTCGCCGTCCTGCCCGCGCAGTTGATCACGGCGCTCCGCGACGTCGCCTTGATGGCCGATTTCGTGCTCGTGCGCTCGCAGACGCAGGCCGCGCGGCTGCGCCGCGTCTTGGGCTGCGCCCTGCCGCGGATGCTCGTGGAGCCGGCCCGCGACGCACGCGTCCCGCCCGGGGCCGGACGGTCCGCGGACCAGGGCATCGCCGTCTGGGCACCCGACACCCCGCCCGGCATCTGCACCCTGATCGCACTCGCGCTGGGCGGCCTGCAGCTCCCGGTGACGGTGATCGGCGGCGCCCCGGAACTCGCGCACGAATCCGGCGTCGCCTGCGTGCCCCTCAGCGGTGCCGCCGCCGTGCTGGCCGGCGCGCTGGCAGTCGTCGACGCCTCGCCGTACGATCCGGGGTCCGCGCTCGCGCTCGCGGAGCTAGGTATCCCGCTCGCCACCGCCATGACGAGCGGGGCCCACGAGTACCTCGTCGAGTCTTCGCCGTTCGTTCCCTGGAACCGGGCCTCGGTGCGGGCGGCCGCCATCGCGGCGCTCGGCCACGGCGCGCCGTGCCGCACCGTCTACTTCCCCTCCGTCCTCCCGCGCAGCGCGGGGGCCGCGAGCGGCGAGCTCGCATCGGTCATCGTTCCGACGTTCAACCGGCGCGCGGAGCTGGCGGAAGCCCTGGAGAGCATCGCGCGGCAGACGTATCCGCGCGTCGAAGCGGTCGTCGTCAACGACGCGGGCGAACCGGTCGACGACGTCGTCGCGCGCTACCCGTGCGCGCGCCTCGTCACCAATGCGACCAATCTCGGCTTGGCGGCGAGCCGCAACGCCGGGATCGAAGCGAGCCGCGGGCGCTACGTCGCGTTTCTCGACGACGACGACCTGCTCTTTCCCGATCACGTCGCGCATCTGGTTGCCGCCCTCGAACGCACGGGCGCAGCGTTCGTCTATGCCAACGTGCTCTCGCGCTTCTTCACCGCGGATGCTGCCGGGGCGCGGCTGCGCGGCTACTGGGTCGAGAGCCCGCGTAGCGTCAGCCGCGCCGACCTGCTGATCGCCAACGCGATTCCGGTGATCGGGGCGATGATCCGCCGCGAGACGTTGCTCGCGCTCGGCGGCTTCGATGCCGGCATGCGCATCTGCCTGGAAGACTACGACCTCTGGCTGCGCGTCGCGGCGAACCATCCGCTGGTGCACGTCGACCGGGTCACGTCGATCTACAACAAGCGCGACGATCGGACGAACATGATCCATCGCAGCCGCGCGCTGCACGCGGGCGAGATCCAGCGCGTGTGGGCGCGTCATCCGGTCGCCGCGGGCTCGAGCATCGAGGTCAACCGCCGCGCGCTGCTGGAACAGCTCGAACGCGCCGGCGGGCCGCCCGTGTCGGTCCCGCCGATCGCGCTCGATCTGCCGCTGGAAACCTACGCCGCCGCTCCGCCGCCCGCCGTCGCAACGTGACGGAGGGCGCCCGCGCACCGCGCGAGAGTTTCCGGCGCGCCTTCGGTCCGCGCGCCGAGGCGTGGTACCGTCAGCTCGGCGACGCGCCGGTGCTCCTGTGCGATCTCGACGAGGCCGGCGACGCGCTGTACGCCGCGCTCCAGATGCGCATGCGCGGCGAACGCTTCTACGCCGGCATCGTGATCGACGACCCACGCGCCGCCTTGATGGTCCCCGTCGGACGCTCGGTCTTCGGTCAGGCCCGCACCAAGCAGGACATCTCGATCTTGCTCGACTCGTTCGGCCACGGCGGGCTCGTGCTCGATCGTCCGCAGGCCGACTACGAGAAGGTTTCGTTCCATCACGTGGGCGCAGCCCAAGATCTGCTGCGGCTGTCGGAGGGTCTCCTCGTCCGCTCCTACACCGAGTTCGCGCGCTTGCGCAGCGTGGCCGAGTGGCTGCCGCGGCGCACTGTTTTCGACGTTCGTCCGCATCCGCTGCCGGCGCCGCTGCCCGCGCCGGCGCGCGATCGGGTCGTCGTCTGGATGCCCGACGAACCGGCGGAGCGCGCCGTCATGTTCGCGTTCGCCCTCGAAGCACTGCACTACGAAACGATCGTCGTGTGCGAAGCGACGTCGGGCTTCAACGGCTTGAGAGCGCAATTCGTGGGGCGGGCCGGCGGCGCGGCCGCCCTCGGGCGCGCGCTTCGCGATCGTCGACGGAAACATCGGCGATCCCGGCGCGGCGCTGGCACTGAGCGCGCTCGGCCTTCCGATGGCGGTGCCCACGACCAGCGGCGCCGCCGATTGGGTCGACAACGTCAGCGCCTTCCCGCCGAGCGCGCGGCGGAACACCGCCCTGGCCGTGCAGGACGCGCTCGGGCTGGGGCCCGCGCGCCTGAGCCCGGCAGGCATCGGTGCGCTCGAGCGCCTCCTCGGCGGACGGACGATCGCGCTCGACCCGCCGGCGCCCGACGACGGCCCGTTGGTGTCGATCGTCGTGCGCACCTACAACCGCAAGCGCTTCCTGCGCCGCGCGTTGCGCAGCGTCGCCGACCAGACGTATCGCAACATCGAGACGATCGTCGTCAACGACGCGGGCGAGCCGGTCGACGACGTCGTGCGCGAGTTCCCCGGCATGAAGCTGATCCAGCACCAGACCAATCGCGGCCTGGCTGAAGCGCGCAACAGCGGCGTCGACGCAGCGAGCGGCACCTATCTGGGTTTTCTCGACGACGACGACGCGTATTTTCCCAATCACGTCGCGACCCTCGTCGCGGCGCTCGGGCGCAGCAACGCCGTGATGGCCTACGCCAACACGGTCTCGCAATACGTGCGGCTGCAACCCGACGGCACGTATCGCACTCACGGCATACGCTCGGAGTTCTACGGCACCGTCGCCGCCGAAGATCTGCTCGTCGTCAACTCGTTCCCGCCCGTCAGCATGCTCTTGCGCCGCGATGCGCTCGTCGCGGCTGGGCGCTTCGAGCGCTGGTGCGAGCCGATGGAAGACCACGAGATGTGGCTGCGGATGTTGCTGCAAGGCGACATCACGCACGTCGATCTGATGACCTCGGTCTACTCGCGCCGCGACGACGGCTCCAACCTGATCATCTCCTCATGGCCCAAGCACGGTCCGATCCTCAGTGCGATCCACGCCCGCTATCCCGTGCCGGGCCGCCCCGACATCGAGGCGCGCCGCGCCGCGCTCATCAAAGACAGCCAGGCCCCGCAGCCGCCCGTCGCCGCGCCGCTGTTCACGTACGATCAACCCTTCCCGCTCTGAGCCGAAGGGCCGCGCCGATTTCCAGGATGCGGGGGGCGAGTTTGTCGGCTGAGTGGCGGATCCCACGCGAACGCGCGCAGCGCTTCCCCGGCTCGCCGGGTCGCGTAGCGGTCGGCGGCGTGCGCGCGGATCGCGTTCACCCACGATTGTGGGCGGTTGTCGACGAGCGTCACCGGCATGCCGCGTGCGGGAAGATGTCGCTCGCGATCACCGCATACCCGCACGCGGCTGCGTGCAAGACCAGGATGTTGCTCTTGGCTTCGTTGAAGAGCCCCGGCGCGAGCGGCGAAAGCATGACGTTGAGATCGAACCGCGCCAGCATCGCGGGAAAGAGATCGATGTACACCGGCGGATAATATTCGACGAACGGCGGCGGCTCGGGCATCGAGGCCGGCAGCGCGCCGAAGAACACCCATTCGACTTCGGTCCCCAGCGTCCGCACCGCTTCGTCGACGAGCGCGAGATCGCTGTTGTGCACGTTGACCTGACCTTGCCAGCCGACGCGCAGCTTCGTCCGCGCGCGCCGCGGCGGCGCAAAGCGCCAATCGGCCTCGCGCAACACGTTCGGCACGACGGTCGCGCGAACGCCCAGCTTTTCGGCTTCGGCGCGCAACGGCTCGGTCGACACGGTGACGAGATCGGCGTTGCGCATCGCTTCGTACATGGCCGCCTTCACCTCTTCGGTGACGACGCGGGCGTTGACGTTGTCGGCCGGAATCGCCCACAACAGGTCGTCCATGTCGTGCACGACGTGCGCGCGATGGGCGCGCGCCGCGGCGAGATTTTGCGCGCCGAGATTGAACTCGCGCTGGGTCAGCAGCGGCCCCGCAGGAAACAGCGGAATCGCGCGCGGCGGCCACGGAAAGATCACGTCGGCTTCGCACAGCCCCTGCTCGACCATCGAACGGATCGGGGTGAGAAAGCGCACGTAGCCGCAGAGCAGGTCGGAGGTGAGCGCCGTGATGCGGCCGTCGCGGCTCACGAGACGGCCGCCCGTTCCCCGCCCATCGCCGCCCGCAGCGCGGTCGCGCGCTCGGGCGTCAGCGCGTACGCGCTCCCGTCGATGTCGCCCCACTGCAGCCGGCGCAGCAGTTCGCGCGAGCGCCGGATCGACAGTTGCACCGAGTATTGGCGCACCGCGTCGAACTGGGCCGATTCGCGCAGGGTGCGCATCGACGCCGGATCGGCGAGCGCGCGTTCGGCGGCCGCGATCAGCGCGCCGTCGTCACCGCCGAACAACGCGCTTTCCGGCGCCAAGAATTCGCGCAGCGCCGGCGTGTCGGCGGCGACGATCGGCGCGGCCGTCGACATCGCGCCCATCAGCACGAACCCGGTCGGCTCGGGTTGTTCGGGCATCAGGAACACGCGCGCCGCGGTGAAGAACCCGGCGACCAGCGCGTCGCCGCTGCCCACCGTCGAGACGATCGAAATGCGCCGGTTCGCGGTGACGTGCGGTCCCAGCTGCGTGGCGATTCGCACGAGCCGCGCCTGGACGGCGTCGCCCGGCAAATCGCTCAACAGCACGAGCGCGGTTTCGGTGCGCACTCCGCCCAGCACCGTCAGCATCGTCGCCAGCGCCGCGTCGCTCGTGGTGCGGCTCGCGTACGCGACGATCAACGGCAACGGGATCTTGAAATCGAACGGCGTCGCGTTCGGCGAAAACGCGTGGTTGTCGGCGCCGATGCGCACGACGTCGAGTTGCGCGCGCGGCGCTCCGGCGGCCAGCAGCAGATCGCGCGCGGCGAACGTCGGCGTCCAGATCGCATCGCAGCGCACGCGCGCGAACGCGCGCGCCTCCTCGACGCCGGCCGGCGCGAGGAACAGCACCCGCTTGGCGCCGTCGATCGCGACCGCGGCCGGTTCGAGCCAGTCGATGAACGCGGCCGGGTTGAAGGTTTCGTTCGCCCACGCGAGTTGTTCGGGCGGCAGCGGCGGCGTGCCGTCGACGTAATACCGGACGGGAATTCCCGACGCGCGGAGGTGGCGCATGAAGTGGCGCCCGGCTTGGGCCGCGACGGTTCCGCCCGCCACGTCGCCGAGCAGGCCCGGCGCCGGCAGCGGCGTGAGCGCGAGCCGCGGGATGCTGCGCAGCGCCTCGCCCCAACGCCCGAAGAAGCGTCCGTTGTTGTCGGCTTCGCCGGTGAAGCGCCCGGCGGTCGCACTCTCGAGGTGGACGAAGCACGCGCGCGGTTCGTAACGCACGCGGTACCCGGCCTCCCAGGCGCGCATGCACAAGTCGACGTCTTCGTAACCGTTGCGGTAGCCCTCGTCGAATCCGCCGGCGGCGCGGAAGAGGTCCTCGCGCACGGCCATGGCGGCCCCGGTGACCGAGAGGTAATCGCGCGGAACCAACGCGTCGGGCAATTCGCCGTCGAGATGCACGTGCAGATGCCAAAGGAGCTGACCTTCGCACGCGACCATGCCGGCATGCTGCAGGCTCCCGTCGCCGTAGAGGAGCCGCGCCCCGGCGATGCCGACCTGCGGATCGTCGAGCGCGCCGGCCAGCGCCGCCACCGCGCCGGGACGGGCGAAGGCATCGTTGTTGAGAAAGAGCAGGATGTGGCCGCGGGCGATGCTCGCGCCGGCGTTGCAGGCCGGCGCGAACCCCCGGTTCTCGGGAAAGCGGATGCCGGTCACGCCGGTGAAGCGGCGCAGCCCGGGGCCGGTTTCATCGTCGGATCCGTTGTCGACGACGATGACGTCGCGCAAGAGGTCGGGCGGAGTATTCGCGAAGAGCGTCTCGAGGCAACGTTCGGTTAACCGCCAGTTATTGAACACCGGTATGACGACCGATGTACCAACTAATCTGCTCATCCGCCGGGAGTCGTTCGTCGCATGCTCTATTTCGAACTTCTTAACCGTATCGAACGGCTCGATGCGCAAGAAGTGCGCGCGATCGACACCTACTTGGCCGGTCGCACGCCCACTCCGCAGAGCGACGCGGCCCGCGCGCTCCTCAACCTGCGGCTCGGCGACCCGGTAACCGCCGGCGCGTGCGCGGAACGGGCGGCCAACGCGGGCCCGATCGAGGCGGTGGCGTCCTACACGCTCGCGCTGTACGCCGCGCAGCGGCGCGATTGGGAACGCGCGCTCGCGTTGCTCGCCGAATTGCCGGCCGATTTCGTGTTGGCGGGCGAAGGCCGCGCGCTGCGGGCCGCGATCCTGCTGACCCTCGGGCGGGTCGACGAGTCGCGCGAATTGTGCGCCGACGATCGCACCGCGAGCGACGCGACCCGCGGCGCGCTCGCCGGCATCGCCGCGCAGTGCGCGATGGCCGGCGGCGACGGGGCCGCGGCCCGCGAGGCGGTCGCAAGCGCGCTGCGCTTCTCGCCCGACGTCGCGTGGCTGCGCGCGACCCGGCGCAGCTTCCCGGTCCCGGCCGGCGCCATCCCGACCGTGCGGCCGTGATCGCGGCCAACGTCTTCGTCGTCGGCAGCGGCCCGCGCCGCCGCGCGCTCGTCGCGGCCTTGATCGCCGAGGCCCTGCCGCAGGCCGCGATCCATTCCTACGGCGCTCGCGAAGGGGCATTGGCGCACGCCGCGATGGTCTCGACCCCGAGCGCGTTCGTCGATGCCGGGATCGTGCCGTCGGCCCACGGCCTGGCCGCGCTGCTGCGCGATCCGCAGAGCGGGACTTGGGCCGAGGCCGTTTCGCCGTCGGGCCGCCCCGACTTACGCACTGCGGGCGTCGCGGCCGCCGACGGGCCCCAGCTCGTCGCCGCCCTCCTCGGCCCCACCGGCCGGCCCAGCGTCGAGCTCGGCCGCTGGACCGGCGGCGAGCCGCTGCCGGGGCCACCCCTGGGCGACGACTCCCCGGCGGTCGACGCGCACGCCGACGCGCTAGGCCTCTCCGGGTACGCGGTCGCGGGGCGCCGCCTGATGCTCGGGCTGCGCCAGAACGGCGTCGACGTCGCGTGGAGCGCCGACTGGCGCGAAGAACACCGGGCCGAATTGGGCGCCGCCGAAGCCGCCGCGCTCGAGGGGTTGCGCAAACCGCCGAGGCCGGGCGCGACCGGACTCGTCTACTACCCCCCGACCCTCGACGACGGCCGCCCGCGGCTCGACGTCTACCGCGACGTGCTGCTCGACGGCCCGATGGTCGCGTGCACGATGTTCGAGACCGACGGCATCCCCGCGCGCTGGGCCGCACCGCTGAACCGGGCCGACGCGGTGTGGGTGCCGAGCAGCTTCAACGCCGAGACGTTCGCACGCGGCGGCGTCGACCGCGAGCGCATTCGGGTGGTGCCGATCGGCCTGGAGGGCGCGAACTACGATCCGGACGGGGCGCCGCTCGCGCTCCCCGAGCAGCGCGCGACCGTCTTCGTCTCGGTCTTCGAGTGGCGCCGCCGCAAAGGGTACGACGTGCTGTTGCGCGCCTGGGCCGAGGCCTTCGCCCCGGGCGACGACGCGGTGCTGTACGTGCGCGCCGGCTTCAAGGGCGCCGACATGGCCCAGACGCTGCGCGAAACCCTCGCCGGGCTGGGCATCGACCCGCGCGCGATCGCGCCGGTGCACGTGATCCCGGCGACGTTGTCGGACGACGAACTCGTCGCGCTCTACCGCGCGGCCGACGCCTTCGTCCTGCCCAGCCGGGGCGAGGGTTTCGGCATGCCGTACCTCGAGGCGATGGCGCTCGGCGTCCCGGTGATCGGCACGCAATGGGGCGGCGCGACCGACTTCCTCGACGCCGGCACGGGCTTCCCGATCCCGGCGACGCTGGCCCCGGTCGACGATCTGTACGCGCGCGCCTTTCCCATGTATGCCGGACAGCGCTGGGCCGAACCCTCCGTCGCGGCCACGGCCGCCGCGCTGCGCGCCGTCGCCGGCGACCGCGCCGCGGCGCAGCTCCGCGCCGCCCGGGCCTACGCCCGCGTGCACACCGCGTTCACCCGCGAACACGCAGGCGCGGTCGCCGCGGCCGCGCTGGCCGAGCTCACGCCGAAGGCGCGCCGCAAGCCGCGCGCCCGCGCCCATGCCGAATACGTCGCGATCGCGACCTCGCTCGCGGGGTACGGGTCGGAAGCGCGCAGTTTCGTCGCCGCGCTGGCCGCCGTCGACGTCCCAGTCGCGCTCCGTTCGGCGTCGTACGAAGACGAGCCGGCGCTGATCCGCGCCGAAGACGGCCGCATCGTGCGCCGCCTCAGCGCGCTCGAAGCGACCCCGAATGCGCCGCTGATCTGGCACATCATGCCGACGCAAGTGCGCGACGTGATCCCGGGACGCGCCAACGTCGTGCGCACGATGGAGGAGACCGACGGGCTCGCCGCCGACTGGCCGCCGGCTTGCAACCGCTTCGACCGCGTGTGGGTGCCGTCGGCGTTCAATGCCGAGACGTTCGAGCGCTCGGGCGTCGATCCGCGCAAGATCGCGATCGTCCCGGGAGCGCTCGACACCGACTTCTGGGCCCCCGGATGGGGCGGACTGGACATCGGCGCCCCGGAGACGTTCCGCTTTCTCTCGATCTTCGACTGGATGGCGCGCAAGGGCTGGGACGTGCTGCTGCGCGCGTTCGCGCGCGCGTTCACCGTCGCCGACCCCGTTTCACTCACGCTCAAGACGACCAACCTCGTCGCGCGCGCGACCGGCCGGGCCTCCGACCCGCTCGGCGAAGTGAACGCCTTCTGGGAACGCGAGTTTCCGCAACGCGTGCGCAAGGGCGATCTGCCGCGTTTACACGTGATCTCGGAACGCGCGACCGACGTCCAACTCGCCAAGCTGTACGGCGCGCACGACTGCTTCGTGCTCCCGAGCCGCGCCGAAGGGTGGGGCCGCGCGCACTTCGAGGCGATGGCGTGCGGGCTGCCGACGATCGGGACCCGCTGGGGCGGCAGCCTCGCCTTCATGACCGATGAGAACAGCTACCTCGTCGACATCGAAGGGCTCGTGCCCGCGCAGGGAGACACCGATCGGTACCTCGGCCGCCGCTGGGCCGAGCCGAGCGTCGAGCACTTGCAGGTGCTGTTACGCCGCATCGTCGAGCGCCGCGATGAAGCGCGTGCCCGCGGTCGCGAAGCGCGGCGCGACATGGTCGCACGGTTCTCGTTGCCGGCGATCGGCGCGCTGCTCGCCGACCGGATCGCGGAGATCGCCCCGGCGATGCCCGTCGAGCCGGTCGCATTCGACGTACCGCGCGCCGCGCCGCGCTTGGCCGTGGTACTCGACGTGCGCAGCGGCGGGGACGTGCGTGGCGCTCGCGAGCGCCTCGCGCGCCACACGCGGGCGCCGACACGAGGTGGCGGAGTGGACGAACGGACCGCTGCATGCGGTGCTTGCGCGGCTGGAGCCGGCGCGCTACGCCGCGGTCGTTGCGCCGTCGGTCGCGCTCGGTCCCGCCTGGGACCGCTTCCTCATCGGGGCGCTGGAAGAACGTCCGCAAGCGCGCTTCGCGGTGCCGCGGCTCGCCGGAAGCGACCCCCTCGAGCTGGGTTTCGCGGAGCGCACGGTCGATCCGCGCGACGATGCGGCCTTCTCGGCCTGGGCGCTCGAACAGGGCGTCGAACTCTACGGCAGCGGGCTCTACGTGCGCGCGCCCTCGCCGCTATGCACCCTCGCCGAGCGCGATCTGTTCGCAAGCGCCGACACGGTGACCGCGGTCGATCCGGCCGCGCTGGGCTGGTTGGCATACGACACCTTTGCGCAACCGCTGCGGGAATTCGCGGCGCGCGCCTGAACTTCGTCTCCCGTGGTTCCCTACTATCGCCACTTCGGTTTGGAGCGCGATCCATTTCTCGATACGGCTGATCCCAGCTTTTATTGCGAGACGCCCGCGATCCGCCGCTACAAGCAAACGCTGCTGAGCGCCGTGGCCGAATCGCGCGGGCTCACGATCGTCGTCGGCGAGCCGGGGACCGGTAAGACGAGCTTATGCACCAACGTCGAGCAAGAGATCATGCGCGACGAACGCGTCGTGATCGGGAAGATCCTCGATCCGACGTTTTCGAACGACGTCGAGTTCTTGCTCGCGATCGGCCGGGTTTTCGGCTTGTCGCTGCCGCCGCGTTCGAACGCCGCGCTGAAGAACGCACTGAAGAACTACTTCTTCGACACGGCGGTGCTCGAGAGCCAGACGATCGTGTTGATCGTCGACGAGGCGCAGAATCTGAGCGACGAGAGTCAAGAAACGTTGCGTCTGCTGCTGAACTTTCAGATCCCGCAGAAGAAATTGCTCAACATCTTGTTGTTCGGGCAGCCCGAGCTCGAAACACGCATCGCTGCGCGTCCCAATCTCGCCGACCGCGTCGACCGCTGGGTGCGCATCGAACCGCTCGACGAAGCCGGCTCGGTCGCGCTGGTCGACCACCGGCTCGCGCAAGCCGGCCATCGCAGCGGCCAGATCTTCAGCCCGGAAGCGTCGTCCGCCATCGCGCGGGCCGCGGCCGGCCTGCCGCGCCGGCTGACGATGCTCTCGCACGTCGCGATGCGCGAGGCGGCGGAACGCGGTAGCGCGATGGTGTTCGAAGATCACGCGATGACGGCGATCGCCGAACGCGGGTTACGCTTGCCGCCCAAGGCTGAGCTGCCCAAACACGAAGCTCCGCCGCCACCCGCGCCGGCGCCGGCGCCGGTGAAGGCCGCCGCCCGGTCCGACGACTACGACCCGCCGCTCGTGCGCTGGTTCAGACGCTTCGCGCGCGAAACGTCGCGTTGAACGACGAAGAGGTCGAGGCCAGCGCGGACATGCGGCTGATGGATCATCAGCGGCGGTCGCTCGGATTGCGCCCGCCCGAACGGACGCGCTGGCGCACCCGCCTCGCGGCCTCGCTCGCGCACGTCCCCGTCCCCGAGGAGCCGCCGATCGAACGCGCTGGCGCGGTCGTCAGTTGCCTCTCTTCGGCGAGCCCGGCGAGCGGACTCGTTGCCGGGGCCGTTACGACGATCACGGTCGCGCTGCACAACGAAGGTCCGGCAGTTGCCGGCAACGTGTTGTTGGCATTGCCGCTGCCCCCGGCGCTGGCATACCGTCCCGCGACCCTGCACATCGACGGCCGCGACGACGACGCGAGCGCGCCGGCGTTGTTCGGCGCGGGACTCGCGTTGGGCGATCTCGCGGGTGGCCAGCGCAAGACGATCCTGTTCAAGGCCGGGGTGCGCAGCGTCGTCGAGCCCGTGCAACTCGTGCCGGTCGTCAAGGCCGAGCGCGCGGCGATCCTGGGCGCCCGCCCACTGGTGCTCGAACGCGCGGTGCTCGCGCCCGGCGCGTTCACGCAAGCCGTCGTAGCGGAAGCGGCGGTCGCCGGGCCGGCGTCCGGCGGCGAGCTTCCGTTCTACGAGCTCGACGATGAGGAGACGATCGCCGCCGAAGCGCTCGACGCCGCGCTCTCGCCGCTCGTCCCGCCCGGGCAACGCCCCAAGGCCCCGCTCGCCGAACGCGGCGTCGCCCCGCTCGCCGAGCCCCGCATTCCCACGGTCGTCGAACCGATCTTCATCCAGGTGCCACCGCCGGTCGCATCGCTCGCCAAAGAGACCACGATCGAGCCGGCGCCTGCACCCGACGCCGTCGAGGCCGGCCAAACCCTCGTCGTCGAGCCGCCGGCGGAGGCGCCCGCGACACAGCCCGTCGCGATGGAGCCGGTCATCGCCGCGGCGGTCGTCGTGGAACCGGTCGTGGTGGAGCCGGTCGTGGTGGATCCGGTCGTGGCCGAGCCTGTTGCCGAACCCGTCGTCGCCGAGCCTGTCGCCGAAGCCGTCGTCGCCGAGCCGGTCGAAGCTGCCGTCATCGAACGGGTCGCCCAAGCCCCCGTCATGGAGCCGGTCACCGAACCCGCCGCGGCCGAGCCGGTCACCGAACCCGCCGCGGCCGAGCCGGTCGCCGAAACTGTCGTCGTCGAGCCGTCCGCCCAAGCCCCCGTCCTCGAGCCGGTTGCCGAACCCGCCGCGGCCGTGCCGGTCGCCGAAGCCGCCATGGTCGAGCCGATCGCCGAAGCCGCCGTGGCCGAAGCGGTCGTCGTCGAGCCGGTCGAAGCGGCCGTCGAGCCGGAAGCGAAGCCGCGGCGACGCCGCACCCGCAAAGCCGAGGCGCCGTCCCCCGCCGAAGCAAGCCCGAAGCCCGCCCCGAAACCACGCCGCCGGCGCAGTCCGAAGCCGGCACCGGCCGCAGAGCCCGTCGCCGAGCCGGCCCCGGTCGAGCCCCCTGCCGCCGCCGCGCCCAAGCCGGCGGCCGCAGCACCGGAGCAGGAGCCGGCGACCGCGCCCGCCGTTGAACTACCCGAGCCCCAACCCGTCGTCGAGGCGGTCGTCGACGTGGCGGTGCTGGTCGAGGAGCCGGTGGCCGAAAGGCCGCCGGCCGAGCCTGCGCTGGCGGCGCGGCTGCAGATTTCCAAGCTCCGCACCTTGGGCCAGTTCTTTGCGCCGGAGCGGAGCTTCGGGATGACCGCGCACTACTTGCTGCTTTCGGTCCTGGCGTGCCGCGATAACGGAGGCGCCGATCGCATCCTCGCCGACTTCTTCGGCGCCCAAGAAGCGCTGCTCACGCGCGCGCTGATCGCCCGCAAGATGGGGAAAACGGTCACCCTCGACGACGTCTCGGCGCCGCTGCCGGCCTTTCCGCTCGCCACGCTGGAGCGCGCGCCGGAGCCGGCCCCGCGCGCGGACGATCTCGTCCTGTACCGCACGTTCAAAGCGGGCGAACTCGACTTTCTCGGAACGGCCGTCGGGAACGCGGGCACGCCGGCGTTCGTGCGCGCCGCGCAACTCGCCGTCGGCCTGGCGCCGCAGCGTCCCGCGACCGAGCTCGCGATCGGCGCCCGCGCATGCGAAGCCTTGCTGACCGGGTACGCGAGCGCCGCCTCGGCGGAGATCAACCGCCTCTTCGTGCGCGCCCGGCTCGACCGCAAGACCAATCTCTTCGGCACCGTGAGCCGCGAGCTCGACGAACGCGCGCAGGCGCTGCTCGCCACCTTCACCGCATGAGGCTCGCAATCGGCATTCCGACGATGGGCGAACCCGCGCCGCGGTTTCTCGAATCGTTGCGCGACCTCACGCTCCCCGCGGACTGCACCGCGATCGATACCTATGTGATCACCGGGAACTTTCCGCCCGCGCAGCGTGAGATGCTCCTGCGCCGCGCGATCCGCCTACAAGCCGACGTGCTCGTGATGCTCGACGACGACATGATCGTGCCCGCCGATGCGCTCGTCCGTTTGACGGCAGCCCTCGCCGAACGCCCCCGCTGCGCCGTCGCCGGCGGCCTCTACTACACCCGCGACGGAATCCGGCCCGTCGCCGCGGCGCGCTGGTCGTCCGGCGACACGACGCGCGCGACGATACCGGCGTTCACCGATGGGGTCGTCGACGTCGACGGCACCGGCTTCGGATGCGTCGCCCTGCGCGTGTCGGCGGCGCAACTCCTCGAGCCGCCGTACTTCTCCGCCCAAATCTACATCGAGGAAGGCCTCTCGCGCGTGCGCCTTGCGAACGAGGACTTTCTCTTCTGCGAACGCGTCCGCGCGAAGGGCTTCGACGTCGTCCTCGATGCCGGCGTTCGCTGCCGGCACCTCGACCGCGCGACCGACGTCGCCTATCCGCTCGAGTGGGAAGCGGCCGCCGAGACCGGCCGCGAACGGATGCTCGTCGTCGACCCCGGCCCTCGCTACCGGCTCGTCGCGGCCGACGAATCGATCGCCAGGATCGCCGAGCGGCACGAAACCGTCACCCTCGACTACCTCTTCGTCGACTGATTACTGCAGGGTGTCGAGCCGCCCGATCCCCAAGCGGGTCTCCGGGCGCCCCAACGACCGCCGCATCGAGTTGAGCTTGGCGACCGTCGCCAGCCGGGTGGCGATCGACGCCCGGAAGCGCGCCAACCGCGAAAGTTGATCGGCCCGAACCGCGTGCACGCGGCGTAGCCGGCGCTGTAAGGCCGCGTCGGGCTCGGGGGCCAGTTCGATCGCGGCCAGTTCGTTCGCGATCGCCTGCGTGACGCGCCGATGCTCGTCGAGCACGCGCGCCAACTCGTCCCACTTCTTCCCCATCAGTGCCTGCTCGCTGGCAACGCAAAGCGATTCGAGTTCGTCGACGACGACCGCCAGGCTCGGAGGTAACTGCTGGAGCGTGGCGTTCACCCGATCGCGACGAAACTTCCGCTCTCGTCCCGCTCCATGCGCTGCTCGCGCTGCTCGAGCCGGTAGCGCCGGATCGCTTCGGCCCAAATCCCACGAAACTCGCGGAACGTCGGCAACAGCGCCTCGACCCGGTCGGGGTCCTTGCGCAAGTTCGCCTGTACGAGCTCGCGATGCCAATACTCGTACATCGTGAACGTCGAGCTGGCCAGCTTTCCACCGACCTTGAAGTCGAGCGCCCCCATCAACATCGCGATGGCCCGCTGCCCGCGGCGCAGCGCATCGTGAATGCCTTGAATGTCGCCCGGATTGTTCTTCAGCTTCTCGGCCGCCAAGGCCGACGAAGCGATCAGCGCATCGTAGACGATGAGGATCAGGTCTTCTGGAGCGGCGGTCTTGATCGTCGTCAGAATGTAGCGGTAATCGGGACTCGCCATACAGTACGTGGTTACCCTTTGAACAAGCTCGAGAGCTGCGACTGGATCGACGTATATTGAGAGATCAGCGTTTCAGAATTGACGAATTGCGCGCGCAGATTATCGGCCTGCATATTGGCCTGATCGGTGATCGTGGCGATCTGCTGCTGCAGCGAAGTGATGATCCCGCTGTTCGCGTTCTCGTCGTTGAGCAAGAGCGACGTGTCCGGAATCGTACCGACGAATCCCGTCGACAGCTGCGTCGGGCTGCCGGTTACGCCGGTCAGGTATGCTCCCAACGCCGTCGGCAGGCCCAGGTTCCCGCTCAACAGGTTCGAGATCGCGCTGGGATCGGCGTTGAACGCCGTGTTGAAGGTCGTCAAGTCGAGCGCCTGCAGCTGACCCGAAGTGCCGTCGAAGGTCGTCGACGTCAAGCCGCCCTGCTCGGTGAACGCCGTGTCGGCGCTACTAGTAGTCGTCCCGCCCGACGAGCTCGTGCTCGAGTTGTTCTGCTGCGTCAGCTGCGTGAAGTTCGAATCCAGCTGCAAGCCGATCGACGAGAGGGAGTTGTAACTGCCGCTCCCCGTTTGGAAGACCTGTGAGATCAGCGACACCAGTTGGTCCTTCACGCCCGCAACCGTCGAGTCGCCGTACAAGATGCCGCCCGACGTGAGGGCCCCCGTCTGCTGCTGGCTCGTCTGCGGCGCTCCGACGTTACTGAGCGTGATACTTTGCGAATTGACGACCGGCGGCGCGGTGGCCGTGTTGATCTCGCTGATCGCGGCATTGTAGGCCGATACGAAGTTGTTGATCGAGCTGACCAGCGTCGAGGTGTCTTGCGATACGTTGATGTTCGTTACGCCGACGCCGCTGAGGTTCAAGCTGATGCCGGTGATCGCGTTGGTCACCGCATTGGAGCCGCCGTACACCGTTTGCGTCTGGCCGAACGGATTGGTCACCGTCACGCTCGACTGCGAGCCGACCGTCGTGACCGCGCCCGAAGTCGTGACGCCCACGGCCTTGAGGAAATTGCTCGAATCGCCCGGCGCTCCCAGGACGATGCTCTGCGGGCCGAGGTTCGTGTTGGTCAGCGTCAGCTGGTTCGTTGCCGAGTTGTACGCCGCCGAGACGCCGGCGTTCGACGAATTGATCTCGTTGATGATGTCGTCGAGGCTTTGGGTCCCGGCGTTGACCGAGATCGCAACCCCGTTGATCGTGAAACTTCCGGTCGTCACCGGCACCTTCGCGTTGGACACGTTCAGGTTCACTTGCGCGTTGAGCCCGTTTACCGACGACGTGCCCGTCACCGACCCGCTCGACGCCCCGTTGACGATCTGCGCCTGATCGATCTTGAGCACTTGCTCGATGTTGCCGGTATCCGTGGGCGAACCGAGCGAAAGCGGTTGCGTCCCGCTCGAAAGGCTGAACACGCCGGCCGACGACACCGACGCGAGCACGCCGTATGAGCTCAGGGTCGCGTTCGTGTTGATGCTCGTGATGAATTGATCGAGCGACTCGCCCGCCGAATAGCTGAGCTGGACGCCGTCGACGGTGATCTTCCCCTGCGTCGTGCTCCCGGTCAGGAGCGTGACGCCGTAGCCGCCCGTGGTGCTGTTGAACGCTTTCGATGGGTCGAGCGCATTGTAGACGTTCGTATCCGCCTCGGCGACGGTCTGGGTGGCGGTCGCGAGGTTGTTCACCTGCACCGTGTACGTGCCCGGGGTCGCAGACGTGCCGGGGATGCCGGTGGCGGTCGCGACGGTCGAGTCGGTCGAAGTCCCGAGAAAGGTACTGAAGTTGTTCGGGTTCTGCAGCGTCGCGAGCGTGTTTTGCACCGACAGCAACAGCCCGTTGATCTTGACGAGTTCGTTGTTCTCGTTGTTGAGCTGGGTGACTTGCGTCTGCGCAGCGGTGCTTCCGGCGGTCGTTTCGGCCGTGAGCTGATTGATGATTTGGGTGTAGTCGATCCCCGAAGCGATACCCGCGAAGCTGACCGGCGGCGTGTTGTACCCGTACTGGACGCTGGTCGACTGGGTGTTGCTGTTCGCACCGCCCGTCGTCGAAGAACTGACCGGATTTACCCCTGCCATAGCAACGAGTCTACCTTTCGCCTCTTAAAAGCCAGTTAAGCATTGCTGTCGACCAGACCGCCGGCCATCTGGTCGAAGAAGGCGGCTAACCGAAGCAATATCTCGGGCGGAACTTGGTTGACGATCTGACCGGTCGAGGCGTCCTTGAACACGGTCACGATTTCCTGATGATTGTGCACCTGCTGGTATGAGACGCTGACCGCGATCCCCGGCGCGAAGACTTCGGTCGCGGCCTGCGCCAGCGGGGGCGTCGCGCGCCCCGTGCCTCTTCCGTTCGCATAGTTGGCACCCGAGCTCGAATTCTGGGGCGAGACGACGTCGTTGTCGGGAACGGACGGAGCCTCGGTCGGTTCTTGCGGTCCGTTGAGCGAGACCGGCTGTTCGGCTGCCGCCAGCAACTGATCCGTCCCGGTCGGAAACGTCGCATTGCCGATAGGGTTCACTTCCATGTCGTGTACCTGTTCCTTCGATAGACCCTCATTAGGGTATCGGACCGGGCGGAGCCTCTCTTTATCGCACAGCGTAAAGCTGTGGAAATCCTTACGCCGGGGCGGCCACCCGGGCCGCTGCAAGCCGTCGCAATCCGCTTGGGCTCGCGTCGCCGAGCACCGGCATCGCGGCTAATTCGGGGGGCGGGCGCCGGTGGATGCCGATGACCGCTGCAGCCTCCCGTTCGCGCACCGCGAGCCAGTCGCCGACGTCGTCGACGTCGTCGATCGAAATGTCGGGGATCGTTTGGGGATCGAGCCCCGACCGCTCGAGCGCGCGCGACACCCGTTGGCCGAGCACGGCGGCCGTGAGGTCCCCGGCCGCGGCGATCTCGAGCGCGACGTCGGCATCGGGCGCGACGCTGGCTGCGAACCGGCGGACGATCGGGGCGATCTCGCTCCAATCCCGCTCGGCGTGCACGACGGCAACCAACCGGAGCGCTCGCCGCGGGGCCGCCGGCACCGCCTCCGCGACTGCCGGTTCAGCCGGCGCGGCCTCCGGTTCGGCGACGGGCTCGGGATCGGGAACGTCCGGGAGGGGCTGGTAGTGCGCGGCGCGATCGAAGCCGCGCGCGATCGCCGGGCGGGGATCGTAGCCGTGCGTGGGATAGGCGGGATCGAAGCCCCACTTCCGGGCGAACTTGGCCCAGTTGCCGACCATCGTCGCGCTCCAATCGACGCTGTTCGCCTTGAACGTCGCCGAGCCGAAATGGTGGATGAAGACGTCGTCGCAAACGTATATGCCGAAGCCGGCGGCCCGGGTCCGCAGCGAGAAGTCGTCGTCCTCGAAATTGCCCACGCCGAAGCGCTCGTCGATGCCGCCGACGGTCTCGATGACGGCCCGGTCGATGCACAAGCACAGCCCGATGGCGCGATCGGTGGCGTACCCCTGGCGCCGGTATGCCGCGCGCCGCTCGGCGGCGAACCGGTGCATCCCGCCCAAGTCGCTGTACGGCACCGGGATCTGCTGGCTGCCGGCCACGACGTTGCTGCGCGGCGCGCTCACGCCGACCCCGGGATTGCGCTCGATCGCGTCGATCAGGTCGCCGAGCCAATGCTCCGTGACGACGACGTCGTTATTGAGCAGCACGACATAGTCGCCGCGGGCCGCCGCCAGCCCCTGATTGCACCCGTGCGCGAAACCGGTGTTCTCGGCGTTGTAGATCACGCGCACGTCCCGCAGCGTCCGCAACCACGCGACCGTCTCGGGGCCCGACCCGTTGTCGACGATGACGACTTCGTACGGCACGTCGGTGTACGCGCGGATCGAGTCGAGCGCCCCGCGGGTGTACTCGTGCGCGTTCCAGCTCAACATGACGATCGTCGCCAGTTTGGCGCGCGGCGCGGGAGCCGCCGCCGGCAGCGAAGGCCACGCGCGCGCAAACCGCTCGGCCGACGGGCCGGCGGCGTCGTCGAGGGCCGGGCGCGCGGGAAACGCGTCGACCACGGCGGCTTCGGGCGCGTAGTACAGCGTGAAGCCTTCGCGCCGTAACCGCAGCGCGAGATCGATGTCGGCATACGCTCCGGCCAGACGGGGAGCAAAACCATCGAACGCCCGGTAGCGATCCAGGCGCAGCGCCATGCACCGCAGGCGCGCGGCCGCGACGCCGGCGCGCGCGAGCACGCCGGGCGCCTCGAACCCGAGCCCGGCCATCCGCGGGCGCACGGCGATCCCGCCGGGCTCGACCGCCACATCCCATCCGGCTTCGAGCACGGTCCGGTCGCGGCCGATCACCAAAGGCACCGCGATTCCGTGTTCGTCGCAGGCGGCCGCCAGCGCGGCCACGCTCTGCTCGCCGAACGTCACCCCGGCCAGCACGAAGACGACGACCTCGCCCGTGGCGAGCAGCGCGCCGGCGGCGGCGGCGTCGTAGGCGCTGGTGAAGCCCGGCCCATCGAGGAGCAGCGCGGGCGCGGTGACCGCGGTGCGCAGCGACGCGCCGTCGACGCCCCACGGGACGACGATGACGCGGCCGACCCCCTGCGCTTGCGCCAGCGAGACGAGGGTAGGCGCCAGCGGCTCGGCGGCATGCGCGACCACGACCACCGAAGCAGCCGGTGTCATACGCCGCTGCCCGTCAACGCTTCGTCGGCGACCCGGCGTGCTTCGTCGTAGGCACCCGAGCGCATCAAGATGCCCGCCAGCTCGACGCCGACGCGCTGGTTGCCGGGCCGCATGACGTCGCGCAACGCGGCCGCCGCGTCGGCCGGCCGGCCCATCTTCTCGAGCACCCGCGCTCGTTGCACGATCGAGTCGAGGTGGCCGGGGGCACGCTGCAGCACGCGTTCCACCGCGGCGAGCGAGTCGGCGAAACGGCCCAGGTCGCAGAGCACCGCCGAGCGCAGGAAGTCGGCGCGCGACGTCAGCTCGGGCTCGGCTTCGACGAACGTTTCGAGGTGCGCGAGCGATGCCTGGAGATTTCCCGACGCGGCCTCGACGGCGGCCAAGGCGACGCGCACGTTGGGGTTGTCGGGCCCGAGCCGTTGCCCCGCTTCAGCTGCCGCGCGCGCCCCCGCCTGGTCGTTCATCGAGAGCAGCCGCGTCGCGCGGCGCGCGAAATCTTCGGCTTCCACCGGGGCGGCCGTCAGCTCCTCGGCGCGAAGACGCGCCAGCGCGGGGCCGTTGCCGTACGCGGTGTAGACGCGTTCGAGCACGTCGAGCACGAGGGCCGACGCCGGCGCGAGCACGCGCGCCCGCTCGAGATACTGCGGCACGAGCGCGGGCGCGGTGCCGGTGCGCTCGGCGCATTTCGCGGCGGTGACGAGCAGCTTGACCTGCGAATCCTTCCCGACGTAGGGCAGTGACGACTCGATCGCCTCGAGCGCGGCGACGTAATCGTTCTGCCGCAGCAGGATATTGATGTACTCGACGACCGACTTGTCGTCGGCGAAGGTTTCCCACACTTCGCGGTACATCGCCCGCGCTTCATCGTGGCGCCCGAGCAACTCGAGCACTCGCGCGCGCGCCGTCATCACCGGCTGCACCCCGGCGCGGCGCGAAAGCGCCCGGTCGTACCACTCGAGCGCCTGCTCGTACTTGCCCTCACGCGAGTAGGTCGTTCCGATCTCGGTCGCAGCCTTCCAGATGCTCACCTCGTTGTCGACGACGAACTGACGGGCGTCGAATTCGCCGTCGTCGATCGCACTTGAGAACGCCGCGCGCGCGAGTTCGTAGCGCTGCGCCCACATATGGGCGCGTCCGAGGATGAAGTGGGCGTTGGCATAACGCGGTGCTTTGGTCAAGCACGACTCGCAGAGTTCGACCGCGCGGTCGTAATCGCGGCGATAGTCGATGTACGCGTCCGCCAATTGCGTCAAACCGACCGGGACGAACGCCCGATGCTCGTCGCCGACCAGCTCGACCATCTTTTCGAGCGCCTTGATCGCGAGGTCGCCGTCCTTGACGATCAGCGCGGTGACGCCGAGGTTGTACCAGTTGAACGCGCTGCTCGGATCCGCGTCGACCGCGGCCTGAATCATTTGAAGGTTGCGGGCCGCCTTGCCGCGGTCTTCGATCACGTTCGCCAGATAGCCGTGGTGGACGATCGAAATCGGGCTGTAGCGCGCGTCGATCCCGGTGTCGCGGCCGTCGGTAGTCACGTACTCGTGGATCGGGCTGACGTACCGCAAGCGGGGCGAGTTGGGGAAGATGCGGGTCAGCGCGTGCGAGCTCGCGCCGGTGCCCTTGTAGTCGTCGACGAGATTGAAACACCGGATCCACAGGCCCGTCAGGAACGCCGGCACGTCACGCAGCGTCTGCAGGAGAGCACGCGACTCCGGCACGAGTTCCTCGTCCGCGTCGAGCATCATCACCCAGCGTTTGGTCGCCATCGAGACCGCCTCGTTCCGGGCCCAGGCGAAGTCGTTGCGCCACTCGCGATGGATGACGCGCGCGCCGAATCGCTCGGCGATCTCGACGGTCTTGTCGGTCGATCCAGTGTCGACGACGTTGATCTCGTCCACCACCCCGGCAATGCTCTGCAAGCATTGTTCGAGGAACCGCTCCTCGTTTTTGACGATCATGCAGAGGCTGACGCCGGCCGGCAGCTGGCGATAGGCCGGCGGGGGCTCGGGCAGTCCGAACGGCAAGCCGCTCGCTGGGGGCTCGCCGGCCGGCGGCGCGGCGGGAACCGCGCTCGGCGGGGTGGGCGATGGACGGCGAGCGTTGACCCGAAGCGGCATACCCCCTTAGTATCGGCCCCCCGAAGGGAAAAGAAAAGGCCCGCCGGAGCGGGCCTTTTCCTCAAGCTACCCTTGAAGATTACTGGAAGAGCCGTTGGACCGTCGAGGGCTGCAGGTTCGCTTGCGCCAGGACGGAGGTGCCGACCTGGACGAGCGTCGTGAGCCTGTTGAAGGTCGTCGATTCCTGAGAGACGTTGAGGTCGCGGATGTTCGATTCCGAGGCCTGCAGGTTGTTCGCGGCGGTTTGGTCGTTCGACTGGTCGATGTTGAGCCGGACGACGATGGCGCCGAGGTTCGCTTGCTGCGAGAGGAGCTGCTGGAGCGCGCGGTCGATCTGGCCGATCGCGTCTTCCGCACCGAGCGATGGGTTCTGCGGGGTCGAGGCCAGCAGGTTGACGTTCGAGATACGCAGCGACTGCGTATTCGTCGCCTGAAGGCCGATCTGGATCGTTTGGCCTTCGTTGGAACCGCTCTGGAAGTTGAACGCCGGTTGGGTCGGGTTCGACTGGACCGCGGTCTGTTGGTTGACCTTGATGTAGGTCGGTGACGCCGACGTCGTTGGTTCCGAAGGCGCCCAGCGTGATCGCGACGTTGTCGAAGACCGTGTACGTCGAGTTGGCCGAGAGCAATTGGCCCGAGACCGAAACGGCGTTCGTGATCGTCGCGGTGCCCGCGATCAACCCGTTGTTGGCCGTGGTGACCGTGGCGAGGGTCTGCGTCGCCGTCGGGTCGATGCCGCTGTTGAAGAACGACTCGATGACCGCGATCGAAAGGCCCGTGTTGACGACTTGCAGTTCGATCGTGCCGTCGACGGTGCTGCCGGTGTTCAGGGTCAGGGTCGTGAAGCCCTGAGCGTACGCGGCACCGATGTCGGTCCCCGTCGCCGAGCTCGTGTCGGTGACGCCGGTGCTGTAGAAGCCCGTGATCGTGTTGGGCGAACCGATCGAAGGAACCACGCACGCCGCGAGCAGGCCGTAGTTCACGCCTCCGATGAGGCCTTGGCCGGTCGAGGAGAGCGCCGAGTTCGAGGTGATCGTGATGCCGGCGATCTGGGCCGCAACGTAACCAGCGTGGCTGCCGTCGAGCAACTGCAGCCCGTTGAACGTCGTGTTCTGCGAGATGCGGTTGACTTCGAGCAGCAACTGCGAAACTTCGGTCTGAAGGTTCGATTTGTCGTTGGTGCTGTTGATGTCCGACGCGGCTTCGACTGCAAGGCTACGGATGCGCTGCAGGATCGAGGTTTCCGACGTCAGCGCGCCCAGCGCGACCGAGGCCGCGTTGTTGGCGTTCTGAACGTTCGATACCGCTTGATCGAAGCCGTTGACCTGCGCTTGCAGGCTTTCGGCGATCGCGAGGCCCGACGGATCGTCGGCGGCGGTGTTGATGCGGAGTCCGCTCGACAGTTTGGCGGTCGAGCTGGCCAAGGCGGCCTGGTTATTCTGAAGGTTGAGGCCCGCGGTATTCGCGGACAAGTTGTTGATGAGGCTAATGCCTGCAAAGGACATTCCGTGTTCCTCCGTGAGTTCGATGCAAAGGAAGCTTCCGTGCGGGAACCGTCATGGTTCCACCCTGAGGGTATCGGCCGATGCGGGGGCCGGAGTTTAGCGGTCAGCGTGGGCGGGCCGGGCGCTTCTGGGGAGCGAGTTTCGCCGCCGTCGCCTCGCGGGCAGGGGGTTCCCCGCTCTTGCCTTGCGGCGGCCGCTCGGAGGGCGGAAGGCCGGCCGCCGCCGCCTGGTTCGAACGCTGGATGTCCTCGTACACTTCGAAGCGGTGGACGGGGATCTCGCGTGGCGCGTCGATGCCGAGCTTGACCTGGTCGCGGTCGACCGCCACCACGACGATGCGGACGTTGTCGCCGATCATGATGGCCTGATTGAGCTTACGGCTGAGTACGAGCACGGGGCGCCCTCCGTGGCGAACCGGCTCGCAATCCGGAGCCGGCATTCCCGCCTCCTTCGCCCTGCCTGCCCAAACCCGCTGCTTTCGCAGCGGCGGGGGGGCCGATCCGGAAGGGGGGGATACCGGGCTCAGGCCGTCTGTGGCTCCTGCTCGATCGTGACGACGGGGGGTTCTTCAGCGACCGCCACGGTCGGCAGCGGCGTCCGGACGGCGTACCGGGGGTCGTCGAGGGGCACCTGGCGCCCGATGTACGTCTTGATGTTGATCACCAGCGGCGCGAGCAAGTTCATCGTGATCTGGCCGCCGTCCCGGGGCGCGACCAAGACGCAGTAGATGACGAAGTCGTCGGGTTGTTCGAGGCCGAGGGCGGCCTGGGCGTAGAGCGGGATGCGGGGGTCGTAATCCTCGAAAAACTTCCACGGGCTGGACAGCGGCAGCGCGACGCTCGTGTCTTCGATGCTCTGCAGCCACAGGATGCCTTCCTGGCCGGCGACCTCGATCAGCACGAATCGGCGCAGGTTCGGGAAGCCCGGCAGTCCCCAGGGAAGATCGAACACGTCCGTCTCGGCGTACGAGTAGCCGCCGAAGCGAGGAAAGTCGATTTTGGTCTTGGCGGATCCAGTCTCCGGCTCCATGTGAACGCTCATCCTTTTCCTCTACTCTTCTCTACTACGAGATGAACTGGAGAAGGTCGTACTTCTCCAGCTGGGCGGTCGTCGAGTACGCGGCCTGCAGGATCGACTGGGTCGCCGTGTACTGGGTGCTTGCTTTTGCTACATCGACATCTTCGATACTAGACTTCACCTGAGTGTCCAGGTTGATCGCGGTACTGTTCTGGGACGTCGTCTGGGTGATCACCTGGATGGCCGCCCCGACGTTCGCGCGCGCCTGCAGCGCCACGTTGAGCACGTTGTCGATGTCGCCCAACTGGCGGCTGACGTTGTTGACCACGTCGGCTTGCTGCGTCAGGCCGAACACGCTCGTGAAGTTGGCGGCCGAGTTGAAGCCCGGAGTCGCGACATCGTTGACGGTGAACGCGCCGGTGTTGCTGGTGAGGAACAGCCGCTCGGCTTTGGGGTCGAACGACGCGCTGACGCCGGTCGAGAGGCTGGCGGCATTGATCGCGAGCTCGACCCCGCCGATGGTGGTGAGGCCGGTGAACGTAAAGGTTTGCACCGCGGTCGAGCCGGCCGCGTTCGAGCCCGCGATTTGGATCGAATAGTCGCCGGCGTCGTCGGGCGTGAGGGCGGTCGCGAACGATGCGGCGCTCAAGGCGGTACTGAGCGCAATCGACTGGCCGGGCCGGTTCACCGCGGTCGCGCTCCCGTCGACGATCTGGCTCTGGTTGAGCGTGTCGCGCAGGTTGCGCAACACGGTGAACACGTCGGGCGAGCCGTTGATATTGTTATAGCCCGGGTTGCTCGCGTTGCTCGTGAAGTTGAACGCTTGCGTGATCGTCACCGACGTCTGCACCGGGGTTCCGTTGATGAAGATCTGCCCGGTGTTCTGATAGTTCCCCGTGAACTTGATGCCGGAGTTCGGCTGCGCCGCTGCGACGACCGGCGGCGACGTGTTGGCAGCCGTTCCGCCGAAGACGTAGGTTCCGTTGTACTGGGTGTTGGCCAAGTTGATGGCCTCGCCCAGGAGCTGGTCGACCTGCGTGCCGAGATCCTGAAGCTGCGACTGCGAGAGCGTATCGCTCGCGCCCTGAACGGCGAACTGGCGCGCACTCTGCAGGATGCTCGTCAGCGTGCTCAGAGCCGAATCCGTCTGATTGAGACGGTTCTGAGAATCGGTCAGATTGTTCGCAGTCTGGTTTCCGGTGGTGATCGCATTGCTGAAATTCAGTGCTTGAGCGATCTGCACCGGATCGTCGGACGGCGCCTGCACCGCATAGCCGCTCGACAGCTGCGATGCAAGCTGCTGATACGTCGCATTCGTGTTGTCGATCGATGCGATCTGATCGCTGTAGATGGTCGATGTGGCGATACGCATGGTGGCCTCCTTGCTCCTACGCTGCTCCGCCGAGCGTCGTGATCACGGTTCCGAGCAGTGAGTCGATCAGGTTGAACGCTTTGGCCGCCGCGTCGTACGCGGCCTGAAACTGGACGATGCTGTTCGTTTCCTGATCGACGTTGATGCCGTCGATGCTCTGGCGCGTCGCGTTGATGCTGCTGGTCAAATTCGTCTGCGTCGTCGTTCCGGTCGTCGCGGTCTGCGTGTCGGTGCCGACCTGCGTGACCAGGTTGCCGTAGTAGGTCGAGAGCGACTGCGTCGGCGCCGCTTGGAAGAACCAGCCGGCAACGCTGTTCGCGGCGCCGGAGAGCTTGATTTGGAGCTGGCCGGTCGCCGTGAAACCGACGACGGTGGCGGTGTCGGTGCTGATCGGGAGGCCGGTCCCCGGCGGCGGGGCAGGCGGCACCGAGGTCGTGTTGCTCAAGCCCGACAAGTACAGCGTCTGCCCCGCGGTCAGGCCGGCGAAGGCCTGCGGGTTGTTCGTGGGCGGGTTGAGCGTCTGGATGGAACCGGCCGCCCCCACGAGCGGCTGGCTGCCTTGGTACATCACCTGCGGCAGCGCGACGGCGGCGGAGAACTGGTTCAGCAGCGCGTTGGCAGCGCTGTTGTCGGCGGTCCCGACGGCGTTTTGGCTCCCCTGTACCAACGCGACGCTCTCCCCCGCCGCATGCGCGTTGGTGAAGTTCGCGGTGAAGGTGTACGGCGGCCCGGCGCCGAGCGCCGTGATCGTCGCCGTCTCCGCGTTGCCTTGATCGGCTCCGACGACGACCTGGTCGCCGACTTGCAAATTGGCGAAAAACGACGGCGAGACGGTGACGGTGCCGGCCGTGCCGGCGGGGATGGCCGGAACGCCGCCCGCGGTCGTGTCTTGCAGGTTCCCCGCGCCGACGGCGTCGAGCACGCTGCCGGTCGCCGGTGCCGTGTCGTTGATCGTGAAGCCCGGGAGGTAGCCGATCGTCGACGGATCGCGCTGGAACTGCACCGTCTGCGTCGTCGTGTTGAACGACGCGGTGACCCCGAGCTGCGCCGCGTTGAAGCTGGTGATGAAGTCGTTGAGACTGTTGGCCGCCGTCGGGCCCGTGGTCGCGGTCAAGTCGTACTGGAAGCTGCGGGTGACCTGCTCGCCGTTGGCCCCGGTCAGGCTGACGACGATCGCGGGCAGGGTCGCCGCGGGCGGCACCGTGACCGCGGCCGTCGGCGGATTCGCCAGCGACGCGTTGTTCAGCAGCGCGGCGGTCGGATCGAGCGTATTGTTCGCCGAGTTGAGGTTCTGGACGATCGTTCCGGCCGCAGTATTGGCAAGCGCCGCCGGCAGCTGCGACGTCGAGGTCATCAAGACCGAGATGTTCGAGGCGTTCACTTGCGCCGAGGAGTAGCCGCCGGGGGTCGAGCTCACCGCGGTCGAGGTCGCCGCCGTCTGCCCGGCGGCCGCGAACAACGGCGTGCCGGCGTTGCCGTTCTGATCGAAGCCGGCCTGCAGGATCGAGTTTGCGTTCGAGGCCAGCGTCTGCGCGAACGTGTTCAGCTGCGTCGCGTAGCCCGCCAATTTGTTGTTGTAGAGGTCGGTGTACGCGCCCAGCTCGCCGCCGGTGATGTTCAGCGCCACCGGGTTCGAGGGATTCTGGTCGACGGTGCGCCCGATGACGAGCTTTCCGGCGTTGGGCCCGCTGGGCGGAATGACCGGTGCGGACAGGTGGTACGCGACCGAATCGTCGACCACGGCTTGACCGCCGACGGTGACGAGCACCGAGCCGTTGGACTGCAGCGACGACTGAACCGGCATGTACTGCGAGAGCTGGTCGATCGCGTAGTTGCGCTGATCGAGATACGTGTTCGGGTTGTTGCCCACGGCGCTCGCCGCCCGGATCTGCGTGTTGAGTTGCGCGATCTGGTCGAGGTAACCGTTGACCGTGCTGACGTCGGCGGCCGCTGCCTGTCGCACCTGCACCGCCTGCGTCGCGAGCGACGAGGAGAGCGTGTTGAGCGATCCCGTGAGTTGTTGCGCGCTCGCGAGCACGTTCTGGCGCGTGGCCGCCTGAGTCGGTTGCGCAGCCCACTGCGACACGGCGGTTTGGAAGGCGGTATAGATGGAGCTGAGCCCCCCGTTGGGCTCCGAGAACGCCGCCTGCGCTGCCTGCAGTTGATTCTGCTCGATCGAATAGAAGTTTTGCGACGTGTTCGCCGAGCGGTACAGGGTATCGTACGAGTTCGAATGGATCTGCTGGATGCTGTTGACCGACACCCCACCCTGGATCGCCGACTGGCCGTTGGAGCCGCTCGGGATGCCGGGAACGCCGACCAATGGTGCGGCCGTTAGCAGCACGGTTTGCCGCGAAGCGCCGGGCGTGCTCTGATTGCTCAGATCGTCGGCGGCGACGTTTTCCGCCGTCTGGTAGGCGTCGGTCGCATTGATCGCGGTGGTGAGTCCGATGAATCCCATGGCTAGCCGGACACCCCGCTGATGTCGGCGAGCGCCGTCGCGATCAGCCCGTCGAGGATGCTGAACGCCTTGGCCGCGGATTGATAGGCGTTCTGGTATTGCACGAGGTTGTTCGTTTCTTCGTCGAGGTTGATGCCGTCGATCGACTGCCGCGTCTTGTTGATGTTGTTGACCAGCGTCTGCTGGGTCGTGTTCGCTTGCGAGGCGGCCGACGTATCGAGGCCCACCTGGGTGACGAGTTGATTGTAGAGGTTCGGCACCGTCTGGCCCGCCAGCAGCGTGACGAGTCCGTTCGCGTTGTTGTTGTCCGACGTGCCCAGCGCGTTCGAGGCGTTTTGCACGAGGCCGACGGTGAACGACGTCGCGGGCGCGGTCGGGTGCACGTCGGCGAAATTCGCGGTGATGGCGCCCGTCGCCGCGTTGACCCCAGTGACCGTGACGTTCTCCGCGTTCGCCGTCCCGGCATCGATCTCGAGCGACTGGCCCACTTGCACGTCGCCGGCCAGCTGCGTCCCGACGGTAATCGTGGTCGAAGCGCCCCCGCCCGGGACCGCGGTCGCCGAGGTATCGGAAAGCCCCGCCGCCCCGAGGGTCTGCAACAACGACGTCGCGGGGCCGCTCGCCGAGTTCGCGTTCGAGTCGGAGACCGTAAAGTTGGGATCGTTCTGCGCGACCGTCGGGTCGCGAACGAACTCCATCGTCTGCGTCTGCGAGTTGTAGATCGCGTGCACGCCGAGCTGGGCCGTGTTGAAATTGAGCAGGAAGTCGTTGATCGAGTCCGCGTTGCCGCCCGGGGTGGCATCGTAGTTGAAGGTCTTCGTCTGTCCGACCGTCCCGTTGGGGGCCAGCAGCGAAACGGTGATCGTCCCCGTCAGGTTCGTCGCCGGAGCGTTGTTGATCGTGGCGTTGTTGACGAACGTCGCCGCCGGGTCGATCGTGTTGTTTGCGGAGTTCATCGGCACGACGACCGAACCGGCGGCCGTCGACACCGAGGCCGACGCCAACTGTGCCGGGTTGCTGATCAGCACCGAGATGTTACTCGCGGTCACCGTCCCCGTCGCCGAACCGTTCGCTCCGAAGAGCGCGCTCCCGGCGTTGCCGTTTTGATCGTAGCCCGCTTCGAGCGCCGTGTTGACCGTCGAAGCCAGCGTCGACGCGTAGGAGTCGAGCTGCGTCGAGTACGGAATCAGCTTGTTGTTGTAGAGATCTTGATACGCCGCCAATTGGCCGTTTCCGAGCGGCACCGGCGTCGGGTTCGTCGGATCGGGATCGTTCGCCATGCCGATCGTGAATTGCGGAACTTGGTTGGGATTCGACTGCGTCGGTGCGGCCGGCGCCACCAGCACCGGGGCGGCAAGATGATAGGCGACGGTGTCGTTGACGAGGGCTTGACCGTTCACCGTGATCAGAGCCGAACCGTCGGACTGCAGGGAAGTCTGCACCGGGACGAGTTGCGAGAGCTGGTCCACCAGCTGGTCGCGCTGATCTTGATAGGTGTTGGCGTTGTCGCCGGCGGCCTTCGTGGCGCGGATTTCGCCGTTGAGGGCCGCGATCTGATCGAGGTAGCCGTTCGCCTGCGATACGACTTGGGTTGCCTGCTGCACCACTTGCGTCTGCTGATTGGAGAACGACGACGAAAGGGTGTTCAGCGCCGTCGCGACGCTCTGCGCTTGCGCGATGACGTTCTGACCGTTTGTCGACGTCGTCGGAGCGGCAGCCCAGGCCGAGATCGCGCTCTGAAAGCTTCCGAAGAGGCCGCTGAGGCCGCCGGTGGGTTCCGAGAATGCCGATTGCGTGAGCGTCAGTTGGCTCGACTGCACCGAATAATAGTTCTGCGACGAATTCGCGTTGCGGTATAACGCATCGTACGAGTTATCGTGGATGCGTTGGATGGAGGCCACCGTCGTGCCGTCGCCCAGCGTCCCCGGCGAAACGTTCGTCGGATACGCCGGCGAGCCGGCGATCGGCGGAGCTTGCGTGATGTCGACGACCTGCCGCGACGCGCCGGGCGTGTTCGCGTTCGTCATGTTCTCGGACGTGACGTTCTCGGCGACGGAAAACGTGTCCAACGCCTTCGAGGTCAGTGCCAGTCCGAAAAAGCTCATCGTTCGCCGCCTATGCCCGCTGGCTCACGAGGACGCTCGCGTTCCCGTGCGGGACGTTGCCGCGGCGCTTGTACACGCCGACTTTGTCCGAGCGCGCGTTTTGCAGTGCTTTGACGGTACGGTCGAGCCGATCCAGCCCCGCCGCAACGAGCGCCTTGTTGTTGTTGTTCGTGATCCCGATGCCGATCGTGCTGTAGGTCATGTCGGCCATCGCCGCGTGCAAGGCATGAGCGACCTCGGGCGGCGCGTAGCCGCACACCTCACGCAAGGTCATCTGGCCGAAGCCGCGGCGCTGCATCGCCATCCGCACGTTGAGCGCGGCCTCATGGCGCAGCCGGGACGCTTCGAGTTGCCGCTGCGCGCGATCCATCACCGGCAGCTTATTCTTGACCAGCGCGTCGGTCAGCGCACGCGCGTTGGCATTGAGCTCGTTGAGCAGCCGCGACTCCTCGCGGACCGCGTCGACGAATCCTTCCCACGTGTCGCTCACAGGTGTTTGCTCCCTCTACGGGAGCAAACACCCGGGTGTAAGCTCCCTCTACGGGGGCAAACACCCGTGCCTCGCTCGCCAACATCATGGCGGGCGGGGGGTGCGGGGTTAGACCTCGACGAGGTTTTCTGCTAAGAGGCGGCCGAGGAGTTTCTCCACGATTTGGTCGGAGGCTACGTAGTAGCGGCCTTCCGCGATGCGGCGCTGCAAATCCGACACCAGATCGGAGCGGAAGTATGGCTGCTGCATGTCTTCCGAGAGGTTGCGCAGCGTTTCCGATGCTTCGAACGTATCCGGCAGGCCAAGCACCGTCGACACGCTCGTTACCGATCCCTTGCGTTTGTTCGAAACCCGGTAGGCCGAAATCACGGACTGGATCTCCGCTCGGCTGATGATCATTTCCGCTCGCCCTCTCCCGGCTTGCTTCCTCGCTAGAACAAGTGTCGGAAGCGAGTTTACGAGACTTTAGCGATTGTCCGATCATAATGAAACTCCGGCTTGCGGGACGACGGCCTTGGACTCGTGCTTGGCACCTGCCAGCACTTGGGCGCGCAGTTGCTGTTCCATCAACTTGGCGATCCCGAGGGAGCCGCTCTGCGCCATCGCGTCGGCGCGTTGCTGATCGAGCATCTCGGTGAACATTTGTTCAGCGTTTGACGGTTGACCCGTGATGGACACCGGCGGCGCGGTCTCGCGCATCGTCTTCATCATCATGCCGAGGAAGACGCCTTCGAATTGGGTCGCGGCCTTGTGCAGGTTCGCGAGCGCGGCCTGCTGCTCGGGAGTGAGCGGCGCGGGGGCCGCGGCGATCGGCGAGGTCGCCATTAGATGATCTCCACTTCGGCTTGCAGCGAGCCAGATTCGCGCAGCGACTGCACGATGGCGATGAGATCGCGCGGTGAGACGCCGATCGTGTTGAGGGCCCGCACGACTTGCGCCAGGGTCGCCGCGCCGTTGATGTAGATCAAGTGCCGGCCCGACTCGGTCGCACTGATCGTCGTGTTCGAGACCCGGCCCCCCGGGGCGTTCGTGAACGGCCCGGGCGGCACGAATTGATTGTTCGTCGAAATCGTGATCGAGAGGTTGCCATGAGCGATCGCGCACGGCGCCAGGCCGACGTCGCCGCCCATCACGACCGTCCCGGTGCGCTCGTTGAGCACGACCTTGGCGGTGTGGTCCTGGTCGACTTGGACGTCGCCTGCGTCGGCGAGGAAATCGACCGTCCGGCCCGCATACGCGGCCGGCATGTTGATCCGCACCGTCTCGGCGTCGAGTGCGCCCGCCACGCCGCCGCCGAAACGCGCGTTGAGCGCGCCGGCCACCCGCGCGGCCGTCTTGTAATCGGGCGTCGAGAGCACGTAGGAGAACGCGTTGGGCGAGTCGGTCAGCGGCGTCACCATGTCGCGGGCGATCACGCCGCCCAGCGGAATGCGGCCGGCCGTCGGATGATTGCGCGTGATCGAGTTCTCACCCGTTCCCGTGCTCACCGCGGAAAAGCCCCCGATCGAAATCGGCCCCTGGGCAGTCGCGTACACGAGGTTGTTGGGCCCCTTGAGCTCGGTGAGGATCAGCGTGCCGCCCTGCAGGCTCGTCGCGTCGCCCATCGACGAGACGAGCACGTCGATGTCGTCGCCGGAGTGCGCGAAAGCCGGCAAGTTCGCCGTCACGGTCACCGCCGCGACGTTGCGGGTGCGCACGTTGGTCGTCGTCGTCGTCAGCCCGAACGAGAGCAGCACGTTCTGGATCGTTTGGCTCGTGAAGATCGCCGAGGTCGAGTCGCCGGTGTTGTTCAGGCCGGTGACGATCCCATAGCCCACCAGTTGGTTCGACGTGACCCCAGCCGGCTTCACCAGGTCCTTGAGGAGAACCGGTTGCGAGGATGCGGCATGCGGGACGAAAGCGATTCCCATCGCGAGGATCAGGAGGGCGGCGAGGGGGCGGAAGAAAGCGTGCATCATCTTCATCATCAGAACAAGAAGTTCAGGATTTTGCGCAGGAGCCCGACGTTCTGCTCCTTGTAGTCGCCGGTGAAGTAGCCTTTGACGTTCGCGACGCGCGTCGAAAGGATGCTGTCCGTGTTGTCGATGTCGTAGGTCCGCACGTATCCGATGATGTGCAGCTTCTGCGACTGCCCGTTGATCACGAAATCTTGGTCGCCTTCGATCTGGAGTGCGCCGCTGGGCAGGATGTCGGTCACCGTCGCCATCAGCGAAGCCGTGAAGGTGTTCGTGTTCTGCTGGACGTTCGTGCTGTTGTAGGCATTGTTCATCGAGATACCGGTCGGGAAGCGGAGAAACGCTTGCGCTAGGTTCCCGGTGCCTTGCCCGATGGCGACCGTCGCATTCTTGCCCAGCGCGGAGCTGAGCGAACTCGAGGCCGCGATGTTGAAGTTGAAGACGACGTTGACGAGATCGCCGATCTGCTGGGCCTTCTTGTCGCCGCTCAAGTTCAGCGGGTGCCCCGCCGAGGCGGGAGCCGGCGGAGCGACGTAGAGCGAATCGGCGCTCGCGAACGATCCACCGAGCAAGACCGTGCTCAGCGCCAGCGTCGTGATGAAAGCCTTCTTCATTGCGACTGATCTCCCAAGAGCGTGACTTCGACCTGACCCGGCCCGGTGACGGTGCCGGTGAGTTCCCGCCGCGTGTCGGGGTTGTACACCGCGACTTGCTCGCCGAGCCCGCCGCTCGTCCGCGCCACGACGTCGGCCGTCAGTGCGACCGCCCCGTCGTGAACGACGAGCACCGCCGGCTGGCCGGCCCGCACGAGCTCGTTGATTCCGGTCTCCTCCATCGTCACCGCCGTGCCCGAAGCTGCGTTGACGCGCAGCACGCGCCCCACGAGCGACTTCGGATCGACCGGCGAACGGCCGCTGGCCGGTACCCGGCCGATCGTCACGTCACTCGCGGCGATCACCTTGCCGGGCGCCAGGTCTTTGGTGGCGACCGCGGTCTTCATGAAGCCGGTGATGCGGTAGCCGGCATAGATCTTGCGGACGACTTCCCCGTCGACACTGATCGTCACCGGGACGAGCGCGAAGGTCGCGTTGACGATCGGCGTGCCGGCGAGGGCCACGGACACCTCTCCCCGCGGCACGATCTGATCGGCGATCGTCGTGGCCGGCGCGATCGTGCGGTCGACGCCGTCGACGAGCGTCTTCGCGACGCGATTCGTGATCGCGTTGATCTGCGCGGCCGGCACGACTTGCCACCGTGAAGACGGGGGCGTGACCGCCGATGCGCCTTGCGGCGCGGCAAGCAACGGCCCCAGACACAGCGCGGCCAGCGCGACGATCGCGCCGGTTCGCCGTCCCCAGTTCGCCGTTGCCCGCGTATGCATCGCCGCTTATCCTTGCTTGATCGCGATGGCGGTTTGCAGCATCTGATCCGAGGTCGAGACCGCTTTCGAACTCGCCTCGTACGCGCGCTGCGCGACGATCATGTTGACGATTTCGGAGACGATCGCGACGTTGGAGTTCTCGAGGTAGCCGCCCTGCACGATGCCGGCGCCGTTGACGCCGGGGGTCGAGACGATCGGCGCACCGGACGCATTGGTCTGCACGAACAGGTTCTGCCCGACCGCCTGAAGGCCGGCCGGATTGACGAAATTCGCCAGCGTGATCTGGCCGATCTGGGTCTGGTTCGTCTGCCCCGGGATCTGCGCGTCGACCGTGCCGTCCTGTTGGACCTGCACCGAGACGGCATTGGACGGAATCGAGATCTGCGGGTTGAGGAAGTACCCGTTCGAGGTGACGATCGCGCCGTTCGAGTCTTGCGTGAACGTGCCGTCGCGGGTGTAGGCGACGGTGCCGTCGGGCAGCGTCACTTGGAAGAAGCCGTTGCCTTCGATCGCGATGTTGAGCGGATTGTCGGTCTGCTGCAGGGTGCCTTGGGTGAACTGCTTCACCGAGGAACCGATCTTCACGCCGAGGCCGACGCTGTTGCCGGTCGGCACGACCGACGGCCCGATCGGAGCACCGGGCGCCTGCAACACCTGATAGATCAAGTCCTGAAAGGTCGCGTTGTTCTTGCGAAAGCCGGCCGTGCTGACGTTCGCGAGGTTGTTACTGATCGTATCGATGTTGTACTGCTGCGCCAGCATGCCCGTCGCCGCGGTGTAGAGTGCTCGCATCATTTTAGCGGCCCTCCGCCACGGGCTGCGTGCCGCCCATGCCTTCGGCACGGGGCCCCGCGACTGCACGCGCGCTCGCGGTTAGGGCACGCGCACCGTTCCCCGAGGGCGCGCTCAACGACTTGGGTGGCATAACTTCTCCTACTTCCCGGCGCCGACGGTGTTGATGGCGGTGCCTAGCTCGGTGTCTTCGGTCTGAATCACTTTGGTGTTGGCGTCGAACCAGCGCTCGTTGTTGATCAGGTCGACCATCGAGCTGACGACGTTCGCGGTGCTCGTTTCGAGGTAACCGCCGTTGACGGTCGTCGCGGTCGCGGGCGCCGGTCCGGCGCCCTCGTCGATGAAGCGGCTGTTGCCTTCGGGCCGCAGATTGGTCGTGTTGGCAAATTCCGTCAGGCGTAACTGATTGGTCGCGACGTTGTCGACCAGCACTTGGCCGGTGGGGCTGAAGCTGATCGTCGCGTTGTTGGGCACGCTGATCGGGCCGCCGTTGCCCAGCACGAGGTTGCCGTTCGTCGTCGCGAGCAGCCCCTGCGGGTTACGCACCAGGTCGCCTTGGCGCGTGTAGCGCACGCCCTGCGGCGTCTGGATCGTCAAGAACCCCGGCCCCGTCAACGCGACGTTGAGCGGATTGCCGGTGGCCTGCAGGCCGCCTTGATCGAAGACGGTCGGCGTGTCGTAGACGTACGAGCCGAATCCCAGCGGCCCGACCGGCACGATCGACGGTTTGCCCGGCGTCGCTTGGCCCGGCACTTGCCCGGGATCGGTTTGGATGCGGTACAGCTGCATGCTGGTCGTCGACTCGACCTGCGTGACGGCGCGTTTGAAGCCGCCCGTGCTGACGTTCGCCAAGTTATTGGCGATCGCGTCGACGCTGGCTTGTGCGACCATGGCTCCGGCTGCGCCGGTGTAGAGCCCTCGAATCAAACGAAAAAACCTCCGCACGACTCGGGAGTCTCTCGAAACGAGAGACGTGTGAAACCGTCAATCAGTCGGGTTTCACCGCGGCACCCACCCGTGCGAAGGGCAGTCCGGCCGCTACTTTCAGGATTCGGCGCTAATCGCCTAGACTTTAGTACGCGGCCTGTTTGAAAGGCGCTCCGGGCCCGAGGCCCTGCGCGCCCCCCACGCCTAGGGCGTGGGGCCCCCGGGCTGTGGGGCGCGTCTGCGTGAGGGGTTTTACGACCATTCCCCGTGGGCGCCCCTAAGGACTGTGGGGGCGGTTTTGTTTATTGTCCGGGGCGGGCTGGGCGCGCGTTCAAGCGAAAAGGCACCCGGTTTTTGGGGTGCCTTTTCGCTTTTCTTAGTCTGGTGGTGCTAGTGAGGGCGGCTCTAAGCGCCAGAGGCGCGAGAACGCGAAGGATTCCGGTCTAGCTTTGGAGCCGGCGTTGAGCCGGTTCCAAGACGAGGAAAGAAATCCGCTAGACGGTCATTCTTGAGACTTCTTGGTAGGCGTTCATGATTTGGCTTTTCATCGCGAAGGTGAATTGGAGGGCCAAGTTTGCTTCTTCCACGGACGAGACGACTTTGTTGAGGTCGTTGGTTTTGCCGGTGGCGAGGTCTTGGACGTTCTGGTCGGAGGTGACGGCTTTGCTGTTGACGTCGCCGAGGAACGACATGACCGTGTCTTTGAACGATTGGGGCTCGCCGGTCGCCGTGGTGGGGGGCGGCTGGAGGACGCCGGACTCGGGCAGGGGCGAGATCTTGGGCGTTTCGTCCGGGATGTCGGGGACGAACGTGCCCGGGATGACGCTGCCGAGGATGCTGCTGGAATCCATCGATTATGCCTTCAGGATGTTCAGCGTCGCGTTGCCGATCGTCGTGGCTTGCTGGATCGCACTGACGTTGGCTTCGTAGGCGCGAGAAGCGGCCATCAGGTCGACCATCTCCTTCACCGGCTGGACGTTGGGGTAGTGGACGTAGCCCTG
The DNA here is from genome assembly GCA_963749395.1 of Vulcanimicrobiota bacterium. Taxonomy (GTDB): domain Bacteria; phylum Vulcanimicrobiota; class Vulcanimicrobiia; order Vulcanimicrobiales; family Vulcanimicrobiaceae; genus CAVVMT01. The sequence continues at coordinate 367,257 of CAVVMT010000011.1, forward strand.
CGGGTCGGCGTCGGGATGCGTCGGGTCGTACACGAGGCGGTCGGGGCTCGGGTCGTCGACGATCCCGACGGCGTCCACGCCGGCTTGGCCGGTCGTGTCCTTGCTATCGTCGCTGAAGAACGTGCCGAGCGCGCTATCGTCCTTGGCGTTTGCTCGTCGATCTTCTGCGCGAAGACGACCAGTTGGCGCTTGAAGGCGCCGCCCTGCGGCGTGCGGGTCGTGTTCGCGTTGGCGATGTTGTTGGCGATGACGTCCATCGCGAGACGCTCGGCGGAGAGGCCGCTGGCGCTCACCTGGATCGAGTTGTAGAAATTCGCGCTGTCGGCCATTATTGGGCCGTGATCGCTTGGCGCAGGCGGGTGTAGTCGTTGGTGAGGAACTGGGCCATGGCTTCTCCGTAGGAGGCGTTGAGCGAGAGCTTCGCCATCTCTTGATCGACGTCGACGTTGCTCTTGTCGGCCCGCATCTGCGTCGATCCGTCGACGGTGATCTGCGGATCGAACGGGACCGGCGGCGAACCGTCGTTGAGCGGGATCATGCCCGGCTGGTCGACGGCCAGGGGCAGCGCGTCGGGGTCGACGGGGATACCTTGGGTCGCCGCGAGCGCCTCTTTGAACGAGACGTCCGAGCGGTGGAAACCCGGGGTGTTGACGTTGGCGATGTTGTTCGAGAGCGCGTGCATCGAGTCGCTCGACCCGGTCATCGCGTTCTTGAGCATATCGACGGTCGTTCCGAAGTTCAGTTCAGCCATACGACTCCGACCAAAGCAAGCGGAGCACGCCGCCAGGCGCACTTTCCAACCCTATCGGCCAAACCGCGCGCGACTTGAAGCCCCCCGCGTAAATCCGCCTTTGCAATGCCCGCATCGTGCCGGGAAGGCGGCGATTTGGTCCGGGGCTAGGCGCGGGCTGGCCCAAATCCCGGCCTTCCCTCACGGCCTCCCGGCGAATTGGGCTTGGTGCAGGCGCGCGTAGGCCCCGCCTTGCGCGACCAGGGCTTCGTGGGTGCCTACCTCGAGGACGCGGCCGCGCTCGATGTAGAGGATCTTCGTCGCGCGGCGGATCGTCGAGAGGCGGTGGGCGATGATCAGGGTCGTGCGGCCCGGCAGAATCTTGTCGAGCGCGGCTTCGATCAGGGTCTCCGAGTGGCTGTCGAGGGCGCTCGTCGCCTCGTCGAGGATCAGGATCCGCGGGTCGCGCAGGATCGCGCGCGCGATCGCGATGCGCTGGCGCTGCCCGCCCGAGAGCCGGATCCCGCGCTCGCCGACGACCGTTTCGTAGCCCTCGGGCAGGTGGGTGATGAACTCTTCGGCGTTGGCCTCGCGGGCCGCCGCGCACACGGCTTCGTGGGGCGCGTCGAGCCGGCCGTAGCGGATGTTCTCGGAGATCGTGCCGTTGAAGAGCTGCGTTTCCTGCGGCACGAGCGCGATCGACTCGCGCAGCGCGGCGAGCTTGATGTCGCGCAGATCGATGTCGTCGAGGGTGATGCGGCCGCTCTGCGGGTCGAAGAACCGCGGCACGAGGTTGACGATCGTCGTCTTCCCGGCGCCCGACGGCCCGACGAGCGCCACCACTTCGCCCGCGTCGATCGTCGCGTCGAAGTGCTGCAGCACCGGGCGGTCCTTGGGGTCGTAGCCGAAGGTGACGTCCTCGAAGCGCAGCGTGCCGACGACGCTAGGAAGCGCGCGACTGCCTTCGTCCTCGATGTGCTCGATCGGCAGATCGAGGATGTCGAAGACGCGGGTCGCGCCGACGAGCGCGCGCGTGAACTCGGCGACGAACGTCGCGAACCGGTTGAGCGGGTTGATCACCAGCACCACGAACACCCAGAACTGCGCGACTTCACCGGAATTCATCCGGCCCGCCGCGACCTCGCGCGCAGAGAACACGATCACCAGCAGAATCGCGAGCATGATGATCGTCGCGACGACCGGCGTCTGCGTCTGGCTCAGCTGCGTCGCCTTCATGAACGCGCCGAAAAACCGCTCGTTGCTCTCGGCGAAGCGCGCCGTTTCGTAGTCTTCGCGGCCGAAGGCCTTCACGACGCGCTCGTTCTGCAGCACCTCGGTCAAATTGCTCGAAAGGTCGGCGATGCGGTCCTGCGCGCGGGTCGTGCTGGTGCTGATCAAATCGTTGAAGCGGCCGACGGCGAAGGTGACGAGCGGCGCGCTTGCGACCAGCCCGAGCGCGAGCAGCCAGTCGGTGTAGAACATCCCGATCAGCGCGCCCAAGAAGGTGATCGTCGTTTGGATCGTCTGCGGCAGCGAACTGCTGACCGCATCGGTCATCAGCGCCAAGTCGTTGGTGAAGCGCGAGATCAATTCGCCCGGGCGCCAGCGGTCGAAGGCGCCGAGCGGCAAGCGCATCACCTGGGAGAACAGGCGCACGCGCATCGAGGCGATCATCTGTTGCCCGCTCCAGGCGGTCAGGTAGTTCTGTCCGTAGCCGGCCACGTTGGCGATCACGGTGACCAGGAACATCCCCAGGACGATCAGCGCCAAGATCCGCATGTCGTGCTGCGGGTTGTTGAAGACGTCGTTCTGCAGCAGCCGAAAGGCGGGGGCATACGTCACCGGGCCCAAGCCTGCGATCACCCCGAGTACGAGAGCCAGCGAGAGCCGCGGGTAATACGGCCGCGCCTCGACGAGCAAGCGCCGCAGGACCGCTCTTTGGCTCAACGCCGGCTGACCGGGATCATACGAAACATTTGCAAACGGCTTCCGGTACACGGAGGCGTATCGAGCATGGAGGGTCTCCGTGGATTGTTACTATCATAACGCCGTTCCGTCGGTTTCTCGCTGTCAGGGTTGTGGGAAGTCGATTTGCGCGACCTGCCGCGACGAGCAGGGAGAGTGTCCGGGATGCCGCCTGGCCGCACGCGTCGACGCCGCCGCAGCGCAGGCGAAGCCGATTGGCGGCTCGGTCGGCCCGAGCCGAGGCGCCGCGCCGGGCTGGTCTTCCCCCAAGCGCCAGCCGCGGGCGACGCCCGCGGTGACCGTGCCGAGCGTCGAATCCCGCGCGCTCGTGGCGCTCGGATACCCCTTCTGGCCGCTGGCGCTGCTAGCATTGTTCGACGCCGGCGGCTCCCGCTACCTCAAGCGCCAAGCGGTCCAAGCGCTCGCCTTCAATTTCGGGATGTACGCCCTGTGGACCATGCTCAGCTTCATCGCCAACATCCCGGTTCTGGGTTGGAGCGCCTGGCCGTTACTGCCGCTGATGATCCCGGTCGCCCTGGTTGCGAGCGTCGTCTACGGGTTCAAAGCCTGGCACGGCGACGAAGTCCGCATCCCGCTGATCAGCGACTGGCTCGACCGCACGATGCCGGCGTAGCGGGCCTCAGAGGAGCGGCGCGAGCACGTCCGCCAGCCAGCCGGCGGTGTGGTCCCAGGTCATATCGCGCATGAAGGACGCTCCGCGCGCCGCGCGCTCCAGAGCGTGCCGGCGATGCTCGCGGATCGCTTCGAGCGTCTCGACGATCTCCTCGACGTCGCTCTCGCCCCAGCCCTCACAGCCGGCCGCCGCGACCGGCGTTTGCCGCTCGAGCGGGAAGCACCGATCCGGCGCGATCAAGTCCAAGTGCCCGGTGTTGCTCGAGAGGATGGCCGGGACGCCGCAGGCCATGCATTCCATCGCCACTTGGTTCGTGCCGCCTTCGCAGCGGTTGGGAAAGAGGCCCGCGTCCATTTCGCGGTAGACGCGTCCCATCGCGCTGTTCGGAACCGCCCCGAGGTCGATGAACTGGCCGGGCGCGATCCCGTTGGCGACAGCCCAAGCGGCCGGGTCGGGACGTCCGTCCGGGGCGAACGGGACCGCAGCGAGCTGCGGATCGCCCCCGAGGCTGTGCGCCAGTTGCGGCCACGGTGACGCCCAAGCGGTCACCAACAGGGCGTCGGCGTGCCGGGCGGCGAACGCGCGGAACGCCTTGATGACTAGGTCCTGACCCTTGCGATATTCGAGCTTTCCACCGGAAAAGACCGCGAAGCGGCCCGCAAACCATCCGGCCTTCGGCGCCGCGTGGAACACCGTCGGGTCGACGCCCTGGGGAACCAGAGCGACCGGGCCGAACCCGTTCTCTTCCAGCACCCGGCGATTCCACTGCGAGGCTGCGGCGACGGCCGCATACGCCTTGACGTGCTCGCGCGACGCCGGCGAGAACGCCGTGCCCTCGAAGAACGTGAACCCCAGGCTCGGCTTCCCGCCGACCGTGACGGTCCGCGGGCCGGGGGCGAGGTCGGCGCCGAGCGCGTGCAGCACCGGAACGTCCAGCGCGACGAGCTTTCCATGGTGCGGCTCCAAACGCGCGCGCAGATCGCGCGAATGCGCGAGCGAGCTGCGGAGCATCGCCCATTCGACGGGATTGAGATCGAGGTTCGCTTCGTTGACCTCCTCGGTCGTCAGCAGCGGCTCGCCGCCCCGGCGCGCCCAGCTCTGCATCAGGTTCAGACCGAACAGACCCCAGCCGAAATAGCTGGAAAGCGGCCAATCGATGACGACGGGGCGTCCGATGACTGGCACTCGGTGCGGGCCGCCGGCCTCAGCCCGCCGCCCGCGTATCGCGGAGGTAGCGCGCGAGGAACTCCCGCGCCGCCGCGGCGTGGTCGACCACCGGATGCGGATAGGCGACGTCGGCGAAGAGCGGGAGTTCCGTCTGTGCGGCGCGCGCGGCCGCATGCGGATCGAGGATGGCGGCGGGCGAAACTGCGGCCAGTTCCGGAATCCACCTGCGCACGTAGTTACCTTGCGCATCGAAGCGCCGCGCCTGTTTGAGCGGATTGTAGATCCGCGGATAGGCGGCCAGGTCGGCCCCGACGCCGGCAACCCACTGCCAGTTTCCGGTGGCCAACGCGGGGTCGTCTTCGATCAGGTAGCGGTCCCACTCGGCCCGGCCGGTGCGCCAATCGACGCCGAGGTCGAAACAGAGAAACGACGCAACGACCGCGCGGACGCGCGGGTGCATCCATCCCGTGGCGCGCAATTCGCGCATTCCGGCATCGACGAGCGGATATCCGGTGCGCCCGCTGCGCCAAGCATCGAGCGCCGGATGCGCCCGCTCGAAGCGAAAGCGCCGCATCTTGGCCTGCAGCGGCGCGTCGTCACCGTCCTCGCGAAAGAACGCGAGCTGCAAAAAGAAGTCGCGTTGCGCGAGCGCCCGCACGAACAAGCGCAACGATGCCCGCTCCTCGGCGAGCATGAACGGATCGGCGCAGCGGCCGGCGGCGGCCGCAACGACCGTTCGGGCCGCGATCGTGCCGAAGGAAAGGTCGGCGGAGAGATGCGACGTCGTCGCGGCACCGGGAACGTTGCGCGAGATCCCGTACGCGAGCACCGGGCCGGCAAGGAACGCGTCCAAGCGCGCGCGGGCTTCATCTTCGCCGACGCGCACCGCCGACGGCTCCGCACCGAACTCGGCCGGGAGCGGCAGCGGTTCGCTGCCGATCTCGACGTTGACGAACCGGACCTCGCTGGAAACCGGAGCGGGCGCGAGTTTTCGCCAGGCCTCCCAATACGGGGTCATCGCGCGGTAGCCGGTCCCGGCGTCAGCGCGCGGGGACGCGATCTCTTCCGGGGGAACGGCGGGCGCATCATGGACCAGCTCGACCGCGATCCCCGCTTCCTCGAGCGACGATTGCAACTCGCGATCGGCGCGCTTCCCCCTGGGATCGTAGCTCGCGCTCCACGCGACGGAGCGTGCTCCGGTCGCGCGCGCGAGGGCCCGCAAGTGCGTCGTGGCGGAGCCGCGGCGTACGATCAGCGCCGTGCCCCGCGCGCGGAGGGCGGCGTCGAGGCTCGCAACCGCGGCGCAGTAGAATGCGGCGCGCCTCGGCGAGGCGTGGAGGCGAGCGGCGTTCGCGGGATCGAGCACCAGCACGGGGATGACGGCCCCCCGCACCGCCGCCGCGACGAGCCCGGCATGATCGCCGAGGCGGAGGTCGCGGGTGAACCTGAAGATCGTCCGCGCGCTCATTGTTGGGCCACCCGTTCACGGCCGGTCGAGCCCGCGCCTACTTAATGAGAGGCCGCGGCGCCGTCGCCCGATAACTGGGCCAACGTGGATGATGCGCCGACGGCCGGCGTGGAGCGCGTGAACGAACTCATGCGCGACGGCATCGAATACCAGTTGGCGCGGCGCCTTGACGAAGCCGTCGACCGGTACGAGCGCGTCGTTGCGATCCGACCCAATCACGGCGAGGCGTGGCGTCTGCTGGGCATCGTCGCGCTCCAAATGGGCCGCAACGAGGACGCGTGCGTCCTTTTAGAACGCGCCCTCCGCATCGATGCCGGCGACGCGGCCGCGCATGCCTCGCTCGGCGCGGCGTACGAGCTGCAAGGCGCCTACGAGCCGGCGCTGGCAGAGTACGCCGCGGCCTGCGCGATCGACGCCGAGCAGGGCGCCGCCATCGAAGGTTACGCCCGCGTCGCGCTCGTGCTCCGCCGGTTCGATGAGGCGATCGCGGGCATCGAAGCCGCCTCCGCGAGAGGAGCGGTCGGCCCCGGCGCGCTGCGAGCGTTGGGCGCGGCGCGGCTCGCGCTGCGCGACTATGCCGGCGCCGAGCGAGCGCTGCTCGCGTCGTTGGAACTCGAGCGCCACCCGGATGCCTATGCCAACCTGGGCGCGACGTACGTGCACCGCGAACGCGCGCGCGACGCGGCCGCCGTATGCGCCGATGCGCTCGCCCTCGCTCCGCGCCATGCCTTCGCCTTGAACAATCTCGGCGTGGCTCACAAGGCGCTTGGCGATTTACCGGCCGCGCTGGCGGCTTTCGAACGCGCCGCGGCACTCGAACTCGATGAGGGGCACGCGAACCTCGGCGCGACGCGCCTCCTGGTGGGAGATTATCGCGGCGGTTGGCCGGAGTACGGTCGGCCGGGGCCGGAACGGCGGGCCAATCCCTTGTCGAACGCGCTCCCGATGTGGGACGGTACGCCCGCCCCCGGGCTGCGGCTCCTGGTGTGGCCGGAACAGGGGACGGGCGACACGATCCAGATGGTCCGATTTCTGCCGCAGGCGCGCGCGCGCGTCGCATCGCTCACCCTCGCCTGCCCGCCGGGCACGCGCGCCCTCTTGGGCACCGCGCGCGGCGCCGACGCGCTTGTCGAGACAAGCGAAGTCCACGCCGGGGCCGGCTTCGACATGTGGCTTCCGACCGTGCGGTTACCGGTCGTCTTCGACGTGCGGCCGGCGTCCATCCCGGACGCGCCGTATCTGCACGCCGACGGACAACGCGTCGAGCATTTTCGCCGCCGGCTCGGGGGCGAACGAACGCTCCGGGTGGGGCTCGTGTGGGGAGGTAGTCCCGACCACGAGTGGGACGCCTTGCGCTCCTGCCCGCTGCGGGACCTCGAGCCTTTGGCTGAGGTGTCGGGCGTGACGTGGTTCGCGCTCCAAAAGGGGACGCCGTGCGCGCAGCAGGAACACAGCCCGCTGCCGCTGGTCGCGATCAACGCCGAGATTTCCGACTTCGCCGACACCGCGGCGATCGTCGCGCAACTCGATCTCGTGATTACGGTCGATACTTCGGTCGCTCACCTTGCGGGCGCGCTCGGCCGTCCCGCTTGGGTCATGCTCTCCAACCGGCCCGACTGGCGCTGGCAGCGCGGCGGGCCGGCCACGCCGTGGTACCCGACGCTGCGGCTCTTCCGACAGGGTGAGGACGGAGCGTGGGCGCCGGTCGTCACGCAAGTCGCGACGGCCCTGCGGGCGTTGGTCGACGCAAGCCCGGGCGCGCAGCTTTAGTTTGCCAGCGGGACTCGACCGGCCGTTTCGGTAAATCCCGATGCGTGGCTCGCATCTACATCCGATATGCCGCAGCCAAGGACGTCGAACGACTCGTGCGCGACGGCGTCATCAAGGCTCCGGCGCCCGGCGGCGAACCGTGGGAAACGCGGATCAGACTGTGGCTCGCCGAGCAATCCGCCGGGCGGCGAGTGATCCTCGTCGCCGAAGACGGCTCCGGTCTCCTCGGGATGATTCAACTGGTCTTCCGCTTTCCGCCCGGCGTCGAAGATCCTGAAGCCGCGAACGGATTCGACGTAGCGATGCTCGAGTCGCTGCATTTACGCGCGGGCGCCCCGCCCCAGCTCGCGCAGCAGCTGATCGCCGACGTCCAAGCGCTGGCCCGCAAGAAGAACGTCAAGACCTTGACCTTCTGCATCCCGATGCACCAGCCCAAAGCCCTGGCCCAAGTCAAAGCCTGGGGCTTCGAAGAATTCCGCATCATGCCCGAAAACTCAAAAATGCTAGCCTTCTTCAGAAAATCCACCGACTAAGGCCACCGCTCGAGCCACCGAAGGCGGATCGAAGCGCCAGAGGCGCAAGAACGCTCGCCACCGAGCTCGCCACCGAAGGCGGATCGAAGCGCCAGAGGCGCAAGAACGCTCGCCACCGAGCGCGCCACCGAAGGCGGATCGAAGCGCCATAGGCGCGAGAACGCGAAGAATTCCGGCCTAGCCTTTGAACCGGCGTAGAGCCGGTTCAAAGACGAGGACCGGAATTCACCCGCCGATTTCGCTGAAGGCGCGCATGGCGCTCTGCGGTTTCTCCGAGCTGCAGATGATGGCGTTCGGGTTTGATGAACATCGCACCGCGAAAGATCGCGGCCAGCTCTTCGGTCGACGCACCGGCCCGCACCGGCGTGCGCAGATCGATGTGGTTGTCGCCGAAGAGGCACAGGCGCAGCCGCCCGTCGGCCGAGAGCCGCACGCGGTTGCAGCGTTCGCAGTAATCGTGCGAGAGCGGGCTGATGACGCCGACCGCCCCGCGTGCGCCGTCCAGCGCGAAGTAGCGCGCCGGGCCGTTGCCGCCGGGGCCGTCGACCGGCCGCAGCCCGCCGGCGGCCGCGATGCGTTTCAGCACGTCGGCGGCCGACAGATATGCATCGCGTTGCAGTTCGACGTTGTCTTCGACCGGCATGACCTCGATGAACCGCACGTAGAGATCGCGCTGCCGCGTCAACTCGGCGAAGGCCTCGATCTCGTCGTCGTTCTGTCCCCGCATGATGACGCAGTTGAGCTTGACCGGGCCGAGTCCCACCGCCAGGGCGGCGTCGATGCCGTCGAGGACGCGCTGCGAGCCGGGCCGCCGCGCGATCGTAAAGAACCGGTCCTCGCGCAGCGTGTCGAGCGACACGTTCACCCGTCGCAAGCCGGCGTCGCGCAAGGCGGCGGCGTTCTCGGCAAGCAGCAGCCCGTTGGTGGAAAGTGCCAGGTCGTCGATGCCGGGGATCGCCGCGAGCATCGCCACGAGCCGCACGAGATCGCGCCGCACGAGCGGTTCGCCGCCGGTGAGGCGGATGCTGCGCACTCCGATCGACGCCGCCGCCCGCACGACGTGCGCGATCTCTTCGTACGTGAGGATGTTGCTCTTCTCGATCCACGGCAACCCGGCTTCGGGCATGCAGTACACGCAGCGCAGGTTGCAACGATCGGTCACCGAGATGCGCAAGTACGTGATCGGACGATTGAACTGATCCGCCAGCGGGCGGACGGGCGTTCCGATCAGATCGATCGTTGCGCTCACCCCGCCGCTACTGTTCGAACACCGAGTCGGCGATCGCGACGTTGAGCTTGTAGTCGCTGAACGCGCTCGTGACGTCGGCTTTATAGCTGGGCAGCTCGACGTGGCCGGTCTGGGATTTGATCATGTAGTCGTTTCCTACGGCCATGTACTGCTGGTCGAACGTCACGTAACCGCCGTCGACGTACGTATACGTGAACGAAACGGGCGTCGCGGTTCGGTCGTCAACCTTTACGTCGAGGTGGTCGATGCGCCCTTGCTTCTTCTTCGTGAGCCGGAACAGCGTGGTCGCGCCGTCGTCGCTGACGAGCGCAACGTTGAACTCGTCGGTCCAATGCGCGGGCGCGGGCAGGTTGGGATAGACCTTTTTGAAGGCACCCGCCAGCGCCGGGAGCGTGTCGAACACGATCGCCTGCTTGTCCGGCCGCTTGTAATAGACCGTCCCGTCGAGCGGGGCCTTGATGAACGGAAAGCTGCGCATCGTCACGTCGACGTGCGTGGTCGCGGTGAAGCTCGCCACGTTCGCGTTCAACGCGACCATCCGCCGGTAGATGTCGGTCGTCGTGCCGTCATTGGCCGGCGCCTCGGGGGCGGCCGCCGCGGGCAGCACCGACGCGAGCAGGATCGAGAGGAGCGCCACGGCGCGCAAAAAGCCCATATCAGAACCCTTAAACACCGGGCCCCGGCATCGGTTCCAGTGCGTGCCGGAGTTCCTCGCAAACCTGTGAATTTCGCTCGCGATGCAGGCGGGCGCTCAACACCGCCAGCGCCCGCGGCGAACCGATCCGCCCGAGCGCCCACGCGGCGTGGCCCCGCACGAGCGGATGCGGATCGAGCGTGCACGCGCGAACGAGCGCCGGGACCGCGGCCCGGTCGAGCGCGTTGCCGAGCGCGACGGCCGCGTTACGGCGCAAGATTGCGGCCCCGCGCCAGCCTGCGCCGCGCCCCTTGAAGAGCCGTTTGTAGCCGCGCACTGCGCATCGTCAATACGTCCAGCAGCGGCGGCAATGCCGTCTCGCGCGCGGTGGGCGCGAACGCGCGCGTGCCGCTTGTCCCCGCGCGCATCGAAGGCGGGCAGACGTCGCCGCACAGGTCGCACCCCCAGATCCACGTGCCGATCAGGGGCCGCAGCGCGCGCGGGATCGGGTCCGTCCGCTGGGTCAGGTCGGAGATGCACCGGGTCGCATCGATCGTCGAATCGCCGCGCAACGCCCGGGTCGGGCAGACGTCGACGCACCGCCGGCACGTGCCGCACGAACGGCGCAACGGCAGGTCGGGCGCCAGGGCGACGCTCGTGACCACCTCGCCCAGAAACACGCACGATCCGAGCTCGGGGACGATCAGGGTCGTATGCTTGCCGACCCAGCCCAAGCCGGCCCGCGCGGCGAACGCGCGCTCGGCGAGCGGCGCGGTATCGCACGCGGCCTTCGCCGTCCCCGCGCCGGCCATCCGTTCGATGCACGCCGCCATGGCGCGCATCAAGCCGCGCACGGTATCGTGATAATCCGCCGACCAGGCGTAGTTCGAGACGCGGCCGGCAAGCGGCTCGCGCGTGTGCGGCGGCGGCGTCGCGTACGGGACGGCGACGCAGACGACGCTGCGCGCATCGGGCAGGATCGTGCGCGGATCGCTCGCCGCGCGCGCATAGGCATCGTCGTACGCCCACGTCGCGAGATCGCCGCGCGCGAACGCCGCCCGCATGCGGTCGCGAGTGGCCGGATCGGGCTGCGCGCCGGTGACCCGCACGACTGCCCCGAACGGGCGCGCCAACGCGTCGAGTTGGGCCCGCAGCGCCGGCGCGTCGACCGGCGCTGCGATCACAGCATCTCCAGCCGGCCCGAGCGCGGAACGGGCGACGCCGCATCGATCGCGCGCACGTCCTCGTCGTCCAGCCGCAGGTCGCCGGCGGCCGCGTTCTCCTCGACGTGCGCGATGTCGGCCGCTTTGGGGATCGTGAACGAGCCGTCCTCGCGCGTGAGAAACGCGAGGATCGTCTGCCGCACGGTCACCCCGTGTTTGCGTGCGATCCGCTCGAGCGCCGCCCCCGCTTTCGTGCGCGGACCCGGCGGCCCCGACGGTCCAAACGGCGTGTAGCCGACCACCGCGATCCGCGCGTTGCGGCAGAACGGGACGATCGCGTGCTCGATGCCGCGCGCACCCAGATGGTACAGCACTTGATTGCACGCGATCGGATGGCGCTGCAGCGCCGCTTGCGCGTCGCGCAAGTCGTTGACGTCGAAGTTGCTGACCCCCAGGGCCTTGATCTTTCCGTCGTCGACGAGCTTCTCGAACGCGCGCATCGTCTCTTCGAGCGGCACGCCGCCGCGCCAATGCAGCAGATAGACGTCGAGATAGTCGGTGCGCAAACGCCGCAAGCTCCGCTCGCAAGCGCGCAACGTGTCCGCATATCCGGCGTTCGACGGCAGCACTTTGCTCACGACGAACAACTGCTCGCGCGGCAAATCGGCGATTGCCTCGCCGACGATCTCCTCCGACCGCCCGTCGCCGTACATCTCGGCGGTGTCGACGTGCACCATCCCCAGCTCGACGCCGCGCCGCAACGCGCGCTTGGCTTCCTCCACCTGCGCTCCGCGCTCCGGGAACTTCCACGTCCCCTGACCGATGCGCGGCACCGAACGCTTGAGCGGGCCGAAAGCGTAGTCGATCACAGGAACGGGACCGCCTGATCCTTGGGCGAAACGCGCGCCTCGCCGGCCAGCGGCCACTCGACGCCGATCGCCGGATCGCGCCAGTTGACGGCCCGTTCGTGCGCCGGGTCGTAGTGGGCCGATTGTTTGTAGGTGAAGATCACGTCGTCGGCCAGCGCGAGAAAGCCGTGCGCGAAGCCGGCCGGCACGAACAGTTGATGGTGGTTGCTCTCGGTGAGCATGAAGCCTTGCCACTTGCGGTACGTCGGGGAGCCTTCGCGCATGTCGACGATCACGTCGAAGACGCGGCCGCGCAGGCACTGCACGAACTTGATCATCCGCATGTCGTAGTGGAGGCCGCGGACGACGTTGCGCGTCGACCAGGAAACGCTGTCTTGAACGAAGTCGACGTCGAGCCCGGCGGCGCGGTACTTGTCGCGCGAGAAGGTCTCTTTGAAGAAACCGCGGTCGTCCTCGTAGACGTCGGGCACGTAGAGCTTCGCGTCGCTGAATTTCGTGTCGATGACGGATATCATAACAGGCTGCAGTTCGCTCAGAAGATGTCGAATCGCTGCTCGAGCGCCGCGTACGCCAGCAGTCCGTCCCCGAGATGGTGCACGCGCCGGAACCCGGCGTCGCGCAGCCGCATGACCGCCCACCGCGACTTCGTACCCACCCGGCAGGCGACCACGTACGTTTGCGCGCTGTCGAGTTCGTGCAACCGCGCTTCCAGTTGCGGTGGCCGGAATCGCGACCGAGCCGGGAGGGGAGCCCAGCACCGCCTCGTGCGGCTCGCGCACGTCGAGGAGCGTGGCGCCGGTCCGCTCGAGGAAAGCGTCGAGGCCGGCGGCGAGCGATCGAACCCTCGACCTCGGGGACGGCGGGTCGCTCGACGGGCGCGACGTCGTCGATCGACGGCGCATCGCCGCAGAGCGGGCAGGCCGGGTCGCGGGGCAAAGCGACCTCGCGCACCCGGGCGTCGAGCGCATCGATGAGCAGCAACCTCCCCACGAGCGGCTTGCCGGCTCCGAGCAGCAGCTTGAGCGCCTCGGAAGCCTGCCAGGTGCCGACGATGCCGGCCAGCGCCCCGAGCACGCCGCCCTCGGCGCACGTCGGAACCTCGCCCTCGGGCGGAGGTTGGGGGAAGACGCAGCGGTAGCACGGGCCGCCGGCAGCCCCGAAGACCGACACCTGCCCGTCGAAGCGAAAGATCGACCCGTAGACGTCCGCCCGTCCTTCGAGCACGCAGGCGTCGTTGACGAGATAGCGGGTCTCGAACGAGTCCGAGCCGTCGACGACCAGGTCGTAGAGGCGCACGAGTTCGCGCGCGTTGGCGGCCACGAAGCGCACCGGAATCGCGTCGACTGCGACGTGGGGATTGAGCGCCCGCAGCCGTTCGGCGGCGGCCTCGACCTTCAGCCGCCCGACGCCGGCCGTGTCGTACAAGATTTGGCGCTGAAGATTCGTCACGTCGACGCGGTCGTCGTCGACGATCCCGATCCGGCCGACGCCCGCGGCCGCCAGGTACGCCAGCACCGGCGAGCCCAGGCCGCCCGCACCGATGCAGAGCACGCGCGCCGCGGCGAGCTTGCGCTGCCCCTCCAGCCCGACTTCGGGGATCAGCAAATGGCGGCTGTAACGGCGCAGCTCGGCGCTTCCCGCGGCGATGGTCATACCGGCAGCTTCGATTCGGCGGCGCGCGGGTGACGCGCCCCCAGCCATCCGAGCACCGCCGACCGCGAATGCTCCCCGGCATAGGTGTGGTCGCTGGCCACGGCTGCGAACGCCTTGGGTTCGGGCGCCGCGTCGTACAGCTCCGCCACGCTCGCGCGGGTGACCATCCCGTCCCGTTCGGCGGCGATGTAGAGGCAGGGGCGCCCGGCGAGCGCGGGCAGGGCGGCTCGCACCCGGGGCTCGAGTTCGGCGACCACTTCCTCGAGCCGCAGACCGTCGACGTACGACGAGCGCAGATCGATCGCGCCCCGGGTGCCGAGCGCTTCGAGGGCCGCCGGGCGGCCGAGCCCCGCCGCGATCGCGACCGCGCCGGCGATCGCCGGCATCGCCGCGGCCGTCAGCAACGCGACGTGGGCGCCCATGCTGTGGCCGAGCACGTAGACCGGTTCGCGGCGGTGCAGCGCGCGCTCGACGACCGCCGCCCATCGCGGCGATGAGGTCGTCCGCGGAGCGCAGCGCGCCGACGCTCGCGCCGAGCTTATGACCCGGAAAATCGAGGCTGTCGACCGCGAACCCGTGGCCCGCGAGGAACGCGCAGAGCGCGTCCAGGTTGTGCTTGGAGCTCGAATACCCGTGCCCGGCGACGATCGAGACGCCGCGCGCACGGCGCGGCGCATACGCCAGCACCGCGATCTCTTGGCGCCCCGCCGGCACCCGGAACAGCTCGACGCTCACGGGGCTTCGGCGCGATCGCGGTTCTCCCGCCACGCGACGTCGCCGTCGGCGTAGTGCTCCTGCTTCCAGACTTCGACGCGCGCCTTCACTTCGTCGATCGCGTATTCGCAGGCGTCGAATGCGGCCCCGCGATGCGGAGCCGCCGCGACGACCACGACCGAGGTCTCACCGATCGCGAGCGCTCCGGTGCGGTGCACGATGGCGAGCTCGACGTCGCCACCGAACCGCGCGCGCGCCTCGGCGGCGATCGCGCGCATCTCGCCCAGCGCCATCGCCGGGTAGGCCTCGTAGCGCAGACCGGTGACCGGCCGGTCGTCGTGCGAACGCTCGCGCACGACCCCGGCGAACGTCACGACCGCGCCGCACGCGTCGGTCCGCGTGGCGGCGGCCAGCGCTTGCGCGTCGATCGGCGCGTCGACGATCGCGAGATACGGCTCGCTCATCCGCCGCCCACCGGCGGAAGCAGCGCGACTTCGTCGCCGTCGCGCAAGGCTTCGCTTCCATGCGCCAGCGCGCCGTTGACCGCGATGCGCGTCGAGGCGCGTAGCGCCCGCAACGCGGGGACGGCATCCGCCAGTTGCTCCCAAAGACGCTCGATCGACGCGCCCTCGTTCACGGCCACCGTCTGCTCGCCGAAACCGAGCAGTTCGCGCACGCGCGCGAAGGCCAGCACCCGCACCGTCATGCCGGGCGGCGGCGGCGCCGTTCGAAGACGAGCCGTTCGATCGCGATCGCGACCCCGTCGGCGTCGTGCGGAGCGGTCACGTAGCGCACCGCCTCCTTCACCTCCGGCAGGGCGTTGCCCATCGCGACCCCGGTGCCCGCCCAGCGCAGCATCGGGACGTCGTTACGGGAATCACCGATCGCGAGCACCCGTTCGCGCGGAATCTGGAAGTCGGCGCAAAGCCGGGCCAGCGCTTGCTGTTTGCCGGCTTGACGGTTGGTGACCGCGCACTCGAGAAAATCGCCCCACGACTCGTAGCGGAAGGTCAAAGGGAGATCGCCGAACTCTCGCGTCAGCGTTTTGACCGACGCTTCGCCGAGAAAGCGGATGAACGTCGGGGCCGTGTGCATGACGTCCGCGAAGCGGTGCACTTCACGCCACGCGGGGCCCGTCATGTCGGGCATGAAGATGTGCGTGCCTTCGAGGCGCACGAAGTGCTCCTCGACGTAGAGCGCCAGCGAACAGCCGTGTGCTTCCGCATACTCGACGATCGGCTTGGCGTATTGCATCTCGACCGGGATGTGGACGAGGGTCCGGTTTGCGCGGAAATCCTTCGTCAGCGCTCCGTGACAGCAAATGATCGGCAGGTTCAATTCCAATTCGCCGGCGATGCGAATCGGCGTGTCGACGCCGCGCCCCGTGACGAGGACGACGCGGATACCGTCGGCGACCGCGCGCGAAATCGCGGCGCGGTTGCGCGGGGAAATCTGTTCGTCCGGATCGAGCAGGGTGCCGTCGAGATCCAAGGCGATGAGATCGATGGGCACGCTGAACGGCATACCCGATTGTTGCAGGGACGTCATGCGCTATACCTGCCCCTCCACTTCCAGCGCCGCACCCAGATGCGCGCGCATCGAGAGGACTTCGATCTTGACCGAGCCGCCGCTCAACTCGACGTGCGGTGCAAGCCACTCGTACTGCGGGTCGCGCAGCAAGCCCGGAAAGTCGATCGGCATGTCGGCCGCGATGAACCGCCGTGTCACCTCGGCGAACCCGGCCGCGCGGTAGGCCCGCAGGGCGCGCCGATTGTAGCCGGCGACGTCGAGGGTCAGGGTAGTCAGCCCCTCGTGCTCGCGCAGGTAGCCGAAGAGTTCGCGCAGCACGCGCCGCCCCAGCCCGCGTCCGATGCGCGCCGGATCGAGCGCGATGCCCAGATCTCCGGTGCCGGCTTCGCGGTCGACGTCGCGCACGATGATGTGCGCGACGAACTCGGTGCGCGCCTCGGCCGCGAGCATCAAGGTCTGCGTGCTCCCGGTCATGCGCGCCCAGAACGTGTCGCCTTCTTCGCTGCTCAGGGGCGGCATGTTGTAGATCGTGTAGAGCCGGTCGTGATGGCGGCCCCAGCGGGCCATCGCGTCCAGGTCGGCCCGGCGCATCGGGCGAATGACGACCGCGTCGTTCATGCTGAATTCATCGGTGGCGAAGCTCTCTTGCGGGAGTGCGCTTATGGCGCTCGCGTTTTGCGTCGTGCCCGTCTCGGCCCAGGGCCGCTGCACGGCCGAGACGCTGTCGATCGCCGGGACCCAAGTCGCCGCGAGCTACTGCGTGGTCAGCGAGCGCGCCGACGCGGCCGCCCACGCGGTCCAGGTCGTCGTCGATGAGACCTTCACCAACGGGGCGACCAACTTCGTCCAACGGAGCACGCTGGGCTTCGTCGATAGCGCCGGCGAGGCCCAAACGATCGACGACGTGTCGCTCGAGCACATCGGACTGGCGTATACCCTCCATCAGACGCTCACACATGGAGGGGGCGTGGTCCGCCTAAAACACGCCCTGCTCCTGCCCGGCGCCACCCCGGTCAAGTGAGCGGCGCGAGCAGACTGCAACCCTCGAGGCCCCGGGCGGGATTCATGCCATCATGACGAGACGCCGCTACATCGCGCAGCACAGCGCGAAGATCCCCGACGGGTGTTGTTGACGCGATGGCTTGCAGGTCGGTCGTTCCCGGACTTTCGGCTCCCGAGCGTGGACGCTTCCTCCGCGAGCACATCCCCCCAGGTCTCTTCAGGACCGAAGGTACGGATGTCTCGTCGGTAGCATGGCGGATCGCTCCGGAGCCTTTCCTTTTGGCGCCGGGCACCGTGGCGCGCATCGCCGAGCTCGGTGACCAGCTACTGGCCTTCTACCGGGCCTTGAGCGCCCTCTACACGCGCAGCGCGCGGGGGACGGCCCCGGCCTTCATCGCCGACTACCTCGACCGTGGCAAACCGGAGCACGTCGTGCGGCTCGCCCGCCAAAACCGGTTCAAAGCCGACGTTCCGGGCGTGATCCGCCCCGACTTGATCCTCACCGAAGGCGGCTTCTCGGCGAGCGAACTCGACAGCATCCCCGGCGGCATGGGGTTCGTCGGCGCGATGGCCCAGACGTACTGCGAACTCGGCTACGATACCGTCGGTGAAGCCGACGGGATGGCGGACGGCTTTGCGGCGATGCTCGCGTCCACGACCGGCAAGGACCACCCGGTCGCGGCGATCGTCGTCTCCGAAGAGTCAGCTGACTACCGCGGTGAGCTGCGCTGGCTCGCCGCCCGCATCACCGCGCTCGGGAACGCCGACGCCCACGTCGTCGCCCCGCAAGACGTCGTGTTCACCGAAGAGGCGCTGTTCGTGCGGCTCGACGACGGCCGCGAGGAACGCATCGACGCGCTCTATCGCAACTTCGAGCTTTTCGATCTGCTCAACGTGCCGAAGTCCGAGCTGATGCTCTACGCGGCGCGCCACAACCGCGTGAAGATGACCCCGCCGCCGAAGGCGCCGCTCGAAGAAAAGCTCTCGTTCGCGCTGCTGCACCACCCGTTGCTCGCGACGCTCTGGAGCAAGGAGCTCGGCCCCGCGACCTTCGAGCACTTGCGCGCGCTCTTCCCACAAACCTGGGTGCTAGACCCGCGCCCGCTCCCGCCGCAAGCCGCGATCGTGGGGCTGAGCGCCGGCGGCGACCCGGTGCACGACTGGATGCAGCTCGTGCCGCTGGGCAAGAGCGACCGCGACTACGTCGTCAAGCCCTCGGGATTCTCCGAGTCGGCGTGGGGATCGCGCGGGGTCAAGGTCGCCAACGACCTGACGAAAGAGCAGTGGGAGGCCGCGCTTCGCGACGGGTTGGCAGCGTTCGACCGCACGCCTCACATCTTGCAGCGTTTCCATAAAGGCCGCCGCGTTCAGGTCGAGTACTTCGATCCGGCGATCGACGACGTCAAGCCGATGGACGGGCGGGTGCGGCTGACCCCCTACTTCTTCGTCACCGGCGAGGCGACGCGGCTCGGCGGGATCCTGGCCACGATCGCGCCCTCGGATAAACGCATCATCCACGGGATGAGCGACGCGATCATGGCTCCCTGCGCGATCGCCGAGAACGGCTACTAGCGCCCTAGCGGGGCAGCGCCGACAAGAGGCGTTCGATGTCGTCCGCCGTGTTGTGGCCGTGGGGCGCGACGCGGATTCCGTTCGGGCGAAACGTGGTGACGATGCCCGCATCTCCCAGCGCACGACCCAGCGCGACCGGATCGTGCCCCTCGATCCGGAAGGTCACGATTCCCGAACGCGTGCCCGGCTCGTGGATGCCCAGCACGCGCGCACCGCGCGCACGCAGGCCTTCGATCAGATCGCCGGTCAGCGCCAGCACGTGTGCGGAGATGCGATCGACGCCCGCGGCGGCGAGCACCCCGATCGACGTCGCGATCGACAGCGCGCCGATGAAGTTGGGCGTGCCGGCCTCGAAGCGCGCCACTCCGTCGGCCGGCGGCTGCTCGTAGTCGAGAAATTCCCACATGTTCGCTAGCGACCGCCATCCCGGCCAGCGCACCGTCATCCGCTCCAAGAGCGACGGGCGAAGGTAGAGAAAACTCGACCCCTGCAAGCCCAGCAGCCACTTCTGCGCACCGCAGTAGAGCGCGTCGATTTCGAGTGCTTCGACGTCGAGGCCGAATGCGCCGAGCGCCTGGATCGCGTCGACGCAGAACAGCGCCCCGCCCGCATGCGCGACTTCGCTCAACGCTGCGAGATCGTGGCGGTAGCCGTCGCCGAAGCTGACCCACGAGACCGCGACCAAACGCGTGCGCGCCGTCAACATCCGCCGCAAGACCGCCGGCGTCATCCGCTCGCGCTGCGTCGCGACGAAGCGCACGACGACGCCGAGTTCGCGCAAGGCGAGAAACGGCAATACGTTCGAGCCGAATTCGTTGTCGGATACGATGATTTCGTCGCCCGGCTTCCAGTCCAGCCCGCGCGCGACGACGTTGGCGCCGTCGGACGTGCTGCGCAGGAACGCGATGTCGCTGCCGCGCGCGCCGATGAACCGCCCGACCGTCTCCCGCAGCTCCGGCATCCGGGCTTCGTACGGCGCCGTACCGAGGACGCCGCGCGCGGTTTGCGCAGCGACGAAGCGCTGCAACGCGTCGCGGGTGGCCCGCGGAAACACGCCGGTCGCGGCGTGGTTGAGATACGTCAGCCCGGGGTCGAGATCGAAGAGCACGCGGTCGAGCGGCGCAACGCCGGCGTCGGCGCGCGAGCCGGCCTGGGTCACGTCGCGGCGGCGTTCGGGGCCGGCGTGACGACTCCGATCGAGGTCGCCGAGGAAACGGTCGGCGGCGTCGTCATCAAAATCGCGCGAAGTTGATAACGTCCCGGGCCGGCGTTCGCGAAGCCGCTCCACATCGCGGTGATCGTCTTGGTCTCGTGCGGCGCGAAGGTCAGCGTCGTCATCGTCTGCAACGCGACCTTGTTGGTCGACGACCGGTAGACCTCGACGCCGTCGCGCATCACCGAGAACACGAGCTCTTGGCTCGACGGGAACGTGATCGAGTACGGCTTGCCGGTGACGTTCGTCAAGCCGGCCGACATGTGCAGCCCGTCGGCTGCGATCGTGCCGACCGGAACGACGCGCAGCGAGGCGGCCGGCGAGCCCGCCGAGTGGCTGCCGACGAAATTCGGTGCCTCCCCGGTGCGAATGTTGGCGTATTTACGCGCCGCGTTGTAGCGCAGCTGCACCTGCGCGAGCTCGACCACGATGTAGAGCGGAACGTACAGATCGCCGCCGCTGACGACGGTGAACGGCGCCGCCGGATAGAGCACCGGCCGGCCGTTGTAGAGCCCGTCCGTACGGCCCGGATAGAACGTGGCCATGCTGCCGCCGATGTTCAGCTTCACGCCCCCGCCTTTGTAGTAGGTTAGGAGGCCGTTGAAGGTGCGGGTCAGGTCGACGACGTCGGCGTACACGTGGCCCTTGATCGCGTAGCCATGGTGCGTCAACGGCCGTCCGTCGAGCGCGACGACGACCGAGCCGCTAGCGCCGGCGGGAATCTGCGCGAAGGCAGGCGGTACTTGCGCGAAGGCAGCCGCGACAAACAAGGCGACGCCCACAAGCGACGCCACAACTCTACGAATCATTTTTCGCAGTTGTTAAACCGCTCCCAACATTTCCTTCGTGTGCCAGGCGACGTTCTGCGCGCGATCGCCCACCCGCTCGAGCGCGGCGAGCACGAAGAGGAGCGACGTCCCGGCGCGGACGAGCGCCGGATCGCCCTGCATCTCTTCCTGCAGCGCTTCGATGCCACGCTTGTAGAGGCGGTCGACGTCGTCGTCGCGCGCGATCACTTCCTCGGCCAGGGAGGCGTCGCCCTCGGTGTACGCGCGCATCGACTGCACGAGCATCGCGTGCGCGACGCTCGCGATGCGCCCGATTTCGACCGTCGCCGGCCGCAACGTCACGTCGATCAGACGGATGGCGTTCTTCGAGATGTCGACCGCGTAGTCGCCGACCCGCTCGAGGTCGACGGAAATCTGCAGCATCGTCGCGACCTGCCGCAACTCGCCTGCGAGCGGTTGCTGCTTCCACAGGAGTTCGATGCACGTGGCGTCGATGCGGCGCCGCAACTCGTCGAGGTCGTCGTCGCCCGCGATGACGCGCGCTGCCATCGCCGAATCGCGCTTCTCGAGCGCAACGACGGCCACGTGGATGGCATCCGACGCAAGTGCACCCAGACGCACGACGTCCAGTCGCACGCTTTCGAGTACCTGGTGGTACGCGGTACGCATAGCCGCCAGTATAACACCTACCCGAGGACTAGGAAACAACCGCTGCGAAGCGCGCCGCATGGAGACCGCCGAATCGCCGACTCGATCCTACGAAACGATCCTGGTCGAACGCGACGGGGGCGTCGCCGTCGTCACGCTGAACCGGCCCAAAGTGCTCAACGCGCTCAACGCCAAGTTGATCGGCGAGCTGGGGAGCGCGTTCGCCGCGCTCGACGCGGACAAAGACGTGCGCGCGATCGTGCTGACCGGCAGTGGCGATCGCGCCTTCGCCGCCGGCGCCGACATCGGGGAACTCAACGCCGTCGAGGGCGCCCCCGGCGGCGTCGCGGCCGCCCGGCTCGGGCAAAACTTGACGCTGGCGATGGACCGCATGCGCACGCCGATCGTCGTCGCCGTCAACGGATTTGCGCTCGGTGGCGGATGCGAGCTCGCCATGGGCGGCGACATTCGCATCGCCTCGGAGAACGCGCGCTTCGGCCAGCCGGAAGTCAACCTCGGTCTGCTGCCCGGCTACGGGGGCACGCAGCGGACGACGCGCTTGCTCGGCCGCGGCATGGCGATGTACTTGTGCCTCACCGGCGAGATGATCGACGCGCAGGAGGCATTGCGCGCGGGCCTCGTGCAAAAAGTCGTCCCGCTCGAATTGCTGCGCGAGGAAGCGATGCGCATCGCGAAGCTCATCGCGTCGAAAGCGCCGCTGGCCGTCTCGGCGACGAAAGAAGCGATCAACGCCGGCGCCGGTTTGTCGCTCGCCGACGGCCTCGAGATCGAAGCGCTCCATTTCGGCACGCTCGTCTCGACCGCCGACTACCGCGAAGGCACGAGCGCGTTCCTAGAAAAGCGCCCCCCAACGTTCACGGGAAAATAACTTAGGCATTGTAGCGAAACGGGCCGAATTTCGTCGCAGGCCTCGGCGCCGGCCGCCGAATGTACCCAGAGGTACATGCGGCGGCCGGCAACGACGGCCTGCGGCGAAATGGCTTGCTCGGAAGCGAATTTTTCAAACCCCGCGCATCGCGTTGACCGCTAGCTCTTCCCCGAGTACGTCGCGGTCGTCTATTTCTAGGATCGAGACGAAGTGCTTGTCGTGCGGATTGCGTGCGTACGCCGGATAGCGGGCGGCGATTTCCTCGTGCGTCTTCTCGGTGACGACGCGGCCCAGAATCCAGGCGTTCCAGTCGCCGACGGCATCGTATTTGCCGTGATCGCGGATCCAGGCGACGACCTGATCGTCGGTTTCGGCTTTGGCAACTGCCGCAACGAAGGCGTCGGCGTCGATGCCGAGCATGTCGAACATCTTCTGGCTGAGCCCCGGCAAGCGGTAATCGCCGGGGTTTCCGCCCGGTAACAGCGCGCGCGCCTTGTCGATCGTGCGCGGCAGGAACACGATGCCGTCGACTTCGTCGCGCGGAGCCCGCGGGCGGCCCTTGGTCAAATCGAGTGGTCTCATGCGGGCGGATGCGCCGTCGCGGAGAACGTGGCCTGCGCGTTGCCCATCGCCGACTCGATGGCCGGGTTGAACCCTTCCCAGCGCGCGCGGACCATGCCGTTCGGATCGATGACGACGATCGTCGGAAAGCCGGTGACGCCGAACGCATCGGCGGCCTTCTGGTCGGGGTCGAGCACGACGTTGCGCATCCGGTGCTCGCGCGCGAACGCCCGCACGAACTCGGGACGTTCCCCGACGTCGACGGCGAAGATCCGCGCTTCGGGATGCTCGCGCGCGTAGTGCTCGACCAGCGGCATCGACAGCTTGCACGGCTCGCACCAGCTCGCGTAGAAGTCGAGGAAGACCACCTGGCCGTGCTGCGCCTTGACGCTGAAGCGGCCGCCGTCCAGCGCGGCCAAGTTGACGGACGGAGCGGGGACGACGGCGTCCCTGAAGATGCGCGGAGCCACGAAGAACTTGAGCAGGAGCAGCACGACCGCCGCGACCACGAACGCGTCGAGCCCGCGCATCAGCCACGAGCGCCACGCCGGCCGGGCAGGCGGCGCCGGCGCTTGCGGGACGGGAACGCCCTCGAGAGTCGGCTGATCCATCGGGTCCTCGGCGTTCGCGGCGCGGCGCGGGGAGGCCCGCTGCGACGCCGTCGAGTAGTCTACCGATTGATGCCCAATGTGCGCACACCGGCCATCACGATCGATGCCAGGGCGCTGCCCTATGCGAATCGCACCGCGTCGATCCTCGATGCGTTCGACCGCTTGGCGGTGAGCGGCATTTTGGAATTGACCGAGGAGACCGACCCGCGGGCGCTGCGCAACGAGCTCCAGGTCGCGCGCCCGGGCCGCTTCTCGTGGGACGCGCGCAATCTGGGGTCGGGCCGTTGGACGGTGCGCATCGAGCGCATCGACGAGAAGGCCGACGTCGAGACGTTCCTCACCCACACCACGCCGTTCGCGTCGGCGAAGACTTCGACGATCCGCGACCTTGCCGCGGCGGCGACCGAGCGCTCCTACCGGCCGGGCGACACGATCTTCGACGAAGGCGAAGTATGGCCGTATCTGGCCTTCGTGCGCAGCGGAAAGGTCGTGCTGACGCTCCTCTCGCCGGAAGGCAAGACGCACTCGCTCGGGGAGCGGCTCACGCACGACCCGCTCAACGAGACGGGGACTTTCGACGGTGGCGGCGCGACAACGCGGGCGGAAGCCTTGACGAGTTGCGTCCTGGTCCTGTTGCCGAGCGAGACGATGCTCCACGCGTGTCGCAACGACGCGGAGCTGACCCTCGGCTTTCTGATCGCGAGTTCGCAAGCGCGGCGCCGCTCGATCGACACGATCGCCGATCTCGCATTCGCGCACGTCCTCCAGCGGGTGGCGAAGTTCTTGCTCGGCTACGCGCCCGCGAAAACCGGGATGGCGACGGGGCTGCCCGGCGTGGAGAATCTCTCGCAGGCACAGATCGCCGCCGCCGCCGGCACGGTGCGCGACATGGCGGCGCGCGCGCTCCTCCGCCTCAAGAACGCCAACGCCGTCGAACTCGACCGCGGGCGGGTCCGCGCGCTCGATCGCGCCCGCCTCGAAGCCTTCGCCCACAACGTGCAAGCCCCGCCGGTTTAAGATCGCCACGACGCCGCGGCACACCCGGTGCTACGTCGCACGTGCTAAGGCACAGGAATAGCTCTAGCCTCCGAGGAAGCAGCCGCCCCCCGAAGATCCGCAGATCGGACGTGCCCTGTGACGTCTACTCGGAGAGGTTTATCCGCGCGACTCGCTATGTTCTTTGCATCCGCGGGGTTGTCGCTCGCGATGCCGGCGGTTTGCGCTCCCGCGGCGGCCGCTGCGAACCACGTGGCCGCAGACTTTTCCGTCGCCCGCAATCCGAACGGGAACTGGAGCTACTTGACGGGTGCGACGCGGCTGGCTTTCGTGCAGAAAACCTGCGATCAGATCGGACTGCGGTGCCGCTGGAACGGGAAGCCGATTTGCAATTCGGTGCTCGTCGGTGCCAGTGCGACGCACGCGCCGCTGTCGTGGTTGACGATCCGCCTGCCCGCCGACCACGTGCTGATGGACCCCGAGAGCGCGGCGAACGTCATCGTGCGCTGGACGGCGCCGGCGGCCGCGTCGTACGAGATCAGCGGTGATTTTCTCGGTGCCGATGTCTCGGAAACCGCCCATCCCGTAGCCGTCCTCGACAACGGTGCGACGCTCGTCTCGGGCACGATCAATTCGTACGGGCAGAAGGTGCCCTTCTACCTGACGCGCACGCTCGCGCGCGGCGAATCCGTCGATTTCGTCGTGTCGACCGGAAGCGCGTGCAGTTATCTCGGCACCGGCCTCAAAGCAACGATCGCACCGGCCCCAGCGGCGGCCCTGCCGCATTGACTGGGCCGCGCGGTATGTATAGGACGCAATTGACGTGCCCGAACGGCGCCGCCGACTTCACCGTCGCGTTCCAGTTCAACAATACGTTGGGCGACCGGCGAGCTGCATTCAACGTCACTGCGGCGGCGCACGGAAATTGCACGCTCTTGGTCACGGGCGCCGGCGGGGAGAACGCAAGCGTTTCGCTCCTGTATTGAGTGCCGCGCAGAAATCCTGGAGTTTTTAGCTCGGTGCGTAGAAGTAGGTCGCTCTTCGTACCGGACGATCTACAGCGCCGATTCGAGATCGAGGATCTCGACGAGCCCGCGGCTGACCGCATCGATCGCGACTGAACCTAACGACCCGAGTTTCTTGCGCAGGCGCATGAAATCCACGACCCGCACTTGCCGGCACAACGCGACGCTGTCTTTTGCAATTCCGCTGTCGCCCGCACGGAGCAGCGGCCGAATGGTCGTGGGGTCCGGCCTGCGCGGTTGGCCGCGTCGCGCTGCACGACGATGCACGGCCGGGTCTTTGCCTGTTCGCTTCCGACCACCGGCTCGAGAGCGACGACCCACACATCGCCCCGCTGCACCGCCGACCGCTCAGTCGATACCGTCGCCGGCGACATTTTCCCAGTCTTTATAGACGGCAAAGTCACCGTCTTCGCTGTCTTGAATCGATGCCGCGATTTCCTCGTCCATCCGCTGTCGCCGAAGACGTTTCGCACGTTCCACCGCGGCCGAAATCATGAACGCTGTGCGATTCCCGCCGGCCTGAGCGTCGATCAACGCAAGTTGCCGCTCGGGAATCAGCATCGAAATCTTGGGCATACGATTATTATACCACGGACATCCATATGAAAAGTCCACTACGGATGTCGTCATCCCGGTGGCGGCCGCAGAGCGGGCCGACTTACGGCATTCCCGGGCCGGAGGCATGACGGCAACGACCACGTACGGGGTGCGCGAGGAGCACACCCTCTCCTCGCTCAGCGTTCGGTCAACTCGAAACCGTCGAAAGCGCCGTCAGGGCTTGGACGAACGTCTGGACGGGAACGATGCGCACGGTGTGATCGCTCGCAATGTCGCGATAGTTCGCCTTGGGCACGAGGAAGACGCTAGCGCCGGCGCGCTTGGCGGCGATCAGCTTTTGCGGCGTCCCTTCGATCGGCCCAACCGTGCCGTCGAAGCCGATCGTGCCGGTGCCGGCGATTTTCACGCCCGACCCTTTCGGCCGCAGCGAACGATAGATGTCGAGCGCGAACATCAAACCGCCCGAACTGCCCGAGATGTTGTCGAGGTGGAACGTCACCGGCACGGGCAGCACGGGCTTTGCATACCGCTGCGCGACGATGATGCCGAACCGCGGCTTGCCGTTGATCTCCGCAGTCGGAACGCTCACGTCGAGCGTCTTCCCTTTGCGTACGACGACGACCGGGACGCGCTCGCCGGCCTTCACGCCGCCGAGCGCGGCGACGACGTCTGTCGTCGAATGCACCGGGCGGCGGTTCACTTCGCGCAGTTGATCGCCGCGCTCGAGCACGCCCTCCGACGGGGCATTGGCGGCGAAGCCGGCGACGACCGTACGCGGCACGACGGCAACGCGGTAGCCGGCCGCGCGTTCGGCAACCACCGCGGCGATGTCCTGGCTCTCGTTCATGTAGTCCGACTCGAGCGTCTCGTACGTTCGCACCGGGATGCCTGGCGGGACGATCGTCTTTTCATCGACGAGCCGGAAGCCGGGCAACGCCAGTTGCGCGAGCGCTAAGATCGTCGCGTGCTGCAGGCTGACGTCGGTGAGAAAGTAGCGGTCGCGCGGCGGCGCATGACCGTGGACGGAGATCGCTTCGGAGAGGTCGACCGCCGACCCGGGCCCGATCAGGAAATACGGCACCGGGATGACGGCCAGAAAGAGCACGGCGACCGCCAGCACGAGGATGCTGCGCGCGGCGGGGTGCGCAGTCCCCGGGACGAGGGGTCTCCACACGGGGTATTACCTCGCGGCTTCGACCGACTCCAACGCCGCCGTTTCTTCAGCTTGCGCGTCGAACGCAGCGCGCTTGTTCTTGGCCGCGGCTTCGGCCAGTTCGGCCGGGGCCTGCGCAACCGGCTGCGCCGCGGTGGCTTCGGCGGTGGCCGGACCGGCCGCGCGAGCGCGGCCCTTGCCGCGTTCCGGACGGGCCGCTGGTGCGACGCCCGCCAGCGCTTCCCGGCCCTTGACGACCGACCCGAGCGCGGTCGAGAGTCGCAACTCCAAATCGGCGAGCACTTGCGACGCGTACGCATCGGCCCCGGCGCGCACCTTCGCGGCGCGCTCCTCGGCTTCGCGCAGCACGACTTCGGCGGTCGCGCGCGCTTGGCGCAAGATCTCGGAGTTATCCACAAGCTCGTTGTGGGCGCTGGTCGCCTCGGTGACGATCGCCTGGGCCTTTTCCTGGGCTTCGCGCATCACGCGGTCTTTGTCTTTGGCGATCAACTTCGCGCGCCCGACCTCCTCCGGCAGCGTGGAGCGCATCTTCTCGATGTACTCGAGGAGCCGCTCTTCACTGAGGATGCGGTAGCGCATCGGCAGCACGGTGCCTTCGCGAACGTAAGCTTCCAGTTTATCGATCACGCGATAGATTGACATTCAGACCTCCGCAAAGACGGCACGGCCCGGCCGCACCGCCCACGCTTTGCGCGGGACGCCGCAGGGGAGTCGACGATTCGTCGCCCGGTGAAACAGAGTCCACGGGCGTTGGGCGGATCGGACAAAGCCATCCACCTGCGCGCTCATTGGGGAGACTCTCTTCTACTCAAGAGCGCAATCCCATTCTCGTCAACGGCGGACGCGCGGTACGTCTTTCCGCGCCTCGCGCTTGGCGACCATCGCGCGCATGACGACGTCGGGGACGTACTTGGCGACGTCGCCGCCGAGGAAAAAGACTTCCTTCACTAGCGACGAGCTAATGAACGAGTAGTGCTGATCGGACATCAGGAACATCGTGTCGACGTTGCTGAGCGAACGGTTCATCAGTGCGGTCGACATCTCGACTTCGAAGTCCGAGACGACCCGCAGCCCTTTGATGATCACGTCGACTTGCAGCTCGCGCACGAAGTCGGCCAGCAATCCGCGAAAGTCACGGACGTCGACGTGCGGCAAGTGGGCGACGCAGCGTTCGAGCAACGCCTTGCGCTCGTCGAGATCGAAGAGCGGCTCGCGCTTTTGCGGATTCGCCACGACCGCGACCGTCAGGCGCGTGAACACCGCGGCCGCGCGCTCGATCACGTCGAGATGTCCGAGCGTGAGCGGATCGAACGATCCGGGATAGATCCCGTGCGGCGTGCGCTTCGCCGAGCCGTTAAGCATCGGCGCGATAGATCGCGATCGCGACCTCTCCGTAGCGCTCCGCGCGTTCGAGGCGCAGCCCCGCGACATCGGGCGCGGCGCTGCGCGAACTGTGCTCGCACACGATCGTGGCACCCGGCGCAGCCAGTTGCCGCTCGCGTAGTTCGCGCAGCGCGGCAACGGGAAAACCGGCCGCATACGGCGGGTCGGCGAAGATCACGTCAAACGGCCCCCGCAACGTCGCCAAGGCCCGCTCGACCGCGACCGGGACGACCGTCACCCGGTCGTCGACGCCGAAATCGCGCGCCAGGGCCGCAATGGCGGCCGCCGTCGGACGGTGCCGCTCCACGAAAGTCACGTTCGCTGCTCCACGGGAGAGCGCTTCGAAGCCGAGTGCTCCGGTTCCGGCAAAAATATCCAAGACGCGCGCATTCGCGAGACGCTCGCCGAGCATCGCGAAGAGCGAGACCTTCACCCGGTCGGGCGTGGGCCGCACGGCGCGTCCGTGCGGCGAGGGCACGCGACGGCTGCGCAGCGCTCCGCCGGTGACCCTCACGCCCCCGCCGAGTCCTTGGCCGCAGCGCGCTCGAGCAGGGCCGGGATGTCGGCGAGCCGATGGACCGTGAACGACGGTGGGGGGAGGTCGTCGGGATAGGCGACGCCTTCGTGGTCGAACCACACCGCACGCATGCCGAACGCCAATGCCCCGGCGATGTCGCCGGGCGGATTGTCGCCGACGTAGACGATGTCGGCCGGCGGGCGGTCGAGCTGCGCGGCCAGCGCGGCGAACGTGCGCGGATCGGGTTTGAGCGCCCCGAGCGCTCCGCTGACCAGGAGCGGCAGGTCGAACCCGCAGGCGTCGGTCTTCAGTTGTTGCAGCGGCAGCCATCCGTTGGTCAGGATCGCGGTGGCGATCCCTTGCGACCGCAGCCAGGCGATCAGCTCCCGCGCACCCTCGATCGCGGTCACGTGCTCGGGGACGAGGCCGTAGCAGATCGTCTTCCAGCGTTCGGTGTCGCCGGCGGCATGCGGCCCGCGGCCGGGTTCGAACGACGCGACCCAGCGCGAGATCATCTGCTCCATCGGGATCGCGCCGCCGCGGAATTCGGCGAGCAGCATCTCGGCGTGATGGGTGCGCACCTCGTCGTCGGCTGCGACTGGGTGCCCGAGTTGCGCCGCCAGTTCGAGCAACGCCGCCCGCTCGAGCCCGTGGTCGAGCGCGATCGTGTGGTCGAAATCGAGCCCGACGCCGAGCGACTTCACGACGATACCAGCATCGCGCGCGCGGTCGCAACGTGGTCGAGCAGGCGCAGCAGCGGCGCGTGCTCGGGAGATTCCAACTCGGGGTCGCTCGTCACGATCGCGTCCGCCTGTTCCTTGGCTTTCATGTAGAGTTCGAAGTCTGCGATGATGTTGCCGATCGTCCCCCCGGCGACCCCGGCTTGCGCCGTGCCGGCGAACTCGCCTTCGCGCCGCAGGCGCAGGTCCTCCTCCGCGATCTTGAACCCGTCGGTCGTGCTCGCGAACACCTCGAGCCGCGGAACGTCGGCCGCATCGTCGGGGGCGACGACCACGCAGTACGAGCGCGCCGCTCCACGCCCGACCCGACCGCGCAGTTGGTGCAGCTGCGCCAGCCCGTAGCGGTGCGCGTCGAGGATCACCATCACGCTCGCATTGGGCACGTCGACGCCCACTTCGACGACCGTCGTCGCGATCAGCACGTCACGCTCCCCGCGCGTGAACGCTTCCATCGCGCGGTCCTTCTCGCGGGGCGGCATGCGGCCGTGCAGCACCTCGACGCGCAGATCTTTGAACGTATCGTTGCGCAGGTGCTCGGCCTCCGCGAGCGCGCTCGTCAGCGCGTTCTCGGTCTCGTCGATCGCGGGCGCGACGATGTAGGCTTGGCGGCCGCGGGCTACGTTGCTGCGAATGAACTCGTAGGCCAGCGGTTTGCGGCTCTCGCGCAGCACGTAGGTCTCGACCGGCGTGCGCCCGGGCGGCAGCTCGTCGATCACCGAGAGGTCGAAATCGGCGTACTTCACTTGCGCGAGGGTGCGCGGAATCGGCGTCGCCGTCATGTGCAGCGTGTGCGGCTCTTTGCTCTTGCTGCGCAAGCGCGCGCGCTGCTCGACGCCGAAGCGATGCTGCTCGTCGATGATGACCAGGCCGAGGTTCGCGAACTCGACCGACTCGGTCAGGAGGGCGTGGGTGCCGACCGCGAGCATCGCCTCGCCCGACCCGATGTGGGCGAGTGCCGTCCGCCGGTCGCGCGCGCCTTGGCTGCCGAACAGCGGCTCGACCGCGATCCCGTGCGGCAGCAGCAAGGGCGCGAGTTTGGCCGCGTGCTGCGCGGCCAGGATCTCGGTCGGGGCCATCAACGCGCTCTGCACGCCGTTGCGCGCAGCGAGCACGATCGCCGCTGCGGCGACGAGCGTCTTGCCGCTCCCGACGTCGCCCTGCAGCAGCCGGTTCATCGGGCTCGCGCGCGTCATGTCGCTCCAGATTTCCGCGATCACGCGCCGCTGCGCGCGGGTGAGCGGGAACGGGATGCCGGCTTCGAACGTGGCGAGCAGGCCGGGTTCGACTTCCAGCATGCGCGCGCCGCCCGCTTTGGCGCGCCGCGCGCGCTTGAGCGCGGCGGCGAGCGCGATGCCGAAGAACTCGTCGAAGATGATGCGGCGCCGCGCCGGGCCGAGTGCTTCGGGCGACGTCGGCGCGTGCACTTCGTGCCACGACTGCGCGAGCGGCGGCAAGCGGTAGCGTTGCGCGATCGCCGGCGGCACCACGTCGTCGACGCCGGCGACGAGCGCGCGCAGATTGCGCTGCACGATCGTGCGGATCTGACGCGTCGGCAAGTCTTTGGTCGCCGGATAGACCGGCACGATCTCGCCCTCGAAGACGTCGTCGTCGCGCAGCACGCGGTGCGAGGTCGCGTTGAGCTCGAGCAACAGTTGCTTGCGCGCGACCTTCCCGGCGACGAACAACCGCATTCCCGGATGCAGCGCGCCGAACAGATGGCGCCGGCCGAACCACTTGACCGCGATCGATCCGCTCTCGTCGGCGAGTTGCGCGGTGACCAGGGGGAAGCGCCCGGGGCGTTCGCGGACGTTCGTGATGCGGCCGACGACGATCGCGTCGGCCCCGTCGTCGAGGGTGGCGATCGGCATCGGCGTGCGCCAATCTTTGTACTCCCGCGGGATGTGCGCCAACAGCTCCGCGGGCGTGTGGATCTCGAGCTCGGCGAACTTGCGGGCCAGCTCGGGTCCCACGCCCGCCAGGCTCGTCAGCGTCGCGACGCGCCGTCCTTCCGTTGCGCGCGCACCGCGTGCCGGCGCAGCAGTTCGCCGCCGATCTCGTCGAGCGATACGCCGCGTTCGGAGAGCATGACGATGATGTGGAACAGCAAGTCGGCGACTTCCCACACGATCTCTTTGCGGTCGCCGTTCTTGGCGGCGATCACGACCTCGGTCGACTCCTCGCCCATCTTCTTCAGCATCCAGTCGAGCCCGCGCGCGTAGAGCTTCGCGACATAACTTTTCTCGGGGTCGGCGCCGCGCCGCGATTCGATGATGCCCGGCAACTGCGCGACCGCGCGCAGGAACGCCCCCGCGTCGGAGCTGCCGTTCGTGCGCTCGAGGGTGACCGCGCGCGAAAAGCACGACTCGGCGCCGGTGTGGCATGCGGGGCCGTTGGGGATGACGCGGTAGACGAGGGCGTCGCGGTCGCAGTCGACGTCGATCGCGATGACGTGCTGCGTGTTGCCCGACGTCTCACCCTTGCGCCACAGCGCTTTGCGGGTGCGGCTGTACAAGTGGGTCTCGTGCGTCGACAGCGTCTTCTTCAGCGCGCTGCGATTGGCGTAGGCGAGGGTCAAGATGTTACCGTTGCGCGCATCGACGATGACGACCGGGAGCAGGCCGTCTTCCGGCCACGCGATATCGGGAACTTGCATCACGCTACCGGGGTTCGGCCGGACGAATCGGAATCCCGTGCGCGGCCAGCTCGCCCTTGAGCGTCGCGATCTCCAATTCGCCGAAGTGAAAGAGCGACGCCGCGAGCGCCGCGTCGGCCCCCGCTTCACGGAAGACGTCGACGAAGTCGGCGACCGCCCCGGCCCCGCCCGAGGCGATGACCGGCAGCGCGGTCGCGTCGCGCACGGCCGCGGTCAGTGCGAGATCGTACCCACGCTTGGTCCCGTCGGCGTCGATGCTCGTAAGCAGCAGCTCGCCCGCGCCGCGGCGCTCCATCTCGGCCGCCCACGCGACCGCGTCGAGCCCGGTCGGGGTGCGGCCGCCGTCGACCACCACCTCGAAGCCGCTCCCGGTTCGCCGTGCGTCGATCGCGACGACGACGCATTGGCTGCCGTACACGAGCGCGAGCTCGTCGATCAGATCGGGCGTGCGCACCGCGGCGCTGTTGACCGAGACCTTGTCGCACCCCGCGCGCAGGAGGGCGTTGAAGTCGCGTGCCGTGCGCACGCCCCCGCCGACCGCGAACGGGATCGTCAGCTCGGCCGCGACCGCGTGCACCACTTCGAGCGTCGCACCGCGCCCTTCGACGGTCGCCGTGATGTCGAGAAAGACCAATTCGTCGGCGCCCTCGCGCTCGTACGCGGCGGCCAACTCTACGGGATCGCCCGCATCGGTCAAATCGACGAAGCGCACGCCCTTGACGACGCGCCCATCTTTGATGTCCAGACAGGGGATGATGCGGCGCGCGAGCACTACCTGGTGCCCGCGTGCCGGCTGTCAGTGGACGACTTCGGAACGCCGGCTGACCAGGATGTTGATATCGTCGACGCCCTCTTTGCGCAGCATCAGGATCGAGACGTCTTGCTTGCCCCACGCGAATCTGAACGTGAAGTCGAACTTCTTGACGCCGCTGTCGCGCTGTTTGGCGAACTCATCGAAGACGCCCTTGAATTCCTTGACCGCCGTGCAGGGTGCGACGTCGGTAAAAAAGTTCAAGCCGATCGTATCGGCGCCCTCACGGCGGGCGAGCCGCGCCTCGGTGCGGTTGTAGCGTTTGATCGTCCCGTCGCGGCCGAGCGTGATGACCCCGTCGGGGTACTCGTCGAGCTGGGTCTTGTCCATGTCGAAAATCGCAGTTTCTTGCACCGGAGGATCCTCCCGACGCGATTGGACGACGGGACGCCTCCCGCTTATCCCGCCGAGGAGAGCCGCACGTCGGCCTGATTCTCGCCCGCCGCGAGGATCTCGACCGCGAGCATCGCGAGGTCGTCGAGGATGCGGCCGCCCGAACGCTCGCGCACGCGGGCCACGATTTCGTCGCACAGTTTCTGCGGATCGTCACTGCCGTTTGCGACCAGCTGCATCGCACGGTCGTCGCCGAGCAGGTCGCCGTCGTCGTTGCGCGCTTCCGACAGGCCGTCGGTCGCCAGCAACAAGGTGTCGCCCGGCCGCAGGTCGAGCGTTTCGGTGCGGTAGTCGGAGCGCGGCGCCATCCCGACGATCGGGCCGCTGACCGGCAACTGCCGCACGGTCCCGCCACGCCGCAGATACGCGCCGCCGTGGCCGGCGCTCGCGTAGCGCAGCACGCGCGCGTCGCGGTCGAGCACGCCGAGCAGCAGCACGACGAACTGCGACGGGTCGTGCGTCATCTCGCAGTAGATCCGATTGAACTTGCGCACGATGACGGCCGGGTCGATCTCTTCGGCGGCGAGCGTACGGATCGCGTACTTCACGAACGCGGTTCCGACGGCCGCGTCGATGCCCTTGCCGCTGACGTCGGCGATCAGCACGAACCCGCGCTCGTCGATACGCCACACGTCGAACAGATCGCCGCCGACTTTCGCTTCGGCCGTGGCTGAGACGTACGCCGTGCCGATGGCCGCGCCCGGCAGCGGATCCCAGCCGCTGCGCAGCACGACCTGCAGCGTGTCGACGACGGTCCGCTCGCGGATCAGCGCCGCAACCGCCGCCGAGCGGGACGCCGCCAAATACAGCCCCAGAACGGCGAACAGCGTGACGATGCCCAAGGAGTACTCGACCGTCTGGTTGATCTTGTTCTTGAGCCGCTGTTGGACGTTGACCGTCTCCGCGCGCAGCAGATCCCGGATGTCGCCGGCGTCGTAGCGAAGCCGGTCGATCAAGATCTTGCCGTACGTTTGAAGCGTCGCCGAATCGGGCAGCGACGGGTCGCTCAGCAACGGCTCGGCCACGTCGCGGCGCCACGCGCGATGGATGTCGCGCATCCCGGCCAGGAGCGCGAGCGTCTGCGGCACCGCCGCGCGGCGCAACGTCTTCTCGAGCGTGTCGGCGCGATGGTCGAAGAGGTCGCCGGCGTCGGTCTCGGGATCGAGGTCGAAGGGCTGATGCGCGCCGACGTAACCGCGCACGCCGGCCTCAGCGTCGAGCTGCGTACGCAGCAGCGTATCGAGTTGCTGCTCCGCATCGCTCAGCGTGATCTCCGACTGCGCCGCGGCGTCGAGTTGCCGGACCGCGACGATCGATCCCACGACCGCCACGGCCAGCACGAGCACGAGGAGCATTCCAAGGATCGCGCTGCCGCGCCCAATCGCGGGAAAGCGGATGTTCTGAGCAATCCTCATGATAATACTGGAGGCGACACCCAGATTCGAACTGGGGGTGGGGCTTTTGCAGAGCCCTGCCTTACCACTTGGCTATGTCGCCCGGACCCACTGCGATTCGCAAGAAGGTGAATCGCTCCTCTCGGGCATGCAGGCCTGGTCGCTGCGCGCCGTTCGGCTTCTGATTCAGTTCGCCACCGGGTTCATGTTACGACTTCGACCACGTCTGCAGCAAGGCGCGATTAGCATTGAGTTCAGCATCGATCGTGCTGCGGTCGCCGACCGACGGAGCAAGCGGTCTCAAGCGCTGAAAAAGCTGCGTCGAGGTGCGGATGAACTGCACCGCGACGCCGTTCATGCCGCCGCTATGGGCCGCTTGGGCGGCGAGTGCGGCGTCCTTCGCGCTGCGAAAGGCCCACCCGTAGCTTTCCGTGCCGGACGTTTCGTTCGCGCACACCAATTCGAGGTGCGACGCGTTGATCAGGGCCTGAGAACCGGTCGAGTATTTGCCGGCCGGAAGCGCCTGCGACGACGCATCCTTGAGGCCTTGGATCGTGTCGGCGTCGCACGCCATCGCAGCGGATGACGCGGCGAGCAGTCCGGCGGCAAACACGAAGGCGATGGCGATTTTCAACATGGGACGTTCCTCTGCGCCGGAGGACGGAGGAAGGCCCCGCGGTCGCGGGGCCTTGGGAGTTGGAGCGGGTGGCGGGAATCGAACCCGCGCGTCAACCTTGGGAAGGTCGCAGGCTACCATTACATCACACCCGCCCGTGAGAGCGACAGGCCGAATTCGGGGATGCTTCACCCGCTCCCTGTACCGGGCGGCACCGCCCTAGCCGCAGCCGACGCCGCGCCGATCGCGGCGACGAGGCGCTCGGGTTCCGGCGAACCGAGCATCACGGTCCACCCGCCCCTGTGCTCGATCCGCACGTAGCCCCGGCCGCTGACGTTGTACAGCGTGCCGTTGCACCCCGAGCGGAGCCCGTAATTCCAGAAAAACCGCTTCCCGGGCTCCACGTGCGCGATATCGCCGAGCGCGATGCGGCCGCCGATCGATGGAAGGGTGAACCACCACGAGACCGCGTCGGCGTCGACCCGGATCGTCAAGGTCGAGAAGGCGACGGTTGCGACGGCCGGCCCGGCCGTCGATAACAGCATCGTCGACACAATGCTCGCGCGCGACCGTTCACCCTTGGGGCGGCCCAAGCCGACCAGCAACGGAAGCGCGACCGCGACCAGCGTACCGGCCACGATCATGGTCCCGAATTGCGTGCGCTGGTAGATGACGGGGGGCTGAGGGTTCATGGCTCGAGCTTTCGTTTTGAGCGTGCCACGCCGGCATACTCGCCGCGCCTGCCGGATGTTGCGCAGGGAGCGACTCAGTCCCGCGAGCGGCGACCGAATGCGATCGCGATTGGCTCGATCGCCGCAATCCACTCCGCCTTGCCGTCGTTGTAGTCGTTGACGTCCTGGGGGTGTAACGCCGCGGCCCGCGCTTTCACCGCCTCGTATTCCTGCGCCGCATCGGGATGCGCGCGGAGGTAGTCGCGAAACGCGACGTGCCGTTCGATTTCGGGATCGCCGAACGCGTAGAAATGCGCGTTCACGAGCCGCTCTCCCGCGGGGCCGTCCAACGTGCAGTACCGGCGGCGCGAGAGGCCGTATTCGCCCCACCAGCCGTAGCCCAGCGCCTCCACCCGTTCGCGCGCGGCGTCGAGTTCGGCCACGCTTGTCACGACCGGCAACAGATCGACGATCGGCTTCGCGCGGATGCCCGGAATCGCGGTCGACCCGATGTGATGGATCTCGAGCAACAGCGCACCGAGGCTCGCCGCCAGCCGGGCGCGTTCGCGCTCGAGCGTCTCGAGCCAATCCGGCGAGGGATCGCAGAGCCGCACCGGCCCGGACGTGGGCTTGGGAGTGAAGTCTGGATCAAGCAATGTGGGCTCGCAATGGGGCGCCGGCGACGAATTCTACCACTCGATATCGTGCTTGGTCCGACGCCGCTCGGCCTGCTTTCTCAGCGCTCTCCGGAACGCGGGCGACATGCTGCCGGCCTTTCGCGCGGAGTCCGTCAGGGGCTTCATCGATTTGTCTCCGTGAGGCGAATCTTTCGAGGGTTGCAATAAGCCGGCCGAAGGTGCCGGAACCGGCGCCGTCACCGACGGCGGGACCCAAGCAAACAAACACTGCGTGCCTAGAGTAATGGCAGTTGCGCATATCGCGGACAAAAATGCTAGATCGAACGATGTTGCTTTGCTGTCGTTGATCTTCTTGTTCTTCTCGTTCGCAATGCGCATGGCTTTGACACCCTCGCGAAGCGTCGAGACCGGATAGAACGGGAATTCGGTCTCCAGCGATTCGATCGTAGGCGCGGCCTGCGTGATCTTCGTCGTATAGCCCAGCAAAATGAATACGAACGGCACGAGCTCGAGGAGACTCACCGTCGCCATTTGCGGCGTGATCGTCGTGCGGAACGAGAACCCAATACTCGCCACGACTCCCGTTAGGAGGACGGCCAACTTTGCGTCGAGGTTCTTACCACGCTCGTCTTCGCGACCGTAACGTTCGAGAACGAGCTGGTAGAGGTACCGATAATCGACGGGCCTCCCAGAGTCGAGAGGCTCATCCGCAAGTGTGTAGCCTAGCGGCGAATCGAACGCAGGATTGGATCGCTCTCCCGGACGTTCGAAATCATCTTTTCCGCCTGCGGAGGCGGCGGAGGAGTTGGTTGAGACGGCGTTGACGGCACCGGTGTCGTCGGCTGCGATTCGCTGTTCATCCACCTCAGTATACTCCGAATCGCAGGCGCCTGGACATGGTGTGAGTGTCCGTCGTCTCGGTGCCAACTCTGCGGCACCATGGTTGGCCGGATTCTGTCGTCGGCTCGTTCTGCCGGCCGCGGGCCGTAAGGCGTCTTGCGAAGCCCGTCGAAGCGGGGGCGCATGATTGGTCGCATCGCTGCTCTCATCGCCGGCATCGCCGTTTCCGCCACCCTGCTCGGCCCGGGGGCGGTCGCCGCCGCCGACTCGGGGAGCGCAGCCGCAGCCGCGTCGGCAATGCCGTCGCCGGCACCACCGCCCGCGTCGGCCATCCCCTTCGGCTTCCCGACGCCGCCGCCGTTGCCGCCCGCCAAGCCGGTGACCGAGACGTTCTTCGGGACCAGCGTCACCGACCCGTACCGGTATTTCGAAGACCTGACCGATCCAACGGTCCAGGACTTCTTCAAGTCGCAGAACGACTACACGCGCGCGGTGCTCGACCGGCTCGGGCCGGCGAAGGCGCAGTTGCACGACCGCATCGCCGCGCTCGACAATGCGGGCACGAGCGTGGCCAACGTCAATCGCGTCATGCGGCGCTACTTCTACCAAATGCAGCTCCCCGGCGAAAACACGGGCAAGCTCTACGTGCGCGAGGCCGCCGGCGGCACGGCGCGCCTTCTCATCGATCCCGACCGCTTCGTGTCGGGGGCGGGCAAGCACGCGACCCTCGACTTCTTCGTCCCCTCGTTCGACGGGTCGCTCGTGGCTTTCGGCGTTTCGGAGGGCGGTTCGGAGAACGACGTCACGCGCGTCGTGCGCACGTCCGACGGCCACGTCTTCAGCGATGCGATCACGCGCACGACCTTCGGCGTCACCGGCTGGGACCTCGACGGCAAATCGTTCTACTACAACCGTTTGCCGTTGCTGCCGCCCGGCGCGCCGCCGACTGAACGGGAAGAGAAAATCCGCTGCTACCGGCACGTGTTGGGCGCCGATCCCGACCGCGATCGTGCGATCTTCGGCTACGGCGTCAATCCCGGCATCGCGCTCGCGCCGACCGACTCGACCTACGTGTCGCCGACGCCGGTTTCGAAGTACGCATTCGCCACCGTCGCGCACGGGGTCGGCAACGAGGTGACGATCTACGCCGAACCGGTCGCGAACCTGATCGCGAATCGCCCCGCGTGGCGCAAGCTGGTCGACGTGCAGGACGCGGTGACGAACTCCGACGTGCGCGGCAACACGATCTACCTGCTCACGCATGCCGGCGCGCCGCGCTTCAAGGTCACGGCGCTACGCATCGATCAGCCGCAATTGCCGGCACGCACGATCGTGCCGCAGAGCGATCGCATCGTCGCGCAGATTGCGGTCGCGGGCGACGGCCTCTACGTGCGCGAGCGCGACGGCGGCCTCGGCCGCATCGTCCGTTTGGCGCTCGACGGCGCCGGCCTGCCGGTGGGAACGACGCCGGTCGTGCTGCCGTACGACGGTGCGATCACCGCGATGACGACCGATCCTCAAGTCGCGGGCGCGACGTTCGGGCTCACGACCTGGACGCACTCGCTGCTCTACTACGCGACCCGGCCCAACGGCAGCGTGTTCGACACGCGGCTCAAGCCACTCTCGCCGATCGATGCGTCGGCGTACACGTCGGCGGAGGTGCTGGCCAAGAGCGCCGACGGCACGATGGTGCCGCTCTCGCTCATCTTCCACAAGGGGATCGCGCGCGACGGCAGCCACCCGACGTATTTGGAAGGTTACGGATCGTACGGCTTCGAGATCGAGCCCGGCTTCGGCACGACGCGGTTCGCGTGGCTGGAACACAACGGCGTCTACGCGATCTGTCATCCGCGCGGCGGCGGCTGGTACGGCGAAGGCTGGCACGAAGCCGCGAAGATCGCCACCAAGCAGCACACGATCGACGACTTCATCGCGTGCGCGCAATACGTGATCGCGAACGGCTACACGACCGCCGCGCACCTCGCCGGCGAAGGAACGAGCGCCGGCGGCATCACGATCGGCGGCGCGATCACCCAACGCCCCGACCTCTTCGCGGCCGCGCTCGACGTCGTCGGGGTCAGCGACGCGCTGCGCTCGGAGTTCTCGTCGAACGGCCCGGCCAACATCCCGG
Source organism: Vulcanimicrobiota bacterium (assembly GCA_963749395.1). Taxonomy (GTDB): domain Bacteria; phylum Vulcanimicrobiota; class Vulcanimicrobiia; order Vulcanimicrobiales; family Vulcanimicrobiaceae; genus CAVVMT01. The sequence goes on from CAVVMT010000011.1 coordinate 407,160, forward strand.
AGTTCGGCACGGTCAAAGATCCCGTCGGCTTCAAGGCGCTCTACGGGATGGACGCATACCAACACGTGAAGGACGGCACGGCGTATCCCGCGGTCATGGCGATCACCGGCATCAACGACCGGCGCGTCCCGTCGTGGGAACTGGCGAAGTTCGTCGCGCGCCTGCAAGCGGCGTCGACCAGCGGCCGGCCGGTGCTCTTTCGGGTCGATTTCGACACCGGCCACGGGTTTCTCGGCGCCTCGCGCGAGCAAGGCATCCAGCTGCTGACCGACGAGTACAGCTTCCTCTTGTGGCAGCTCGGCGATCCGGCGTTCGCGGGCATCCCGCAAGCGATCGTGCCGAAGTAACGGTAGCCGCGGCGCCGGCGCGCCGATAGTCGTTCACAGACAACTCACAGCAAACTCTCAGAGTCAAGAACGCTTCCGGACGGCCGATCTTATCTTATGGAGTATATCTGAAAAGATAACGCTCCAAAGAAACCCTCGTCCCAAGGAGGTATCGCCGTATGTCTTTCGGCGTGCAAGGAATCTCGAACACATCCCAGACGCAGACGACGTCTTCGCCGGGATCGACTTCGACCGGGACGCAATCGGCTCAAGACCCCCTGCTGGATCCCAACGGTCCGTTCGCCAATCTCAACCTCACGGCGCAACAACAACAGCAAATCCAGCAGATCTTCAGCCAAAGTTCCGGTACCACGCCGTCCTCACCGACGGCACTGTTCAACCAAGTCGAATCGGTACTGACCCCGCAGCAACAGCAGACCCTCCAGAGCGATCTGGAAACCGCGGGCTCGCACCACCATCACCACCATCACCAAGGCGGCGGTTCGTCCGGTTCGGGCGACCCGCTCGCGCAGTTGGATCTCACGAGTTCGCAACAAACTCAGATCGCGCAACTCGTCCAATCTGCGCAAACCAACGGCACCTCATCGAGTGCGCTACTCACGCAGATCGACGGTGTGTTGACCACCACGCAACAGCAGCAACTGGCTTCGAGCCTCGCCTCGTATACGTCGACGGGCTCGACGCCTCAAACCACCCAAGGGTACCTCGTCAACACCAACGCGTAGAACCGCTCCCCGGCTGGAGCAACGGGTCGCGATCGCGCTCGTTCGGGTCGATGAGCACCAAGGAGGCAGACCGGTACCCGGTCTGCCTCTTCGTTTCGCGCAGCCGCCGTCGTCTACGGAACCGCGGTGACGGAGGCGCCTCCGAGCGCGCCGCCGGAACTAGTGCCACGATGATCGTGCACCTGATCGACGGAACGTACGAGCTGTTTCGCCACTATTACGGCCTGCGCCGCATCGCCGACGGGAAGGACCGACCGTTCGGCGCCGTCGTCGGCGTGCTCAACACCGTGCTGCAGATGGCCGGCGAAGGGGCCACTCACATCGGGGTGGCCACCGATCACGTCATCGAGTCGTTTCGCAACGAGCTTTGGCAAGGCTACAAAACCGGGGCCGGAATCGAGCCGCAGCTGCGCGCGCAATTCCACCCGCTGGAAGAGGCGCTTGCGGCGATGGGCGTGACGGTGTGGCCGATGATCGAATTCGAGGCTGACGACGCGCTCGCCTCAGCGGCGGCCATTGCAATGTTGGACCCGCGCGTCGAGAAAGCGTGCATATGGACGCCCGATAAGGATCTCGCGCAATGCGTCCGCGAGGATCGGGTCGTGCAGATCGACCGGCGGAGCAAGACGATCCGCGACGCGGCCGGCGTGCGGGCGAAGTTCGGCGTCGATCCGGTGCAGATTCCGGACTACCTCGCGCTCGTCGGCGATAGTGCCGACGGGTATCCGGGCATCGCGCGAATCGGGGCGAAAGGCGCGGCGGCGCTCCTCGCGCGTTATCGCAGGATCGAAGATTTCCCAGCCGACGTGCTGGGCGCGCGGCAAGAGCTCGCGCTGCTGTTCAAAACGCTGGCTACGCTCCGCACCGATGCGCTCGCCTTCACGGATGTCGCCGAGCTGGAGTGGCGCGGGCCGGCGGCAGCCTTCGCGGACTATTGCCGGAAGCTCGGGGCACCCGACCTCGCGGGCCGCGCCGAGCGAGCGGCCGTGCTGCGCTCGTAATCGTTGCGCTGACGGCTACGCCGCAGCGACCGCCGGGGCAACGTCGATCACCACGATGCCCACCTTTTGCCCGGTCTCGACATACCGGTACGCGTCCGCGATGGCGTCGAGGGAGTACGTTCGATCGACGACGGCACGGAATCGGCCGGTCTCGAGCAGTCCCCGCAGAACGCTGGGAAACCGGTTGATGCGTCCCGGCGCCGGAATGACGACTCGGCCACTGCGCGTGAGCGCCGACCAGATCGCCAGCAGCGCGGTTTGGCCCCGCGGTCCCATGTCGGTTGCTCCAAAAATGCCGCCCGGCTCGAGCAGTTCCCGGCACCGGAAGTACGTCGTTTTGCCGACCGCATCGACGATGCGATCGAAGCGCCGGCCGATCCGCGTAAAATCTTCGGCCGTGTAGTCGACGACGTGGTCGGCGCCGAGTGATCTCACGAGATCGAGATGGGGGGTCGCGACGACTGCGGTCACCTCAGCCCCCGCTGACTTGGCGAGCTGCACCATCGCCGTGCCGATCGCACCGGACGCCCCGTAGATGAGGATCGTGTGGCCCGACTCGAGTCCGATCTTCTTCAACACGGCGCTTGCATAGAACGCGCCCTCACAGATGACGGCTTCGTGATATACCAGTCCGTCGGGGATCGCCGCGACGTCGCCTTCGCGAACGCAGAGATATTCCGCCTGAGCGCCATTGCTCCGCGAGGGGCACATCCCGAAAACGCGCTCGCCGGGGCGAAACGACGTGACGCCGCTCCCCACAGCTGCGACTTCGCCGGCGAAATCCAAACCGAGGATCGAACGCCGCGGCCGCCGGAGCCCGGTGAACAGCCGCAAGAATATCGGATGCCCCCGAAGCTCGCCGCAATCCGTTCGTCCGACTGCCGCGGCGTGGGTCCGAACCAACAACTCACCCTGCCCCGGCGCCGGCGTTTTCACGTCACGGACCTCCAGAACGTCGGGCGATCCGTAGCGCAGGACAACTGCGGCCTTCACGCTGACACTGCGCGCAACGCAGGGCCGCCGGCGCCGATCACCGCCCAGAGATCGCGACGCTCGAGTCGACCGCGTCCCTCAACCATTCACGATCGCCTCGATGTCGCGGTCGAGATTTTCCGGACATTTTCCGCCCTCGTAGACGTTGCAGCTCTCGGGATCGATTGCGATCGCGTACGTCGCTCCGTCGCGAACGTACCTGTCGATCTTGCGTTTGAGTGCCGCCCACGAGTCGCTGGGGCTCGCCACCTCGATGGCCACGTCGGGCACGATCGGCCAGAAACCCTTGTGGTCGCGATACATCGCGACGCGTTCGGCGCTGACCCAGGCGGCGTCCGGGCAGACGACCCCACCGCCGGGTGTTTTGAATCCGGTCGACGCGTCGTACGCTTTCCCGCCGGCCGCTTTCGCGAAGGCGTAGAGTTGGACGAACGCTTCGCCGCTCTGAGCGCCGCCGGAGGTCGCATTCGGACTCACCAGCAGCGCGCCGTCATCGGCGCGCTCGAAGCGCCAGCCCGGGTTGTCCTCCGACATCCGCATGAGGTCTTCGTCCGAGACTCTCACGTGCGGCCCCCGAACCACTGCCGTCAAAACCCACTCCTCTGCGACGACGTGACTTGCGCTGACCCGTGCCGCTGGTTGCAATGATTCGCCGATAGCGCGAATTCACCTCAAACGGCATCGCGCGCACCTGGGGCGCCAACTTGGAGAACGCGAGGCGATACCTTGGAGTATGCAGTGCGCCACAACGGTCGAGAACAACGCGGCAGTAACTTGCAGAACGACGCGACAGCGCAAGAGGCTGCGCCCGCCGATCGGGCCCACGGCTCCGCGCCCGCCTAAGGTGCGAAGCCGTCGAGCGCGGCTGGATCAGGATCCACTGGACCGGGGAACTGCCGAGCGCGCAACGTGCAGCAGATGATTAGCGATGAGCAAGACTTCCATGGCTCTTGGGTTCCGCAATCGTGATGTCTTCGTGTGATGCTGGGTTGCGGTATAGCAAAAGCGCCCCGATAAACAACTGTTCTTCGGGAGTCAACGTCGCCGGCTTCGGGCCGTCAATCGCGTTCGGCATGCGGAATTCGGCGAAGAACTTCTTGACCAGCCGCTCGCCAAAGTCGTTTGGCGTGAGGCCGGCTTTGTCGCGCATCTCCACCTCGACTCGCTTGAACGCGTAGGCAATCGCGATGTCATAGTCGCCTTTCAGGTACGGGGTCCAAATCGCATCGCGGATTCGTGGTTTAGCAGAGCCGAAGCCTCAAGGTTTCGGGTCCGTGCGCGGCCACGGCCTCTTTGTCCATGATGGCGCGGCCGGCCCGCGCGAGAAACACGTACGGATTGCCTGTAGTGCCCGACTCGGTCAGCAATCCCATGACGAACACATCTCGACGCCCTCCATGACGATGCGCCGGTATTCAGGCGTGTTCGCGTAACCCGATGCTACACCGTCAGCCAGGCTGTTGGCATCCCAGTTGATGTTCGGGGGAAGCGTGTTCATCACGAGCGCAATCTCATAGGCGAGCTCCCGCGGCGAGAGCGTGAGGACCATCTCCCAGTTCGGAAACCTCTCCCGAAACGAATTATTCATGCACTTAGATTCGCCCAGCGAGGTGGTCCCACCGTGTCGCTGACTCACTCGCTCTGCGAGTCGTTGTCGGATTAAAGGGGACTCGGCGCGGACCAGACGCAAAGCGGCAATGTTTCGGTCCAACGCGTTCCCACCCTTGTTTTAACCGTACGCATCGAGTTTCACAATAGGTTCGGAGCACTAGGGGTTCACGGACTGGCCCGTCATGGAAACCTGACTACGCAGAGCGCCCTTCAACTCTGCGACCTCAAGACGATCCCGGATCCCTCTCGCCCGAAACCCAGCCGTGACCGCTCGACAGCAGGGCGGCATCTCCGCTCCATTGACCTCATGTGGGACACCTCTACGTCACAGCTTCCGGGCCCTTCGGTTTGGCCGCGTCTAGAATCATCGATCCACTCGCGGGACCCGCCCTGTGCGAAACCATGTTTACCGACGTGCTTCTGGAGTTAAGCCCTTGCCCTTGAGCATCCTAACGATGACGGCCGCCTTGCACTACGCCGTCGATCGCTCGATCCTCGTTTAGCCCGCCGACGGTTGCTGCTCTGGCCTCGGGGTTGGCATCGGTCACCTCCCTGCGAATTTCTTCTTTGTCAGGTCTCCAGCCCGGGGCGAGTTCATCTTAGCCAACCGCTGCTTCAAGGCCGGAAGCTGCGGCTGGTGACGGAACCGTATGTAGAGGATGCCGAGCACGCCGAATTCGCCGAGCGAATCGCGCACAAAACCGCTTCAAGAAAGGACCAAAGTCGCCATTTTTCGAACAGTGTATTACTAGTTCACAATTGCTACGGCTTTGTGGCGAATGCTCATCGATTTTTGCGCGACCTGGAGCATTCGGCTACCTCTCTATTAAGCTGAATCGCCGTCCCGAACCCCAACTAGGTGGTTGGACCGTTGCGAAACGGGCAGTTTTCGAACCCAGCCGGAATCTTCGTTTGAAAGGGTGTATCAAATGCGGGTCACCTCATTCTGCTTTGGGCGCAATTCCTCGCTGCGACGATGGCTATGCTTGCAGCGTCCTACGTCCCGGCAACAGCAGCAACATTTCCTGACGGCACGTCTAAAATATGCCAGCTCCCAAATGGTACAGTGGTACCGGAAGTCAACAATCCGGGGCAGAACTTCGCCGGCCTAACGCAGCCAGTGCCCTATGCGCCGGGGGTGGCGATCTCGTACAACGTTCAAATGATCGCGGGTTTCGGAAATGCGATGGCACAGGCGGTGAACTAGCCTTGAATAATGGCCTGGCCGGAATCACGCCGACCGACGTTACAACAGCTGCCCTGTTCCACGGTGGAAACTGACAGCCTACCACGAGTGTACCCATGCAAGAACAGGCGTGGGGTCCAACGGCGGAGTTGCTGTTAACTGCACTGCCGTTCTAAGTATGCTCAATGACGGCACATTTTCAGCTCATGACATCCAGATAGAAACATTAGCAATGAACACGCCGGGCGTGGCTAATTATCCGCAACCGTTTCAATACGGCGGTTCCCTGGGCACATTTTGGAACTTGACAATGCAGTGCGTAAACTGGGCCCTCCAGAATCCCAGCGCCCCGCCACCTCCTGGAGTGGCGCCAGCGTTGGCTCTCGACCCGCTATAGGGGGTCAATTCTGGAGCGTCCGCGGGATAACAATCGGGGGAAGACCCAAGGGCTGCCCTTATACTGACCGAGTTGCCAGAGCGTAAAGCCGGCAACTACCAGGAACTGAACCCGCTTGCCCAAATCATCAATTTCCCGTCGGAATGATTGCCTGAAAACCCGAGCCAGTTACAAAGCATCCTCTCGCTTGTGTGTGAGGAGGAGCGGTCTTGTTTTTCATGTTTCGTCTGTTCGGTTTAGGACTCGTGGTTGTATTGCTCGCCATTTCGGTAACGACGTCCTATGCGAGTTCGCAACCTACGAAATCGTCAAGTACGCCAGATAAGCAATACTGTCTAGCTCCAGAGTATGCCCCCGCTACAGGAGATCCAGGTGCGCCGCCTGCGTCGCATACCGTGCTTAATTTCGCGTTCGAGGCGAGCCAGGGATTTCGCGTAGCACGTCTACACCCAACGTTCAAAGCGGGGACGCCAGACGGACGCGGGGCGTGCATGGCCGCCTTTGTTGACTTTGCAACCCATGATAGTGGAGTTTTCTACGATATCCGCTCCGATTTGTTTTGCGTAGACAATCCAGTTGATCAATCGTCGCTACCTGCGGATAAACGAACCGGGCAGGACAATGGTCACTCTGCTCGAGCACCCAGCGAGAAGCGGACTTGACGGCTAAAGGTTATCGATTCATCCAAGCCCCTGGCTATAAGCAGCTGACCCTGGCAGCGGTTAGCGGAAATCAGGCATGCACCGCCGCCTATTTTGTATACCAAAAAGTGAAGTCATCTTAGCAAAAGAGTAATGCGTGCCTAGATTCTGGCTTACAATGTGTCTCGCTTCAAATTCCCTGTGCGAGTCATCAACAAGAACATCCAACGCTGTAATAGCCGTTATTTTTAGCGTGTTCCCTGTCTTGCGGGTATAGGGTGATGACGATTGGATGTTGCCATTCTGATCGGTAAGAAAAATGGTCACACATCCATTCCCTATCGCGTTAAAGACAGTCTCTCCTGGTGAGCCACCGCTATTGTATTGGAACGGAACCAAGCCGGGAAACTCACTCCACCTGATCAACAACTCACCCTGCCCCGGCGCCGGCGTTTTCACGTCACGGACCTCCAGAACGTCGGGCGATCCGTAGCGCAGGACAACTGCGGCCTTCACGCTGACACTGCGCGCAACGCAGGGCCGCCGGCGCCGATCACCGCCCAGAGATCGCGACGCTCGAGTCGAACGCGTCCCCAACCATTCACGATCGCCTCGATGTCGCGGTCGAGATTTTCCGGACATTTTCCGCCCTCGTAGACGTTGCAGCTCTCGGGATCGATTGCGATCGCGTACGTCGCTCCGTCGCGAACGTACCTGTCGATCTTGCGTTTGAGTGCCGCCCACGAGTCGCTGGGGCTCGCCACCTGGACTGGCCACGTCGGGCACGATCGGCCAGAACACCCTTGTGGTCGCGATACATCGCGACGCGTTCGGCGCTGACCCAGGCGGCGTCCGGGCAGACGACCCCACCGCCGGGTGTTTTGAATCCGGTCGACGCGTCGTACGCTTTCCCGCCGGCCGCTTTCGCGAAGGCGTAGAGTTGGACGAACGCTTCGCCGCTCTGAGCGCCGCCGGAGGTCGCATTCGGCACTCACCAGCAGCGCGCCGTCATCGGCGCGCTCGAAGCGCCAGCCCGGGTTGTCCTCCGACATCCGCATGAGGTCTTCGTCCGAGACTCTCACGTGCGGCCCCCGAACCACTGCCGTCAAAACCCACTCCTCTGCGACGACGTGACTTGCGCTGACCCGTGCCGCTGGTTGCAATGATTCGCCGATAGCGCGAATTCACCTCAAACGGCAT
>CAVVMT010000012.1:0-198858 GCA_963749395.1 Vulcanimicrobiota bacterium
GGAGCGCCTCCCGAGGATTGGTGACGCGGCGGTAAAATGTTCCTTCGCGTGGGTATGCGCGGGGCGGTTGCGGCATCGCGTCGCTAGCTGCGGAAGAGGATCTCCGGCGGCCGGACGAGGGCGCCGTTTTGCGCGCGATCGACACGTTCGCCGAAGCGGTGCTGGCGCTTGCCCTGTGCGGCGAACTCGGCGTCGTCGTCCTGAACGTCGTCGGCCGCGCGCTCTCCGCGTCGGGCTTCTTGTGGACCGGCGAGGTCGCGCAGTTCGCCTTGTCGGTGCTCACGTTCGTGGGCGGCGTCGTCGCATACCGGCGGCTGCATCATCTGCCGGTGCGCGCGCTGACCAACGCCCTGCCGTTGCGCTGGCGCGTCGCGTTCGCGGTGCTGGCCGACTTCTTGGTGCTGCTGGGTGCGGCGATCGCAGGCACGGCGTCGGTCGGGCTCGTCGAGTCGACGTGGAACGAACAGACGCCGATCCTGCGCGTGCCGGCCGCGACGATCTCGCTGCCGCTGTGCTTGGGCATGCTGCTGCTGGCTGTCTACTCGCTCGAGCGGCTGCTGCACGCCGAACGCCGTCTGCTGCTCGCGACCGGTCTGCCGCTTGGAGCGCTGCTCGCCGCCGGCGCGCTGACGCAAGGTTGGTGGCAACCGCTCGTGACGCCCGGGGTCGCGATCGGCGCGGTGCTGGGCCTCTTTCTCGTGACGGTGCTCGCCGGTTTGCCGGTCGGGTTTGCCTTGATCTTGGCGAGCGCCGGATACTTGTGGGTGTCGAATTCGTCGCCGATGCTCGCGCTGCCGCAGAACATGGTCAACGGCACGTCCAACTACGTCTTGCTCGCGGTGCCGTTCTTCGTGCTCGCCGGGGTCATCATGGAGCGCGGCGGCTTGAGCTTGCGCCTCGTGCGCTTCGTGCAGGCTCTGGCCGGGCATCTGCGCGGCGGCCTGCTGCAGGTCGTCGTCGTCAGCATGTATCTGGTCTCGGGGTTGTCGGGCTCGAAGGCGGCCGACGTCGCCGCGGTCGGTTCGGTGATGCGCGACATGCTGGCGCGCGAGGGCTACAGCGCGGGTGAGGGCGCGGCCGTGCTGGCCGCTTCGGCCGCGATGGGCGAAACCGTGCCGCCGAGCATCGCGATGCTCGTGCTCGGTTCGATCACGAGCATTTCGATCGCCGCGCTCTTCATCGGCGGCCTCATCCCGGCGGCCGTCATCGGGTTGTGCCTGATGGTGATGATCTACGTGCGCGCCCGGATCACCAACGCGCCGCGCGCGCCGCGGGCCAGCGCGCGCGTTCTCGGCCGGGCCGCCGTGGGCGCGATCCTGCCCTTACTGCTGCCGCTCTTGCTGTTCGGGGGGATCATGTTCGGGCTCGCGACGCCGACCGAGATCTCGGCCTTCGCGGTGCTCTACGGCGTCGCGCTCGCGGTGGTCGGCTATCGGGAACTGGGCATGCGCGGCGTGGCGCGCACGATCGTCGACAGCGCGGCGTTGAGCGGGATGGTTCTGTTCATCCTAGCCGCGGCGTCGGCGTTCTCGTGGGTGCTGACGGTCGCGTCGCTGCCGCAACGCCTCGTCGAACTGTTGCACGCCGTCAACGACAGCTCGCACGTCTTCATGATCGGCTCGATCGTGCTGCTCGTGCTGGCGGGCTCGCTCCTCGAGGGGTTGCCCGCGCTCAACGTGCTCGCGCCGCTGCTGCTGCCGATCGCGACGCAACTCAACATCAGCCCGCTGCACTACGGCATCGTGCTGATCATCGCGATGGGCATCGGCGCGTTCATGCCGCCGGCCGGGGTGGGATTCTACGTGTGTTGCGCGATCCAGCGCACGGAGGTCGAGGGCGCGTCGCGCGCGATGATCCCCTACCTCGCGGTGCTGCTCGTGGGATTGCTCGTCGTGGCGTTCGTCCCGGCGTTGACGCTCGTGCTGCCGCACGCGTTCGGATTGCGTTGATTACTTGTTGGTGGCCTTGACCATGGCGAGGAACTTGTCGACGTTGTCGGCGCCGGCGTAGTCGGAGACGCGTTTGTACGCGGGCGGCATCTTGGCGCGGAACGGCGCGAGATCGGGCGTCACCACCTGCATGCCGAGCGTCTGCAACTTCGCGATCTGGTCTTTTTCCTGATCGCCCATCAGCTTGCGCATCAAGTCGCCGGCGCTGGTCGCCTCTTCGCGGAAGATCTGCTGTTGCGGCGGCGTCAGCTTCGGCCACGTCATCGCGCTGACGGTAAGGATCATGTTGTTGTAGACGTGCCTCGTGAGCGAGAGGTACTTCTGCACTTCGTAATACTTGTTGAAGAAGATGACCGCGACCGGGTTCTCTTCGCCGTCGACGACGTGCTGCGAGAGCGCGAGATACAACTCGGCGAACGAGATCGGGGTGACGATCGCGCCCAGCGCTTCCATCGCGGCCTCGATCTGGATCTCGGGCGGGGTGCGGATCTTCAAGCCCTTCATGTCGTCGGGAGCGTTGATCTGGCGCACGCTGTTGGTCACGTTGCGAAAACCGTAGTCCCAATTGCGCAGCGTGATGAAGCCCTGCTTCTCCGCCAGCGGGCCGAGCCACGCGATGCCGGGGCCGTCGAGGACCTTGAACACTTCCTCGCGGTTGTTGAACAAGAACGGCAGCTCGACCACCGCGAACGCCTTTTCGTACTTGTCGAGTTGGCCTTCGGTCGGCAGCCCGATGTCGATCACGCCGGCTTTGATCTGCGCCGCCTGCTGGGTCGGGTCTCCGAGCTGATTGTTCGGGTAGATCGTGATCGCGATCGCGCCGTTGGTGCGCGCCGCGACCTTTGCGACGAACTGCTTCGCGGCGACGTTCGCGGGATGGTCCTCGGCCGCAAAGTGCGCGAATTTCAAGGTCAGCGGTGCCGCGCCGAAGGCGACGCGGGGTACGGCAACCGCGGCGGCCGCAGCGCCCGCGGCCGCTTGGACGAATCTTCTGCGTTTCATCGTTTCTCCCGGCATTTTGTTGCAGATATCTGCGCGGCCTCGGAGGAGCGGCCCTGCGCCGGTGCCGGAATCGCGGATTTTGCTCGCCAATAGCGGCGCATGAGCGACTACCGGCGGCTTTTCGACCTCAGCGGCAAGACGGTGCTCGTGTTGGGCGCCGCGTCGGGAATCGGCCGAGGCTCGGCCCAAGTGCTCGCGGGCCTAGGGGCCTACGTCGTGTGCGCCGACCTCGACGAACCCGGCGTCCGCGCGGTGGCGGCCGAAACCGGGGGCGAGGCGATCGTTTGCGACGCCGCGAGCCCGGCGGCGATCGACGGCCTGGCGGCCGGAATCGCGGCCCGGTATCCGCGCCTCGACGCAGCGGTGACGACGCCCGGAATCAACATCCGCAAGCGGATCGTCGACTTCGACGAGACCGACTTCGACCGCATCGTGACCCTCAATCTCAAAGGCACGTGGCTCTTCCTGCGCGCGTTCGTCAAGCTGATGACCGACCAGGGCGGGGGCGGCAGCATCGTGGCGAGTTCGTCGGTGCGGGCGGTGACGCTCGAAGCCGGGCTCGGGGTCTATGCATCGACGAAGGCGGGCATCCGGCAGCTCGTCACCGCGGCGGCCGCCGAGGCCGGCGAGTACGGGATTCGGGTCAACGCGATCGCGCCGAGCATCGTCGAAACGGCGCTGACCGCACCGCTGAAAGAGCGGGCCGACCTATGGGAAAAGTACGCGGCCCACACCGTGCTGGGCCGCTGGAGCCGGGCCGAGGAGATCGGGGCCGCGGTTGCCTTCCTCGTGTCGGACGCGGCCAGCTACGTCACCGGCTCGACCCTGTTCGTCGACGGTGGGTGGACCGCGATTGACGGCCCGCCGACGGGATTGTTGCAGACGCGCCGCAACGCTTCCAGCGCGTAACCGCGTAGGAATGGCCGAAAGCGGGTAAGCGGCTCCCGAGGAGCGGCGGGTCCAGGGCGAACGCCGGCCGGAACGCTGCTCGATCGCGTGGATGTCGATTGAACGAATCTGGGTTTGCGAACTCGTGGTCCGAGCGCTCGTTTCACGCGCTGGCATCGTCGTTGCCGCTCCTGATCTGGGTGGCCGGCGCCGACGGTACGGTGCTGTATTGGAACGATCAGCTGGCGGCATACACCGGCGTCGATCCCAGCACGTTCGATAGCCGGGCGGCCTGGGCGGGCATCGTGCATCCCGACGACCTCGAGGCTGCCCAGCGCGCGTATCAGGAAGGGATCGACGCCGGCACCGAGATCGAGGTCTTGTACCGGCTGCGCCGTCACGACGGGCTGTACCGCTGGTTCTTGGCGCGCGTCGTTCCGCAACGTGCGGCCGACGGAAAACCACTGCAGTGGTTCGGCACCGCGACCGACATCGACGAGCGCCGCCGCAGCGAAGAGCGGCTGCGCTTCCTGGCGACCCTCAGCGAGATCATGAACGTGACCGCCGACGTCAAGGAAGCCTTACAGCGCGTCGCGGAGCGCGCCGTGCCGACGATCGCCGACGTCTGCTTCATCTTCGTTCGCTCCGAGCACGACGACGACGTTCCGGTCGCGATCGCTACCGCCGATCCGGCGAAACGCAACATGGCCGAAGAGCTGCTGCGCGGCTACCCGGTGCGGCCGCAGCTGCGGGGCGTCATGCTCGGCAGTCGTGCGTTGTACGCGCGGCGGGTCTCGGTCGACGCGATGCGCGCGATCGCGGTCGACGACCGCCACCTCGCGTTGCTGCAGGGCATGGACTTCGCGTCGCGCGTCGCCGTTCCGCTGCTGTGGCGCGGCCGCTCGTACGGCGCGCTCGACCTCTTCAACGGCGAGGGGCGCAGCCCGTTCGAACTCGAGGACGTGCGTTTCGCGGAGGTCTTGAGCGAACGCATCGCGGCCGCGCTCGAGGACGTGCGCGTGTACGAGCGTGAGAAGAAAGTGTCGGACACGTTTCAAGCGGCGGCGCTCGCCCCGAGTATGCCCGTGGCGGACGGCGTCGCGCTCGATGCGGTGTACGTCCCGGCCGAACGCGAAGCGGAAGTCGGCGGCGATTGGTACGACGCGTTCGTGCTCGACGACGGGCGCATCGTCGTATCGGTCGGCGACGTCGCCGGGAAAGGGCTCGCGGGCGCGGTGCTGATGGCGAACGTGCGGCAAGCGATCCGCGTCGTCGCGCTGCAGAACTTCGCTCCGGGGGCGATCTTGGCCGCCGCGAGTAAAGCGCTCGCACACGAGCGCCCCGACCGCATCGCGACCGCCTTCGTCGGGATCATCGACCCGGTGAAGCGCACCTGCGAGTACGCCTCGGCGGGTCATCCCGCGCCCGTCTTGCGCCACCCCGACGGCTCGGTGCAGTTCTTGCCGATCGTGCCCGCATTGCCGCTGGGGTTGCTGGCGCAGGCACCGCCGGCGGCGCTGCTGGCCGGCATCGCGGACGGGTCGATGCTCGTCATCTATACCGACGGCGTTACCGAGGCGACGCGCGACATCGACGAGGGCGAACGGCGCTTGCTCGCGAGCGTCGCATGTGCCGCGACGGGCACGACCGCCCGCCCGGCCCGGCTGATCTGCGAATCGGTCGTGGCCGGCGATCCCAAGGACGACGTCGCGATTCTGACCGTCACCTTCGGCGGCGCTCCGATGTGGTCGTTCGACGCGCTTGACGCATGGGCCGCGAAGGGCACGCGCAGCGCGTTCGTGCGCGCACTGCGCGAGTTCGGCTCGCCCGATTCCGACTTCGCGTCGGCCGAACTGATCTTCGGCGAACTGGTTTCCAACGTCGTGCGTCATGCGCCCGGCCGCATCGAACTACGGCTCGATTGGGCCGGTGAGGCCCCGCTGCTGCACGTCATCGACGCCGGACGCTCCGTTCACGTCGCAAGGCGCACTGCCCGACGACCCGTTCAGCGAGGGCGGCCGCGGCCTCTTCCTGATCGCCGCACTCGGCAAGAGCTTGCACGTCGAAACGCTCCCGGGGGTGGCAATCACGTGCGCGTGGGCCTCCCGATTCGGCGGGCCGCCGTCTGCGCTTAGCCGCGTGCCAAGATCGCGGTTTCGAACGCCGCGGTCGCGCGCTCGAGCGCCCATTGCATGCGCGCGCGCTCGTTGGCCGCTAGATAGCGCGCACACGCATCTTGCACCGCGTCCGCCGGATCGCTCGTCGCACAGGCGGCGACGCGCCGGCCCGCGTCGATGTCGCTCCACAGGCTCGCGCCCGGAAGGAACGCGTACTCGAGGCTCGCGCGCGACAGGCGTTTGACGAAGCGGTAGTCGAGGCCGTAGGTCAGCACGGCGCGCTCGTATTCGTGCGTCAGGTCGATGCGTGAAACGCCTTCGTCGTCGGTCGCGAGCGTCACCGGCACGCCGGCGCGCACGTAGGTCATGAACGGATGCTGCGCGCCGCGCACGTTGAGGATCAGGTCGTTGCTGCTCAAGCAGATCTCGACGAGCACGTGGCGGCGGCGCATCTCGGCGAGCAGCCCGGGCGAGTCGGTTTCGTAGCTGAGGTCGACGCCGTGGCCGATGCGCTGTGCGCCCGCGACTTCGACGGCTTCGCGAATGTGAAAGCGCAGGTCGGGCATCGGGACGAGGCCGAGCGTCAATTCGCCCGCATGTAAGGTGATGTTCGTCCGGGGCTCCATGCGCGAAAGCGCCGCGAGCATGTGCATGTGGAGGTCGTAGTCGCGCAGCGCCGTCGGATCGTCTTCGGGCGCGACGAAGTTCAGCCCGACGAGCAACGGGTCGACGTGCGCGAGTTCGAACCCCAGCAGCGACTGCGCGAAGACGTTGACGGGAGGCGTCGTGCGGATCACCTGTTGGATGTAGCGCACCTGCACGGCGCATGCCGGCTCGGGGGCGGGTCCGTCGCACCCCAGGGCGTGGCGCCGGTCGCGCTCGAGCGCGTCGAGGGTGGCGCGCGCGGTCGCGACTGCGTCGCTGAACCCGTGCGCGCCCAGCGCCGCCCGCAGGGCCGCGAAGTCGGTCGTCAACGCGACGTCTTTGACGGCCGCTGCCAGCGGAGCGCCGCCGAACGTCACCATCAGCTCGAGATACTCGACGTGATCGAGCGCCGCGTTGCGCGTCGCTTCGGCGACGACCTCGGCCGGATGTTTGCCCGACGCCGCGCCGAATTTCCCGAAGGTCGCGAAGAAGTGATCGTGCCCGGTCTCCGGGCCCGGCACGAAGCCGCGCATCGACAGCTGGTCGATCTCTTTGTTGCGCGCGGGCTCGTCGGCGATCAGGTCGGCCGCCGCACGTCCGTCGGGATCGCACGGCGCCGGCGCGAGCGCGGCCGTGCGCGCGACGCAGTCGCCGTCGGCGGCGGCCCACGCGAGATAGTGCTCGGCATAGACTGCGCCGCTCGCGTGGTTGTGCAGATCTGCACCCTTCGGCATCGCTTGCAAGAACGCGCGCAACTGCGGCGGACTGTTGCGCACCGCCGCAAAGCGGCGCGCGACGAGCGCCTCACGCTGCGCCCCAGTCGCCGAGCCGGCCGCGACCGGCGCGAGTTGGAAGCCCGCGAACGCCATCGCGAGCGCGAGGGCAAACAAGGGTCTCATCGAGGCCAGGGCCCGCGAAGCGCCTGAACCATGATGAAGCACCGAACGACGGTTTCTAACCGCTCCTGAGGTGTTTGAGAGATGTTCCGCACCAACAGCTCGAGGTCGATCCCATAATCGCGTGCGCGAGCTAGCGCAGAGCCGGGAGGCGGGTTAAGGATCTTGTGGCGCACCTCAGGGTCCACGCGTACGGCCCTCCGGAATTCTATGCGTGCGTCGCACCGAGCCGGCTCTCCACGAATCCGCGTGTTTCTTCGTCGAGGAAGGCGACGCTGCAGCTCCGTAGGCCACGCGTCATCAGCACGCGGTAAGCGTTCTTCACGCAATCGACGTACGGTTTACCTCCAGCCCGCTTGGTCATCGAGTCCTTTGACGCACCCGGAACCGCAACCCATGTCGCGCTCCGAACCACGAGGTCGGGCCCGAAGATTACGCCAACGTGGTCGAACTCGAATCCCTGCGCCGTGTAGATGCAGCCGACCTGGTCGACACCTCCGGGCGCAGACGCCCATAAGGGAGCGGGTGGAACTCCTGCGGCCAGCTTGCCGGCGTCCGGCTTCGCGTTCCAAGGGCGCCGGAAGCGGCCTACGACGACGTCGTCGACGAGCGTTCCGTCCGGGCGCGGATCAGACCAAGGCCAGCAAAACCCTGCCACGAGGCGCGCTGCTTGGCCTTCTGCGAGCCGTTCTCGAACTTCTCGGTCGAGCGCCTCGACGGAGTTTGCGATTGAAAACTGCAGCGGATCGTCGGCAGGCAGGTACACCCGCCCCGTCTTACGGATTTCCAAGAGTTGGTCTAGCCAATCGAGATACGATCCGGATCCGGCACAGCGAAACTGAGCGTGAAGATCGACCTCTCGGTATCGCGCTTCAAGCCGTACCGAGGCTTCTCGAATCAGGTGACTGCTTCCGATTTCTTCCGGCCGTACGGCCTGATGGTCGTCGACGAAGAAGACGGAAACGCGCGCTGCGGTGATGAGTTCGTCAACCTGCGGAGCACCGGTCCGATCTGCGGCTTTCATGAAACGGTGCTCGCTCGTCTTTCGAATTCGATGTGATTCATCGCAGAGAACGACGTCGATGCTGCCGCCCTCGACCTTGCCGAAATTGTTGAAATAACGGAACTGGGGCTTCATGCGCGAGCCGAGGATCGACCACAGGGTTTGGGTGAACGCTTTACTTCCGGTCGCGTGGCGTACGTTGAAGCCGAGCTTCGCCAATCGCGCCATGAGATTCAATGCGATCACCGATTTTCCAGTACCCGGACCGCCTTTGACGACGACCACGCTCCGCGCTTTCTTCGAGCGATGACCGCGCCTGACTTCGGCGAGGACCGTTTCATAGGCGACCACCTGGTCGTCGAGGAGCGTGTAGCGAGGCTCGCCGCGAATCACTGCCGCGGTGTGCTCCAAGAGCTTGCGGGACGGGCGCGACGTTCCCGACATGGCCGCGGCCAGCACGCGATCACCCTTGCCGTGCCCTACTACCGCATTCATCACCTCGGCAAACTGATCGACGTCTTGGCCGACGAAGAGCGGTGATTGCGCCGTGAGCTCGGCGAACCGGTCGGAGCGAAGTGCCAGGGCGTCACCGGGGCGCATGTTGTGCAAGTAGCTGCAGGGGCGCAGCGCAATGCATCCTTCATCGTATGCTGTATGGGCGTCGGTGAGGAACCGAGCGTACCGAAGCGCTTGTTCAGAGGGGTGGAGAACGTCGCGCTCCGCCTTGCCGATCCACGTGCGGACGCAGTACTCGACGTCGCTCGAAAGCACTTTGTCCCATTGCTTGAGTTCGACGAGTAGACCGCGCGGTGCGTCCGACTCGTCGTGCCCAAAGATGAGGCAGTCGAGCCGTGACGACGATAGGGGCAACTCGTACTCAACGATGATCGTATTGTCACGAAGCGCCGCGTGCTTGATCTGAAGCGCCATTGCCAGCAGGGAGTTGTTCCAGGACTGCAATTCCGAGACGGTTGCGCGATATCCGTAGTAATCGTAGAACTGCTCGTTTAGTACGTCCGAGAGCCGGTGCCTGACCGCGTCGTCGTAGAATTCGTCGGTCGTTCCGACATAGAGCTGCACTCGATCAACTCCTTTGCGGCAATTCCGCTCCCGCTAAGTTTTCGTCCCCCAGGCCCGGCATCTTGCGGGAGCGCCTTCTCACTCGAGCCAGTCGTGCGTGAGATAGAGCCAGAACGCGAGGCCCGCTTCGTCACCGTAGCGTTTGAAGCGGCGCACGATCGTGGCGTCTTTGGCTTTGCGGCCGTTGAGGCGGGCGTATTTGGGGCGCGTCCACGAGTCGAACACGAGGCGCGAACGGCGGCCGAAGAGCATCATCACGTGCGCCGCCGCGTACGGTCCCACGCCGGGCAACGCCAGGAGCAGCCGTTCGAGCTCGGCGTCGGGCAGGGCGCTGCGGGGGGTCGCGCGCCACCCTTCGAGGTCGATCGTGCCGGCGGCCGCGGCCGCCCCGAGCGACCGCAGGTAGGCCCCCCGATAGCCGGCGCGCGCCACGTCGCGGTAAAACGCTTCGGGCGCCTCGGCGAGGGCAGCCGGAGCGGGAAACGCCCGGCCGCGCGGGCCCGCGACCGGCGCGCCCGGGGCGCGCGTCCCAAGCCTCGCGACGAGCGCGTCGATCATCCGCTCCGTCGACGACCAGGTGCAGTTCGTCGTGCAGATCGTCTTGACGACGTCTTCGAACGCGGTCTGGCCGCGCAGGAGGCGGCCCGCCCCCTGCGCCGCCCAGCGGAGGGCGGGATCGTCGCCGGCGCGCGCGTAGAACGCGCTCAGATCGTCGTCGAGGGCAAACATCGCGCCTACCGCCGCGATGACGTCGGCTCTGGCTGCCGCGCCGAGCGCGCCTTGCGCCGCGATCGCCAGCGTGCCGGGCGGATCTTCGCGCAGGACGAGGGTGCGCGCGGTCCCGTCGCGCAGGCGGACCGCGACCTCGAGCGCATCGAGTTCCGGGCTGCGAAAGAACGGCGGCAACGCGACCAGACCGTGCGACCGGACGGTGCGCGCGAAGTCGATCGGTTCGCCGCCGGCGCCGCGCAACGGCAGCGAGAGCGTCGCTTGACGAGCGGTTCGGGCCACGCGAGCGCGGTTCGTGGCGGGCCGCCGCAAAGCCCGCAGGCGGCCGAATCGGCAACGCGAAGCTCCAGCCCAATGCTTCGCGCGCTCGCGCTCGCGTGCGTGCTGCTGTGCGCCGCCGCGGGATGTCATCCGGTCACGTCGGCGGGCGACCCGAACGTCGTGCGCTTCGATATCGCCGCCGATCCGTCGACGCTCGACCCACTCTTCGCGAAGCCCGACGCCAACGGCGTCGAACAGCAGCTCGCGCATCTCGCGTTCGCGCCGTTCATCGACATCGACGAACGCGGCCGCTCGTTTCCGGTGCTGATCACCACGATCCCGACCGTCCGCAACGGCGGCATCTCGGCCGACGGGCGCACCCTCACGTACCATCTGCAGCCGCGCGCGCGCTGGCAAGACGGGCAGCCGGTCACCGCCCGCGACGTGCTGTTCACGCTGCGCGCGATCATGGACGACCGCAATCCGGTGCGCTCGCGCGCCGGCTACGAGCTGATCGCGCGCGCGGTTGCGCCCGACGCGCACACGGTCGTGTTGACCCTGCGGCGACGCTGGGCGCCGGCGGTCGCGACGTTCTTCTCGTACGGCACGGCGCCGCAATTCGTCTTACCCGCGCATGCGTTCGCGAGCGTCGCACCGCTCGCGACGTTGCCGTTCAGCGCGGCGCCGCTGGGCGACGGACCGTACGAGCTGCGCTCGTGGCAGCGCGGCGAGCGGCTCGTGTACCAGCGCAACCCGAACTACTGGGGAACGCCGGCGAAGACGCCGCGCATCGACGTCCACGTCGTCCCCGATCCCGGCACGAATTTGACGCTGCTGCAATCGAAGGCGATCGAGTGGAACCTGATCGCGCCCTTGCAGCAGCCGGTGCTCGCGAAGGATCCGGCGATCGCCTACCGCTACGTGCCGCTCGCGCTCGTCGTCGGCATTGCGCTCAACCTCGCGCACCCGCCGCTCGACGACGTGCGCGTGCGGCGCGCGCTCGCGGCCTCGATCGACCGCCGTTTCATCAGCGACCGCATCACGCTCGGACGCTACCCGCCGATCGACTCCGACCAGCCGCTCTCATCGTGGGCGTACGATCCGCGAGCGCGCCAACCGGCGTACGATCCGGCGGCGGCGGACCGGTTGTTCGAGGCGGCCGGCTGGCGCCGCGGGCGCGACGGCATGCGCGCGAAGAACGGGCACGCGCTCGCGCTGACCTACGTGCAGTTTCCCGAATCGACGACCGGCGTGCGCACCGCGACCGTCGTGCAAGCGCGAGCTGCACGCGCGCGGGGTCGCGTTGACGATCAAGTCGGTCAGCAACGCGCAGCTGTTCCTGCCCGCGAGCCAAGGCGGCTTGCTCGCGACCGGACAGTTCGACATGGCGTACGTGCCGTGGCCGATGGGCGCCGATCCCGACGACAGTTTCCTCGTCACCTGTCACGGCGCGGCGAACATCATGCACTACTGCAATCCCGCGCTCGACGCGCTCGAAGCGCAGGCGCTTTCGGCGCCGACGCGCGCGGCGCGCCAAACGCTCTACGCGCGCATCCAAGCCGAGCTGGCCGCCGACGTCCCGATCGTGTTCTTGTTCGACCCGTCATACGTCTACGCGTACCGCAACGCGTTGACCGGCTTCGCGCCCAACGCCTTCGCGCCGACGTGGAACGCGGGCGCGTGGCAGCTCGTCAATCCGCCGTAGAAGCGGGTCCGTTCCAGCGCGCAAACCCGCCCGTGTCGATGCCGAACTGATCGAGCGCGCGGCCCGCGGTCTGGGTGACGATCTCGTCGACGGTCTTGGGGAGGTTGTAAAAGGCGGGCATCGGCGGCGCGACGACGGCCCCGAGTTCGGTGACCGCGAGCATCAGCTTCAAGTGCCCGGCATGGAGCGGCGTCTCGCGCACCATCAGCACGAGTTTGCGGCGTTCTTTGAGGCACACGTCGGCGGCGCGGACCATCAGGTTGGCGTCGTAGCTGTGCGCGATTCCCGACAGCGTCCGGATGCTGCACGGCGCGACGATCATGCCCATCGTTTGGAACGAGCCGCTCGAGACCGGCGCCCCCAGGTTGCGGTCGTTGTGCACGACGTCGGCCAGCGCCCGGATCTCGTCGGCCGTCTTATCGGTCTCCGCGGCGATCGTCGCGCGGGCGCCGTCGCTGAGGATCAGGTGGGTCTCGATCCCGCCGTGACCGCGCAGCAGCTCGAGGATGCGGACGCCGTAAACGGCCCCCGACGCGCCGCTGATCCCCACGATGAGGCGCTTGGGAAGCACGTCGTTCGGCATGCGGTCTTCGTACCATGAACCGCCAGGCCGCTCCTCGCACCATGGAACGCCCGGGCCCCGGGCGAACCTTGGAAGCATGGAACTCCCGTTTCATCTCGGCCCGGTCACGGTCACGGTGATCGTCGCGGTGGCGGTGCTCGGCATCTTCGAACTGATCTTCAAGCGCAAGGCCCTGACGGCGCGCTTCCACCGCGCCAAACGGCACATGGACGACGTCGTCCCCGATCCCGACCATCCGGCGCGCCACCCCGAGTCGCGCGTGTTCTGGGACGAGTATCATTAGGCGATGAGCTTCGAACCGGCGTCCGCGTCGGCGCGTTCGCGCGACGTGCGCGATGCCGCGCTCGAGCTGTTCGCGGCCCGTGGCTATCACGGCACGACGATGAACGATATCGCCGACGCCCTCGGCATCCGCGCGCCCAGCCTCTACAACCACGTGCGCAGCAAGCACGAACTGCTGCGCGCGGTGATGGTCGAGACGACTGACGCGGTGCTGCGCGAGTTCGAGGAGGCGGTGAGCGGGATCGACGATCCAGGCGAACGGCTGCGGCGCGCGGTCGTCGCCTACGTTTTGCGCCACGCCCGGCACCGGCGCGAGGCGATCGTCGTCAACCGCGACGTCAGCAGCCTCGAGGAGCCCGTGCGTTCGATCGTGCTCGAAAAGCGCCACCGCCACGAGCGTGCGATCCGCGCCCTGATCGAAGAGGGCAAGGCGCGGGGCACCTTCGACGTCGCGTCGCCCTCGCTGGCCTCGTTCGCGATCCTCGAGATGAGCGTCTCGGTCGCGCGCTGGTTCCGCGACGACGGCCCCTCGAGCGCCGAGCAGGTCGCCGAGCAGTACGGCCGGTTCGCGATCCGCATCGTGGGCGGCGCCGATCGGCCTCCGGCAAAACGCCCCTAACGGCGAATCGCCGCTTGCGCGCTCGATCTCGCCTTGCGGTACACTAACGAGCGTTAGTTAGTATCGCGCTTCGGAGGTTTCGGCAATGGCGAAGAACGGCGTGGCAACCCTGGGGCACGGCATCGCGCTGCCCCACATGCGAGCGGCGAACGTGCCGCAGTACGACGAGGTCTCCTTCGAGCGGTCGCACGACGGGCGGGTCGCGACGATCACCTGGAACCCGCCCGAGAAGATGAATCCGCTCTCGTGCAAGTTGACCGACGAGCTGATGACCGCGGTCGAGGAAGCGGCGGCCGACGAGAAGCTCAACGTCGTCATCTTCCGCGGGCACGGCGGCTGGTTCTCCGTCGGCGACAATCTCGTCGAGATGGCCAACGGCGCCTGGGGCGATCCCAATCAGGTGATGCGGCGCATCCGCTTCTACCAGCGCTTCTCGAACACGATCGAAGAGCTCGACAAGATCACGGTCGCGGTGATCGACGGCTTGGCACTCGGCGGCGGGCTCGAGATCACGATGGCGTGCGACCTCGCGATCATCGCCGACGACGCGCGCTGGGGCATGCCCGAAGTCGACAGCGGGATGACCCCCGGCTGGGGCGGGACGACGCGCATGATCCGCCTCATCGGGCGGCGCCGCACCAAAGAGATCAACCTGATCGGCGCGCTGCAGTCGGCCGAGCGCGGCGTCGAGTGGGGCCTGTTCAACAAGGCCGTGCCGGCGGCGCAGATCGATGCGGAAGTCGAGCAGCTCGTCGAGGTGCTGCTCTCCAAGAATCAGCAGACGATGCGCCAGCTCAAGTTCGTCATGAACAAGAACGCCGACGCCGACATGAATACGGCGCTCGCATTCGAGGCGATGAACGAGGTGATCACGTCGTCGGTCAATTGGGACCCGGCGACCCCGAAGATCCCCGACGCGGAGCCCGGCCTCGGCCTGGCGGCGTTCCGCGACAAGAATGCGTTGTGGGACAAGCGCCGCAAGCTCGCGCTGACGTTCTGGTCGGATCTCGCGTAACTCAACCGATCACGGAGGCCGGCGGATGATTCGGACCGACGTCATTCGTCCCATCGCCGAACTGCTTGCCGGGCACGCGCGCAGCGTGCCCGGCAAGGTCGCTTTTCGCGACCCGTCGCGCGCCGTCACGTACGGGGCGCTTGCGACTCGAACGGCGCGGCTCGGCGACCATCTCGCCGCGCTCGGGCTAGGGGCCGGCGACCGCTGCGCGATCTTCATGGAGAACTCGGTGACGACCGTCGAGTGCTACCTCGGCATCGCGCAGGCGGCTGCGGTCGGGGTGTGCATCAATCCGATGGTCGCCGACGCGGAGCTCGCGTACATGCTCGCCGACTCCGGGGCGAAAGTCGCGCTCGTCGACGCGCCGCGCCACGAACGCGTCGCGCGGCTCGCGCCCGATCTTCCCGCGCTCGAGCGGATCCTCGTCGCGGAAACTCCGGAGTTCGCGGCTTTGGTCGAGTCGCCGGCGCCGCCGTGCGGCCGCGAACTCCCGCTCGACGCGCCGGCGTGGATGATCTACACGTCGGGCACGACGGGCCGCCCGAAGGGCGTGCAGCTGACGCAGCGCAGCAATCTGTGGGTCGTCGCCGCATGCTGGATGCCGATCTGCGGATTGAACGAGCACGACGACGTGCTCTCGCCGCTGCCGCTGTTCCATTCGTACGCCTTGAATCTGACGGTGCTCGGCATCATCGCCGCCGGGGCGTCGGAGTACATCATGCCGCGCTTCTCGACGAGCGAGGTGCTGCGGCTCTTGCGCGAACAGCGCTTCACGGTGATGCCGGGCGTTCCGACGATGTTTCACTACCTGCTTGAAGCGGCCGGCGGCGACGGCCGCGATGCGCCGTCGGTGCGGCTCTTCATTTCGGCCGGCGCGATCATGCCCAAAGCGCTCAACGAACGCTTCGAAGCGGCGTTCAACGTCGCCCTGCTCGACGGTTACGGCATCACCGAGACGTCGACGATGGTGACGATGAACTGGCCGGCGGGCGGACGCCCCCTGGGTTCGTGCGGGTTGCCGCTCCCGGGCTCGACCGTGCGCATCGTCGACAGCCAGGGCCGCGACGTGCCGCCCGGCGTCGACGGCGAAATTTGGGTCGCGGGCCCGCACGTGATGCTGGGCTACTACAATCGACCCGACGCGACCGCGCGCGCGCTCGAAGACGGCTACTATCACACCGGCGATCTCGGCCGGCGCGACGAGAACGGATATCTGACGATCACCGGGCGCATCAAAGAACTGATCATCCGCGGCGGCGAGAACATCTATCCGGCGGAGGTCGAGGAGGCGCTCGTGCAGCACGCCGCCGTACTCGACTGCGCCGTCGCGTCCAAGCCCGATGCGGCGCTGGGCGAAATCGTCGTCGCGTACGTCGTCGTGCGCGACGGCCATGCATTCGATCCAGTCTCCCTCGCCGCGTTCTGCCGCACGCGCATGACGGCGTTCAAAGTGCCGGCGGAATTTCATTGCGTCGCAGCGATTCCGCGCACGGGCTCGGGCAAGATCATGCGTTACAAGCTGCAGGAGGCAGTCGCGCGATAGGCGCGAAGGGGCCGGGGCAGCGTGCCGGTGCGCCGGCAGTGACTGGAGGGTGGAGCGATGCAACTGGAGCCTTACCTCACGTTCAACGGCCAGTGCGAAGCCGCACTGCACTTCTACAAGGACGTCTTCAAAGGCGAGATCACGGCCCTCAACCGCTTCGAAGGCTCGCCGATCGGACACGACGTGACCGACGGGAACAAGATCATGCATGCGAGCTTCGTGGCCGGCGGCGTCCGCTTCATGGCCTCCGACGGCATGGGCGACACGGTGCCGGGCAGCAACATCACGATGTCGCTCGGAACCGCCGACGTCGCGGACGCCGAGCGCGTCTTCAACGCGCTGGCCGACGGCGGGACGGTCCGGATGCCGCTCGCGGACCAGTTCTGGGGCGCGAAATTCGGCATGCTCGTCGACAAGTACGGCATTCCGTGGATGATCAACTGCGATACTAGCGCCAATTCCGGTCACTGAGCTCGACGTGACGACGCGCGGCACCGGGCCGCGTGTCGTCTTCGTTCACGGCAGCGTCACCGACGCCGCGCTCTCGTGGCACAAACAGCGTGCGCTCGCGAAGCGCTGGACGTTGGTGATGCCGAACCGGCCCGGTTACGGTTCGAGCCCGATCGCGGGACGCGTCGACTTCGACGTCGACGCACCGTTGATCGCGGAGCTGCTCGACGAACCCGCGCACCTCGTCGGCCATTCGTACGGCGGCATCGTTGCGATGGGAGCGGCCGCCCTGCGCCCGCACGCCGTGCGTTCGCTGACGATCGTCGAACCGCCGGCGTTCGGCGTTGCGCGCGACGAGCCGCTCGTCGCCGCGTACGTCGCCGAGATGCGCGCGTTGTGGTCGCTCGGGATCGACGATCCCGAGACGTTCTTGCGCCGTTTCGCGCCCGTCCTCGGGTTCGAGGTCTCGCCCAAGCCGCTGGCGGCGCCGCTCGCGCAGGGCGCGCGGCTGCTGCTGACCGAACGCGGCCCATGGGAAGCGGCTCCGCCGCTCGCGGCGCTCGCGGTGACCGCGTTCCCGAAGCTCGTCGTGTCGGGCGGCCATCACCCGGCGTTCGAACGCGTTTGCGACGCGATCGCGGTCGCGACCGGCGCACGGCGCGAGTGCGTCGCGGGCGCGGGCCACAGCATCCCGCGGACCGGCGCGTGTTTCAACGCGCTGCTCGAGGCGTTCTGGCTGAGCGCGGAGCGGGCGTGACGTCGCTGCGGCGCTGGGCGGCGTGCGTGACGCTCTGCGGCTTCCTCGGGGCGGCCGGCGGCGCGGCCGAAGCACGCAATCCGTGGACGCAACCGGACGACTTGCGCGTCGGCTTCCTGATCGAACCCGAGACGCTCGACCCGCTCGTCGCCGGAACGGTCGCCGCCGGCGATTTCGCGTTGCTCGTGTTTCAAGGTCTGCTGACCGTCGATGCGGGCGGCGGCCTCGTGCCGGCGATCGCCACCGAAGTGCCGAGCGTACGCAACGGCGGGATCAGCGCCGACGGCAAGACGATCACCTATCACTTGCGCAAGGACGCGCGCTGGCAGGACGGCGCGCCGCTGCGCGCCGACGACGTCGTGTTCACGTATCGCCAGATCATGAACCCCGCGAACGACGTGCCCAATCGTTTGCAGTACGAGCCGATCGCGGCGGTCACGGCGCCCGACCCCTATACGGTGCGGGTCGCGTACAAGACCGTCTTCGCGCCCGCGCTCTACAACTTCATCACCGGAGCGACGGGTTCGATCGTGCCCAAACACCTGCTCGACCAGTTGCCCGATCTCAATCACGCGCCGTTCAACACCGCGCCTGTCGGCAGCGGCCCGTATCGTTTCGTCGCCTGGCACCACGGCAGCGACATCGAATTGGAAGCCAATCCGTACTACTCGGGTCAGAAGCCGAAGATCGCCAAGATCACGATCAAGATCTTGCCCGACTCGAACGCGCGGCTCAACGCGCTCGCCTCGCACGACATCGACTTCATCGGCGACCTCGACCCCAATCAAGCGGCGCCGGCGCGCGCCATGCCGGGGACCTCGGTCGCGATCTCGACCCTCAACGCCTACCGGCACATCGGGTTCAATACGCGACGGCCGCCGCTCGACGACCGCAACGTCCGGCTCGCACTCGCCTACGCGACCGACGTCGACACGATCTACACGAAACTCTACTTCAGCATCGGCGCGCGCGCGCCGGTCGATCAGAACCCGCTCACGCCGTGGGCGAATCCGGCGGTCAAGTACTATCCCTTCGACCTGCGACGCGCGGGCGAGATCCTCGACGCCGACGGCTGGACGCTCGGTGCCGACGGCATCCGGCACAAGGGCGACCGCCGCTTGACCTTCGAGCTGTCGTCGGTCGCCGGGGCGAAGTCGAACGAGTCGGTCGAGGTGTTGCTCCAAAGCATGTGGCGCGCCGCCGGCGCCGACGTGTCGATCAAGAACTATCCGGGCCCGCTGTTCTTCAACCGGGCCGCCGACGGCGGGATCCTCGAGCGCGGCGAGTACGACGCGTCGCTCTACTCGTGGGCCCGCAATCCCGACCCGAACGATCAGACCCTGATCGGCCCCGACGGTTTACCGCCGAAGGGTCGCAACTACACGTACTACGCCGACCCCGAAGTCGGCCGGCTGCAAGAAGCCGCGCTGCGCACCTTCGACATGCGGGAGCGGCGCAACGACTACTTCAAGATCCAAACGATCCTGATCCGCGACGTGCCGTTCTACACCCTGTTGTGGGTGCCGTTCGTCGAGGCGTACGACAGCGATCTGCACGGCATCGTGCCGCTGCACGGCGGAACCTCGGTCTTTTGGAACGTCGCCGCGTGGTCGCTGTCTTAATGCAGCAGTAGCGCGGCGTCGCCGGCCGCGACCGGGCCCGGTTGGCTGCGCCGCTGCGCGTCGGTCATCAACACCGCGGCGACGAGGCCGGCGGCGCAGATGGCCGGCAGGATCAGGATCGCGTGATGGTAGGCCTCGACGGGATAGTGCGCGCGCCCGGGCGCGCCGGGCGACACCGCGTCGAGCGCGAGCCCGAACGCCCACTCGCCGATGCCGCCCAGCAGCATGATCAGCATGTTGGTCGCCGCGATCGCGGTGCCTTTGACGGGCAGCGGATTGTGTTCGACCGCGGCCGCGAAGCAGACGACCTGCGACGTCGAGGCGAGCCCGAGCAGCAGCATCAGCGCATACGCGCCGGCGAGCGAAAGCGAGGGCACGAGCGCGACCGCCGTGCTGACGACGAGGGTGGCGGCGGCGGCGCCGAGCAGCAGCACGCGCCGCACGTGCAGACGGTCGGAAACGTAGCCGGCGAGCGGGCCGCCGACCATCCAGCCGACGTAGAGCATCGAGATCGCACCGGCCGTGCGCACCGGACCCGCGCCGGTGATCGCCGACATGTAGTCGACGCCCCACAGCGCGCCCAGGATCGAGAGCGGCATGTACAGCGCCGCGCCGACGAGCCCGATGTACCAGCTCTGCGGGTTCGCGTAGACGATGCGCAGCGCGTGGACGATCCCCGGGCGCGCGGCCGCGTCCGTTTCCGCCGTCGGCGCGGCGCGAACGCGCCGGCACGACGACCAGGATCAGCGCCGTGATCGCGAGTCCGGCGAACCCGCGCAGATCAACGCCGGTTGCCATCCCAGGTGCTTGACGATGCGCGCGATCCCCGAATTGCCGATGATGCCGCCGGCCATGCCGAGCGAGGTCGTCAATCCCGAGAGCAGGGCGAGCTGCGTGGCCGGAAACCATTCGGCCGCCAGATACATCGTGCCGACGAAAGCGAACGCGGAGCCGAAGCCTTGGCAGAAGCGCGCGCCCGCGAGCAGAGCCGGCGCGCTCCCGGCCACTTCGATGAACGCGCCGGCGCTGCAGATCAAGCCTGCCAGCACGAGCACGCGTTTGGGGCCGAAGCGGTCGATCAGCGACCCCGACACGAGCTGCATCGGCGAATAGACGAGGTAGTACGTCCCGGCCGCCGCCCCCAGGGCCGCGGCACTGAGCCCGAAGTGCTGCTGCAGCTGGGTGGCCATCGACGACGGCGCGACCCGCACGAAGAACTCGTAGAGGTAGAAGAGCGCCGCCGCGCCCCAGATGAACCATCCGCGCAGCGACGCCCGCACGGCATCGTCCGCGCCTGCTTCGGGCAGCATCCTTGCTACTTGGCGCCAGGCGCCCGGACCCTTGCCGACATACGGCCAGGGGCGCGCTTACGCGGTCATCTTGGCGATCACGTCGGAGGCGGTGTACTCGAGCCCGTCGCCGGGCAGAAAGCGCGCGATCTCGGTCAGATCGTTCCCCGAGGTCACGATCCCGGCTTCTACCCCGCCCACGCGCACCTGCGGCAAGCCGATTGCGGCCAGCAGCGCATTGCAGATGCACATCCGGCCGGCGGTGTCGGCCGCGTCGCCGCCCTTGGCCACGTAGATGTCGACCGGTTCGCCCGCGCAGCGGTAGCCGATCTTGCCGTTCGGCGCCCGGTACGCTTCGCGCAGATACCCCAAGTCGCAGATGCGGGTCCGCCCGCCGTACGTGGCGCCGTCGGAGAGGGTGCCGGGGAGTTGCGCGACCTTGAACGGGAAGCCGGTGGGCGAGGCCCGCACGTCGGTGGCGACATGCGCCTCCCCGGCGGCGGCGACCGCGAGCAGCTCGCGCTTGTAGTCGTCGCGCAGCCCCGACTCGGCGCAGAACGCGAACGTCGTCCCCATCTGGATGCCCGCCGCGCCGGCGGCCAGCGCTTCGCGCAGCTTTTCGGGCGATCCGTAGCCGCCGGCCAGCCAGAACGGCAGCCCGAGGGCGCGGATCTTTTCGAGATCGACCCGGTCGCGTTCGCCGTAAACCACCTCGCCGCGCTCGTCGAACTCGGGTTTGCCGCGGGGCGGGGCATTGTGGCCGCCGGCGCTCGGGCCCTCGATCACGAACCCGTCGACGCGGCCGTTCGTGCGCTTCACCATCGTCGCCGCCAGGGTGTTGGAGGCGACGATCGCGATGAACTTCGGGCGCGCGAGCGGCGGGAGCTCGCGCTCCATGAAGTATCGCGGCGCAAAAGTCAGCGTCCCGTCGTCGTCTTGGCCGCCGGTGACGCTCATCGTGTACGTCGCCGGATCGTGGTTGACCAACCGGTCGAGGACGTCGGGAATCTTGATCGGGATCCCCGCGCCCATGAGGATGTAGCCGGCGCCGGCGAGCATCGCGCCATAGATCGAGGGCAGATGCGGCAGCTGGATCTTCTCGAGGTAGTTGATCCCGACCGGGTTGGCGTGCCCTTCCCGGGCCAGTGCGACCTCGACGAAGTTGGCGACGATGCACAGTTCCGTCATAGCCCGCGGAGGGCGCTTGACGGGCAGCGGAAGCGTGGCATAACGCTCGCCCGGCGCCTTCCCTCCGGGCCGGTAGTACGTGTTCCACACGCGTTTGGCCATGTGCGGGAACGGAAAGGCGTCGAGGCCGCGGCGCATGTGACCGCCCGGGTCGCCATCTTGCAGGCGCCGGGCGAGAATCTGGTCGAGCGCCGTCCCCGGAGACGACGCCGAGTTGCCCCAGCCGCGAGACGGCTCGCGCGAGGCGCCAATTGGAGACGCCGGCGCCCATGCCGCCCTGGATGATTCGTGGTTCCTCGAACATCCCTCAAGGGTACCAAGAACCGGACAATTGGGCGTGAAGTTTTTGAGAACGCGGCCCGGGGGACTCAGTCGAGGCCCAAATCCAGTTGACCGGGGCCTCCGTCCGCCGCCGCGGGCGGGGTGCCCGGCTCGACCCGCGCCACCGCATCGAGCAAGCCCGCGAGCATCGCCTCGAACTCCTCGGCGTTGCGCGTCGCTTGGCCGCGGCGATGGTTGTTGAAGAACGCGTACACCTCGCGCACTTCGGGGTCGCCGGCGAGGTCGACGACGCGGTGCGCCCACGGCTGCAGCTCCTCGGGCGGGTAGAGGTAATCGTAGCGGGCGTCGGAGTCGCCCTTGTACCACGTCTCGGCGCTGCGCCCGTGGAAGCGCACGTATGCGACCGGGCCGGTCGCGTCGGCCGAGGCGCGCAGCAACGTGGAAAAGCGCGGTTCGTCGACGTTGCACCAGCCGATGCCCAGGGCGCGGAGCACGGCGAGCGTTTCGGCCGTCTGCCACTCGCGATGCCGGAATTCCGCCACCAGCGGCAGTTCCGGCAGGGCTTCACGCAGCGCTTCGAGGTGCGCGGCCGAGCGCGGCCCGGGCCGGAAGCTGTTGGGGAATT
This sequence comes from Vulcanimicrobiota bacterium, assembly GCA_963749395.1. GTDB lineage: Bacteria > Vulcanimicrobiota > Vulcanimicrobiia > Vulcanimicrobiales > Vulcanimicrobiaceae > CAVVMT01. The sequence goes on from CAVVMT010000012.1 coordinate 22,531, forward strand.
GCATCAGCGTGCACGCGAACTTGCCGGCGTCGCGCAGCGGCGCGAGGTTTTCGCGGAACGCCCGTACGTCGTCGTGCACGGTGCCGCGCAGCTCCTCGGGCACGTGGGTCGCGGTGCCGGGCAGCTTGGCGGCGAAGCGGAAGTTCGCCGGCGTGCGCCGCGCCATCGAGGCGAACGTGCTCGCCGGCAACACGCGGTAGTAGGTCGCGTCGATCTCGACCGCGGTGAAATGCCGCGCGTAGAGCGCCAACATCTCGCGCGCGGCCGTCTTGGGCGGGTAGAACGGCCCGAGCCAGTCTTTGTACGAGTAGCCGCACGTTCCGACGTGAATCGTCAGTGGCCGCCCATCTTCGAGAAGGCGTTGATGCTGACGACGCCGGCCACGATCAACCCGATGCCGACGAGCGCGGGAAGATCGAGCGACTGTTTGTAGATGATGAAGGCGACGATCGACACGAGCACGATGCCGCATCCCGACCAGATCGCGTAGACGACGCCGACTTGCATCGTCTTCAACACGAGCGACATGAAATAGAACGACGTGGCGTAGCCCGCGGCCACGATCAGCGACGGAACGAGCTTGGTGAACTGCTCCGTCGCCTTGAGGGCGCTGGTGCCGATCACTTCGGCGACGATCGCGACGGCGAGGTAGAGGTACGCCACCTAGAGGGCTTTGACGGCGGCCGCGAGCTGATCGACCGACGCCTTCGCGTCGCCGAAGAGCATGACGGTGTTGGGCTCCTCGTAGAGCGGATTGTCGATGCCGGCGAAGCCCGAGCGCATGCTGCGCTTGAGCACGACGACGTTGTGTGCCTTGTCGACGTCGAGGATCGGCATCCCGTAGATCGGGCTGACGTCACGTTGCGCGCGGCCGGATTGGTCACGTCGTTCGCGCCGATCACGAGCGCGACGTCGGTGCGCGGGAACTCCGGGTTGATGTCGTCCATGTCGAAGAGCGCGGGATAGGGCACGTTGGCCTCGGCGAGCAGCACGTTCATGTGGCCCGGCATGCGCCCGGCGACCGGATGGATCGCGTACTTGACCTCGACGCCCTTTTCTCGAGCTGATCGGCAAGTTCGCGCACGCTGTGCTGCGCTTGCGCGACCGCCATCCCGTACCCGGGCACGATGATCACTTGCTGCCGTAGGCAAGCATGGTCGCGACGTCCTCGAGCGCTCGCGGAGCGCACGTTGCCGCCTCCGCCGCCGGCGGCCGGTGCGTCGCCGCCCGACTGCACCTTGCCGAACGCGCCGAAGAGCACGTTGGTGATCGAGCGGTTCATCGCTTTGCCCATCAGCACGGTGAGCAGCGTGCCCGACGCGCCGACGAGCGCGCCGCTGATGATCAGCACGTTGTTGCCCAGCACGAAGCCGGTGAGCGCGGCCGCGAGGCCGGTGAACGCGTTGAGCAGCGAGATGACGACCGGCATGTCGGCGCCGCCGATCGGCAGCACGAACAGCACGCCCAAGATCAGCGCGGCGCCGAGCTCGATGAAGAACGGCGTCGTCGTCGCCCAGCCGCCGACGAGCCACCATGATGCCGACGATCAGCGAGCCCAAGAGCGCGTTGACGACTTGCTGCGCGGGATACGTGATCGGCCGGCCGGTCATCAACTCCTGCAGCTTGAGGAAGGCGATGATGCTGCCCGAGAACGAGATCGCGCCGATCGCCGTCGAGAGCACGATCGTGTGGTCAGGTCGTAGGGAAGCGGCCCCCGCGCGTTGGCGTTGAGCAGCCTGAGGAATTCGCCCGTCGAGACGAGCGCCGCGGCACCGCCGCCCGCGCCGTTGAACAGCGCGACCATCTGCGGCATCGCGGTCATCTTGACCGCGCGCGCGGAATAGATGCCGATCACCGCGCCGATGACGACTCCGATCCCCAGCACCCACCACGCGACGATGCCCTTGCGTCAGGGTGGCGACGAGCGCGATCGAGCATCCCGAGCGCCGAGACGCGGTTGCCCAGGCGCGCGGTCTTCGGATTGCTCAGATAACGCAGGCCGACGATGAAACAGACCCCGGTGACCAGGTACGCGATGTCGACCGGATTGGCAAGGGTCTCCGTCACTTCTTCGCACCGTCCTTCGCGGGCGTCTCACGCGGCTTGAACATCTGCAGCATCCGTTCGGTGACGGATAACCGCCGAACACGTTGAGCGATGCGAGCACGACGAGGATCACGCCGATGACCGGCCCGAGCGGGTTGTCGGGCAGCCCGGCGACGAGCAACGCGCCGACCAGCACGATGCCGTGAATGGCATTGGTCGCCGACATCAGCGGCGTGTGCAACATCGTCGGCACCTTCGAGATGACTTCGAAGCCGACGAACACCGCGAGGATGAACACGGTCAGTTCTTGGAGCAGGTGTGCGCTCAATGTCGTGCCTTTCCCAGATCCCATGTGCCGCTCTTCGCGAGCGCGGCCAGCGTCGGTTCGTGCACGATCTTGCCCTCGTGCGTCAGGGTCGTGCCCTTGGCGATCTCGTCGGCGAAGTCGAGGTGCAGCGCGCCGTCCTTGACGAGCGCGCCCAAGAGCGCGAAGACGTTGCGCGAGTACAGCATCGACGCGTGCGTCGGCATCGTCCCGGGCAGATTGTAGGTGCCGATGATCGTGACCCCGTTGGCGGTGGTCGTACCTCGCCGGGCACGGTCAGCTCGCAGTTGCCGCCGGCTTCGCTGGCGAGATCGACGACGACCGCGCCCGGCCGCATCGCGGCCACGGCTTCCTTCGTGATCAGGATCGGCGCGCGCCGCCCCGGGACGAGCGCGGTCGTGATCACGACGTCGGATGCGCCGATCGCGTCGACCATGAACTGCCGCTGCTTGTCGAGTTGCTCGGGGGTCAGCTCTTTCGCGTAACCGCCCGCGCCCTCGGCGTCGACGCCCAGATCGAACTCGAGGAACGTCGCCCCGAGGCTCTGCACTTGTTCCTTGACGACCGCGCGCGTGTCGTACGCGGTGACGACCGCGCCGAGCCGGCGCGCCGTCGCGATCGCCTGCAAGCCGGCGACGCCGGCCCCGATCACGAGCACTTTGGCCGGCGGAATCGTGCCGGCAGCGGTCGTGAGCATCGGGAAGAACTTCGGCAGCGCCTCGGCCCCGAGCAGCACCGCCTTGTAGCCCGCGATGTTGCTTTGCGACGACAGCACGTCCATGATCTGGGCCCGCGTGATGCGCGGGATCGCATCCATTGATAGCGCAGTCACCTTGCGCGCGTTGAGCTTCTCGACGTACTGCGGATCGCCGAGCGGCGCCAGCAGCGCGAGGATCGCCTCGCCTTCGCGCATCAACGCGAGCTCTTCGTCGTCGGGGCGGCGGATCTTCACGATGAGATCGGCCCCGCCGTAGAGCTTGGCGCGATCCGCTTCGATCGTCGCGCCCGCGTCGGCGTAGGCGGCATCGGGAAATGCGGCGCTCGCGCCGGCGCCGGCCTCGACGGCGACCGAATGACCGGCCTTGACGAGCTTGCCGACGGTTTCCGGCACGAGCGCCACGCGGCGTTCGTTCGCGTCGCGCTCTTTCGGAACGGCAATGTTCACGTACGTTTTCCCCTCTGTGTTTCACCAACCCGCGGCGATGACGATGGCGACGACCGGCAACCCCGCCGTGCCCAACCCGTGCACGATCAGCGCGGGTGGGACCTGCGGGCGGCAAGCTCGATAGACGAGCGTGAAGTCGGCGGCGGCTACGAGCGTCAAGCTCGCGAAGGTGACGGCCAAGAGCGGCCGCGCCCCCGCGATCCCGAGCGCGAGTACGATCAGCCCGAAGACGAAATCCCGTGCTCCGGCTGCGCGTAAGTATGCCAGGGCGGCCGGTTCATTTGTCGGCAACCCGTATCCTTTAGCGGAGAGGGCAGGCGTAAGCCACGACCCGATGCCGAGGCCGATGAGGGCCACGGCCGCCGCATATGCGAGCAGGCTGCCTAACACGCCATTAAGGCGTCGCTAACACGGGGACCGCCAGCCGCACCGGGGTGCGCAACACACCGATGCGCTCGATCTCCACTTCCATCACGTCGCCGTCGCCGAGGAACTCGGGCGGCGTGCGCCCGATGCCCACGCCTTCGGGCGTTCCGGTCGCGATGACGTCGCCGGGTTCGAGCGTGAGCCCGCGCGAGAGTTCGGCGATGATGCGCGGGATCCTGAAGATCAGTTTGCTCGTGAACGAGTTCTGCTTCTCGACGCCGTTGACGCGTAGCTTGATCGCCAGGTTCGACGCGTCGCCGACCGTTTGCGCGTCGACGATCCACGGACCGAGGGGGCACGAGTGGTCGAGCGATTTGCCCTTGAACCATTGTTGGTGGGCGCGCTGCACGTCGCGCGCGGTCACGTCGTTGAGCGCGGTATAGCCGAAGATGACCGACAGCGCGTCGGCTTCGGTCACGTTCTTGCAGCGCTGCCCGATGACGATCGCGAGTTCGGCTTCCCAATCGTATTGCGCCGTGATCGTCGGATCGAGCTCGATCGTTTCGCCCGGCCCGGCGATCGCCGTCGGCGCCTTGGTGAAAAACGTCGGAACGGCCGGCAAATTGAGTTGCTCGCCGTTGGCGCGCGCGCTCTCTTCGGCGTGCGCGAGGTAGTTGCGGCCCACGCAGAAGACGTTCTTGCGCGGGCGTACCGGCGCTTTGAGCGTCACGTCGCCGAGCGGAATCGTCGAGCCCAGCCGGTCGAGCGCGGCGGCCCGCCCGGCCGCGCCCATCGCAATGACGTCTTCCAAGCGTTCGATGCCCTCGGCGAAGGGGCGCACGTACTCGTCGTCGGCGACGCCGGGACGTTCGCGGCCCGATGCGTCGGCAAAAGTCACAAATCGCATGGGCGACTCTTCGGCCGCCCGGCGTGGCCGCCTTTCAGGCGCCGGCGGGCGGTTTGCGGCGCGTCAGGTGCCAGCCGTTGCAATAGCGGCACTCGTAGGTGTAGAGCACGGCCGCCATCCCGTTCATCGCGGCGACGGCCCGCGCCGCCTCGCGGGTAGGATAGGAGTCCTTCGATTCGCAGCTGCGCGACACGTCTTTGTCGATCGCTTCGTCGACGGTGCCGCGCGTGCGCAACCAGAAGGCCATCAAGTCTTCGGTCTCGCCGCTCGGCTTGCGCGGCGGACGCCGGCCCTGCCGGCGCACGCTCAGGTGTGGGCCGGCGACGGGGCCGGGCTAGCGAGGATGTGGTTGAGGTCGGGCAAGGGCGAGTGGTGCGCGGCGTCGGCGGCCGCCTTTTGTTGCGCCGCCTGCGCCGCCGCCTTCTGCTGTTCGAGGGCGTGCTGCTGCCCTTTTTTCGCCATCTCGATCATTTGCGACACGGCTCCCGGCGCGTCGGGATCGCCCCCGGCCTTGATGAAAGCGACTTGGCGTTTGACGTCGACGCTCTTGGGATCGTAGTCGTAGGTCAAGCGGAATTGCCCGGTGACCGCGTGACCGTCGGGCGTGCGAATGAACGCCTGCAGCGCATTGCCGTACACTTGCGCGTTGAAGAACTTGTCCGGCGAGGGCTTGTCGATCTTGGCGCTGACGACTTGTCCTTTGGCGTTGGTCTGCGCGATGATCTCGCAGTGCAGCGGCACCTTCGGCACCGGCCACGTCGGAGCCGCGTGCGGATGCGGGGCCGGGGTCGGCGCCGCCGTTACGGGCACGGCCGGAACGGCGCTCAGTGCAAGCGCCGTCAACAGCGCGCAGCACCACCGCGTACGCAGGTTCAATTGCGTGACAGCGACGCGAACGCCGAACCGCACACCGCGCAGGCGACGATCACTTGATAGCGCGAGGCGAGCTTCTTCCACTCGCGCGGCCGGGCCGGACGCTCGTGCCCGCAATAGCGGCACGTCGTGGCCGCTCCCCGTTTGCGTCGTCTTTCGTCCATCGTCTGCGAGTTTTTCCCCGTTCGATACGGCGACCTTCCCTGGGAACGAGGCAACGGGATGCTGCCGCCGCACCGGCGAAGCCTCGCTCCCGTGACGAAGCGTATAGTCTCATTGGTTGCGACGATGGTGATCGCGGTGGCATTGTGCGGTTGCCAGGAAGCCAAGCCGGGCCCGTCGGCGATCGTGACCGGGTCGCAGAACGTGCAAATCCTCAGCGCGCAGATGGTGTCGACCAACGACGCCGGCAACAGCGTCGGCGGACAAGCCACGTGGTATCTGATCGCGAAGATCCAGTTCACGAACACCTACAACATCGACTTCGCGCCGATCATCGCGTACTTCACCCTTCAAGACCCTCAAGCGAACCGCTATCAAGCGTTCGATTCGGGTTCGACGGCGCTGGTGGGCATCAGCAATTTCGGCGGCATCCTGAAGAAGGATGAGAAGCACGAGTATACGGTTGCGTTCCGCGTCCCGCAGGGCACGACGGGCCAGATCTTCTACCAGCCGTAGTGAATTCACGTACCGTGAATTCGTTGCGTTCGAACTCCGCCCGATTCGCCTCGTCGTCGCCCGCCGGGCAAAACCCGACAGGCTCCTAGTGGATTGCGCGGTGCGCAATCCTTCGCGCTCGTGCCGCAGCTAGGAGCCCGGTCGCTCGCGCTGGCGCTGGCGCTGGTGCTGGTCACGGGCGTCGCCCCGGCCCGAGCGGCCCGGCCGCTGCTCGACTCCCATCAGTGGGACGCGTACTTCGCACTGTTCGCGCGCGATGCGATGGTGCCGTGGAAGAAGATCGCCCTGCGCCTCGATACCTACTCGGGAGCACCGGTCGACTTCGCGGCCTATGCGGTCGATCCGGCGGAGGTGATCGTGGCCGGCGCCAACAGCCGCCCGCGCTCGCTCGACACCTCGCATCTGACGCCGGTCGCGAAATGGCGGTTCACTCCGCCGCCCGGATACCAGTTCGTCTCGAACGACGTCGAAGTGCCGCTCGCGAATCGCGAGGGCTTCTACGTCGTCGAAGCGCGCCGCGGCGACGCCGTGCAGCAAGTGTGGATCAATCTCACGCGGATCGGCCTGGTGGTGAAATCGTCGCCCGGCGGGCTGCTCGTGTACGGTGCCGACCTCGGCTCCGGGCGCGCCCTGCGCGGGATGCGGGTGTCGTTTCTCGCCGGGTCGAGTTTGCAAGCGATCGAAACCGACGGCGACGGGATCGCGCGCTGGGATCGCGCCGCCCGCCCGCGCTTCGCGCTCGCCGAATGGGGGAACAGCAAAGCGTTCGTGTCGTTGCTCGCGCAGTCGCCGTTGCCGCAGAGCCTCGTCGGCGTGCGGGTCGAGCGCAGCATCGTGCACGCGGGCGATGCGGTGCGCGTGGCCGGGTTCGCGCGGCGCTTGAGCGGGGGCAGTTACCGGCCGGCGAGCGGCGACGTGCGAATTACGATCGCCGGGCGCGGCCGCACGGTCGCCACCGAGACGCTCGAACTCGACCGCTCGGGGGCGTTTGCGGGGAACGTTGCCATTCCGTCCGGCACCGAAGCCGGCGACTTCGCGGTGCTGGCGTCGAACGGCGGGGCGACCGGCGGATCGCTCGTGCACGTCGATGCCGTCGGCGACGTGACCCTGACCGTGGCCGCTTCGTGCGGCAGCGCCTGCAGCGGGTCGGAACCGGTGCCGCTGATCGTCACCGCCAAGCGCACCGGCGGCGGCCCCGCGCCCGATACCGCGATCGCGCTGCACATCGTGCGCACGCCGCACATCGTACCGCCCGGTGAGTCCGACGACGTGCCGCGCTGGGAGACGGCGCTCGTCCTCGACCAGACGGTGCGCACCGACGCGAACGGGATCGCACGCATCGCGATCCCGGCCCCCAGCGACGGGCTCGCCTCGACGTACGGCGTCACCGCTTCGACGAACTCGACGACCGCGAGCACCCGCATCGCGACCCCGACGGCGCGCGTGGCGCTGGCGATCGAACCGAAGCAAACGCTGATCGATCCCGGGCAGACCGCCGGATTCGCCGTGCGCGGCTTCGACGCCGCCGACGGCCGCCCGGCCGCCGGTCTCTCGGTCGACGTCTCGTTGCAGCACGGCGCGTCGAAGCAGCAGCAAACGGTCGTGCTGGACGCGGAGGGCAGCGCGACCGCGACGTTTCACGACCCGGCCCTCGGCACGAATCTCGCGATCGCCCGCGCCGAGGTCGACGGGAAGACCGCGCTCGACGCCAACTCGGTGACGGTCGCGCCGAACGCGCTCGGCGCGACGACGGCGAGCGATGCGTCGTCCGCGATCGCGGTCGCACTCGACCACACGCGCTACAAGCCCGGCGACCGCATCGGCATCAGCGCCACCCTCGGCGGCGCGGGTGGCGATGCGCTGGTCACGCTCGAGGGCGCGCGGGTGTACGAAGCGCACGCGGTCGGCGCCGGCGGTGGTCGGGCGAGCACCGGGGTGACGCTCCACGACGCGCTGGGCGACGTGCGCGTCGCGGTCGCGATGGTGCGCGATGGCGCGCTCTACACCGCGTCGGTCCCCGTGGCGATCGACGGACCCGGCCATCCGCGCTTGACCAACCTCTCGGCCGACAAGGGCGCGTACGCGCCCGGCGGCACGGCGACGATCACCGTCGACGACGGCGGGCTGCGCGACGGCGCGACGGTCGTCGTGCGCGTGACCGACGGGCGGGTCTCGCCGGGTGCATCCTTCGACGACGCGCCGGCGCTGCTCGCCACCGGTGGCACGACGACCCAGAACACCCTCTCGAGCGACCCGAACTGGCATGCGTGGGTCGCCCCGTCGCGCTCGAAGGTGATCGACGTGTTCGCCTACGAGCAGCCGCAGGTCGGGGCGCGCGAAGTGCCCCCGCTCGGCGCGGCCGCGCCGCGGGCGTATTACTGGAAAGTCGACCGTGAGGAGTCGGGTCCGACGGTGCTGCCGATCCCGCTGCCCGCCGAGCGCGGGCGCTACGTCGTGTCGGTCTTGAAGATCTCCGACGACGGCGACGTCGGCGCGGCGTCGCTCGCCTTGGCGGTGCAATGAACCCCGACAGTGCGAAGCTCATGCTGCTCGACACGTACGGCCTGGTGTACCGGGCCTTCTTCGCGCTGCCCGCGCTGACGACCACCAAGGGCGTGCCGATCAGCGCCGCCTACGGCTTCACGATGATGCTGACCAAGATCATCAACGACGAGCAGCCGACGCACGTGATCGCGGCGTTCGACAAAGGCCTGCCGGCCGCACGGATCGCGATGTATCCGCAGTACAAAGCGCAACGCGCCGAGACGCCCGACGATCTGCGCAGCCAATTCGCATTGGTGCGCCGCATCCTCGACGTGTACGGCATCCCGATCTGCGAGATCGAAGGCGAAGAAGCCGACGACGTGATCGCGACCCTCGCCCGCAAGGCCGAAGCGCAGGCGCAGCCGACCTTGATCGTCACCGGCGACCTCGATCTGCTCCAAGTGGTCGACGAACGCACGACCGTGCTGCACACCCGGCGCGGGATCAGCGAGATGGCGCGCTACGATCCGGCCGCGGTCCGCGCCCGCTACGATCTCGATCCGAAACAATTGCCCGACTATCGCGGGCTCAAGGGCGATCCGTCCGACAATCTGCCCGGCATCCCCGGCGTCGGCGAGAAGACCGCGATCAAGCTGATCAAAGCGGCGGGAACGCTCGATGCGCTGATCGCCGATCCGTCGCTCGCCGGCACGCCGAAGCTCGCCAATCTGATCGTCGAGTACGGCGCAGCAAGCGCTGAAGTGTCGCGACGTCTCGATCATCGCGTGCGACCTGCCGGTCGAGCTCGATTGGGAGCGCGCGCGCTACACCCCGCCGGACGCGAACGCGCTCTACCCGCTCTATCGCGATCTCGAGTTCAAGACGTTGCTCGGCAAGCTCGAGATGCCCAAGGACGCGCCGCCGCCCGAACTGACCGACGCGCTCGAGGGCACGTACACGTCGTTCGCGGCCGCGACCGATCCGCCAGACTACGTGCGGCTCGCCGCGATGCTGCGCGAACTCGCGGCGGAGCGCCGCGTCGCGATCGTGCGCAAAGGCGACGAAGTCGGAGTGGCGGCCATCGAAGGGAAGGGACTCTCGTTCTTGGCCGGCGCACTCGCGCAGCCGGAACTGCGCGCGGCGTTCGATGCCCTGCTCGAACGCGAACTCGTGCTGCACGATGCGAAGGGGACGCTGCCGGCGCTGCGACATTGCGCCGATGCCGGTCGCCGACGACGTGATGATCGCCGCGCACCTGCTCAACCCGTCGCGTGCGTTCGGCAACCTCGGCGACATCGCGAGCGAGTTCTTGAGCAAGAACCTCCCCGACCACGCCGGCGCGCACGCCGACGCCGTGTTGCGTCTCGCCCCGGCGTTGCGCCGCGAGCTGGAGCTGCGCGAGCAACTCGGGCTATACCTCGACGTCGAGCTGCCGCTCGCGCACGTGCTCGACAAGATGGAACGCGCGGGGGTCGCGCTCGACCCCTCGGAGCTGAGCGCGCTCTCGGCGCACGTCAACGACGCGGTCGAGCGACTGCAGCGCGAGATCTATGATTTCGCCGGCGAAACGTTCAACATCGGCAGCACGCAACAGCTCGGCGCGATCTTGTTCGAAAAGCTGCAGCTGCCGGGCGGCAAGCACAACAAGACCGGGTGGGCGACCGGCGTCGAAGTGCTGCAAGCGCTCGCGCGCGAGTACCCGATCTGCGCGAAGGTGCTCGAGTACCGCGAAGTCGTCAAACTGAAAAACACCTACATCGACGTGCTGCCGACGCTCGTCGACGAACGCGGGCGCCTGCACACGGTGCTCAACCAAACCTCGACCGCCACCGGCCGGCTCTCGTCGACCAATCCGAACTTGCAGAACATCCCGGTGCGCAGCGACCTGGGACGGCAGATCCGGCGCGCGTTCGTCGCCGGCGGACCCGACCGGGTGCTGCTCGCCGCCGATTACTCGCAGATCGAACTTCGTTTGATGGCGCATCTCTCGGGCGACGAAGCGATGCGGCGCGCGTTCCTCGAAGGCCAGGACATCCACGATTTCACCGCGCGCCAGATCTTCGACGTCGGGCCGTTCGGCGACGTGACCCCCAACCAGCGCCGCATGGCCAAAGCGGTCAACTTCGGGCTCCTCTACGGGATGTCGGATTTCGGCCTCGCGCAACGGCTGGAGATTCCACGCGCCGACGCGCGCGCGATGTCACAGGCCTACTTCGACCGCTTTCCGTCGGTGCGCGCCTTCATCGAGCGCAGCCTCGAAGAGGGCCGGGAGCGCGGCTACGTCAGCACGATCCTCGGCCGGCGCCGGTACATGCCCGACCTGCGCTCTCGCAACTACGCCCTGCGAGGAGCGGCGGAGCGCGAGGCTACCAACGCGCCGCTGCAAGGCAGCGCGGCCGATCTGATGAAGCTCGCGATGGTGCGGCTCGACCGGCGCCTGACGACCGAGGGGCTCGACGCCATGATGCTGTTGCAGATCCACGACGAACTGATCTTCGAACTCCCGCGCGCTCAGCTCGAACGGACGGGCGCGCTCGTCAAGCACGAAATGGAGCACGCGTTGACCCTCTCCGTCCCCATCGAAGCGACGTTGAAGTCCGGCCGCACGTGGTACGACGTGGAACCCCTCGGCGTCGACGCGCTCGACGAGGCGGTCGAAGCGGGTGCGGCCGATGCGTAGTCGTGCCGGCGGCCTGGGCATGCTGGCGCTCGCGATCGCTGCGTGCATACCGATCGCCGCCGCGGCCGACGATGCGTCGCCGGCGGCACCGCAGACGCTGACGAGCGTCGTGCTCGTGGCCCCAAAAGCGAAGATCTCGGCGCAGGTGGCGAACACGGAAGCTCAGCGCGAGCTGGGCCTGATGAACTATCGCTTGCTGCCGCCGCACCACGGCATGATCTTCGTCTTCGAGGCGCCGGCCGTCCAGACGTTCTGGATGAAGAACACGCTGATCCCGCTCGACATGGTCTTCATCGCGCGCAACGGCACCGTCACGACGGTCGCCGCCAACGTACCCGCAACGTCCGCGACGACCCCGGGCGAGAAAACGACGCGCACCGGCAACGGCACCTACGTGCTGGAAATCAACGCCGGCGAAGCGTCCAAAGACGGCATCACGGCGGGCTCGCACATCCAGATTCCCCCGCTCGGCGCAAAGCCGTAGGCGTCGAAGCGGATGGCGAGGCCGTAAGCCGGCAATGCTCGTCGTCAAGCCGGCGCGTAAGCCGAAGGCCGGCCTGAGCTAACGCGCGTTCGACGGCGCCTATTCCAACTCGCGCAGACGCCGGCCGAAGGCGATCAAGCCGGCCGGATCGAGGTGTTGGCCCCTTACCTCCATCGTACCGTCCTCCGGTCAGACGTTGAACGTCGCGCGCCAGCGCGCGACCACGTCCGGAATGCCTTGCTGTTGCTCCTCCAGGGTCACGCGGCGGTATGCGAGCTTGTCGAGACGTAGCCCGTTGGCCGGCGTCACGTCGGCGCGTAGCGGATAGTCGTACGTCGCGACGAGCGTTTGCGAGAATTCGCGAGTGTACAAGAAGTTCGTGAACAGCCGCGCTGCGTTGGGATGGGGTGCGTCCTTCAAGATGGCGCTGGGCGCCGCGATAACGACGAGATCGCGCTTGGGAAAGGACACGTCGACCGGGTCGCCCGCCGCTTTGCGCTGGTATGCGAGCTTGTCGGTGCCCGCGCCGATCACGCTCTCGCCCGAGATGATGTCGGTTGCGACCTCGAAGATCGAGCGCCCGATCTTCGGCTGGTTTGCGGCCAGCTTCCCGAAATAGGGATCCCAGCCGTAACGGTCGCGCATGACGATCGCCCACTGCGCGACGTAGCCGCTGAACGCCGGGTGTCCCAGTGAAACGCGACCTTTGTAAGCCGGATCGGTCAGTTGCAGCCAATCGTTCGGCGCCGGCGTCACCTTGCGCGGATCGTAGTTGAACAGCACGAAGCCGACGGCGCCGAGTTGATACGCCCAGTCGGGGTCGAGATCGCGAAACGGCTTGACGATCTTGTCGCCGTCGTCGGGCTCGAACGGCGCGAGCGCGTTCATCTTCTTCAGCTGGCCGTACTGCAACTCGTCGGTCGTCCCGAACACGTCGACTTCGTGAACGCCGCTCTTGAGGTCTTGCAGGATGCGCTGGTTGATCGTTCCGGTCGTTTCGCGCATCAGCGCGACGTCGACGCCGGGGTACTTGGCTACGAACGCGTCGCGCAGCTTCTCGCATACCGGCTGCGTGTATTCGGAGGTCCACCAGACCACGGTGCCTTCGTGCTTGGCGGCATCGTAGAGCTTCTCGACGTCGATCCGCGGCGCACAGCGAGCGGGAAGCGAGAGCGCCGGTGCGACGCCGATCGCAGCCGCGCCCGCGAGAAACCTCGATCGCCGCAGCGATCGCCCACCTATCGCGTTCCGAGCAGGATCCAATCGCCGCGCCTCCGTCCAACCCCGATACGCGGTCACTGGTAGCGGCTTCCTTTTCGGGCGGTCAGTCGCCGGAAAGATTTTCCGCGCTGTAGCGATAATTTCGCGCAGCATGAACCTTTCGCGCAGGGGTTTTCTCGCCGCTACCGCTGCCGGGTTGGCCGTGACCACGGGCTCGACGCCCGCCGGCGCAGCCGATGCCGACGTCGCCGCCATCTATGCGGCGGCAAAGCAGGAAGGCTCGGTCAGTTGGCTCGTGTCCCCGTATGCGATTGCGGTCTACACGGATCTCGTTGCGGCGTTCAAGGCCAAGTATCCGGGCGTTGAGGTGCAAGTGACGCGCCTGACCGCAGAGCCTTCGTACCAGCGGGTGGCGCAGGATCTTCAGGCCGGCGTCCACGAGTTCGACGTGTTCAATTCGAGCGACGCCTCGCACTACGCAACGCTCAAGAAGCGCAACGCACTCTTGGCCTTCGATCCGCCCGACGTCGGCGCGGTGCCGAAAGCCTTCGCGCACATCGATCCCGACGGCACCTATCATCTGGGATCGCTCGGCGTGGTCGCGATCGACTACAATCCCAAGCGCGTGACGCCGGCCCCGAAAACATGGAAAGACCTGCTCGACCCGCGGTTCAAATCGCAGCTCTCGCTCGGCAATCCGGGCTTCAGCAGTTACGTGGGCATTTGGGCGCTGGCCATGGTGCAGATGTATGGTTGGGACTATCTCAAGGCGATGGCGGCGCTCGATCCAAAGTCGGGCCGTTCGATTCTCGACGTCGTGACCGACATCGTGTCCGGAGAACGCACTGCCGGTCCAAGCGATGCCGCCTTCGCGCTTCAGCAGAAGGCGGCCGGCAACGCGATCGACGTCGCCTTCCCGCGAGAGGGGGCGATCCTGATCGTCAGCCCGGCGGCCGTTCTCAAGGACGCGCCGCATCCGAACGCCGGAAAGCTGCTGCTGAATTTCTATTACTCGAAAGAGTATCAGGCCGTGCTCCTCAAGACGGGCAACGTCCCGTTGCGCGCCGACACGCCGTGGGTCGACGGGCTCACGGTCGAAAAGCTCAAGACCAAAACGATTCCGCTGGCCGAGCAACTCGCCGGCATGCCCGACGCGATCGCCCGCTGGCGAGAAACGTTCGGCGTCTAGCGCGATCCTCGAATTGGAACCCGGCGGAGCCGCCGTCGTCGTTAGCGGGCCGGAGCTTTGAGTTCGCGGACGGGGACCTGGGTCCGAGTTTCGAAATCATCAGGGCTATGACTGCAACATTGACCGCCGCGGCCGAGGCCGCCCCGCTGCTGAAGACCCTCGCCTACATCGATGGGAAGTGGACGGCCGCCGATTCCGGGCGGACGTTCGCGGTGACCAATCCCGCGACCGGCGAGCACATTGCCGACGTGCCGCGCCTGGGCGCGGCCGAGACGCGGCGCGCGATCGAGGCGGCGAACGCCGCGTTGCCTGCCTGGCGCGCGAAGACCGGCAAGGAACGCTCGGTCATCATGCGGCGCTGGCACGACCTGATCGTCCAGCATCGCGACAGTCTAGCCAAGATCATGACCCTCGAGCAGGGCAAACCGCTGGCCGAAGCCCGCGCCGAGGTGCTGCAGGGCGCGTCGTTCGTCGAGTGGTTCGGCGAGGAAGCGCGGCGCGTGTACGGCGACGTGATCCCCTCGCCGATCGGGGGCAAGCGCATCGTCGTCATCAAGCAGCCGATCGGCGTCTGCGTCGGGATCACGCCGTGGAACTTCCCGTTCTCGATGGTGACGCGCAAGGCGGCGCCCGCGATCGCCGCCGGCTGCACGTTCGTGCTCAAGCCCGCGGAGCAGACCCCGCTGTCGGCGCTCGCGATCGCGGGGTTGGCCGAAGAGGCCGGCATCCCGCCGGGCGTCTTCAACGTCG
Source organism: Vulcanimicrobiota bacterium (assembly GCA_963749395.1). Classification (GTDB taxonomy): domain Bacteria; phylum Vulcanimicrobiota; class Vulcanimicrobiia; order Vulcanimicrobiales; family Vulcanimicrobiaceae; genus CAVVMT01. Next base: position 37,699 of record CAVVMT010000012.1, read on the forward strand.
TGACCGGCGATGCCGAGGACGCGCCGGTGATCGGCGGCGAGATGACCGCGAACCCGATCGTCCGCAAACTGGGCTTCACCGGCTCGACCGCAGTCGGCAAACTCTTGATGGCGCAGTGCGCCGCGACGGTGAAGAAAGTCTCGCTGGAACTCGGCGGCAACGCACCGTTCATCGTGTTCGACGACGCGAACCTCGACGCGGCCGTGTCCGGTGCGCTCGGCGCGAAGTTCCGTAACGCCGGCCAAGTGTGCATCAGCCCCAACCGCGTGTTCGTGCAAGACGGCATTCACGACGCGTTCGTCGAGCGCTTGAGCGAACGCGTGCGCGGACTGCGCGTCGGCAACGGGCTCGAAGACGGCGTGCACATGGGCCCGTTGATCGAAGATCAAGCGATCGCGAAGGTCTCCGATCACGTCGCGGACGCGCGGCGCCGTGGCGCGACGGTCGTCGTCGGCGGCGAACGGCACGAACTCGGGCAGACGTTCTTCCAGCCGACGGTCTTGACCGACGTGACCGACGCGATGCTGATGAGCAACGAGGAGACTTTCGGCCCGGTCGCGGGCGTTGCGCGCTTCAAGACCGACGAGGATGCGATCGCGATGGCGAACGCGACGCCGTTTGGTTTGGCCGCGTACTTCTACAGCCGCGACATCGGGCGGGTGTGGCGCATCGCCGAAGCGATCGAGGCCGGGATGGTCGGGATCAACGAGATCGCGATCGCGAGCGAAGCGGCCCCGTTCGGGGGGATCAAGGAATCGGGCATCGGCCGCGAAGGCTCGAAGTACGGAATCGAGGAGTGGCTCGAGATGAAGACCCTCTGGTTCGGCGGCATCGGCTAGCACGACAGCTTCGTCGCGGTCGCCGAGGTCGAGCGCGTTGCGAATCGATCGCAAACGCGTTCGTCCCAGGCGACGCGCTCGTAGCAGCGAAAAACGAGGTCCTGCCACTCGTATCGCTCCACCAGAGGTACGAACCGCGTGACCGTCAGCAAACAGCCGTCTGCGGCCGGTATGGCCGCGGAGTTGACTCCTGGGCCGGATCGCGTGGTTCGCAAAGAGTGGGCGGGCGGCATCCCGGAAGAGATGGCGACCCTGCCGCAGATCCGCGTCGGCAAGCGCTGGTACTCCTTTCGCCGGTATGCCCCGCTCGCGGTCGCCGTCGCGGTGGTGCTGCTCCTGGGCGGCGTCTTCGGGGCGCGAGCGTTGCGTGCCGTGCCGGCCGTGCAGGCCTTTATCGCCGCGTACCCGGGGACCGGTTCGTTCGGTCCGCGCGTCCTCAGCGGCTTTCCCTGGTGGTTGCGCTATCAGCACTACCTGAACTTCGTGCTGATGCTTTTGATCATAAGAGCCGGGTTGCAGATTCTCGCCGACCACCCGCGCTTGACCGTCGATGCCGGCTGCGCACCGGAGTCGGAATGGTTCCGTCTGCGTCAAGCGGTCCCCACGGATCGGCCGTGGACCGCGAAGGACGACAGCGTGGCCTTACCGCGGTGGCTGGGGCTGCCGGGAATCCGTCACTCGATCGGGCTCGCGCGGTGGTGGCATTTCGGTATGGACGTGCTGTGGGTCGCGAACGGCGCGGTCTTCTGCGTCCTGTTGTTCGCGACGGACCAGTGGCACCGTCTGGTCCCGATGTCGTGGGACGTCGTTCCGAGCGCGGCTTCGGTCGCGCTGCAGTACCTGTCGCTGGATTTTCCGCCCCCGTCGGGCTGGGAGCAGTACAACGCGCTGCAGATGTTGACGTACTTCGTGACGGTCTTCGTCGCCGCTCCGCTCGCGCTGGCGACCGGCCTGCTCCAATCGCCGGCCATTGCCGCGAGATTCGGTTTCGGAGCCGGCGTCCTCAACCGCCAGGTTTCGCGGACGGTGCACTTCGGCGTCCTGCTGTACTTCGTCGCGTACATCGCCGTGCACGTCACGATGGTCTGCATCACCGGCGCGGCGGTGAACTTCAATCACATCACGCGCGGGTCAACGCCCCGGACGCGAGCGGCGTGTGGCTCTTCGTGCTCGGCACCGCGGTTGCGGCCGCAATCTGGATCGCCGCGACGCCGTTCACCCTGCGTTATCCGCGCGTCGTGCAGAAATCCGGACGCTTCCTCGTCGGGTGGCTCAAAGACCTGATGGAGCGCTGGAACCCCACCGCGCAGTACCGCGAAGAGCACATCTCGCCGTTCTTCTGGCCGAACGGCACGCAGCCGGTGAGCGCCGAGTATCACCGGCTCAAGGAAGGGGGCTTTGAAGATTTCAAGCTCAAGGTCGGCGGCCTGGTCGAAAACCCGCTCGAGATCCCGTTCGCCGATCTGCGAGCGATGAACAAACAGGTGCAAATCACGCACCACTACTGCATTCAGGGCTGGTCGGGCATCGCGAAGTGGGGCGGCGTCCCGATGCGCGACATCGTGGCGCTCGTCCGCCCGAAGCCCGAGGCGAAATTCGCGGTCTTCTACTCGTTCGCGCACGGCCCCGATCTGGGGAGCGGGCTCTTCTACGACGTCCACCGCATCGAGAACATGAGCCACACGCAGACGATGCTCGCGTACGAAATGAACGGCGCCCCGCTGCCGGAACTGCACGGCGCGCCGCTGCGCTTGCGCGACGAGCTCGAACTCGGCTTCAAACAGGTCAAGTGGGTGCAGGCCGTCGAGTTCGTCGCATCGTTCGCCGGGCTGGGTTCCGGTCAAGGCGGATTCAACGAAGATTGGGAGTACTACGGCTGGCGCGAGACGATCTGATGCACGGCTCGCGGGCACCGGTTAGCCGCCGTTGAGCTTCTTCGTCAAGGCGATCGCACTTTCGGTCGTGTTGCCGTAGCGTCCCATGTAATCGACGTACAAGATATTCGGAATATAGTAGTACTGTTGCCGTTGGTACGTCGCGAGAAACGAGTCGAGTTTCGGATTGACGTCGGCCGCGTCGAACCGTATCCCCGAGATCGAGCCCGTGAGTGTCCACGAAAGCAAGAACTGGTCGCACAGTCCCATGTCGGCGCCCAACTTTTTCAATTGGTCGGCGCGCATCGTCGAATACCATCGCGTATCCGCGTAGAAGTCCGAAACCGTCAACGTTTCTGACGGCCACTGCCAAATGGGAGGGCCGGAGCCGAGTTCGGCGCAGTCTCTGTACTGCGTCTCGGTTGGAACCCAACTGAAGTAGGCTGTCTCGCCGTTCCAGACCGCGAGTACTTTGCTCCCGTTTGCGAGCAGGGTCTTGAGCGGCACCGCGGCAACGCGCCCCGGGAAGCTCGTGCTCGTGATCAACTTGTTGCCGAACATCGTCTGCATCGCGGTCTTCACCGCGTCGTAATCGACCTGCTTCATCGGCCAGTCGGCGTTCTCGCGATAGTGGGAAAATTTCAAGATGACCAGTTCTTGCCGGCCCGGTGCGTTGACGAAGCGGGCCACGTCGTTCAGCACGTCGCTCGTCTTTGCCATGCGGATCGGCCCGTGCCAGATGTAACCGTCGCCGCCGGCGCGGAGGTCGAAGTAACGCGATCCGGCGAGAAGCTGCTCGTACACCGGGAACGCTTGCGTTTGCGCCCAGCTCGCAGCGATCACCCCGCCGGCCGTGGTTGGCGAATAAGCGCCGGCATCGTGGGACCCGGGGATCACGATATCCTTCAGCGCGGCGTTTCCGATCGAGGGCAGCACGTCGCGCATCCAGTTTTCGGTCTGCGCACGATTGCGCTGTTGCGGAAAATAAAGTGCCGTGCCCGCCCGGCCGGCGACGCGGCGCGCCTGCGACTGCGTCAAGTCGGCGACGTCGGGGAAGCCGGCGCCGGCATAGCCGAAGATCTCCATCGTTCCGCTCGGGCTCAGGCCCACCGCCGGGGCGGCGCCCAGGTCGCCGAAGGTTTCGATCGCATTCCCGGGGATCGACGGCGTGAGCGTTGCCGCCGACGGGCCGAGGGTCCCCTCGAAATACTGCAAGACGTTTCCCGGGGTCTCGTAGGCGATCGTGAAGTGATCGTCGCTCGAGAGGGCGACGCTGGGGGCCGCGCCCGCCAGTGCCGTTCCGTACGCCCTCACCGGCTGCGGCGCGTTCCACGTCACACCGCTCGCGCCGATCGCCCCAACGATGAATTGGAGATTTCCGTTCGCATCGTCATGCACTTCGACGGCGGTCGTACCCGAGACGGCCACCGACGGGCTCGATCCAGTGGACGTCAACGGAGCGCATCCGTTCCACGAAACGCCCGTCGACGCCGCGGTGAGCGACCCGGTGCACGATGCGAGGCCTCCGCCTTGCTCGTGCACTTCTACGACCTGCCCGCCTGCATTCAGTCCGACGCGTGGATTGGCAGCCGGAGTGCCGGCCGTCCCGAACTGCGATGGTCCGCCCGCGAGCGCGACGCCGTTGGTCGAGAGCGCACCGACGTCATAAGCGAGCGAGCCGTCCGCGTTCCCGTGCACCTCGACAAAGGTTCCGGCGTCGTTCAAGGCTACGCCCGGATTTGCGGACGGAGCGCTTCCGGCCGGCGTGAACGTCGCCGCGCCTTGTACCGGCGTGCCCCACACGAGCGCTCCGAGTTGAAGCGCGCCGGGGACGAACGACAGCGCCGTGCCGTTGTCGACGACGTCGAGCGCGAGCCCGGCGTCGTTGATCGCGGACGCGCTCGAAAAACCGGTCGCGGAGATGTCGGTCGAAGAGAACGAGGCGACGCCGTAGCGGTCGTCGTTGTCTTGGGTCACCTGCGTGAGGCTGTACAGCGGATCGGCCTGCGCATCCGCCGAGGGTGCGGGAATGTCGGGATCGCCGAGGATCGGCGAACCTACCGGCGGAGCGGGCGGCGCTACGTTCACGCCTGAGCAGCCGGTCAACACCAAGAGAAGACCGGCACAATAGAGTACACCGGTCGCGCAGAAGGCACGAAGAATGGTCGGCACGTCGTCGCCTCAAGGGTGTGCTCGCCCATCGCGCAGACCGCTGCGCCCGTCTCCCCCGCCGCAAGCGCTGGTGCCTTCGCGCCGTGTGCCTCCGTGCCTGCCGGAGCAGCAGGCACCTTGCGGCGCCCGAATCCAAACGGCCGTCTCCAACGGTTGTAGGGTCAGGTGCCTGAGCTTCCAGAAGTCGAGACGATTGCGCGCGGCCTCGCCAACGCGATCGCCGGCAAGACGATCGCCGGCGCCGACGTGCTGCTCGCGAAGATGGCCGTCGGCGACGGAGTGCGTCCTTTCGGCGAATCCCTGGCCGGCGACCGCGTGACTGCGGTCTCCCGGCGAGGCAAGTATGCGATCGTCGAACTTGCTTCAGGGCGTTTTCTGACGATCCACCTGCGGATGACCGGGCGGCTGATCGTCCAGCCGCCGGAGGCCGGGGAGCTTTATCCGTACACCCACGTCGTCATCCGGTTCACCGACGGCTCGCGGCTGTGCTTTGCCGATAGCCGCCAGTTCGGAAGGATGGTTCTGCGGGCTGCGGAAGAGCCGTGGGCTACTGACGTCGGGATCGAGCCGCTTTCCGAGGACTTTACTACGGAGCGGTTCGTCGGTATGCTTGATGGGCGCAAAACGCCGATCAAACAGATGTTGCTCGACCAACGCCGGATCGCCGGCATCGGGAACATCTACGCCTGCGAGGCACTGTGGGAAGCGCGGATCAGACCGGCCCGCCCATCCTACAAGATCTCGCGACCGGCGCGAGCCAGGCTGCACGCAGCCTTACGCGACGTCCTCTGCCGCGCGATCGAAATGCGCGGAACCAGCGTCGACGACTATGTCGACGCCGACGGGATGCGCGGGGGGTTCCAAAACCATCTCTCCGTCTACGGCCGGGAAGGTGAAGCGTGCGAACGATGCGGTGGAAGCATCGTCAGAACGGTCCTCGGCCAGCGCGGCACCTGGTGGTGCCGAAACTGTCAACGGTAATCGTGACTCATAGGCACCGGAGCATGGTGCCAGTAACGGTCACGTAGTTACGGGCCCCCAAGGGGCGTGAAGCTCTTGCCGTAACGAAGACGGGCCCGACGGTCCGGGGGGACCCACGCCAAAGGCGTAGGGGGGTGCGCAGGCTGGGCCGTAGCGCCCCTTGGTGCGAAGCACCAATAATTCAAAAAGGCAGGATATAACCCCATTACTACTGATATCGCGCCGGCAGACATCGCCGACGACATCGAAGACCAGCTCGCTCTCGAGCAGCGGATGTACGAAGAGAGCCTGAAGGTCCTGGACGAAGGACAGGTCCTCACGGGCGTCATCGTCGCCAAGTATCAAGACGAGCTCCTCGTCGACATCGGCGGAAAGTCGAAGGGGATGCTTCCCTTCCGCGAACTGTCGCTGGCGATCGAGCCGAAAGAACTCAAGGTCAACGACAAGCTCGAGGTCATGATCCACCGGATCGACGACCAAGACGGCACGTTGTTCCTCTCCGAGCGCCGGGCTCGAGCGCTCAAGACCTGGGAAAAGGTCATCGCCGCTCACGATAACGACGAAGTGATCGAGGCCACAGTCACGCAAGTCGTCAAGGGCGGCGTCCTCGTCGACCTGGGCATGCGCGGCTTCGTCCCCGCATCGCAGATCCGGCGCCAACCGGTGGGCAACCTCGACGAACTCGTCGGCAAGCGCCTGCGCCTGAAGGTGATCGACCTCGACCACAAGCGCCATCGGGTGGTGCTCTCGCAGCGCCAGGTGCTCGAGGAAGAGCTCAACCAGAAGAAACAGGAGCTGCTCGGCACGCTGACCGTCGGCCAGATCCGCGAAGGCGTGGTCGTCCGGCTCGCGGAGTTCGGCGCCTTCGTCGACCTCGGCGGCATCGACGGCCTCATCCACAACAGCGAGCTCTCGTACGCGCGCATCAAGCACCCCTCCGAAGTGGTGAAGATCGGCGACGTCGTCTCGGTCGAAGTGATGAAGTTCGATCCCGAAGCCAAGAAAGTCAGCCTCTCGCTCAAGCACGCGCTGCCCGACCCGTGGGTCGAGCACGCCGACAAGCTGTTCGAAGAGAACAAGCTGGTCGCGCAAGTCGTCAAGGTCACCCCGAACTATCTCCTCGTCGAGATCGTCCCGGGCGTGCTCGCGATGGTGCCCAAGGGCGAGTTCGATCCGGCCAAGCAGTACAGCCCCGGCGAAGAAGTCGAGGTCACGCTGCTGACGATCAACCAGGGGACGCGCCGGATCACGGGTTCGATCCAGCACGTTGCCGACGTGCCGCCGGAAGAGTTCGCGCAGTACGCGCCGGACGTGGCCGACGTACTCGGCACCGTCGGGGAGGCCATCGGGCGCTAGGTGCAGCCGGACCGGTCCTGCACTCGTGTCGGTTTGACCGGTGGGATCGGGTCGGGAAAGAGTGAGGTCGCGCGCCGGTTTGCGGCGCGCGGCGCGCTCGTCATCGACGCCGACGAACTTGCCCGGGAAGCGGTTGCGCCCGGGACCGCAGGGCTCGCGGCGATCGCGAGCCGCTGGCCCGGCGTCATCATGAAAGAAGGGTCGCTCGATCGAGCGGCCCTTTCTGCTATCGTGTTCGCCGACGACGCGGAGCGCCGTGCCCTCGAGGCGATCGTGCATCCCGCGGTGCGCCTTCTCGCGCGCGAGCGCGAAGCGCGGGCGGCTCCGGACCAACTCGTCGTGCAGGTGATCCCGTTGCTCTTCGAAGGCGAAGCCTGGAAGCGGTTCGACGCCAACGTGCTCGTCTGCGCGCCACGCGCGGCGCGCATCGCGCGGGTGATCGCGCGCGACGCGGTCACTGCCCAAGCCGTCGAGGCGCGCATGGCGGCGCAGATCGACCCGGCTCGCGCGCGCGAACTCGCCGACTACGTCATCGAGAACGACGCCGACGTCGCGACCCTAACGGCCCGCGCCGACGCCGTCTACGACGCCCTGCTCAGTCGGCGCTGACGCGCGCGTAGACCGCGACGTCGTGGAAGCGGCCGTCGCTGTAGAGATCGTCGCGCAGCGTCGCCTCGTGCTTGAATCCGAGGCGCTCGGGGATCGCGCGGCTGGGCAAATTGTCGACCGCGCACTCGATGCTCAGTCGATGAAGTTTCAGCTCGTCGAACGCGTGCTTGACCAGCGCGCGGCACGCCGCGGTCGCGATCCCGCGGCCTTGCGCGTTCGAGGCCAGCCAGTAGCCGATCGCGGCTTTGCGGTGCACGCGCGAGATGTGGTGCAGGCCGATCATCCCGACCAGCGCGCCGTCGGCAACGACGACGTACTGCTCGTCGGTGCCCTCGTCGCATGCGCGGAGGTTGCGCTCGATGATGAGCCGCACGTCGTCGAGCGTGGTGATCGACTCGGCCCACGAGAGCCATTGCGCCAAATACGGCCGATCGCGCGCGATGAGCGCGAACGCCTCATCGGCGTGGTCGAGGCGCAACGGTTCGAGCGCAATGCGTTCGTCGGCGAGGATCGGGAACGGACAGGTGATCATAAGCAACGTCGAGCGTTCGCGCCGGGCCGCGCCGAACCCCGCGGCGCAACGCGGAAAGTCGTTTCGTGGCTTGTGTTTTTAGGCGGATGCCGTTGTCGCCGCGCGGCCGTTTTCGAGGGGCGAAAGCGCGTCGGCGATGACGCGGTTGACCGGGGTCGGCACGCCGAGTTCGCGTCCCATGCGAGCGACCGCGCCGCTGAGCCACGGCACTTCGAGCCGGTTGCCACGCCGCAGATCGGCGTGCATCGACGAGTCGAAACCCTCGGGGAGCGTGTCGACGAAAGCCAGGCGCCGCTCGGCGAAGTCGTCGGGCAGCGCGATGCCGCGCGCCTGCGCCACCATCACCGTTTCGTGCATCGCGTCGTGCAAGAGCGCGCGGCTGCGCGGGTTCGAGCGGATCGGCCCCATCGGCAAGCGCGTGAGGGTCGTCATCCCGCTGCCGCCGACGAGGAACACGAACTTCTCCCAGGTCGCGCGCTCGATGTCGGGGCTGATCTCCGCTTCGATGCCGCTCGCCGCGCAGGCCGCCGCGAAGGCCTCGACGCGCGCGCTGCGCGCGCCGTCGAATTCGCCGAAGATCAGCTTGGCCACGTTGCCGGTGTGCCGCACGGCGCCCGGAAAGACCAGCGTCGCCGCGATGTACGCGGCCCCGCCGGCGACGTGATCGGCCCCGAGCCGGGCGCGCAACACGTCGTCTTTGTCGACGCCGTTTTGCAGCGAAACGGCGAACGTCCTCGGGCCCAGCAGCGGCTCGATCGCGCGCGCCGCACTCTCGGTATCCCACAGCTTCACCGAGACGATCGCGACGTCGACCGGGCCGATCGCCGCCGGATCGTCGGTCGCTTCGACCGGCGCGACGTGGAGGTTTCCCAGCTCGCTCTCGACGTGAACGCCGTCGCCGCGCAGCGCCGCGAGTTGCGCGCCGCGCGCGAGGAAGGCAACGCTGTTGCCGCCGTGCGCGAGCCGCGCCCCGAAGTAACTGCCTAGGCCGCCCGCCCCGACGATCGCGATGCGAAGTCCCATGGTGCGCTCGACCCTGCCCCGCGCGCGAACGGTTGCGCGCGCTACGGGTGGGCGTTCATCGGCCGTAGGGTGTGCCGCGGCACCGGCGTCATGCCCGAGGGCAACGGGATCGGCGTCGGCACGGGCTCTGCGTTGAGGTTGTCGAACGCGGGCGCGAACTCGGTGACGACGAACTGCGTCGTCGCCTGTACTTTAGCGACGTGCCCACGCACGATCCATTCTCCGGCCGCGCGCAGGCCCATCGAGCGCGACAGGGCGATGCTGCCGCTCGCGTCGGTGAGCTCCCAGCCGGTCGCCCCGCGTTGCGGCGTGCCGGAGATCGTTTCGTCGGTGTCGGCCTTCCCGGCGATCGCGTCGGCGATCGGCGTCGGGGTTGCAAAGTCGAGCGGCACGTCGGCAGCGGGATGGACGAGCGTGCCGAGTATCATGACGCGCGCGCGATAGTGCCCGGGGGCCGGCGCGCGGTGATCGCTCGTGCGCCCGTCCCACACGTACGACGCGATTCGCGACGACCCGGAGGGCACCGGGACGGTGTGCTCGATCTCGATCGGCCGGTGCTGATAGAGCGAATCCCACACGGTCGAGGCGGCGTCGACGATTTGAATCTGATAGATGTCGGCGGTCAAGAACGTCGCTTGCACGACGTCGCCGGGGTTCTTGAACGTCAGCGTGAACGTCACCGGGACGAGCAGCGCATTGGACGGGCGGGTGACGCCGACGTCGAGCGCGATCTGCGCGTTCGTCGCGGCCGTCGCGCCGCCGCCCGCGAGCAGCGCGAACGCGGCGAACGCGGCGGCGAGGCGCGCGCGGCCGTTCACGCGCGCCTCATCGCGAACGGAAACGCGCGCGGCTGCACGAGCGTCACCGTGCGGTGCGCGACGCGCACGAGGCCGATGTCGGCGAGCACGCCGAGTTCCTTGGTCAGCGTCTCGCGACTGGTCCCGATCAAGTCGGCCAAGTCTTGGTGCGTCAGGTTCAACGCGATGCGCACCGTCCCGTCCTCGCTCACGCCGTGTTCGCTGGCCAGACGCCCGAGCACATCGACGAGGCGCCCCGCGACGCTCTTGCCGGAGAGTTCGGTCAGCTCTTCCTGCGCCGCGCGCAGCCGCAGCGACAAGCCGCGCACGAAGGTCTTCGCGATCGCCGGATCGTGCCGCAAGATGCGCTCGAACTCCGGCGCGGGGACCGCAACGACCGTCGAGGGTTCGATCGCGACGGCGCTGGTGGCCCGCGGCGCGGCCGCCATCCAGCCCAGCTCGCCGAAGATGTCGCCAAGATTGCGGATGCCGATGATCGACGATTCGCCGCCGGCCGTCGTGCGCACGATCTTCACCCGTCCGTGCTCGACGAAGAAGACCGCGTCGGACGGGTCGCCGGGCGTGTAGACGACGGCATTGCGCGCGACGGCGCGCCGGCGTGCGGTGGCGAGCAGCACGTCGCGGTGGGCCGGATCGAGCTGATCGAGATTCATCCGCGCCCGCCGCGGAGCACGCGTCCGGGGCGCCGGTTCGTCGGCTCTCCGTCGCGCACGACGGCGACGCCGTTGACGAACACGTGCGAGATCCCGCGCGGATACTGATACGGGCGTTCGTACGTCGCCGTATCGACGATCGTCTCGGGATCGAAGACGACGAGGTCGGCATACGCCCCGGGCGTCAGCGTCCCGCGCTCGGCGAGCCCGAACAGCGCGGCGGGCAGCGAGGTCATGCGGCGGATCGCCTCGGGCAGATCGAGCGCGTGGCGCTGCCGGACGAACCGCCCGAACACGCGCGGGAAACAGCCGAACGTGCGGGGGTGGGGAACGCCCCGCGCCGAGACGCCGCGGTCGGCGATCGCCGACGCGTCGCTGCCGATGCACACGAACCCGGTGCCGATGACGGTCGCCACGTCGTCTTCGGACATGTTGAAGAACGCCGCTTGCACCTGGAGCTCTTCTTCGCGCAGGAGCTCGATCGCGGTCAAGGCCGGCGAGCGGCGCCGCATGCGGGCGATGTCGTCGAGCCGCATCCCCGCGACCGCCGCGTTCCGTTCGGTCGCGACGTCGGTCACGAGCATGTCGTGCCACTCGTCGCCGTGGGCAAGGTTGAGCGCGAGCGCGACCGCGGCCGCGGTCGGCGGGTCCCAGAGCCGCTCGAGCGTCTTGGCCGTCCCGCCTTCGCGGGTGTCTTCCGGCAAGATCGTCGCCAGATCGGTCCACATCGCGACGTACGGATACACGTCGGCTGCGACCGGCTGTCCCTGGCTGCGCGCGCGGTCGATCAGCTCGAGCGAGGCGTGCACTTTGCCCCAGTTCCGCTTCCCGGCCGCCTTGTGGTGCGAGCACTGCACCGCGACGTCGGCAAGCCGCCCGACGGCGATCGCCTCTTCGATAGCCGGCAGCAGCCGGTCGCCCTCGTCGCGGACGTGCGAGACGTAGCGCGCGGCGCCGCCTTCGCGCGCGGCGGCCGCCATCGCCACCAGTTCCGCGAGATCGGCATACCGTGACGGTTCGTAAATCAGCCCGCTCGAGGCGCCGATCGCCCCCTGCTCCACGGCTTCGCGCACCAGTTGGGCTTGGGCCACGAGTTCGCCGGGCTCGAGGCGGCGGCTCTCGGGGCCGGCGACGCACATCCGGGTCGTTCCCAGGCCCACGAGCGAGGCGACGTTCAGGGCCACGCCGTGGCGTTCGACCAGATTGAAGAAGCCGTCGAAGTCGGTCCACTCGACGTCGAGCCGGTAGAGGCGCGCGGCTTTGCGCTTGCGCTCGAGGGCCGGCCCGCGCAGCGGCGCGACCGACGTGCCGCAGTTGCCGGCGATCTCGGTCGTCACCCCTTGGCAGATCTTGGACAGCGCGCGCGGTTCGGCGAGCCAAAGCTCGTCCGAATGGGAATGCACGTCGATGAACCCCGGCGCCACGGCCAGACCGCCGCAATCGACGATTTCGGCCGCATCTTGGCCCTCACAATTGCCGATTCGAGCGACCCGGTCGCCGTACGTTGCCAGATCGGTGGTAAATGGGGCCGTTCCGTGGCCGTCATGTACCATCACATTTCGAAAAATCGTGGTTAACATCAATGTTTGGCGCCAGGGATCTAGGGTATGTACGCGAGTAGAGTTAGCAAGCAATAGGAGGGTTTCGGTTTTGGCGACCCATGCAGATGATACACCCTCGCCGTCCGGCGGTATGAGCGTTCGTGAGGCCGGCAAGCGCGGTGGCGACCGCGTGAAGGCCAAGTACGGCTCACAATTCTATGAGGCGATCGGCCGTAAGGGCGGAGAAGCGACCAAGAGCAAGTACGGCCCGTCTTTTTATGAGGAAATCGGGCAAAAGGGCGGTCAGAAAACCAAACGACCGGCGACGGAGCCCAAGTAAGCTCCAACCAAGGCCGGCACCTAAGGGGTTCCAATGGCAAAAGAAAAGGACGAAAATACGACCGACGTCGATCGCGCGAAGGGTGGCGAGATGTCGGTCCGGGAGGCCGGCAAGAAGGGCGGAGACACGGTTCGCGACCGGTATGGCTCGGAGTTTTACGAGAAGATCGGGCGCAAAGGCGGCCAGGTGACGCGCGAGCGCCACGGGGCCGAGTTCTACGAGGCGATCGGCCAAAAAGGCGGTCGCGTCGTGAAGGACAAGTACGGGGCCGATTTTTACGAAGAGATCGGTCACAAAGGCGGACAGAAGGTCAAGCAACTGATCGCCGAGGCCAAGAAGAACGCCGAATCTGAAGAGAAGAAGCCGAAGGAAAAGTAGCGGCCGGAGGTCGCTCTAGCGGCACGCGCCTCGACGAACGAGACGGCGCGCTTCCGTCTCAACCGCAGACGGGGATGATTTCCCGTCGGTCTGCAGCGTTGCGACGATATCGCGCTTCGTCGTCCAGATGATGCCGTCGGGCTTGTAGCGGGTCAAGCTGCATTCGGCTTCGGGACGGAGCGGGGTGCCTCCGGCGGGCGGCGTGCCGTGCGCCGGCCACTGCGACAGCACGAAAAGCCGTCCCCCCGACTCGTACTCGAAACCGATCCCGCGATTGGCGCGGGTGTCATTTCCGGCATAGGGCGCGAGCAGGGCGACGTCGACCAGCTCGCGCGCCGGCACGAAGGGCCGAAACGAGACGCCGGCTCTGGCAGTGTGCAGCGGCATGGCAATGCCGCGCATCGCGACCAGGGTCGGCTTCGGCGTGGCGACGGGCGGAGGAGGGGTCTTGAACAGGCCGGCGATGCCGCACGCGCTCAATGCCGAAATGGCCGCGGTCGCAAGCAAGGCTCTGGCGAGTCGCATACCGGGTGCGTTCTCGGCGCCTAAAATTTCACCCCGCCGACCATCGCCCCGATCTTCGAATCGCCGGTGCGAAAGTCCATCGTCACCTTCCCGATCGAAAGCTTCGCCCCGTCGCTCGTGACGATCGAAGGATGCGGCAGGGTGAGGGTTTGGGTCGACGCCGACCAAGCCGCGAGGTCGGTCTTGAACGTGCGCCGGTGTGCCTTGGTGATCTGTTCGATGCGGATCGGGCCGGTTGCGTTGAAGTCGTTGGTCTGGGTGTTCACGGTGATGTGCTTGGCCGTCATTCGCAAGAACGGCTTGCCGTAGCGATAGATGATGCCGTCGTGCACGCCGTCGATGTCGGCGATGGCGCCGTCGGGCGTCATCCGCACGGAGTCGTAGTCGAACGACCACGACTGGCCGGTGATCCGGCGTCCCTCGGCCACGCCTTTGTCGAGCTGGGTGGGCGGCAGCATCGGCACCGCCGGCGTTTCCAGCCCCGCCTGGTACACGCCGATGCCGACGAAGATCCCCAAGCCGATCACCGCCAGCGCGACCGCGGCCCGGAGTGGGTCGGAGAGAAACTGCCGCAAGCGCCGGAGCGAGCGCCCCATCATGCGCGGCGGCGCCTCCAGACGCCGGCTGCAAGCAGGAGCGCGTAGAGCCCGACTGCAGACAGGGCGACCGCCGTCGGGCCGATCCGGTCGAAGACCGTCGGCACCGGCAGGCCGATACGGGCCTCGAGGACGGTCGCGACGTCCTGCGGCGCTTGGGCCATCAGGGCACCATTGGGGGCGACGATCGCGGTGATGCCGGTCGGCGCGGCCTGGACGGTCCACATCCCGGTCTCGATCGCGCGCATCTGGGCCATCTTCAGATGCTGGTCGGGGCCGGCCGTCCCGTCGAACCAGGCGTCGTCGGTCGCGATGACGATCGCATTCGCGCCGGCCCGCACTTGGTCGAACGCCAGGTCGGGGAAACCCGACTCCCAGCAGATCATCGGGGCGATCCGCAAGGGGCCCGCGGCGACGACCTGAGCCGCGGTGCCGGCGCTGAAGTTCGAGATCAAGTTGGCGAGCGGGACGTGCCCGAGCACGTCGCGCCAAGGCAAGAACTCCGCGAAGGGCACGAGCTGGCGCTTGCGATAGATCGCCTCCAGCTCGCCGCCCGGCCCGTACACCCACAGCGCGTTGTAGAAGCCGGTCTGATCCCGTTCGATCGAGCCGACGACGAGCGTCGTCCGCTCGGCGCGGGCGAGTGCGGAGAATTTGGCCTGCAGCCCCGGATCGGCGGAAAGGATCGTCGCCACGACGGTCTCAGGCCAGACGACCAGCTGCGGATGGCCGGTGACGGCCTGCGTCAGCGCAACGTGGGCGTTGACGCCGCGCGGAAGCTCGTCGGGATGCCACTTCACCGATTGCTTGACGTCGGCCTGAACCGCGGCCACGGGGATCGTGGCGGTCAACGGCGCGGTGCGCGCCGGCCACGCGAGCCAGGCGGCGGCGCTCGCCGCCGCGCACCCCGCCAACGCGATCAGCGCCGGACGCACGAGCGTGCGGTCGAGCAAGGCGCCACCCAGGTACGCGCCGGCCACCGCGATGACGAAGCCGACCCCGTACACCCCGACGAACGCTGCCAGCCCGGCCAGCGGGGTGCCGATCTGCGTGTAGCCGAGCTGGCCGAACGGCACCCCGAGCAGCCCGATCGAGCGAAGCCACTCGCACGCGATGAAGGCCGCCGCAGCGGCGAGCGGCGCGAGCGGGCGCGGCACGAGGCGCCAGGCAAGCGCCGCGCCGGCCCCGGTCAGCGCGAAGTACGGCGCCTCGAAGAGCGCCGGGCCGAGCACGACGATGAAGCCGAGCGGACCCACCAGGGGCGCCGCGGTCTGCCCGAACCAGGAAAAGATCGTCCCGAATAAGACGAAGGACATCGCGAATCCCAAGCCTGCCGCGGCGAGGACCGGACTCGAAAACCATACGGCGAAGCAGCCCGCCAGAGCAAACGGCAATAGCCAAACGGCGTTGAATGGGGGAAAAGCTGCGGCTACGCCGAGCGAGCATACCGCAGCAGCGACCAGCCGGCTCGCACGTCCCGAGGTGAGAATGTTACGCCGCGTAAGTGTGCTCGTTTTTGTGGTAGCGATGGTCCTGGCAGCCTGTGGGCGGCAAGTCACTGGGCTCAATTCGAATGGGACCAGTAACGGTGGAAATTCGATTCCCTCGGGTCAGATGCTCATCCGGGTGACGACGCAAGGGGTCATGGATTTTACCAACTACCGCTACGTCATCGTCTTCAACACGAGTGGTAACGGGACCGAGCCGTACGCGAACGTCTATCAAACGAGTTTTCAGAACTACTCGTTCGCGTTCGTCGTGGGCGGTTCCGGCGGTCTGACGGCGCCCGCGCTGATCCAGTACTACCTATTGCCCGGAACCTCGACCTCGCTCGGCACGCGGCAGCTGGTGATCCCGAACCAAGCCCTGCAGTTCACCCCGAACTCCAACGGGTTGGGCACGCAGTTCACCTTGCAATTCCAGCGCACGCTCTTCAACGTGCCCAACCCGGCGTCGCCGTCGCCGTCACCGGGGTCGGCCACCGCCAGCCCGTCCGCCTCGCCGTCGGCCAGTGCTTCGCCGACCGCCACGCCGTGCGTCGCACCGACGGGCGGCACGCCGTGCCCGGTCGCGTCCGCGACCGCGTCGGCCGGCCCGACGCTGCTCCCGACGACGCCGGCGCAGAACGTCTGGTACATCAACGTCATCACGACCGATCAGAACGGCGTGCCGATCGACGCGTTCGGCAACAGCGGCAAGAACGACGTGAGCTTCGTCCTCCCGGTCGACACGACGCAGAATCTCGACCTCGTCACGCAACTCCAGCAGAACGTCACGGGGCGCGTCAACCCGCCCTCGAGCCAGATCGGCGCCTCCCTCGCCGGCGGCGAAATCATCAACTCGCCATAGGTGTTTGGGCCGGCCTTCGCCGGCCCAAACACGCCACGGGCAAGAAGCGCTTGGCGCAGTCGATGATATAAGAAGGGTTTGGGTGTAGGTACACGCAATTTGTCTGCGTGGTTTCGGCGCAGGTGGGCGAGGATGTGAACGGGTGCATTTGCACGGCTTTGCGGCAAGCGACGCGGAGCGTGACGCGGTTCTACGATGAGGCGCTTGCGCCGACGGGACTCGTGACGACACAGTATGCGTTGCTGTCGCAGGTGCGCGAACACGGCCCGATCGGGGTCTCGGAACTCGCCGACGTGATCGTGATGGACCGTACGACGCTGAGCCGCAATTTGCAGCCTCTCGTGGCGCAAGATCTCGTCCATTTGCGCTCGACGACCGACCGCCGGCGCCGCCAGATCACGTTGACGCCCCGCGGCGAACGCGCTTACCAACGCGCGTACCCGCTGTGGGTCGAAGCGCAACGCCAGTTCGCCGAGCGCTTCGGCGACGACGCGACCGAGGCATTGCGCGAGCTGACGCGGCTAACGGTCGAACGATTCCGCTAAGCAGCGTAAAGCCTTCGTTCGGTTCTTCGCTTGTCGCAGGGACCATACCCAAAGCGTAGCCAACCCGGGTCGCCGTGAGCAAGTTCTACGTGGTAACCGATCTCAAAGGCGGCGGGCGCATCGTCGGCGTTTTCGACGACGCCGAATACGCGGAATCGATCGCGCTCGTAGATCGCGCCTACTATCGCATCACCGAACACGTGCTCAACGAAGTGAGCCCGGTCGCGCTCCAGTGGCTCACCGCGCAAAACCAGCGCGAAGCCCTAGCCGAACTCAAGCGCGAACACGAAATCTAGCGAGCACCAACGTCCGTGAGCGCGCGTGAGCCATGGGGCGCGGAGCCTGGGGCGGAGCGCCGCTAGAAACTCAGACTCTGCGGGATGATCGGGCCGCTGGCCTGATTGAGCAGGCCGAAGTTGACCGACTTCGACGGCAGCGCGAGCAAGTTCAGGCTCACGTTGAGGTTCTTGAGATCTTGGTTGTATTGCACTTGCACCTGGTAGCAATCGCCGATGACGTGCGTGTAGTAGATGTTCTTGCTCTCGAGGCGCCCTTTGTTCTTCCAGTCGACGTTGGTCGAGATCTGGATGTAGGTGCCGCGGCCGAACGGCGTCGCCGCCTGCACGTTCGTCGTCGAGAAACCGTTGCCGGGACCCGGAACGTACGAGCCGCCGATGATCAGGGACGAGCGGTACGACGGGCGCGACGTGAACTGGTACGAGATCGGCTGGGCCTGGCGATTGAAACTCGTGCCGTCGGAGAGCGCTAGATTGTAGATGTTTCCGTTGAAGAAACGGATCGTGTCGGTGGCGCCGTGCGAGGCTCCGCCGATGATGTCGAGCGTTTTGAACGGCTCGAACTGCGGGCCGTTCGAGTTCTGTTCGTTGTATTGCAGCGCGTTGACGATGTGTGTGCCGAGCGGCGTCGTCAAGCTCATCTGCTGCTGGATCTGCGCTTTGAGGTCGCCCGTCCCGTAGGCGTCCTGCAACACGTTGAACGTCGCCGAGAAGTCGCTCGTCTTGAGCACCTTGAACAGAATCGGCCCGAAGTTCAGCGTGTCTTGCAGGCGCTGCGTGGCCAGCGGCGTCGCCGGCTCGCTGTATTCGCCGATGACGATCTGCGTGCTGATCGGGAGGATGCGCAGATTGGGGAAGAGGACGTGCGGCCGGATCGAGAGCTCGGGGAGTTTGTAGATGCCCGAGGGCGTCGCCGAGTTCGTGCGGTCGAAGGTCAAGTCGTAGTCGATGCCCGGCGACGAGTAGTGCGTCAGCGTGTTGATGTGGAACGAGTCGGTCTGCGAACCGTATCCGGCGTAGCTGTTCGAGTTCGTCGAGTAGCCGAAGTTGAAACCTTGCGAGAGCCGCTGCGTCAACTGCTGCTGATCGGTGAACCCGATGTTCATGCTCGACTGCTGGCCGCCGTTGGTGAAGCGCTGAAACGTGTAGTTCTGCGAGCTGCGCTGCCCGACGTGGGCCACCGAGGCGTTGAGCGTGAAGCTCGGCGGCAGCGAGACGAGCGGCCCGTAGTTTCCAACGTACGCCAAGCTGAACTGTCCGCGCAGCGTGTTCGAGAAATTCTCGGTGTCGTCGAGGTTGAAGTTGTAGCTCGTCGAGTTTCCGGTCTGCGCCGTTTGCGCGAAGCGCATGAAGCTGACGTCGGAGAGCCGCTTCCCGTTGAGTTTTCGAAAGTATGCGGTGTAGCCGAGCTTGAAGCCGATCTTCGTGTAGTACTCGACCGTGTAGAAGCCGTAGTACGTCGTGCTCGGCGCGAATCCGATCCGCGCCTTCACGTAGGCGCCCTCCGACTGCGAGTAGCCGAACTCCGGCAGGAACGTGCTTTGCTGCCGTTGTTTGAGGCCGGGCTGCCGCAGCGGAATGAGCAGTAGCGGCAAATAGAAGATCGCGAAGGCGCCCAGGAAGAGCGTCGCATGGTGGATGATGATCTTGTCGTTCGGCGTTTCGTCGAGGGTCTTGCCTTCGATGTGATAGCCGCCGCGCGGGTTCTCGCAGGTCGTGATGTAGGCGTGCTCGCCGTGCACGACGCCCGAACTGTTCGAAACCATCGTCGCGGCGCGGAAATGCAGCAGCCCCTGCTCGACGCCTTGCGAGGTGGCGCCGTTGGCGTCGATCAGATACGCCTTCTGCGTCTGCTTGTCGAAGCGCACTTGATCCGCGTAGAGCACCGTGTCGCCGGCGCGGTTCTTCAGGTACGCATGCCCGGTCAGGTCGATGTAACGCGTGCCGTCGTAGTGAGCGTGATCGCCGAAGAGCAAGCCGTCCGAGTAGAAGATCGTCACGTTCCCGTCGGCGTCGCCGGGGATGCCGTCTTTGGTGCTGCCGGTGACCCTATCGGCCAGGATCGCGTACTGATTGGGGCCGAGCGTCGGCGCGGGCGAGGCGGAGGGCGCGGTCGTGGGGGCCTGCGTGGGCAACGGCGGCGGGGAGCCGGCGCCGGGCGGAAGCGACGGGTAGCCCGACGGCTGCACGAGCGGCACCGGTCCGGTCGGCCCGGCGGGCGGCGGCGTCGGGGTCGGGAGCGGTGGCGGGGTGGGGAACGGCGTCGACGAGGAGAACGGCGTCGGCGCGACCAGCACGCCCTGCCCGCTGAACGGCCGCGAGATCGGGATCAGGGTGGGGGTGGGGGTTGGGGCCGGCGTCGCCGCTGCCGGCGACGCTCCCGGCTCGGCCGGCGCGGGGCTCGCGGGGACGGGCGTCCCGCTCAAGTCGGGCATCGCGTCGGGGACGGGCGTCGGGCCGACGGCTTGGGCGACTTGTTCGCTGCCGTGTTCGAAGGCGAAGAGCATCCCCGGATCGGCATGCGTCAGGATCAGGATGCGGCCGGGACGCCACGGGGGCGGCGAAGGGACCGGGGCCTTCTTCCAACCCGGGCCGCACGGCGCATCGATCATCGTGATGATGCGGGCCGAGTCGGACGTCTCCTCGAGGGCGCGCGCCGGCATCGCGTTCGTCAGGATCAAAGCCAGGCTGAGGGCAGCCGCGATCCAAGCGCGCCCGGTGAAGCCGCCCGGCATCCCTTAGCGGTCTTCTTGCCAGATGAACAGCGTACCCAAACCGCCCATGATGACGTTGGGCAACCAAGCAGCGACGTAGGGATTGATGACGTCGTTACGACCGAATGCGGCGGTCGTGGCCGACAGTGCGTAGTAAATGAAGAGCACGACGACGGATAACGCGATGCCGAGTGCGCGCCCCTTCTTTCCGAACTTCACCGCGAGCGGGAGCGCGATGAGAATTGCGATGAACGATGCGAAGGGATAGGCCAGCTTCTGCGCCAGCGTGATCTTCAGGAAGTCCCAAGCTCGTCCCGCCTTGTCCGGTCGCTTCCATCAGTTTGATCTGCTGGCTCAACCGTTTCGCGTCCATCGTGTACGGATCGTTGTTGGCGGTACTCAGGAAACTATCTGCGGATTCGCCGAGCGGCAACCCGACGACGACGTCGTGGCCGATCACGACGCCGTCGACGCGCCCGTCGGGCTTGAAGCGCGTCTGCACGGCGGTCTGCATGCGCAGTTCCGCGCCGTCGACGGTCGCCGTCTGGGCAGTCGTCACCTCGCGGAATTGCGAGGTGTGAGCCTGCTCGAAGATCATCACGTCGTGCATCGTCTTGCCGTCGAGGTCGACGGAGCCGACGTAGAACACGCGTCCGGAACTGGGGTCTTTGCGGAACAATCCCGGCTCGACCGGCAGCGTCTGGGTCTTGTAAATGATCTGGTAGAACGTGCGGGTCGACATGTCGGTCGCGATCGGGACGATGTTCTCGTTGATCACGTACGAGAGCAGGAACATCCCGATGCCGATGAGCACCGGCGTGCGCGCGATGCGCATGAACGGCACGCCCGACGTGCGCATCGCCATGATCTCGTTGTCTGCCGTCAAGCGGCCGAAGGCGAGCAGCGTCCCGAGCAGACAAGCGAACGGGAACGCCATCGGCGTGCTCTGCGGCACCCGGAACAGCAGAAAGCGCAGGACCAAAAAGATCGGCGCATGCTGGTTGATGACGTAGTCGGCCGCCAAGAAGAAGATGTTGATGAACCAGAACAGCAAGAACGCCGCGAGCCCGCCCAAGAACGGCCCGGACATCTCGCGGATGATGTAGGCGTCGAGGATCGTCACCCAACGATCGGGCTGCAGCGACGGCGCGAACGGAGCGGGCCGGACGGACGGGATCGACGCCATCGTCGGGGGCTGCCCTAATTGCTGCGGTACGCCGCGGTCACGCGCGCCACGTAGGCACGCGTCTCGGCGAAGGACGGGACCCCGTGCGCCGCGTCGACCGCCCCGGGGCCGGCATTGTACGCAGCGAGGGCGAGCGTGAGGTTGTGATGGTACCGCACGAGCAGGTCGTGGAGGTAGTGGGCGCCCGCGTCGACGTTCATCGACGGATCGAAGGGGTTGACGACGCCGTAGATCTGGGCGGTGGCGGGCATCAGCTGCATGAGCCCCTGGGCGCCCGACCGGCTGATCGCGCTCGGATCGCCGCCCGACTCGGCCCGGATCACCGCCTTGACGAGCTTCGCGGGCACGTCGTGCTCGGTCGAGGCCGCCGCGACCACCGAATTGAGCGCCTGCTGATTCATGGCATGGGGGCCGTTGGGCAAGAAGCCGCCGCCCCCGCTGCAGCCGAACAGCGAGCCGATTCCCAGCGCGATGAGGAGAAGGCGAATGATCACGGTTCGTGCGCAAGTTTCGCTGCGCCGCGCGACCGGCCTTCGGCCGATTCTGGAAGCCGGGTGAGAATGTGCCGTGGATGACGGATGATTGCCGGGCCGGCAAAGGAAAGGTGGAGCTGATGTTCAGCCGCTGTGTCGCCGGGCTCGCGCTCCTGTTGCTGGGGGCCGCGCCGTCGCCCTACCGGGTCGCACTCGCGGCGATGCCGCCGGATGCGGTCTTCGTCGTCGCGGTCACCCAAGCCGGGCGCGACGTTCCGGCCCAAAATCCAGGCAAGGAAGCGGCGGTCTTCGACTTTCTGCCGGCGCTCGTTCCGAAGGCCGGCGTCGTGACGGTTCCCGTCCGGCAGGCCCAGGCGGCGCTTGCGCCGGTGCAGTTCGACCTCGCCGGCGATCTACTGGTACGCGTCGGGCACGCCGGGACGCTCCGACTACGTGTTGCTCGACTGCCCCCTGATGCGTCCGGGCATCGTCAACCAAGCGGTTCCATTTCCGGTGACCTTCCAAGAGACGAGCTTCGTCGCGCGTGAGGCACTGCTCGGCCTGCAGAGCCTCATGAGCGCCAACGGGTTCACGCAGGCGACCGACGGCGCGGCGGCGCGGCTGGATGCCTTCTTTCGCAATCGCCTCGCGGTGCGCGCCTGCGACGGCGACCGGGGCGGCATCTTCGATCCGAACGCGACCGCCGGCTCGCAGATGGGAAGCGAGATCGGCCGCCAACTCGGCAAGCTGGTCTTCGAAGAGATGCGCGCGACGCTGTGATCAGCCTTCGGCGTGCTCGGGATGGTCGTGATGGGCGCAGTGATCCATCGGGTTCTGCACGTCCAGGCGCCACAGGTACAGTGCCAAAGCGCCGAAGATCAGGTTGAGATAGAACGTGTAGTCGAACGAGAACATCGAGAGATCGGCGCGAATGTTCGGATTGGGCCTGGGCACCATGTGGAGCGCGGAGAAGACGCCGTCCATGAAGATCGCCGAGATCACCATCGTCGCGAAGAAGATGCCGAAGATGTAGAGCATCATGCGCACGCCGTAGTACTTGCGGTACACGTCGAGCAGCGGCAGCACGATCAAGTCGGCGTACAGGAATGCGAGCACGCCGCCGAACGAGATGCCGCTCGTCCAGAGGATCGCCGCGAGGGGCACGTTGCCGATCGAGCAGACGAATGAGAAGATCGCGATCAGCGGACCGACGACCGCGTTCTCGACGAGCCGCACCGCCGGCGGGGCGCCGTTGAGAAACAGCGTTTCCACGCGTCGTTGGGGACGAATGCGGCGAGCAAGCCGGCGAGGATGAAACCGCCGACGAGATCCTTCCACAGCATCGAGAAATCCATCGCGAAGTTCTTCGCGATCGCGACGCGCGTGCCGGGATCGCGCAGCCGCTGCGAGCACCGTCGCGCCTTCGCTTTCCATCGATCCGTGATCGTGGCCGCCCACCTCGTCGACGTGCCGGCGTGCTTCCTCCACCAGTTCGCTCGCGGGTAGGTCAGCTTCACGAGCACGCGTCATCACCGCGATCAAGACGATCCCGCCGAGCCACTCGGCGAGCGTGAACTGCCAGCCCATCAACAACCACAGGATGATGCCGAGTTCGATGACGAGATTGGTCGAGGAAAACGAGAAAAGCGAGGCTTGGGATCAGCGCCGCGCCCTTCTTGAACAGCGTCTTGCTCATCGCCGCCGCCGCGTACGAGCATGACGAACTCGCTGCTCCGAACCCGGTGGCGATCGCGATCTCGCGAATGCCGTCGCGCCCGAGCAAGCGCTTGCATCCGTTCCTTCGACACGAGCGCTTGGACGGCGCCGGAAAGCGCGAAGCCCAGGATCAGGCTCCAGCCGACTTGCCACATCATGCCGAGCGTCAGCATCAACGCTTCACCGAGTTTTGCGATCAGCATCAGTGCGGGTCCTTGGCTATCACGAGCGAGGATACCGGCATAGCGGGCGCTTTCATCACTCGTGCCGATACGATGAGGATATGCTCGCGCGCGTTCGCCGGCTGGCCGTGTTTCCGTCGCTGCGGGGATATCGGGCGGCGTTGCTCCCGGGCGACCTCGTCGGTGGGATCATGCTGGCGGCGATCGCGATCCCCGAACAGCTCGCGACCGCGCAGCTCGCCGGCTTTCCGCCGGAAGCCGGTCTCTTACGCCTTCATCGCCGGCTCGCTCGCGTTTGCGGTGTCGGCGGCAAATCCATACCTCTCGGTGGGCGCCGACTCCACGATCGCGCCGATATTCGCCGGGCACGCTCGCGGCTCTGGTGGGGGCGACGCAGCGTCCACTACGCACCGCTGCGGGCCTGCTGGCGATGGCGGTCGGCATCGTGCTCGTCGTCGCCGGCGCTGGTGCGCGCCGGGTGGATCGCCGATCTGCTCTCGGTGCCGGTAACGGTCGGATTCTTCGCCGGCATCGCCGTGCACATCGTCGTCGGTCAGCTTCCGGCGCTGTTCGGCCTCGCCGACCCGAGCGGATCGATTGCTCGCCGGCTCTTGCGCCTGCTCGACGCAGCCGCGCAGACCAACGGGTTCGGATCTCGCGGTCGGCGCCGGCGTGTTCGCCGTCGCGCTCGGCGCGCAGCGCATCAGCAACCGCATCCCCGGCGCGCTGATCGGGCTCGCCGGCGCGGCGGCGGCGGCGTACGTTTGGTCGCTTCAGCGGCACGGGGTGCCATGCTCGGGGCATTGCAGGCGACGCTCCGTCGTTCCATCTACCCGCAGGTGCCGGCGTGAGCGATCTCGCGCCGATGTGCCGCTGACGCTCGTCGTCGCGGCGGTCTGCATGATGCAGACGGCCGCCGTCGGACGTTCTTTTCCGGCCAAGCCGGAGAGAGCGAAGACAGCGCGACCGACTTCTTCGCGGTCGGCGCCGGCAGCGTGCTGGCGGGGTTCTTCGGCGCTTTCCGGTCGACAGCAGCCCGCCGCGAACCGCGTCGTCAAGGCTGCCGGCGGATCGTCGCAGCTCGCGGCGCTCTTCGCGGTCGCGGCCGTCGTCGCGGTATCCTGTTCGCTTCGCCGCTGCTCGCCTACGTGCCGCAAGCGGCCCTGGCGGGCGTGCTGCTGATCTACATCGCGATGCACATCTTCCGGCTTGGCCGACATGGTTCGCATCGCGAAGTACAGCCGCCGCGAGTTCAGGTTGCTCGTCACCGGAGCGCTGTTCGTCATCGTGCTCCCGATCCAGACCGGGATGCTGCTCGCGATCATGCTCTCGCTCGCCCACGGCGTGCAGCTGATGATGTGGCCGCCGGCGACCGAGTTGCTGCACGTCCCGGGTTCGACGATCGTGGTGGCCGGCGAGCGACGAGCCCAACGGGCAAAAGCTGCCCGGCGATCTCGTCTTTTCGCCCGCCGCGCCGATCAATTTCACCAACGCCAACATATTGCGACGACATGCTGCTGGCCGCGATCGCGAAGGAAGGCGACCCGGTGCGCTTGGTCGTCATCGAAGCCTCCGGCGTGACCGACTTCGACTACACCGGTTCGCAATCGGTGCAGAAGGCCGTGCGCGAGCTGCGTTCGCGCGGCATCGACGTCGCGATCGCGCGCTTGATCGTCACCCACGCGCAAACGTCGGCGCAACGCTCCGGGCTGGTCGCGACCATCGGGTCCGACCACTTCTTCAAATCGGTCCACGACGCGATCTCGGCCCTCGGCGGAGCGCCGCGCTGAAGCTCTACTTGCGCAGGCGCTTCTTCCGGTCGATCAACTGCCAGATCAGCGGGGTGAACATCAGCTGCATCGCCAGTTCCATCTTGCTGCCCGGACACACGAGGGTGTTGGCGCGCGACATGAACGACTCTTTGAGCATCGCCATCAAGTAAGGGAAGTCGATGCCCTTGGGATTCTTGAACCGGATGACGAGCATGCTCTCGTCGAGCGTAGGAATCGCCCGCGCGATGAACGGGTTCGACGTGTCGACGATCGGCACGCGCTGAAAGTTGACGTCGGTCTCGGAGAACTGCGGCACGATGTAGTTGACGTAGTCGGGCATCCGCCGCAGGATCGTATCGACGATCGAGGCGTGCGAGTGGCCGCGCGCGGTCTTGTCGCGGTGCAGCTTCTGAATCCATTCGAGATTGATCGACGGCACGACGCCGACGAGCAGATCGGCGTACTGCGCGACGTTGACGGTGTCGGTGCGTACCGCGCCGTGCAGCCCTTCGTAGAAGAGCACGTCGGAGCCGGGCGGGACGTCCTCCCACGGCGTGAACGTGCCCGGCGGCTGATCGTAGGGCGCGGCCTCGACGTCGTCGTGCAGGTACTTGCGCGTTCGGCCGGTGCCGGTTTCGCCGTAATGCGGAAGAGTGTCTCGAGCTCCTCGAACAGGTTTCCTTCGGGACCGAAGTGGCTGAAGTGCGCGTTGCCTTGCTGCCGCTCGAGTTCCATGCGGTCGCGCATCTCGAGCCGGTCGAAGCGGTGGAACGCGTCGCCCTCGACGTACGCGGCCGCGATGCCCTCGCGGCGGAAGATCTGGTAAAAGTTCTCTTGACGGTCGTGGTGCCGGCGCCTGACGATCCGGTGATGGCGATGACGGGATATTTGGTCGACATAGCTCGCTTTGCAGCTCCTTAGATCGTGCGGAAAAACGATCGCGTGTTGAAGAACGGCGACTCGAAGCGCAGCGCTTCGCCGCGATCGAAGGCGGCGTGATACTCGCCGAGCCGCTCGACTTCGCGCCGCGATCCGAGGATGACGGGAACGCACTCGTGCAGGCTCTCCGGTTCGAGGTCGAGGATACGCTCGCGCCCGGTCGTCGCCAGGCCGCCGGCCTGCTCGACGATCATCGCCATCGGGTTGGCTTCGTAGAGCAGCCGCAGCCGGCCGGCGCGCGGCGGTTCTCTGGTGATGAGCGGATCGATGAAGATGCCGCCGCGGATCAGGATGCGGTGCACGTTCGGCGACCATCGAGGCGACCCAGCGCATGTCGAAGTCCTCGCCGCGGTCGCCGTCCTTGCCCTGCACGCACTCCGCGACGTAATGGCGCACCGGCTCCTCCCAGAAGCGCTCGTCGGAGGCGTCGATCGCGAATTCGTGCGTCTCCTCGGGGATGCGCATGCCGGGATGCGTCAACGTATACGCACCGATCTCGCGGTCGAGGGTGAAGCCGTTGACCCCGTTGCCGGTCGTGAGCACGAGCATCGAACAGGGCCCGTACAGCGCAAAGCCGGCGGCGCGCTGCCGGTGGCCCGGCTGCAGAAAATCGGCCGCCTGGGCTCGCGCGAGGTCGGGCGGACCCTCGAGCACGGAGAAGATCGTCCCGACCGTGCCGTTGATGTCGAGATTGAACGCATCGTCGAGCGGGTTGACGGCGAGCAGATAGGGGCCGCGCCGGTACCCCTGCGGGATCGGTTCGACATCGGCGCGCGCCTCCGAGAGCAGCCCGCTGAGGGTGCCGCCGAGGGCGCACTCCATCTGGATGATCTCGTCGGCTCCGGCGGAGATCGGGGCACCGTTCAGGGCGCCGCGCGAAACGGCCACCGCGATGAACTTGCAGGCGGTCTGGATGTCGTTCAGGAGGGCGGTCAGCTGCGTATCGGCGGGGTGGTCCGACTTCTGCTGCTCGATGATGAATTTGCTGAACGTAGTGCGCCGATGCGGCATGATCTCTCTCTGGAACCCGGGGTGAGGGCCGGGCGCGCTCGATTGTATCAGAAGCGAAAGCCGGTTCCCGTGAAGGATCGCTTCACAATCGAGGCCCGGCCCACAGAGTTTTCCCATTGAGGAGCGATTGCCTCGGCGAGCGGGGGAAGAGGACCCGGGTGCCGGCCGAACGCAGGCGTCCTTATGCTCTACCACAGCTCTCCGTGAATCCGGCGCTCGCCCACGCCGTGGCCGCATTTTGGCGCACGCGGCGGCTTGCGGCGCGGCTGCGGACGCGCGCCGACGTCGCCGCCTGGCAGCGGCGCCGCCTGCGCCGGTTTCTCACCGGGATGGTGGGCCGCGTTCCGTTCTACGCCGGGCTCGCCGCGCGCGAATTGGGCGATCTTCCGCTGATGGACAAGGCCGCGGTGGCGGCCGCGTTCGAGCGGCTCAACGTCGCCGGCGTGACGTTCGAGGAAGCGCGCCGGGCTCTCGACCGCGGCGAGGAACGGGTGCGCGGGCTCATCGTCGGGCAGAGCACGGGGACCAGCGGGAACCGCGGGGTTTACCTCTTGAGCGAAGCCGAGCGCTTCACGTGGCTCGGCACGATCGCCGCCAAGACGCTGCCGGGCGTTCCGTGGGCGCGGCACCGGGTCGCTTTCGTGCTGCCCACGTTCGGCTTGCTGTACGCGTCGGCGTCGGAGTCGGGCCGGTTCTCGGTGCGCTTCTTCGACGTGGGCCTGGGGATCGAACGCTGGCGTGACGCGTTGCGCGCCTACGCGCCCGACACGCTGGTGGCCGCGCCCAAAATCTTGCGGGCGCTCGCGGAGGGCGGAGGCCTTCATCCGAGCGCCGTTTTCTCGGGTGCCGAAGTCCTCGACCCGATCGATCGCGCGACGATCGAAGCGGGCTTCGGAGTGACGGTGCGCGAGATCTACATGGCGACCGAGGGGCTCTTCGGGGTCGCGTGCGCGCGCGGCGTGCTGCACCTCGCCGAGGATATCGTCGCCTTCGAGTGGGGTTCCGTGCCGGGCTCCGGTGCGCTCGCCGTCCCGATCGTCACCGACTTCACCCGGTCGACGCAGATCGTGGCGCGCTATCGCATGAACGATCTGTTGCGTTTGAGCGACGCGCCGTGCGCGTGCGGCTCGCCGCTGCAAGCGGTGGCGAGCGTCGAGGGTCGCGCGCGACGACGTCTTTCTGCTGGGCGGCGGCGCACAGCGCGATTTGGTGACCGTGACGCCCGACGTGATCCGCAACGCCGTCGTCGATGCCGACCGGCGCATCCTCGACTTCAGGGTCGTGCAAACCGGGCCTCGCCGGGTCGAGCTGTCGCTCGCGCGCGAACTCGCCGGCGATGCCGCCGCCGCGGCGGCGGCGAACCTGGCGGCCGCGCTCGCCAAGGCCGGCGCCGGACCGGTCGACGTCGAGCTGCGTCCAGGGATCGAGATTCCTACGGATCGAAAGCTTCGCCGCGTTCGACGCGCGTGGCAACCGGGGAGCGCGCCGGCACCGGTCCAAGGACGGAGTAGGCAAACGGTGTACGGTATCGCGATCGCCGGAACGGGATCGTACGTTCCGCAGCTGCGGCTCGAGTCGAGCCGCATCGACGAGCGCCTCGGCTTGCCAGCCGGGACGGTCGAAGCGGCGAGCGGCGTGCGCGTACGCTACGTCGCCGGCGACGAGACGCTGATCGACATGGCCGCGGCCGCGGCGCGCGCGGCGCTCGATGCCGCCGGCTGCACCGGGGCCGACATCGATTGTCTGCTGTTCGCCCGCTCGGTGCCGCACCAACCGATTCCCACCAGCGCCGTGCTGCTGAAAAAGGCGCTCCACTTCGACGCGCTGCCGATGCCGGCGTTCGACGTCGACGCGACCTGCTTGGGGTTCTTGGCGGCGGTCGACGTCGCGGGTGCGTTCATCGCCTGCGGCCGCTACGAACGCGTGCTCGTCGTCGCGGCCGAGATGCCGTCCAAGGGGCTCGACTGGCAGAACGTCAAGGTCGCGGGAATCTTCGGCGACGGTGCGGGCGCGATGGTGCTGTGCAAGAGCCGCACCCCCGGCACCGGCATCCTCGCCTTGAAGATGGAGACCCACGTCGAGGGGGCGTCCGCGTGCGAACTGCGCGCCGGCGGCACGGCACTCGATCCGCACGGCGACCGCGAGGCGTTCGCGCGCGGCACGTACTTCGAGATGGACGGGACGCTCGCGTACCGGGTCGCCGCCGACCATTTGCCGCGGATCATGGAGGAGGCGCTGAGCGCCGCCGGGGTGACGCTTGGCGACATCGAGCTCGCCGTTCCCCATCAGGCCAGCGCAACTGCACTGGCGTTGATGGAACGGCGGCTGGGCATCCCCGGCGGCCGTATGCTCAATATCTTCACCGACTACGGGAATCAAGTGTCGGCCTCGTTGCCCAGCGCGCTCGATTGGGCGCGGCGCCACGATTTAGTGCGCGAAGGCAGCTTGATGCTCGTGCTCGGGAGCGCGGCCGGGATCACGCTCGCGGCTGCGGTGTGGCGCCTGTAGAGCGCGGGCCGATCCGGTCGGTCGCGCTGTTGGCGGCCGGGTTCTGCGTTCATCCGGAGGCGATGACACGCCGGGGCGCTAGCTGGCGCCCGCGCCGGTTTCCGGCCGGCTTCGCGCTGATCGAGCATCGCACGCGCGGCGCGGTCTTGTTCGATACGGGTTATGCGCCGCAGTTCGCGGCGGCGACGCGCGCGTTTCCGGAACGGCTGTATCGTTGGATGACGCCGGTGACGCTCGACGCGCAGGAGACTGCCGCGTCGCAGCTGGCCGCGCGCGGGATCGGCGCGGATGACGTGGGGACGATCGTCGTTTCGCACTTTCACGCCGACCACGTCGCGGGTCTGCGCGATTTTTCGAACGCTGCGATCGTCTGTTCGCGCGCAGCGTGGGACGGCGTGCGCGAATGCGGGCGGCTGGGCGGCCTCCGGCGCGCGTTCCTGCGCGAGTTGCTCCCTAGCGACGTCGCGGAGCGGCTGTCGTTCGCAGAAGAGCTTCGCGCGGTCGAAATTCCAGGCGCGCTCGGTGCGTTCGGAGTCGCTCGCGATTGTTTCGGCGACGGCTCCGCGCTCGTCGTGCCGCTGCCCGGGCACGCGGACGGCCACATCGGACTGTACCTGCCGCACACCCCGGACGGCCCGCTCTTGCTGATCGGCGACGCCGCGTGGTCGCACGCCGGCTACGCCCGGTGCACGCCGCCGCCGGTCGTCACCACCGCATTCCTCGGCGACACCGCGCGCTACCGCGAAACGCTGCGCAAGCTCGCTGCGCTGCACCGCGCCGAACCGCACTTGCGAATCGTGCCGGCGCACGCGGGCTCATGAGCGGGGAAGCGTTGCGAGCGCCGCGTCGACCAGCGCGACGGCATCGTAGCGCGCGACGATCTGCGCGAACGCGGCGCTGCGCGCGCGTAGGCCGCGGTCGGCAAGCGCGTCCGGTACGGCGCGCGCGAGGTCGCTCAGCGATCGCAGCCGGCGGGCGATGCCGGCGGCGCAGAGCCGGGCAGCGGTGTCGAATTGATCGTAGTCGACCGGGTGCACGAGTGACGGAACACCGAGGCTCAACACTTCGTTGGCGATGCCGGTCCCGGCGTGGTGGATCACGAGGTCGCACAGCGCGATCTCGGCTGCGTAGTCCGCGTAAGGGAGCACGACGAGGTTGCCTTCGCGCCGTTCGCCCGCGCCCGTGCGGTCGCCCAAGCTGCAGCGAAAGTCGATCTGTGGCAGCGCACGCGCGGCGGTGCGGACCGCGGCGACCGCGCGTTCCTTGAACCATGGGATCTGCGTTCCCATCGTCACGAACACGCGCTTGCGCGCGCCCTTCGCCGGCGGCGGCTCGAGCGGTAAGGGCGGCGGCGGTGCGTAGAGTGAGCGGCCCGGCGAAGATCACGTGAGGCGGCCAAGCGCGCGCGAATTCCAGCTCGCGCACGCCGGCCATCAGGATGCGTTCGGGTGAGTAGACGATCTCCATGCCATCGCCGCGGTAGAGCGACGCAAAGCCGAGGTCGTGTAAGCTGCGGCGATACAGAGCGAACACCGCGCGCTTGAAGCCGGACACGGCCGTCCATCCGAGCCAATCGCGCACCGGGCCGAGCGGCGCGCCGAGCGGCGACCACCCGCCGACGTACGACGTCGGCGCGGTGCGGTTCTCCATCACGCTCGGGGCGCTGGCCATCAGCGTCCACCACGGGATGCCCAGCCGCTGCGCGACGATCCCGGCGACCGGCACGACCGATTCCGCGATCACGACGTCGGGCTTCCACCGCACGCAGACTTCCGCGAACTCGTCGCGGAAGGCGCCCATCAGCGCGATGTTCGCGCGTAGCGAACGGTTGAGCAGCACCGGATTCGAGCGCACGGCCGTGGGTGGGTTCGCGATCGCCTCGACGGCCGCGTCCGCTCCGGCGAGCACCGGCTCGGCGGTGATCCCCGCGCCTTCGATGCGCTCGCGCGCGCCGTGCGTCGAGACGATCGCGACGTCGTGGCGGGCGCGCAAGCCGCGCGCGAGCGCGAGCGTGGGATGGAGGTGGCCCGCGAACGGAGGCGCTGCGAACAGAACGCGCGCCATCAGCAGCCTCCGTCGAGCGTGCGCAAAAACGCGCGGCATGCGGCCGCGAGCGCCGGATCGTCGAGATAGCGCAGGTGATCGGAGTTCACCATGACGTCGGGGCGCGGGAAGAAGGCGCGCGAGATCCGGTCGCCTTCGCTGCCGACGATCAGATGGCGGCAGTCCGGACGCCCGAGCGCAACCGGGCCGTACGCGAACACCGCAAGGCGATGCATCAGCGCCGGCGGGAGCCGCAGCGAGCGGAGCAGATGGATACCGCAACTTCCCGCAAGGAATAGCGTTCGCTCGGCGCGCTCGATAACGGCCGCGACCGGCGGCGCATAGCGACGGGCGAAGCCGGGCGTCAGCGCTTCGAGGGATTGCCGCACGTTGTTCCACGATGCGAGCGCGAGCGGGATCGGGCGCGCCTCCGGCAGAGCCCGGGTCGTATGGAAAGTTCAGGTAGAGCTTCGCCGGTTCGGGAACCGGAAGCTCGCGCAGAAAGCGCGTTTGCGTGGCCGTCAACGCGCAGCTGTGCGGATCGCTTTGTCCGGTCAGGAAGGCGATCTGCAAGGGCGGCTTCATTCGAGCTCGGTGAAGTCGTCGAGGCGGCGGACGCGGTAGCGCCGCGAACGCCAGCGAATCGTGCGATGCACGAGCGCGCGCAGCGCGTGCAGTGGTTGCGCCAACTCGGAGACCAGCGACGGCAGCGGCGCGTGGCGAATCTCGCCGAGGGTCTGCCGTTGCACGGCGCACAAGATCGCGGTGCGGGCCGCGAGCACCGCGCACGCGACGATCGCGGTTTCGCGCGTGCGCCGGGCGGCCAGGCGTGCGAGCAGTGCCCACAGCACGAGCGCCGGCAGCACGTAGAGTCCGGCAACGAGCAGTCTGCGCGGCACCGGTTCGGTCGCGACGAGCAGCGATGCGAACAAGAACCAGCGGTGCATCAGCGAGGCGTAGTGTCCGGCGTCGCGCACCGTCGTCGCCGTCGCGTGCGGCCACGGCGACTGATAGATGCGTCCGCCGTGCGCGCGAACCGCGCGCGCCAGCGCGAGATCGTCGGCCAGCGCATGGACGAGCGGGGCGAAGCCGCCGATCGCGGCGAGCGTCGCCGTGCGCATCGCGTAGCACATGCCGTTGATCGTGAGCGGCTCGGCGATCCGGCACATCGCCAGATAGGTGCAGGCCGCGTTGTCGTTGACGAAGTGCGCGACGAGCGACGAGGCGGCGTTCGCGCCCGGGAGGTAACTCGGCAATCCGGTCGCGATCGCGTAACGATCGAGCGCGGCGAGCAGCGCGCGGTAGCCCTCGCGGGTCATGACCGTGTCGTCGTCGAGCACGACGAACGCTTCGGTCGCAAGCGCACGGCACGCGCGCGCGAGTTTGAAGAGCTTGGGATTCTGTTCGTGCGGCGGCTGGGGCGCGAGCAGTAAGGCGATGTCGCGCCCCGGATGGCGCGCGACGATCGCGGCCGCCGCCGCTCTGCCCGCGGCATCGTCCTCGTCGATCGCCCACACGAAGCGCGCGGTGTCGAGTAGCACCACGTTGCGCTCCAGGGTCGTCTCGAGTTGCGGATCGCCGCTCAGGACGGGCTGCACGATCGTCGCCTCCGGCAGTGCCGCGCAGGCCGGCGGCGCGTGCCCGCGTTCGCGCGCGACGTATTGCAGCGCCAGCGCCGCCTTCGTCGCGAGCACCGCCACGTATGCGCCGCCGAGGATGAGGGCGATCATGCGGCAGCGTTCGCGAGGCTCGCCACGAAGCGTTCGACGCCTTCGGCGATGCCGACCGACGGCGGCCCGAACGCGGCCAGCAACTTCGCGACGTCGAACGTCTTCGAATACGCGAGCGCGCTGACGCCGAAGCGCGTGATCGGCGGTTCGCTGTGCGGAAGCGCGACCCGGTAGAAGCCTTCGATCGCGGCGGCTGCGAGCTGCGCAGTCCGCACGTCGACGGTGCGGCGCGGCATCGCGATCCCCAGCCGCGCCAGGACGCCGAACAGGAAGGCCTCCGTCTCGACCGGCTCGGCATTGGTCACGTTGAACGCACCGGACAACGTCGACGCGGCTGCCGCGAGCATGTAGTCGCACAGCGTGTCGACGTAGACGAGATCCGACCGCGCCGGCACCTGCCGCCGGAAGCGCGGCAATTTGCCTTCGCGCGCGGCGCGCACGATGCGCGGAAAGAGGGTCGTGTCGCCGGGGCCGAACACCGCGCGCGGGCGCAGCACGATCCACGATCCCGGATAGCGTTCGACGAGCAGCTCGCCGGCGCGCTTCGTACGCGCGTAGGCGTTGACGAAGCGCGGCCCGATCGGCGACGCTTCGGTGAGCCCGGGCTGATCTTCGTCGCGATAGAACACCGCGCTGGTCGAGATGTAGACGAGCCGCGGCAAGCCGTTGCGCACGCAGAAGTCGATCACGTTCGCGGTCGCCTGCACGTTCTGCGCGCGAAACTCGGCCGCGCTGCCCCACGGCGCGGCTCGCGCCGCGGCGTGGATGACGACGTCGGGACGGAAGCCGAGGTCGAGCGGACGGGTGAGATCGGCGGCCACGTAGCGCGGCAACGCGAGTGGGCGGCGCCCCGTCCCCGCGATCTCGAGGTCACTGCGCGTGCCGAAGCGCGCGAGGAACGCGCCGCCGACGAAGCCCGACGCGCCCGTGACGAGAATTTTCACCCGCTCAGCCGAGCTTTTGCCCCGTCGACGATTCGAGCAGCGACCATGCGGTCTGGCCGAATTCTTTCTTCCAGCGCGCGTAGTACGACGCGAGTTGGGCGCGAAACGTCGACGGGTCGGCCGAGTTGAGGATCATGCCCTCGCGGCGCAGCTTGTCGGCGATCACCGGGTCGAGCGCGATCGAGTCGCGCCGTTCGAGCGCCGCGTATTTAGACGAGTTGCGCACGACGACGTCCTGGATGTCGGGCGGCAGCGCGTTCCAGGCCGCCTTGTTGCCGATCAGCCACTTTCCGGCCCAGAGATGGTTGGTGATGCTCAGGTATTTCTGCACCTCGAAGAAGTGGTTCTGTTCGACGTACGAGAGCGGGAGGTCTGCGCCGTCGACCAGCTTGGTCTGCATCGCGGAGTAGATCTCGTTGCCGCCCAGCGGGGTGGCCGCCGCACCGAGCGACGTCGCCATCTCCATGAATATCTTGCTCGGGGGCATGCGCAGCTTGATCCCCTCGAGGTCGGATGCGACCCTGATCGGACGCACGTTGTTCGTGAGGTCGTGCATCCCTTGGCTCCAGATGTGCGGCATCACGGCGATGTCGGCCGCCTCGATCTGCGCGCGGATGTAGGTGCCGAGCGGGCCGTCCATCGCGGCCAGGGCCGCGGGGATGTCCTTGAACGCGAACGCCAGGTTCTCGATCTGCGTGACCGGGATGATGCCGCCGAACTGCGCGCCGGAATTGAGCATGAACTCGAGCGCGCCCGAACGCAGGTCGGAGAACATGCCGGTGACGCTCCCCAACTGGTTGTTGGGAAAGAAGCGCACCGAAAGTTTGCCGCCGGTCTCGGTTTCAACCGCCTTCCACATCTGCACCGCGCGCACGCTGATCGGGTCGCCGGCGGGATAGTCGCCGCCGCACTTGTAGGCGAACGTCGCAGCTTTGGCCGGGGCGCGGACGACGCCGATCGAGGCGAACGTCGCCCCAGCCGCCGCGGTAAACGACCGGCGCGAGCATCTCAACATGATGCTCACGTTCTCTCCGGCACCGCCGCGACCTCGACGAGCGGCTTGCCGAGATACGCCTCGACGACCTGGGGATCGTTCAGCACGTCGGCGCACGAGCCGCGCGCGATCAGGCGGCCCGCGTCGAGCACGATCGCGCGCTGCGCGACCGCGGTCAGGAAGCGCAGGTTGTGCTCGATCAGGACGATCGTCAGCCCGCGCTCGCCGAGGGTCCGCACGATCGTGGCGATCTCGTCGGACTCCTCGTGGGTCATCCCCGCGGTCGGCTCGTCGAGCAGCAGCACGCGCGGCCGTAAGGCGAGCGCGCGCGCGATCTCGAGCCGGCGCTGCTTGCCGTAGGGCAGCGCGCCGGCCGGCGACGTGCGCACGTCTTCGAGCCCCGCGAGCGACAGCAGCGCCGCGACGAGCGCGGGATCGGCCAGGGCGAGATTCTCTTCGACCGTCAAGTCGCCGAAGAGGCGCAGATTCTGGAACGTGCGGCTGATGCCCGCGCGCACCGCGTCGTGCGGCGCCGCGAACGCGAGCGGGGCGTCGTCGAGAGTCATCGTACCGCCGTCGGCCTTGATGACGCCGCTGAGGATGTTGAGCAAGGTCGTCTTGCCGGCGCCGTTGGGCCCGATGATCCCGAGCACCCGTCCACGCTCGGCCACAAACTCGACGTCGCGCAGCACGTGCAGGCCGCCGTACGCCTTCGCGATCCCGCTCACGCGCAGCGTCGCGCCGGGCCACGACTGCGGCAGCGCGACCGGCGTCACCACGGCCTCGCGACCGCGCAAACCCGTCAGGCGCTGCACGTCGCGCCGGGTCACGAGCCCCTCCTTGCGCACGAGCAGCAGCACGATGACGAACGCCGAGAAGATCAGCGTCTGAAACGATTGCAGGAACTGGATGAACTGCGGCACGCCGCCGGAGATCAGGCCGCCGACGACCGGACCGAGCACGGTCGTGCTGCCGCCCATGATCGTCGCCATCAGATAGCGGTTGAGCGCGCTCAAGCCGAACTGGTCGGGGCTGATGAACGTCAGGTACCCGGCGAGCAGTACGCCGGCGACGGCCGAGATCAGCGAGGCCGCGACGTTCATGCCGAAGCGCAACAGACGCGTCGGAAAGCCGAGGCATTCGGCCGCGAGCATGTCTTTGTCGACCGCGTGGATCACGTTGCCGCGGCGCCCCGACTCGAGCACCAGCGTGCCGCCGACGGCGAGCAGCGCGAGCAGCAGCGCGCTCCACCACGAGCCGAGCTTGGGGACGCCGCTCAAGCCTTGCGTCCCGCCGAACGGATCGAAATTCGCGAAGAAGACGCTGATGATCTGGATGACGCCGAGGGTGACGAGCGCGCTGCCGAGCCCGCGCAGCCGCAGCACGAACCAGCCGATCACCGCGCCGATCGCGGTCGCACCGGCGAGCGCGGCCGCGACGCTGAGCGGAAGCGCGACCCCGTGCGCGCCGAGATAACCGTAGATGTAGGCGCCGAAGCCCATCGTTCCGATCGGCAGGAGGAACAAGTCGCCCAGCGCCATCGGCAAGTACAAGCTCACCGCCATGATGACGTAGATGCAGACGACCGTGACGACCGACGGGACGTCGACGCTCATGCGCGGATCGAGGTCTCGCGGCCGAACAGCCCGTTGGGGCGGAAGAACACGATGACGACGATGATCGCGAACGCGATCGCGTCACGGTACGACGACGACACGTAGGTGCTGGTGAACGTTTGGCTCAGCGCCATCACGAACGAGCCGGCGACCGCCCCCGGGATGTTCCCCAGGCCGCCGAAGAGGATGATCGCGACCGCGGTCAGCCCGGCGGTCCCGCCGAGAAACGGCGTGACGTACTGATAGATCAACGTCAGCAGCACGCCCGCGCACGCGCACATCGCCGAGCCGATGATGAAGCTCAAGCGGATCATGCGGTCGGTGGAGATGCCGAGCAAACGCGCCGCCTCGGGATTGTCGGCGGTGGCGCGCAACGCGCGGCCGTGCTTGGTGCGCAGCAAAAACCATTGGAACGCGGCGCCGAGCGCGAGCGCGAGCACGAGGATGAGGAGCTGGAACAGATTGCTTGCGCCGTTCCCCTCGACCGAGGCGGGGTACGTGACCGGCCGCCCTTGGTTGATGCTCAGGCGCAATGTCTCTTCGATCACCGCGCTGAGCGCGAGCCCGGCCACGATGCTCAAGTGGCCCGCGCCGCGCAGCCAGCGAAAGATGCCGTCGTTGATCGCCCAACCCGCGAGCGCTCCCAGCACGAGCCCCACCGCGAGCGCGACGAAGAGATTCGGGACGACGAGCAGCGTGAAGTAGCCGGCGTACGCGCCCAGGATCATCACCTCGCCGTGCGCGAGCTGCAGCTGCTTGGAGACGGCGTAGATGAAGGTCAAGCTGACGGCGATCAGCGCGTACACGCCGGCGAGCACGAGCCCGTCGAGCAACTGGTGCGTGAAGAGCCACATCGCTATGCGCCTTCCAGGTACAAGTTCTTGATCGTCTCCGGATCGCGCAGCCGGCCGGGCGGCCCTTGATACGTCACCTTCCCGACGTCGAGTTTCTGCACGGTGTCGGCGAGTTCGAGCGCGAGGTACACGTTCTGCTCGATCAAGAGCATCGCGAGCCCGCTGCGCTTGAACTCGAGCAGCACGCGCAACACGTTGTCGCGCGCCAGCGGCGCGAGCCCCATCGACGGTTCGTCGAGCAACAGGATCTTCGGCCGCGCCATCAGCGCACGGCCCAGCGCGAGCAGTTGCAGTTCGCCGCCGCTGAGGAATTGCGCGCGCCGCGTGCGCCGGCCGGCGAGCATCGGCAAGAGCTCGTAGACGCGCTGCAGGTCGGGCGCGAGCGAGTCCTGGCGCGCGTAGCCGCCCAAGAGCAGGTTCTCCTCGACCGTCAGCGTGCCGAGCAGTCCGCGTCCCTCGGGCACGACCGAGATGCCGCGCCGCGCGCGCTCTTCGGTCGGCCAACGTCCGGCGTCGTCGCCCATGAAGCGAATCGTGCCGGAGACCGGATTCAGCAGCCCGGCGATGGCGCGCACCAGGGTCGTCTTGCCCGCACCGTTGGGACCGATCACGGCGACGCACGCGCCGGCGTCGACCCGCACCGACACGCCCGCGAGCGCGCGCACGACGCCGTACGACACGTGCAGATCGACGACGTCGAGGATCGGTGCCGTGCTCACGTGCGAGGGTTGGTCGACGTCAGGCGATCTGCACGCGGCGGATGTGCCGCTTGTATTTGGGATCGAAGTCGGTGCGCGCGTGCTGCAGCGCGAGGTTGTCCCACACGACGATGTCGCCCGGGCGCCACGCATGCGCGTACGTGATCTCGGGGCGCCGCACGTAGGTCGTGATCTCGTCGATCAGCGCTTCGCTCTCGGCGGGCGCGAGCTCGAGGATGCGGTCGGCGTGGCGGCGGCTGCAGAACACGAGCTTGTCGCCGGTGCGCGGGTGCGCGAACTCGAGCGGATGATCGGCGCGCGGCGCCTCGGGGCGCGGGTCCATTCCCGGCAGCTCGGTGTGCTTCGAGAGGTCGGGCCAACCGTGGCGGATCGTCAGGTGCGCGATCCGCGCCTTGAGCGCATCGGGGAAGGCCGCGTAGGCGAGCTTCGCGCTCGCGAAGAGCGTTTCGCCGCCGCACCCCGCGGGCGGCGCTTCGAGTGCGTACAGCATCAGGCCGCTGAGCGGCTGCGGAAAGAACGAGTGATCGAAGTGGAAGCCGAGCGGGCCGGCCGGATTGACGCCGTCCGCGACGACGTTCGACACGTAGCTGAACCCTTCGGGCCGCTCCTCGCCCTGCGTCGAGACGGCACCGAAGATCGTCGCGAAATCGAGCTGCTCCTGCGTCGACAGCGACTGTCCGCGAAAGAGGAGCAGCGAGTGCTCGAGCCACGCTTCACGGATGAGAGGCTTGAGGTCGTCGGGAACGTGGGCCGCATCGACCCCGAGCACTTCGGCGCCGAACAGATGTGACAGCGGCCGAAGGCTGATAGATGTTGATTGCACTAGGCGTACCTCGTCGCGTTCGGCTTCTGCAGGGCCGCAGCGTGTACCGGCTGTTTCGAAAACACATGATAATGAGTTGCTGGTTCACTTCGACGAGGGTCTGCTACGCTCTCGCGAAAGCCGGCTCGTACACGCCAGGAGAATCTTGATGCTTCGAAGGCTCGCTGCGGCGATCGTCATGGTGCTCGCCTCGGTCGCCCCGGCTTTCGCGGCCGGGGAGACGTTCACGATTCCGGTGATCGT
Organism: Vulcanimicrobiota bacterium; assembly: GCA_963749395.1. Taxonomy (GTDB): domain Bacteria; phylum Vulcanimicrobiota; class Vulcanimicrobiia; order Vulcanimicrobiales; family Vulcanimicrobiaceae; genus CAVVMT01. Next base: position 77,593 of record CAVVMT010000012.1, read on the forward strand.
GCCGCTGACCGGCGCGGGCGCCGAGTACGGCGCCGGCGACAAGACGGCGATCCAACTCGCGATCTCCGAGATCAACGCCAAGGGCGGCGTCGACGGCCACCCCCTGGCCGTCAACCTGCTCGACGACGCCAGCCAGCCGACGCAGGCGGCGACGATCATGCACGGGCTCGTCGGCGACAGCCTCGTCGTGCTGGGCCCGAACCTGAGCGGCACGTGCAAAGCGGCGTTCCCGGTCGCCAACGGCGCGGGCGTCCCGACCGTCACGGGCAGCAACTCCGATGCGGCGATCATGGCCGACAACCGGCCGTGGACGTTCAACGTCTTTCTGGTGACGCAGCAGCTCTCCAAACTCGCGGCCGCGCGTTGGGCGAAGGAGACGACCGCCAAGAACGTCGTGGCGATCGTCGACAAGGACAACGCGGCGACGGTCGTGCAGGCCAACGCGCTGCTCGACGCGTTGCAAGCCGACGGCACGAAGGTGTTGCGCCGTATCGACGTGTCGGAGTCGCAGGCCACGTATAGCGCCGAGGCCGACGCGGCCAAGTCGCTCAACCCCGAAGCGCTCGTGATCAGCGCCTATCCCGACGCCGCCGGCGCGATCACGAAGGCGGTGCGCGCGGCCGGCATCACGCAGCCGATCCTGTTCACGACGACGACGATCACGCCCGATTCGCTGCGCATCGCCGGGCCCGCGATGACGAACGGCTACGTGATGCTCGGCGCGTGGCCGCACGTCGGGCCGCCGAAGAAGATCGCGTTCGATGACGCTTTCATCAAGCTCAGCGGCGGCGTCGCGCCCGCGCCGACGTCGGCATTCCTCTACGACACCGTCTACCTGATCGCCGCTGCGCTCAAATCGAGCGGCGTGCTGAACTCGACGAAACCGCTCGCCGACCGCCGCGCCGCGCTGCGCGATGCGCTCGGACACACGCACGTCGACGGCGCGACCGGCGACTTCACGATGAACCCCGACGGCTTGCGCACCGGCACCGGCATCTGGATGCAGGTGACCAACGGCAAGGTGATCCCCGCCAAGAATTAATTCGTGCGGACGAGCTTCTGCAGGCTGCGCACGCTCGGGGGGACCGGCTCTCCGGGGTGCAGGTAGGTCGAGTACACCGTCCACGAGACTTCGCCGACGTAGACGTCGCCGCGCGAGTCGACCGCGACGCCGTGCGGAGCGGTGAACTGCCCGGCGGGTAAGCCGGAACGGCCGTCGACGCGGCCGATCGGCTTGCCGCTCTTCGAGAGGATCGAGACGCGTCCGCCGAGGTTGGGGAAATCGATGTTCGAGCGCATGTGCGGGGGCAGTTCGCCGACGTAGACGGCCGCGTCGGCGCCGCGCGACAGCGCGAGCCCGCACGGGCGGTGCAGGTTGTTCCACTGCGTCTCGTACGTGCCGTCGCCGTCGAAGATCTGCACGCGGTGGTTCTCGCGGTCGGCGACGTAGACCCAGCCGTCCTCGTCGCATAAGATGTTGTGCGGCAGATTGAACTGGCCGGGATCGCTGCCGCACTCGCCCCATGATTTCAAAAGCGTCCCGTCGGGCGCGTACTTGTGCACGCGCGCGTTGCCGTAGCCGTCGGAGACGTAGATGTCTTGTTGCGGCGAAAGCGCGGTGTGGGTGCAGCGGTTGAACGGCTCGCCGCTCATCTTCGGCGCGGGGCGTCCCGGGACGCCGATCTCGAGCAGCACTTTGCCGCTCGGCGTGCACTTGCGGACCGTATGGTCGCCGTCGTCGGTCAAGTACAGCAGGCCGTCGGGCGCGATGTGGATGCCGTGCGGCCGCTTGAAGAGTTTCTCGCCCCAGGTGTCGAGCACGTTGCCGTCGCGGTCGAACACGATCATCGGGTGGTTGCCGCGGTTGAACACGTAGACGCGGTCGTCGGCGTCGACGCCGACCGCGGCGACGTCCTTGAGCACCCAGCCCTCGGGGAGCTTCGCCCAGTCGGCCTCCAGGCGGTACGTGTACGGGGCGGTGCCGATCGTTGAGGTGTTGACGGAAACGCTCATGCGACGATCCTTTGCCGGGCTTGCGCCGTCGCCTCTTCAGCGCGGGCGTGCGGGCTCCCCGCGGCGAACGGTCGGGCGTGCCGACAACGTCTCGACGAACGTTCATCGCGCGCGCGGCCGGCGGCTTGGCCGGGTGCGCCTTCCTCCCGCGCGGCGTGCGCGCGGCCGAATTCCAGTGGAAGTACGGGATCGATTTAGGGCCGGACGATCCGATCGTGTCGAACGCGGTCGCCGCCTTCGAGAAGATTCGCACCGAAACGAACGGCCGTTTGGACGTCAAGGTGTTCCCGAGCAGCGAACTCGGCGGGACGTCGGCGATGCTCGCGCAGCTGCGCTCGGGGGCCTTGGAAGCGCTCGGGTTCACCGGCACCAACCTCGACGCGATCGTCCCGGTGGCCGGCATCACGAGCGTCGGGTTCGCGTTCAAGGACGCAGCGGCCGCGTGTGCGGCGTTCGACGGTGAGCTCGGCGATCTGGTGCGGCGCGAGATCATCGCGAAGGGCGTGCGCCCCGTGGGCCGCGTCTTCAGCCCCGGATTTCTGCAGCTGATGATGGTGGCGCGGCCCGTCCGCGTTCCCGACGACCTTGCCGGGCTCAAGATTCGCGTCGGGCCGTCGAAGAACAACATCGCGCTGATGACGCTGTTGGGCGGCTCGCCGGTCGCCCTGTCGACCAACGAGGTCTTCCTGTCGCTGACGACTCACTTGATCGACGGCGTCAGCACGAGCGTCAGCGCGCTCGCGTCGATCGGCTGGACTCCGGCCATCAAGGACATCAGTTTGACGAACCACCAGTGGCTCTGCCTCTGGACGCTCTTCAACGAAGAGAAGTGGCAGTCGCTCTCGCCCAGCCTCCAAGCCATCGTCACCAAACACATGAACGAAGCCGTGGCGGCGCAGCGCCGCGAGACGCCGGTGCGCGAAGCCTCGCTCCTCGACAAGCTGCAACGCTCCGGCATCGCCGTGAACGCGACCGATGCGGCCGTGTTCCGCGCGAAGCTCAAGGCGTCCGGATACTACGCGCGCATGAAGGACGAGTTCGGCGCGCCCGCGTGGGCCGCGCTGGCGCGGTACGCCGACGTCACGTGAACCCGCTCAAAGCGCGCCTGCGCGCCGGCGACGTCGTCACGATGGTCGATCCGGTGTTCGCGAGCCCGGCGCTCGCCGAGATGCTCGGCCGCAGCGGATTCGACGCCATCTTCATCGACTGCGAACACGGAGCGGCCGGCCCTCGAGAGGCCGAGGAGATGGCACGCGCGGCTCACGCCGCCGGCGTGCACGCGGTGTTGCGTCCCGAGCTGACGGTGCCGCATCTGTTGGTGCGGTACCTCGATCGCGGGATCGACGGGCTGATGCTCTCCGAGATCGAGGACGCCGCGACCGCGCGCTCCGTCGTCGAGGTCATTCGTTCCGCGCGCGCGGAGGCGGGCGATTTCGCCGACAAGCTGATCGTGGTGGAGATCACGTCGCTGCGCGCGGTCGAGAACATCGCGGAGATTGCCGCCATCGATGAGATCGACGTGCTCTTCGTGGGGTCGGGCGGCCTTGCCCGGGCGCTCGGTCATCCCGGAGAGCGGTATCACCCCGACGTCGTCGCCCTGTGCCTGCAAGCGATCGGCGCGACGCGGCGCGCGGGCAAAGCGTGCGGAAGCCTCGCGCGATACGAAGACCTCGAAGCGGTGCTCGCGGCCGGCGCGCAGTATCTCTACGCGTTCATGCCGCCCTTGCTGGCCCGCGCGATCACGCAGTATCGCGAGAAGCTGGCTGCGGCGCAACGCCCGCAGTAGCAGCCCCGAGGAGCGCGGTCAGCTCGCGGACGTCGGACAGTTCGTCGAGCCGCCGGACGCGCTCGACGATCGCCGCACGCCGCTGCGCATCGTAACACGGGCTCGCGAGCGCGTCGAACTTCGCGATCAGCGCCGGCCACTCGAGCGGGCGCTCCGGTTCGCCGCTCGGAACGTCGACCCGCCGCGCCCACGCGCGGCCGCGTCCATGCACGACGACGGCGCCCGGCATGCGCGCCGGGCCGCGGTCGAGCTCCGCGTCGGCGCACACCTCGATGCGATCGATCTGCCGGCGAAGCTCGACGGTGTCGAGCAGATCGAATTCTGCCGGCGTGAAGCGCCGGCGCAGCATCGCGGCGGCGGCGACGAAGTACAGGCTGAATTGTCCCTCGACCACCGACCGGGGGCGCCGCACGCGGGCTTGCGGCCCGGCGATCAAGGCCGCCGTCGCCGTGGGAACGCGTATCTGCGCGCGTTCGATCTCGCCGGCGGCCAGATCGCTTTCGCGAAGCACGTCGAGCAACGCATCGAGCGCGGCATGCGCGAAGCGGTTGCATGGATACGGTTTGATCGCGGTCTCTTCGATGGCGCGCCGGTCGCCGGCCAGGAGCGTTAGGGCCGCAGGGTCCGGCTGTCCGCTGTAGGTGACGAAGGCGCCGAACTTCCCCTCGAGCGCCGCCGGTGACCCGCGCACGCCGGCCGCTGCCAGCCGGCGGGCGACAACGGCGTTGTGCGCTGCGTAGCCGACCTGCAGGCGTTTGTTCGCGTCGCCGCCTTCGAGAAATTGCAAGCTGCCCATCGCGATGCTGCCGGCCAGGCCGAGCGCGCTCTCGATCAGTTCCGCGTCGTCGCGGTGAAGGTTGCCCAGGGCCGCGACCGCGCCGAACGTCCCGCAGACCGCGGTCGCATGAAAGCCGCGCGCGGCCGTCGCTTTCGGCGTCAGCGCCTGACTCAAGCGGACGCCGACGTCGTAGCCGAGCACGACGGCTGCGAGCACCGATGCGCCGTCCGCGCCCGTCTCCTCGCCGCTCGCGACGACGGCGGCGACGATCGGTGCCCCCGGGTGCATCGCGCTCGCCGCGTGCGTATCGTCGAAGTCGAGCGCGTGCGCGGAGCTGCCGTTGAAGAAGGCCGCCCAATGCGCGGCGTACCGTTCGTCGCGCCCGACGGCGCGCGCGCTACCGGGGCTCGCGAGCTCGATGAGGACACGATCGACGGAGGCCTGCGGTTCGCCCGCGACCCGCGCCGCGATCGTGCAGCCGAGCGTATCGAGGGTCGCGCGCTTGGCGCGCTCGATCAGCGCGGCGCCGAGCGGCCGCGCCGCAAACGTGGCCGCGTGTCGCGCGATCGCCGCGGTGGGGTGCGCCGCGAATTCGCGTCCGTCGAGCACCGGCCGGCCGCGAACTACGCGAGTTTGCGGCCGAGCGAACTCTGCAGCAGCGACCACGCGGTGCTGCCGAACGCGTTCGCCCAGGTGGCGTAATACGATTGCAGACGCGCGCGAAACGGCGCTTGATCGACCGCATTGACCGCGAGCCCGTGCTGCGCGAGCCGTTGCACGACCGAGGCGTTGAAGGCCTTGGTATCGCGGCGCTCGAGCAGGGCGAACTTCGTGTTGTTCGCATCGACGATCTGTTGCAGGTCGGGCGGGAGCGACTTCCAGAGGTCGCCGTTGACCATCAGCCACAGGCCGCTCCAGGCCCAGTTCGACAAGCTCAAGTACTTGCACACTTCGTAGAGTTTCAGCGTGTCGAGGGTCGTCATCGGGATGCCGACGCCGTCGACGATCTTCGTCTGCAGCGACGTGTACACTTCGCCGATCGTCAAGGCGACCGGGCTGGCGCCGAGCGTGTTGAACAAGTCGACCGAGATGCGGCTCTGCGCGACCCGGATCTTGAAGCCCAGCAAGTCGGCCGGCGTGCGGAGCGGACGCGGGTTCGATGCGAATTGGTACATCCCGCTGTCCCACATCTTGTTGAGCGCGACGAGCCCTTTGGCGGCGACTTCGGCGCGAATGTATCCGCCGAGCGGCCCGTCGGCGGTGCGCAGGGCCTCGTCGGCATCGGTGAAGGCGAAGCCGAGGTTCATGATGTCGGCCGGCGGGACGACCGACGCGAGGTTGCCGGGATTGTTGAACAGCAAACCGATTGCGCCGGAGCGCAGCTGCGAGAACGTCGCGGTGTCGCCCCCGAGCTGGCCGGCGGGAAACAGCGTGATGTGGACGCGCCCTTGCGACTCCGTTTCGATCGCCGCGAACATCTGCGCCGCGCGAATGTTGAGCGGATGGTCGGCCGGAACGCTCGAGGAACACTTGAGGTCGAATTGCGCGGCCTTGGCCGGAGAATGCACGAAGGCGATCGATGCGAACGCGGCCGCACCGCCTGCGCCGAAGGTGCGCCGCCGCATCAGGCCTTGACCGTGCGCGGAGCTAACGTGCTCAAGAAATCGAGCGTCAGGGCCGCACACTCGTCGGGCTTCGCGAACGCGATGCCTTGCGAGCGGGCCTCGACGGTCGCCATCGTCGCGTTGCGCGCGTGCTCTTTCCAGAACGCCACTTCCTCGACCGGCGTGCGCGACGAACCCGACGCGGCGATCACGAACACCGGGCACGCGACGGCGGCCAGCAGTTCCGGCGTGATGTCGATCTGCGGTACGAGGATCGACGACCACTCTTCCCACGTGCTGCGCGGCGTCGCGGCCCAGGCGGCGCGAAACCAATCGCGCATCGCCTGCGACGTCTCGCCCGGATCGAGCCGTCCGTTCTCGGTCGCGCGAATGTAGTCGTCGAGCGACATCGAGCGGATCGCGTCGGGCATGCTCGTCGCGCCGGCCGCCATCTGCTGGGCGACCGCGCCGCGGATGCCGACGTTCGACGACACCGCGGTGAAGCTGCGCACGCGCTGCGGAGACCAGGTGGCGACATACGGCATCACCATGCCGCCCATCGATTCGCCGACGAAGTGCGCCGACTGGACGCCGGCCGCATCGAGGTACTCGAGCAAGTCGTCATGATAGCCGCGCAGGGTCCAGCCTCCGGGCGGCGCGGTCTTGGTCGATTCACCGGTCCCGCGCGCGTCCCAGCGCAGCACGCGGTACCGGCGCGCCAACGGCGCGACCCAACCCGTCCAGAACGTGCTGTTGCGGCAGAAGCCGTGCATCATGACGACCGTCTCGACGTCATCGCGCCACGGGTCGGCGAAGCAGTCGTCGCGGTAGAAGATCGTCGCGCCGTCGCGGAGGGTGACCTGCGGCATTACACCGGCACCTGGCCGGCGACGCCGGACTGATGCATCCGGCGCGGGATCGTGCCGTAGTCTTTGACCGCGAGGTGCTGCGCCGCGCAGTTGTCCCACACGACGAGATCGCCGGGCTCCCAGCGGTGGGTGTAGATGAACTCGGGGCGTTTGATCTGCGCGAAGAGTTGCGCCAGCAGTGCCGCGCTCTCGTCGGCGGGCAGCCCCGCGATGTGCGACGTGTGCCCTTCCGAGACGTACAGTGATTTACGGCCGGTGTACGGATGGGTGCGCACGACGGGATGCTCGACGTCGGGCCACTCGGCCAGTTCCGACGGCGTGAGCGGCGCACGGGTCAGCGTCCCCTCGCGGCGTTTCTTCTCGATGTGATACGCATAGCTGTGCACGCCGCGCAGGTTTGCGATCCGGCGCTTCACGTCGTCGCTCAGGGCGTCGTAGGCGGCGGCGGTGCTGGCGTACAGCGTGTTGCCGAGCGAAACGCCGTCGCGCATCGGAATCTCCAGCCCGTACAGCATCGAGTACATGTCCGGAACGGCCGCGTACGAACTGTCGGTGTGCCAGATGAGGCCGGCGTCGGAGATGCCGATGGCCTGCCCGTTTTCGACGATGTTCGAGATCAGTGTCACGTCGGCGCACTCCGGATGCGCGTATTTGTTCAGCACCGACTTGCCGCGCAGAGGACCCAAACGGGCGGTGAACGCGGCCTGCGCCGCCGGCGCGAGCCGTTGCCGCGGTAGCACGACGACGGAATAGCGGTGCAGTGCATCGCGGACACGTTGGAAATCGGGGTCGGTGAGTTCCGGGCCGGCATCGACCCCTTCGACCCGCGCGCCGAGCGCCGGAGCGAGCGGAACGACCGTGATGCGGCTGGTGGTGGCCGATTCGTTGTACGCCATGGTGCGATAGTACGGAGTGCGCCTCGCGTAAGCCCTTCACCGCGTGCTATAATACTGCGGCGATGTCGCGCGGTCCGATCGATGCTCACGCTCATCTCTTTCCGTGGCCGGTGCCGGCCGGCGCGCCCAACGCACCGCGTCCCGATCAAATGGTCGACGGTGCGGCGTTTCTCGCGCAACTCGACGCGCACGGCGTCGCCGGCGCGCTGCTCGTGCACCCGAGCGCGTACGGCTTCGACAACCGGGCGATGCTCGATGCGATCGACGCCGCGGGCGGCCGCTTCAAGGGCATCGCGGTCCTCGATCCGGCGACCACGACCCGCGCCGACTTGGTCGCGCTCAAGGCGCGCGGCGTCGTCGGGTTGCGCTTCATCGTCGCGTTCGAACCGGGGATCCTCGCGCGCGACGACGTCAAGGCCGTGCTGCGCCACCTCGCCGGCCTCGACATGTTCGCGCAAGTGATGGTGAGCGCGCGCGACTTCGAGCACGCGCTGCCCACGCTCGAGGAGATCCCGGTCAAGGTCGTGTTCGATCACATCGGCTGGCCGGACGTCCGCAAGCCGGTCGATCAGCCCAAGTACGCGCGGTTTCTCGCGTTCGGACGCCACGAGCGCGCCGCGGTGAAGATCAGCAACCTCGTGCGGATCTCGCGCGAACCGTACCCGTTCGACGATGTGGCGCCGTTCGTCGACGCGCTGCTCGACGCGTTCACGCCGGCCCGCTGCGTCTGGGGCTCCGACTCGCCGTTCATCCACGTCGACCGGGATGCGATGGACTACGGACGGGCGCTCGGCGCACTGACGCACGTGGTGCCGGATGCGTCCGCGCGCCAAACGATCCTCGTCGAGGCGCCGCGCCGCCTGTTCGGGTTCGCGTAGCGATCCGGTTGTTCGCGATACCAGGATAGGACCGCTACTGTTCGCGGATGCGCGGGAGTTGGTACAGTAGTTAGATTGGAGGACGGAGGGCACGATGAGCGTAGCAGAACGACTTGGCCGATGGGGAGCGTCGGTGCGCTGGGATGACATGCCCGAAATCCAGCGCGCGAAATTTCGCGCGATTTGGCTCGACGTCTTCGGGTGCATGCTCTTGGGCGCGACGCACCCGAAGCGCGGGCACTCGCTGCGCTCGCGCGCGGGCGTGCGCCGCAGGCTGGCGCGACGGCGACCGGCGTCGCGGGCGGTCCCGGTCTCGCGCCGCTCGACGCAGTGCTGGTCAACGGCGTCGCGACCGGGGTCGATTTGCTCGACGGCGGCAACGTCGCGTCGCGCGGGCACATCTCGGGATACGTGTTCGCCGCGACGCTCACAGCGGCCGAGGTGGGCGAAGCGACATTCGGGGACGCGCTGGCCGCGTTCGCCGTCGGCTACGAAATCGCGTCGCGCGTCGGCGCCGGCACGACCTTGCGCGTCGACGTGCATCCGAGCGGCACGTCGAACCAGCTCGGCGCGGCTGCGGCGGTCGCGCGCTTACGCGGCATGGACGGCGCCGCGTTGTCGGCGACGCTCGCGCTGTGCGCGAACATGACCTTGGCCACGTCGTGGGACGCCGCGATCCAGGGCGCGACGGTGCGCAACCTCTATCATGCGCTGCCGAACTATCTCGGCATGCTGGCTGCCGACCTGAGCGGGGCCGGCTTCACCGGCGGTCCCGAGTCGATCGAGATCACCTTCGGGCGCATCTCGGGCGAAGCGTTCGACGCGGATGCGTGTCTCGTCGGCTTGGGCACGGCGTGGCTCGCCGACGCGAATTACATGAAGCGCCATCCGAATTGCCGCAACTTTCACGCGTCGCTCGACGCGCTGTTCGCGATCGTGCCGCGGTTGCCGCGGCCGTTCGATCCGGCGCGCGACCGGGTGCGCATCGGCGCCGACCCGTATGCGTGCCGCGATAACCGCGAGGTGCACGCGGAGACGCCGGTCGCGGCGCGCGAGTCGATGCCGGTCAGCGTCGCGATGGGACTGCTGCTGGGCCCGATCACGCCGCAGATGTACCGTGACGGCGCCCACGAGCGCGCCGACGTGCTGGCGCTCGCGCGTCGCATCGAGCTCGCCGAAGAAGTCGCGCGCCCGTTCCCGTGGGCGCGCCCCGGTTGGGCCGAGATCGAGCAGGACGGCGTGAAGGTGAGGCACGATCTGGCCGAACCGTTCGGCAATCCCGGCACCCCGTTCTCGCGCGACGAACTGCGCTCGGCCTTCGTGGCGCGCGCTTCGGAAGCACTGGGCGACGACGCGCCGCGGGTCGCCGATGCGATCCTCGACGGCGACCTGTCGGTGCGCCTGTGCGACGTGCTGGAACGTTGGATGGGAATCGGAGCGGCCGTTCGTGCCGGCTGACCTGCTTTGGAAGCGCGGCGGCGTGCCGAGCGTCGTCGCGCTGCTCGACGGCCGCGCGGCGGAAGGCGGCCCGCCGTACCTCACGGTGTGCGGCCACGACATCGGCGCAGCCGAACTCGCGGCGGCGTCGGGCGCGCTCGACGGCTTCTTGGAATCGCTCGCGATCCAACCCGGCGACCGCGTCGGACTGCTGTTCGAAAACTGCCATGAAGCGGTGATCGCGCTGCTCGGCTGCCTGCGTGCGGGTGCGATCGTCGTGCCGATCAACGCCGCGCTGCGCGGACGATTCCTCGAGCACGTGCTGGCCGACTCCGGCGCGCGGGTCATCTTCGCGCAGCGCGATCTGCTCGATCGCCTGCGCGGCACGCTCGACGGGAGCGTGCTCGAACACGTTGTCGTGACCGGCGGTGCGGCGGCCGACGACGATCGCCTCCCCGGCCTCACCTACTGGACGTTCGAGGAGGCGTTGGCGGCCGCGCCACGGCGTGCGACCCGCACCGTCGCGGCCGAAGATACGGCGGTGTGCCTCTACACCGGCGGCACGACCGGCCCGTCGAAGGGCTGCGTGCTCTCGCACGTCGCGCTCGTCCACCATTCGATCACGTCGTCGCGCGCGTACGGACGCACCGCCGCCGACGTCTTCTGGACGCCGCTCCCGCTCTTCCACCTCAACGCGATCAAGTTCGGCGTGATCGGCGGCCTCGTGTGCGGCGGCCGTTCGGTCATCTCCAAGAAGTTCTCGCTCTCGGGGTTCTGGAACGAGATCGCCGCCAACGACGCGACGATCGCGAACCTGCTGGGCTCGATGGCGGCGCTGATCGCCCGCTCGCCCAACGAACGGCACGACGCGACGTTGCGGCTGCTGATCGCGGTGCCGTTGCCGCAGGACGCCGACGCGCTGCTGCGCAGCCGCTTCGGCATCGACACGTGGAGCGGGTTCTACGGCATGACCGAGTGCTCGACGATCGGGCTGTTGCCGCACGGTGAGCCGCACCGCGCCGGATCGGCCGGACTGATCAACTCGGCCGACTACGAGGTCAAGATCCTCGACGAAGCCGGCGACGAAGTGGCGCCCGGCGAATCGGGCGAGATCGTTGCCCGCCCGCGCCGCCCCGACATCATGTTCAAGGGCTACTGGAACAAGCCCGCAGCGACGCTCGCGACGTTTCGCGACTTATGGTTTCGTTCCGGCGACATCGGGCGCGTCGACGCCGACGGCTACCTCTATTTCGTCGATCGCAAGGGCGACTATCTGCGCCGGCGCGGCGAAAACGTCTCGACGACCGAGGTGGAAGCGGTGCTGGTCGAGCATCCCGCGATCGTCGAGGTGGCGGTGCACGCGGTGCCGAGCGAGATCGCAGAAGACGACATCAAGATCACGGCCGTGCGCAAGCCCGGCGCCGAATTGAGCGAGCCCGCATTCTTCGAGTGGATGCGCGAGCGGCTGCCGTACTTCGCGCTGCCGACGTACATCGAGTTCCGCGACGATCTGCCGCGCAGTCCGGTCGGCCGCGTGCTCAAGCGTGAGTTGCGTGCCGAAGGCGTGACGCCGGCGACCTGGAACCGCGAGGCCGCGGGCGCGGTCTTCGAGCGCCGGTAGGCGCGCGTGCGAGCGGAACTGCGCGGACGCTACGCGATCGCCGGGGTCGGTGAGTCGGGGCGCTGGAAGAAGACCCCGCTCTCGGTGGTCGGGATGGCCGTCGAAGCAGCGCAGGCCGCACTGCGCGACGCTGGCCTCGAGGCTGCCGAGATCGATTGCGTGCTCGGGTATCAAGAAGCCGACTCGTGTTCGCCCGCCGAGGTCGCGACCCAACTCGGCATCGAGCGGTCGTGCTTCTTCGAGCTGTTCGCAGGCGGCACTGCGACCGAGACGCTGATCGCCGCGTCGATCGGCTTACTCGAAGCCGGGCTCGCGCGCAACGTGTTGATCGTGCGTTCGATGCGCGGGCGTTCGGGCAAGCGGATGGGCGGCGGCGGCGGCTGGACGATGGAAGCGTGGGAGAACGTGCTCCCGCGCGGGCCCTACGTCGCGCGCCAGGGACTCTTCAACGCGGGCCAGCGAGCGGCGCTGTTGGCGACGCGGCACCTCTACGAAGCGGGGCTCGGCGAAGAGATCTTGGGCGCCATCTGCGTCGCCTTCTACGCGCACGCGCAGCGCAATCCACGGGCCGTCATGTATGGGCGGCCGCTGACGATGGACGCCTACTTCGACACGCCGTACATCGCGACGCCGTTGCGGTTGCACGACTTCTGCGTCGAAACCGACGAGGCGAACGCGCTGATCGTGGCCCCGGCGCGCAACGGGGCGGCGCGAACGCAAGCGACCGTGCGCGGCGTCGTGCCGACGGTCACGACGAAGCCCGCATTTCGCTACAGTGCCGAAGATCCGCTGCGCATCTCGGCCGAAACCTCGCGCGACATGCTGTACGGCGGAGCCGGCATCACCGCGGCCGACATCGACGTCGCCGCCCTCTACGATTGCTTCAGTTGGGTCGTGCTACGGCAGATCGAAGCGTTCGGCTTCGCGACCCGCGCCGGGCTCGGCGATTTCGTCAACAGCGGCCAGCTCTCGTTCGGCGGCGCGTTGCCGATGAACACGGCCGGCGGCATGCTCGCCGAAGGCTACACGCACGGCATGAACAACGTCATCGAACTCGTGCGCCAGGTGCGCGGCGACTACGGCGAAAGCGAGCGCCAAGTTCCCGGCGTCACGCTTGGGATGGCGTCGGGTTGGGGCGGGCTCGGGCTCTCGAGCGGACTCGCGCTGGAGGCGCGCTGATGGACGAGGACGCGCAGTTCTGGGCCGCGCTCGCCGAGGGGCGCTTCACCGTGCAGCGCTGCCCGCGGTGCGACGTGCGCCTCTTTCCGCCCGGACCAACCTGCTGGCACTGCGGCGGCTCCGAACTCGAGTGGGTGACGTTGCCCGCCGGCGCGCCCGCGACCGTGTACACCTGGACCCAGTGTCACAAGTCGTACATGCACTTCGCCGGCCTCGTGCCGTACACGATCGTGATCGGGGAATTGACGGACGGGTCCGGAATGCGCATCGTCGCGCGGCTGATCGACGAGCCGTCCGCGCCGGTCACGATCGGCGATCCGGTGCGGTTGCGCTGCACGCGCGACGCAGCGGGTCAGCCGTCGTACGGCTGGACCCGCGGCGCGGACGCTACATGACCTGACAGCGCCGCAGATGGCGGCGGTGCGAGGGGTCGAAGTTCGTGCGCGCGTGCTGCAGCTTCAGGTTGTCGAAGATCACGAGGTCGCCGGGCAGCCATTGGTGTTTGACGACGCGTTCCGGCGCTTCGATCGCCGCGGTCAGCTCAGCGAGCAGCGCTTCGCTCTCCGCTTCCTCGAGCCCGATGATGCGGTCGACGTGGCGGCGGCTGATGAACAGCACTTTTTCGCCCGTATCGGGATGGGTCAACACGACCGGATGGGTCGCGCGCGTCGAGAGCGGCCCGAGATCCTTTTCGCGGAAACGGTCGGCTTGGCGCACGTTGCGCGACACGTCGAAATCGTAGCAGTGCAGCGCTTCGAGGCCTTCGAGGCGTTCGCGCGTCGCCGAGGGGAGCGCATCGTAAGCGAGCTTCATGCTCGATAGCATCGTCTCGCCCCCGGCGCCCGGCGGCGGCGCTTCGAGCGCGTACAACATGATGGCCCGCAGCGGGGTGGCGTAGAACGAATGGTCGATGTGGAACGACAGCTCACCGTCCTTGTTGAGGCCGTCCTCCGCGACGTTGGAGATGTAGCGGGTGCCGTCGCTCTCTTTGTAATTCTCGCCCTGGTACGAGATCGTCCCGAAGATCGAACCGACCCGCTTCTGGTCTTCCCCCGAAAGCTCCTGACCGCGGAAGAGCAGGTAGCCGTAGCGGTTGAACGCCTCGCGGAGTTGCGACTTGATGGCTTCGGGAAGCTCGGTGCTCAGGTCGACGCCACGCACTTCCGCACCGATCGAACCGGGCTGGGGCAGAATCTCGAGTTGCTGCGTTTCCATGCCCTCCAGTATAGAGGCTCGCGGCCCCGACCGGCGAGTATAAACCTATCGAAGGATAAACGGTAACAGGCAAGCCTCGCCTCAGGCGAGACGCCGCACCCCTGGTTCGATCGGAGGGGGTCCCGGGCTCCGCGCGCGCCGAACCTCACGCTGCTATGTCCGACCTGCCGAAAGCCGTCTCGATCCAGGAAGAAGGCCCGCGCGAGGGGTTCCAGATCTCCGCGCATCCGATTCCCACCGCGCAGAAGATCCGTCTGGTCGACGCCTTGAGCGGCACCGGGCTGCGCGAGATTCAATGCGCCTCGTTCGTCAATCCGAAACGCGTGCCGAACTGGGCCGACGCGGAAGAGGTGGCGCGCGGCGTGCGCAAGGAGCCGGGCGTGCGGTACACGGTGCTGTGGCTCAACGAGCGCGGCTTCGAGCGCGCGCGGACGATCCCCGGCCTCTATTTCAAGGGCGCGCTGATGACCGCGGCCTCCGAGCCGTTCCTGGTCAAGAACCAGAATCAGACCTTCGCTCAAAACGAACAAGTGCTGCGCAACTCGCTCGAACTCTACAAGCAGCAGGGGCTTCACTTCTTCCGCGGTTCCGTCGCGGCTGCGTTCGGGTGCAACTACGCGGGCGAGATCGCGCCGAGCGACGTCGTCGCCGCGGTCGAACGCATCAGCGGCGGTCGCGCGCGACGGCGGCGTGACGCTCGACATCCTCAACCTGGCCGACACGATGGGATGGGCGACGCCGCTCGGCATCCAGCGCGTCGTCGGCGCGGTGCGCGAGCGCTGGCCCAGCCTGCGCATCAATCTGCACCTGCACAACACGCGCGGCATGGGGATCGCCAATGCGTACGCCGGCCTCGAGCTCGGCGTCGACAGCTTCGACGGGAGCATCGGCGGCGTCGGCGGCTGTCCGTTCGCGGCCCACAAGGGCGCTGCCGGGAACGTCTGCACCGAAGACCTCGTGTTCATGTGCGAGGAGATGGGGATCGAAACCGGCGTGAACCTCGACCGCCTGCTCGAGGTCGCGCGGCTCGGCGACGAGATCTTCGGCTATCCGCTGCCGGGTTCGGTGATGCGCGGCGGCTCGCTCGGCGAGATCCGGCGCGCGGCGACGATGGTCTCCGCCTAATTCGGCCAGCCGGCAAAGTGGCGGGCCGTTCCGCCGAGAAGCTGCGCCTTCTCTTCCGGCGTGAGCTGGTCGCTCGCGCGGATGAAGAGCAACGCCTCCGCATAGGTGTGTTTGCCCTGGTAGGCGCCGTGCGCTTCGGGATACTGATTGTCCCAGCCGATTCTGCCTTCGAAGCGTCCGATGTCGCTGGCCCACATCACGCGCTCGGGGCCGAAGGCTTCGAGGATCTCGCGAATGTGCGGCTCCGTGTCCGCAAACGGATATGGCTCGTCCGAGAGCACCGGTGCGCCGCAGAGCTTGACGTAGACATTCGGGCGATCGGCAATCGCGAGCAATCCGGGGAGCGACTTCCAAGGCGGCGACTCGCGCGGATTCAAGGGCGGCTGCGCGATGCCCATGTGGTCGACGCTCAGCCGCAGCGCCGGATGCGCCGCCGCGATTTCACCGACGAGATGCGGAAAGCCGTACGCGCTGCAGAACAGCGGGAGCCCGTTGCGCTCGCAAGCCGCGAACAGCGGTTCGAACGCTCCGGCGCGGAACTTCGCCTCGCCCGCGGCGCCGGTCGGGTCGTGGGGAAGACGCCCGAACGAGAGCCGGGCCGCGACGACGCCGCGCGTCGCGCGCAGCTCGGCGATGCGTTCGGCGACGTCGGGCGCTTCAGGTTCGCGCATCGACACGACGAGCGCGAGCCGCTCGGGGACGGCGGCCACCGCCTCCCGCGCCCACGCGACGTCGATGGCATGCACGAAGGTCGCATCGACGCCTACCGCATCCATCCACGCAAGCATCAGCTCCGTCAGCAGCCGCCGGCGCACCGGCGCATCGTCCGCGTCCCACGCGAGCCTAGGCCCGATGTCGTGAAGTTGTGCATCGATGATCTGCAACGTCGGTTCCCCCATCTCAAACGGTGGCGGCGGGTCATCGGGGCGCAGCGCTCGTTCCCGGCGTGCCTCGAGACCGGGAAGTTCGCCGCCCAGTTGCGGTTATCTACGCCTTGTCAAAATACCAAAATTTGGTATACTGAGGCATGACCATTTCGCTGACGCCCGAGCTAGACGAATTCGTCGCTAAGCAGGTGAAAAGCGGGCGATATAAGTCCAATAGTGAGGTCGTGCGGGCGGGCTTACGGGCTTTGGCCAACGCCGATCTCACCATCTGGCTGCAAGAGGGGCTCGATTCCGTCCAAGCAGGGAACAAGTCGGAGACAGGCGCGGTGATGATGAGATTACGAGCCAGACTAAAGGACGAGACCTCCAGGTAGAGGTTCGGTTCCCGCCGGGCGCGGATAGCTGCGCCCATGGGTGTAACCGTATCTGCAAGAGCAGAAGCCGATCTTGCAGCAATCGTAGATTTTGTCGCTCAATCATCGCTACAGAACGCGGAAGCGCTACTCGGGCGAATCGAGCAAGCCTTCGAGCGCATCGCGCAATGGCCGTGCGCCCGACCGATTCGAGAAGACTTGCCGATCCCGAATCTGCGAACGGCGTACGTCCCGCCATGCTTGCTGGTTTACCGTGTTTTAGAGAACAACGACGCGGAAGTTCTTCGCGTTGCCCACGACCGTCAAGACCTATGGAGTTTTCTTTACGAAGGCGAGACCTAGTTTCCACGCGTGTGGTGACCGGTTGGGTTCAGGCGAGTTTTCCGACGCCGGCTTCGAGCAGATCCCATGCGGTGGCGCCGAACTCGGTCTTCCAGCGAGTATAGTACGGGGCGAGTTTTTCGCGCACGCCGGTGCGGTCGAACGGGCTGAACTTCAGTCCTTGACGTTGCAGCTTGTCGGCGACCGCGCCGGAGAGGATCGCGATGTCGTTGCGCTCGATCGCGACGTATTTCAGCATGCTCTTGGTGACGATCGCCTGGATGTCGGGCGGCAGCGCTTTCCACGCGTCGGCGTTGGCGACCACCCAGTAGCCGGTCCACTGGTGATTGCTCAGGCTCAGATAGTTCTGCACTTCGTAGAAACGGAACGTCTCGATCGTGATGAAGGGCGTCTCCTGGCCGTCGACGAGGTGCGTCTTCATCGCCGCGTACTGGCCGGTCGAGTCGACGACGGTCGGTGAGGCGCCGAGGGTTTGGAACAGATCGAACGACACCTTCGCGGCCGGCGTGCGGATGCGGACGCCGGCGAGATCGGCGAGGTTGCGAATCGGCTTGGTCGAGGTCGTGATCTGGCGCAACCCCAAGTCCCACTCGTTGGGAAACGCGTACATGCCGCGGGTCGCGAACGCCGCGCGCACGTACTCGCCGAGCGGTCCCGCCATCAGCCGAAAGGCCTGCTTGACGTCGCTGAACAGAAATCCGAGCGAATCGATCGCCGCGACCGGCACCGCCCCGCTCCACAGGAAGCTGGCCGTCGATCCGAACTGCACCGCGCCCGACCGCACGACTTCCGTCAACCCTTGGCCCGCCCCGAGCTGTCCGAACGGAAAAACCTTCACCTCGAGCCGCCCGCCGGTGAGTTGACTCACTTCGTTCCAGAGCTGCACCATCCGCACGTGCAAGGGATGATCGACCGGTAGGTCGTGCGCGAACTTGTACTGGAACTGCGCGTCGGCGCGCGCCTCCGAATGGACGGCGGCGGCGAGCAATGCCGAGCCCGCGGCGGCAGTGAAGGCGCGCCGAGTCGGCCGGGGTCGTGGTGAAGCCATGAAGCACCTCGCGAGCGAACGTGCGGAGTTTGTGCGATTGGCGGCGAAGCGCCTGCAACCGTCACTCGCCCGTCTGGAGCCGAACCGATGAACGTCAAGCAGCGTCTGCGCGAATTGATCGCCGCACCTGAGATCTTGGTCATGCCCGGTGTGTTCGACGGGTTCAGCGCGCGCATCGTGCAAGACGCCGGGTTCTCGGCCGGGTTCGTGACCGGGGGCGGCGTCAGCGAAGCGGCCGTCGGTTGGGCCGACGTCGGCATAATGTCGTTCGAGGAGAATCTGCGGGTCGTGCGCGCGCTCGTCGGATGCTTCGATCTGCCGCTGATCGCCGATGCCGACACCGGCTACGGCAACGCGGTCAACGTGCACTTCACCGTGCGCGGGTTCGAACGCGCCGGCGTCGCCGGCATCATGATCGAGGATCAGACGTGGCCCAAGCGCTGCGGACACCTCAAAGGCAAAGAAGTGATCTCGGCCGACGAGGCAGCGCAAAAGATCAACGCCGCGGCGCAGGCGCGCCTCGATCCCGACCTCGTCATCATGTCGCGCACCGACGCGCTTGCGACCCACGGCTTGGACGAGGCGATCGCGCGCCTGAACCTCTACGCGCAGGCCGGTGCCGATCTGCTCTTCGCCGACGCGCTGCTCTCAATCGACGATATCGTCGAGGTCGTCCGCCGCGTGAGCAAACCCCTGATCGTCAACATGGGCTTCGGCATCCAAACCCGTTCGACCACGCCGTTGCTCTCGGCCAAGCAGCTCGAGCTGCTCGGCGTCGCGGGCGTCATCTTCCCGCGGCTGTTGACTGCGGCGGCGATCCGCGGCATGAAGAACGCGATGGCCGCGCTGCAACAGAGCCTCACGAGCGGCGAGGTCGTCGAGCGGCCCGATCTGCTCGTCTCGTTCGAGGATCTCAATGCCCTCATGGGACTCGATCAGATCGCGACGATGGAGAAGAGCTTCCTCACCGGCGAACAGCTCGAGCGCAAGTACACTGCCAAAGCGTAGGCTATAGTGCCGGCATGCCGGCCCGCAGGCGTGCAACCTGCGCCTCGATGCAGGCGATCATCGCGCTGATCGTCACGGTGCGCGGGCGCGATTCGGCGATGGCGCACACGAGCTTGCGGCGGATCGGCGGATCGAGCCGCGTGATCGCTAAGACATTCTGGCGTACGTCGTCCTGCACGGCGAGGTACGGCAGAATTCCATAGCCGACGCCGTTCTTGATCAGCGCCTTCTGCACGTCGAGCGCGTCGACCGTCAGGTGCACGTCGAGCTTGCGGCGGTCGACGTCGGCGAACAACTCGTCGACGAACACGTGCATCCCGTGCGGCGCGCTCGGTAAGATCAGCGGCAACCGCGAGAGTTCTTCGAGCGTGTACGCCGCCGGCCGCACGTCGTCGTCGAGCGGGGCGCTGACGACGAAGAGTTCCTCTTCGAGCAGCTCGAGCGTCGTGATCCCGCTCTCGGGAATGAGGCTGTAGAATACCGCGACGTCGACCCGGCCCGCCAGCAGCCACTCGCGCAGCGTCGCCGAGTACGTTTCGGCGACGTAGAGTTGCACTTGCGGAAACGTTTCGTGAAACTCGCGCACCGCCGGTTCGCCGACCGATACGCCGACCGATGGCGAGATGCCGAGCGCGAGCCGCCCCTTGGGCACGTCGGAGAGCGCCCGGATCGCTTCGCGGCCCTCGTCGAGCGTTTTGATCACCGTCCGGACGCGTTCGAGGAAGAGCGCTCCTTCCTCGGTGAGGACGACCCCACGGCCGGAGCGGATCAAGAGCTGAAAGCCCAGTTCTTGCTCGAGCATCGTGATTTGGCGGCTGAGCGCCGGCTGCGTGATATGGAGCTCACCGGCGGCCCGGCTCACGCTTCCCAATCGTGCGATGACCGCGAAGTGACGGAGTTGTCTGACGTCCACGAAGCTACGTTCGTAGCGTCTCCTCGCCGACTCTTGCTTCGGCGCGGCCGTTGGTTCGGGGTCCGAAGTCGATTGCGACGTTTCCGAACGGGTCGCACGACGCGTGCGCCTCGGGCGGCACGACGATCGTCGTGTCGTACTCTTGCACCAGCAGCGGGCCGGCGTGCGCGCCGTCCGCCAGCGCGCGGCGGCTGAAGATCGGCGTGTCTAGTGTGCCGTGGGCGGGGCCGAAGTAGGCGCGGCGCCGGGCCGTCCCGTCGAAGTGCTCGGCTCCGTCGGCGCGCCATTCGTTGCCGTGCTCGATCCGGCGCGCGACCGTCGCGACGAGCCGGAACGTCACCAGCTCGAACTCCTTGCGGTCGCCGCGGTGGCCGTACGTGCGCTCGAACTCGGCTTCGAAGCGCGCTTCGGCGTCGCGGAGCACCGCCGGGTCGACGGAGGTCGACGCAAGCGGGATCGTGATCTCCGACGATTGGCCGGCATACCGCACGTCGATCGCGGCGGAGATCGCGATCGCGTCGAGCGGATACCCTTCGGCCGCGATCCGCCGCTCGAGGTCGGCGCGGCTCTCTTCGATCGCCTGCTGCAACTTGGTCAGATCGGGCGCGCCGGTCGAGATCAGGACGGTGCGCGCGGTGTGGTGCTCGATCTCCGCCCCGAGCAATCCGAAAGCACTGAACAAACCGGGCGTCGGCGGGATCAGGATGCGCCCGATGTTGAGCGCGGCGGCGACGCCCGCGGCGTGGATCGGGCCTGCGCCGCCGAACGCCATCATGACGAAGCCGGCCGGGTCGCGGCCGCGTTCGACCGAGACCGATTTGATCGCTCGGACCATGTTCGAGTTCGCGATCAGGTGGATGCCGTGGGCCGCTTCCTCGAGCGACAGCCCGGACGGCTCGGCGATGTGGCGGCGGATCGCCGCTTCGGCCAGCGCGCGCTCGACCCGCAGGGCGCCGCCGGCGAGCGAGTCGGGGTTGATGTAGCCGAGAACGAGGTTGGCGTCGGTGACGGTCGGCAATTCGTTGCCTTGGCCGTAACACGCCGGTCCCGGCACGGCGCCTGCGCTGCGCGGCCCCACGCGCAGGGAGCCGCCCGGGTCGAAGCCGGCGATGCTGCCGCCGCCGGCGCCGACTTCGGAGATGTCGATCACCGGGATGCGCAGCAGGTAGCCGTTGCCGCGAATGAGGCGGCTGCTCGCCGACACCGCGGCCCCCACTTCGTACTCGTTGCCGCGCAGGATTTCGCCGCCTTCGACGATCGACGCTTTGGTCGTCGTGCCGCCCATGTCGAGCGTGATGACGTTGGCGTAGCCGCTGCGCGCAGCGCTCTTCGCGGCCGCGACGACGCCCGCCGCCGGCCCCGATTCGATGATCGTGACCGGGCGTTCCGCGGCGCTCGATGCGCCGAGCAGTCCGCCGTTGGACTGCATGACCAGGATCGGGGCGTGCACGCCGCTCGCGACCAACCGTTCGCGCAACAGCCCCAGATAGGTCGCGATGATCGGCGCGATGTAGGCGTTGAGCACGGTCGTGCTCGTGCGCTCGAACTCGAGGATCTCCGGCAGCACGTCGCACGAGAGCGAGACGTGCTTGCCGGGGAAGCGCGCGCGCAGAACGGCCCCCGCCTGCCGCTCGTGCGCGTCGTTGCGATACGAGTGCAGGAAGCACACCGCGATCGCGTCGACGTCCGCGGCTTCGATCTCGCGCAGCGCCGGCTCGAGCGTCGCCGCATCGAGCGCGGTCAGCACGCGGCCGCTCTCGTCGATCCGCTCGTCGACCGGGAAGCGCAGCGCGCGCTCGACCAGCGGTTCGGGCTTCTGCCAGCCCATGTCGTACGAGAGCGGGATGCGGATGCGGCGCAATTCGAGCACGTCGCGGAAACCGGCCGTCGTCAAGAGCGCGGTGCGAACCCCTTTGCGCTCGAGGATCGCGTTGGTCGCGACGGTCGTCGCATGGGCGATCTCGGCGATCGACTCCGCAGCGATGGCGTTCGTGGCGCAATACGCGGCGATCGCATCGACGATCGCGCGGGAGTAGTCGCCCGGCGTGGACGAGACTTTCAGCTTGTCGAGGCGGCCGTCGGCGCGCAGGAAGACGAGATCGGTGAACGTTCCGCCGATGTCGACGCCGATGCGCATGCGCGCCGGGTCGTCCGTCATCGCGCCGCCACGGCCGGGGTGCGCAGCGCTGCGGTTGCGGCGTCGTCGACCCGCCACGGATCGCGCAGCACGGCGACGCCGTAATCGCGGGCCGCCCCTTCGACCGTAACCTTCCCGTTGCGCACGTCGGCCAAGACGAGCTCGGGCGGGCGTTCGTGCGGATCGCCGTAGCCGCCCCCGCCCGCGGTCACGTGGCGGATCGCTTGGCCCTTGCGCAGCGGCCGGGTGAACTTCGTCGCCAAACCTTCTGTGCCGTCGCCGTCGAGCAGGGTGTTGCTCGACGGTGAGCCGTGCGCGCCGCCGAGCAAACCGTACGGTGGATGATCGCGCCGGTCGGAACGCAGCTGCAGCGTGGCGCGCTCGCCGAGATAGCGCAGGCGGCGCTCGAGCGAGAGCCCGCCGCGCCATTTGCCTGCTCCGCCGGTATCGGGCACGAGTTCGTACCGCTCGACGAGGATCGGCGCTTGGTGCTCGACCATCTCGACCGGAGCGTTGCTGATGTTGGCCGCGGGATTCGCGACGCCGTCGATCCCCTCGCGGTGGAAGCCGCCGCCCCACGCGCCCATCACGGCCTCGCGGAACAGGCTGAAGCGCCCCATTTCGTCGTAGCCGCCGATGCTGTAGCTGGTCGTCCCGCCCTCGCCCGCCGCGCGCACGCGCTCGGGGACCGCTTGCGCGAGCGCGCCGAACATCGCGTCGATCAGCCGGAAGCCGCTGACCCCGCGTGCCGCGCACGCGCCCGGCGGACGCGGGTTGACGAGACATCCGAGCGGCGCATCGACCGCGATCGGGCGGAAGAAGCCGGCGTTATTGGGCGCGTCGGAATCCATGATCGAGCGAATCGCGAAGTACACTGCCGACTTCGCGAACGAGAGCGTCGAGTTGATCGCCCCCGAGACTTGCAGTGACGTGCCGGTCAGATCGACGGCCAGCTCGTCGCCGCGGACGCTGATGCTGACGTGCACGGTCACCGGCTTGCCGGGGTTGACGCCGTCGTCGTCGAGGTGGTCGGTGAACGCGTAGGTCCCGTCGGGGATCGAACGGATCGTGCGGCGCGCCTCGCGCTCGCTGTAGTCGAGGATGTCTTCGAAATAGCCCTGCAGCGCGTCGAAGCCGTAACGCTCGGCCAGCTCGTTCATCCCGCGCTCGGCAATGCGGCACGCAGCGAGCTGCGCCTGCATGTCGCCGAGCACGACGTCGGGTACTCGCACGTTGATGCGGATCATGTCGACGAGGGTCTCGTTGCGCACGCCGCGCTCGTAGAACTTGAGAATCGGGATGCGCAGGCCTTCCTGAAAGATCTCGGTCGAGTCGGCGGCGCTGGACCCGGGCACGCGGCCGCCCATGTCGTTGTGGTGCGCGACCAGCACCGCGTAGCCGAGCAGCCGCTCCGCCACGAACACCGGTTTGAACATGAAGATATCGGGCAGGTGCATGCCGCCCTGATACGGATCGTTCAGCACGACGACGTCGTCGGGGGCGAGCGAATCGCCGTACTTGGCGAGCACCGCGTCCATCGCGTCGGGAATCGACCCGAGATGCAGCGGCAAACTCAAGCCCTGCGCGATCATGCGCCCGTGCCGGTCGCAGAACGCGCTCGACATGTCCATCGTGTCCTTCATGATCGACGAGTACGCGATGCGCACGACGGTCAGCACCATCTCGTCGACGACCGAACCGATCGCATTCTTCACCAGTTCGAGGCGCACGGGATCGAAGTCACTCATGCTGGCGTTCAATGGGCCGCGCGCCAAGCGACACCTCCGTGCGGCCATACGGATGTGGTATGGCGCGCATGTTCCGGCGGCATGAGCGATGTCACCTATCTGGACATTCCACGTGTGTACAAGCCTCGTGCGCCCGCGTACCATGGCGAAGTGCTCGACGCCGTGACCCTCGCACTGATGGGCGAAACGCTCGCTTCGTACGTCCGCGAGATGCGGACCGCGGTCATCCGCACCGCCTACTCTCCGATGATCCACGAGGGCCACGACTTTTCGTGCGCCATCATGACGCCGGGCGGCGAACTCGCCGCCGCGTCGGAAGTCGATCAGCCGACGCACCTTTCGGCGCTGCCGTGGTCGACGCGCACGGTGCTCGCGCGCTACCGCGACACGCTTGCCGACGGCGACCTGTTTCTCTTCAACGACCCCTACGGCGGCGGCACGCATCTCAACGACGTCGCGCTGATGAAGCCGGTCTTCGTCGATGGGCAGGCGTTCGCGCTCGTCGGCGTGATGGCGCACTGGCAAGACATCGGCGGCATGGTGCGCGGCAGCCTCTCGGGCACCGCGACCGAGATCTTCCAAGAAGGGGTTCGCATTCCGGCGATCCGCATCGCACGCGGCGGCGTCCTCGTCGAGGAAGTGCTCGATCTGCTGTTCGCCAACGTGCGCGAGCCGGCCGACCGGCGCGGCGATCTGAACGCGATGGAAGGGGCGTGCCGGCTCGGCGAGGCCAAGCTCAAAGCGCTGGCCGCGCGGCGCGGTGCGGCCGTCGTCAGCGAGGCGATGGCGACGCTCCTCGACCGCGCCGAGCGGCGCATGCGCGCGGCGATCGCCGAGCTGCCCGACGGCGTCTACCGCGCCGAGACCTACCTCGACAACAGCGGCGATTCGAGCGAGCCGCTGACCCTGACGGTCGCGCTCACGGTGAACGGCGACGAACTGACCGCCGACTTCACCGGCTGTCCGCCGGAGGTGCCGGGGCCGACGAATCTCGGCCCGGCGCACGCGTCGACCGCCGTGTTCACGATGACCAAGGCGTTCCTCGATCCGCACGGTCCGATCAACGCGGGCGCGATGCGTCCGCTGCGGATCGTCGTGCCGGAGGGCACGATGCTCAACGCGCGGTCGCCGGCGGCGTGCGGCGCGATCGGCGAAGTGCGGCGCGCGCTCGAGGGGCTCGTGATGGGCGCGCTCGGACGCGCGCTCCCGGAGCGCGCGATCGGCGATTTGAAAGGCGCGTCGAACATCACGACGATCGCGTGGCGCGACCGGCCGCCGTTCGTCGAGTTCCCCGCCGGCGGGACCGGCGGCTGGTCGGGCGCCGACGGCAACAACGCGATGCGCAACTTCGCCGAGGGCGACTTGTCGTCGATCCAGCCGGCCGAAGCGGTCGAACTGCGCTGGCCGTTGCGCGTCGAGCGCTGCGCGCTGCGCGAAGATTCGGGCGGCGCGGGCGAGCGCCGCGGCGGCCTCGGGCTCGAGCGCCACGTGCGCGTGCTCGCGCCCGGTGCGACGCTCTCGGTGCTCTCCGACAAGAACGTCATCCCGCCGTACGGCGTCAACGGCGGCTTCGCGGGCGCACCGAACCGCTTCGTCGTGCGCCGCAACGGTACCGAGATCGCGCCGTCGGCGCTGCCGGGAAAGGTGTCGGGCTTCGCGCTCGACTCAAACGACGTCGTCGTCATGCAGACCGCCGGCGGCGGCGGCTTCGGCGATCCCGCGCGCCGCGATCCGGCGCTGCTCGAGCACGACCTCGCCTTCGGCTACGTCTCGCGCGAGCGCGGCGCGCGCGCGTACGGCGAGGGGCGGAGCGCATCGTCTTGCGGCTTGCAGAGATCGCATTGGCCGGCCGCGACCGGAGCGCGGGCAAACGACGCGCGGCGCTTGCGCCCGTGACGGCCGAGAAGTACGGTCTCGAAGCGAATGCGCTCGTCGAGATGTTCGCCGGCGACGGCCCGTCGGTGCGCGCGTGGATCGCGCTCGATCCGGCAGTGCCCGGCGAATGCCTCGCCCTCGATGCGGACGGGCTGGCGCTGTTGGGCGCGCGCGCGGACGATGCGGTCGCACTGCGCCGCATCGAGCCCGAACGTGGCTAGCGTGGCGGTCGGGGTCGACGTCGGCGGGACGTTCACCGACTTCGCGATCCTCGACGAACGCGGCGAACTTTCCCTCGGCAAAGTGCCGTCGACGCCGCACGATCAAGCCGTCGGCATCGTCGGCGGCTTGCAAACCGTCGCGCCGGAACTGGGCGTGCTGCAACGCCTCGTGCACGGCACGACCGTCTCGACGAATGCCCTGCTCGAAGGCAAAGGCGGCCCCGTCGGACTGATCACGACTGCGGGGTTCGGCGATGCGATCGAGATAGGCCGCACGCGGCGGATGCTTTCGAGTTTGTACGACCGCGCCTTCGTGCGGCCGGCGCCGCTCGTGCCGCGTCCGCTGCGGCGCGAGGTGAGCGAACGGCTCGCCGCTGATGGGTCGGTGCTCGTCGCGCTCGACGGAGACGCGGTCGCGGATGCGGCGCGCGATCTCGCGCCGTCGGTCGCGTCGATCGCGGTGTGCTTTCTGCACAGTTGGGCCAACGCGCAGCACGAACGGCACGCGGCCGAAATCGCGCGCGCCGCCGCGCCGGGCGCGCACGTGACCGCGTCATCCGACGTGATCCCTGAATTTCGCGAGTACGAGCGCTTTTCGACGACCGTGATCAACGCGTTCCTCTTTCCGGTGATGGACCGTTACCTCGCCTCGCTCGATCGCGGACTCAACGAAGCGGGCTACGCCGGCGCGTTCACCACGATGAGCTCGGCCGGCGGGACGCTCGACATTGCGACGACGCGCCGCCTGCCGGTGCGCACGATCCTCTCCGGGCCCGCCGGCGGCGTGGCGGGCGCGCTGTGGATCGCGCAAGCAGCGGGTGTCGAGCGTTTCATCACCTGCGACATGGGCGGCACGAGCACCGACGTATGCGTCGTCGAACGCGGGCGCCCCGCGCTGCTGGCTGAGACGGCGTTTGCGGGCTATCCGCTCAAAGGCTTGCAGTTCGACATCAACACCGTCGGCGCCGGCGGCGGCAGCATCGCGTACGCCGAAGCTGACGGCATCTTGCAAGTGGGGCCGCGCAGCGCCGGCGCCGATCCCGGGCCCGCGTGCTACGGGCGCGGCGGCACCGAGCCGACCGTCACCGACGCGAACCTGCTGCTGGGACGGCTCGGCACGCAGCGCCGCCTCGGAGGCAGCGTCGCGCTCGATGCCGAGCGCGCGCGCCGCGCCATCAGTGGACTCGCGACCACCTTGGGCATGGATGCCGGGGCGTTGGCCGAGGGGATCATCGACCTCGCGGCGGCGCGCATGTCGGGCGCGATCCGCGCGCTCACGATCGAACGCGGGCGCGACCCGTCCGACTTCACGCTGTTGCCGTTCGGCGGCGCGGGCGCGATGCACGCTTGCGATCTGGCCGAGGAACTCGGCGTGCGCGAGATCCTCGTGCCGGTCGCGCCGGGAAACCTCTCGGCGCTCGGGTTGCTGGCGTCGGATCTGCGCCAAGAACTCGTGCGCACGTGGGTGCGGCGTCTCGACGAGGTGGGCGACGACGAGCTGGCGGCGCTGATCGCCGCGCAGGAGGCGGCGGGCGTGGCGCTTCCGCTGCTGGCCGGATTGCCGCCGGAGCGCGTGCGCTTCGAACACGCGCTCGACATGCGTTACGCGCGCCAAGCGTTCGAGATCGCCGTGCCGATCCCCGACGGCGGTCTCGACACGCACGCGTTGCGCCGGCATTTTCTCGACCTGTACCGCGAACTCTACGGGCAGGCCGACGAGCACGGTTCGATCGAGATCGTCACCGTGCGCACGATCGCCGTCGGGATCACCGGCAAACCGCAGCCGCGCCGCATCGCGCCCTCCGCGCGCGCGGTCGAGCCGATCGCGATGCGCTGCATGCGTTTGCGCGGCACGATCGAGCAGGTGCCGGTGTACGACCGCACGCACTTCGGGGCCGGCGACACCTTCGCGGGCGCCGCCGTCGTCGAAGAAACCAATGCCACGACCGTCGTGCTTCCGGGCTGGAGCGGACGGGTCGATGATTTCGGAAACCTGCGCCTGACGCGCTGAAACGGGAGATCGCCATGGACGTCTCGTACCGCCGCAAACTCCAGGAAGGCCGCAATCTGGTCGGCATGATGCACTTCACCGGCAGCCCGATGATGATCGAGGTCGCGGCCAGCGCCGGGCTCGACTTCGTCAACATCGACATGGAGCATAGCCCGATCGGCATCGAGCTCGCGGCGAACTTGATCCGCACCGCCGACGCCGCGGGCATCACCCCGTTCGCGCGCGTGCCGTCGGTCGAAAAAGGGCTGATCATGCAACTGCTCAACGCCGGCGCGCGCGGCATCATCATCCCGCACGCCGACCGCGAGGATTGCTTGGCCGCCGTCGACGCGGTGCGCTACGAGCCGGCCGGGTCGCGCGGTTCGTGCCCGCGGTCCGCGCGGCGCGCTACACCCAGCCGGATTGGGCAGCCTTCCAGGAAGCGACGAATCGCGAGCTGACCGTCATCCCGTTCCTGGAAGAAAAAGAGGTCGTCGAGGACGCCGAGTCGATCCTCGCGATCGACGGCATCGACATCGTCTTTTTGGGCGCGTTCGACTTCTCGGTCTCGCTCGGCGTGCCCGGGGCGACGTTCGAGAATCCGCTTATGGCGGCCGCGCTCGATCACCTCGTCGCGGTCGCGCGGCGTCACGGCAAGTACGTGATGACGACGGTCGCCGCGCGCATCGACGCCGGCTACGCGCGCTCGATCTTCGCCCACGGCGCGCAGTTGATCAGCTACAGCGCCGACGCGCTGATCTTCCTCGAAGCCTGCCGCGCGATCGCCGCCACCCGCGACTGAGGTCAGAGCTCGCGCTCGCGCAAGAACGCTTGCAGCAACTCGGCGATCGTGACGTTGTTGAGGTCGGAGAAGGGGAAGTGCGTGTTCCCGGTGATGCCGACCGCCGGCAGGTCGAGGCATGTCGCGTCCCCACCGTGGCGCACGAGCGCGGCAACGAATGCGCGCGCGTCGAGCGCGCGCACGCGCCAGAATTCCATGTGCGGCCGCGCGTCGGGCTCGGCGGAGATGTAGTCGCCGTGCACGATCTGGATCGGAATGCCCGCAAGCCGCGCGAAATCCGCATCGGCGACGGCGTGCGCGTGGGTCATCGGCGGGCCGCCGATGACGTCGTGCGCGGCCGGCAAATCGGCAGCAGTGAACGGCAATCCGCCGATGGGGCCGGGCTCGTACGAAACGATGGCCCTGACGTGCGCGCTGCGCATCGCCGCCATCCAGCCCGCCTGCCCCGCTTGCGAATGCGTGACGAGCACCGCCGGCCCGATGCAATCGAGCAACGCGACGAGCGAATCGGCGATCGCCTCGAAGTCGTCGTGAAAATAGCCGACGCTCTGACGGCAGAACTGATCGAATCCCGACTGCGGAAATTGCGAGCCCTCGAAGTACGTCCCGGGCTGCGGGCCCAGGCGGAAACGCACGAACAGATCTTCGTTACTGAAGCGTAACGTTTCCGTCGACGCGTGCGGTTCGCCGCCGAGCAGCCCCGCGGGCCCGCGGAACGTCGGCGCGCCGGCCCGGCCGCGGCGCGGAAAATCGACGACGTAGACCGGGCGTCCGCGGCGCAGCATCAGCGTCTGCAAGCCCTCGCGGCCGTCGGGCGTCGACTCCCAGGTTTTGCCCGTTTGGCCGGCCCCGTGGATCATGACCAGTGGCAACCCGCGAGCATCCGCCGGGATCTGATACTGCACGTACGCGTGATCGACGGAGAACGTCTCGCCCGCGGCGTGGACGGTGCGTCCGCCGGCGAAGAAGCTGCCCTGTTCGGCGATGGCGAGCGGCTCCGCGGCGCGGCTCAATTGCCGCCGGCGCCCGAGCCGGGGGCTTCGATGTCGCTCATCGCGGCCGGCACCTTGCCGATCAATCCGAGCTGATGGAGAAACGCCGCATACTGCAGCACGCCGCGCGGCGTCGTATCGAACGCGATGTCGGGGCTCGAGAGTTCGCGCTTCGCGTCGGCGAGCGACATCTTCTCGTACACCTCGGTCATGTATTCGGCGGTCGCGTCGGGGCGGTCGTGCGCGAATCTGGTCGCCGTCCGCAGCGCCTTGTAGAACGCCAGCGCGAAGTCAGGATACTGCTGCACGAACTGGCTTGCGATGAACGCGAGCGTGAACGAGGCGCGCGGGAAGACGTCGTTTCCCTGCACGACGGTGTGGCCGCCGGCGGCGAGTTCGTCGTTCTGATACGGCGGAGCCGTGTAGTGGGCCGCCACTTGGCCGCTCAGCAGCGCCGCCATCCCGTCGGGGTTGGGGAGAAACACGAAGCTCGCGTCGAGCGCGTTCGGGCTGCCGAGCTGCGTTTGCGCTGCCTTGCGCAGCTGAATCGCCTCGATGCTGTCGAGCGCCGGCATCGCGATCTTGTCGCTCGGCGTGAAGTCGTGCAGCGTCCGCAGACGCGGCTCTTTGGCCACCATCTTGAGGTTGACGGTGCACAGGTTCCCCGCAATCGCCCACGGCACACCCTTGTCCCAACCGATGAGGAACGGTGGCGCCGAACCGGTCGCGATTTGGATTTCGCCGGCGATCACTCCGTCGCGGATCGCCGCCCCGCTCGCCAGGATGCGCCAATCCAGCGCCGTTTGCGGAAAGGTACGCTCCAGCAGCTTCTGCTGCTTGATCACGATCATCGGCGCGAAGCCGGCCCCGAAGCCGATGGCCAGCGTCACTTTCGCCGGCGGCGCAGCGGCACGGACCGAGGGCGGGGTCGCGGCCGCGACCAGTGTGGCGACGAAAGCGCGGCGTCTCATGTTCTGCCTCTTTCTCCCAAGAGCCGCTCGACATTCCGAAGCTACGGGATCGAGCTCCTGCGCGGGCAAATGGTGCGTTGCTCGAGCCATACAACGGAGGACCTGTCGATCATGCCGGAATCCAAGCACCTCGCGGTGCGGCTGCGCGCCGTGCCGACCGCATCGGGGAAGACGATCTTGCGCGAATTGGAGCGCGAGCGCGTCGTCGCGCAGGGCATCCACTGGATGTGCGGCGAGGAACGGATCGCCGGGACGGCGCGTACGTTGCGCTTTCTACCGGCGCAGCCGCACGTGCGCAAGGCGAGCCTGAAGCCGGCGTTCGAACTGATCGACAGCTTGCGGCCGGGCGACGTGCTCGCCATCGACGGCATGGGCGTCACGCACGCGGCGGTGCTGGGCGACATGCTCGCGACGCGCGCGCGCGAAGCGGGCGCGGCAGGCGTCGTCGTCGACGGCGCGATCCGCGATCTCGCGGGGATGCGCGCGCTCGGGATCACGATCCACGCGCGCACGACGCATCCCGCGTCGCCCTCGGAGTGCCTGGTGCCGTGGGAGGTCGACGTGCCGATCCAGCTGGGGGGCGTATTCATCGCCCCGGGCGACTTCATCGTCGCCGATCTCGACGCAGTGATGGTCGTTCCGGCCGACGTCGCCGAAGACGTCGCCGTGCGCGGCGAGGCGATGAACCTGCGCGACGAATTCTCGGCCAAGCTACTGCGCGCCGGCGAACGGCTCGCGCAGGCCTACCCGCTACCGCCCGAGCGGCAGCTCGAATTCGAGGAGTTCACGCGCAGCCGCCCGGGCTAGCGCTACTTGGCCGCCGGCCGCGCGAGCTGTGCGGAGATCGAGGCCACCTCGTCGTCGACGACTTTCTGGAACGCGCTTCCGTCGCGATAGTACGGAACCAAACCGGTATCGTTGACGTAGGCCGTGAATTGGGGATCGCTGCTGACCTGCTTGATGAACGCTTGCAACCGGGCCGCGACCGGATCGGGCAGGCCGGCGCGGCTCAACACGCCGCGCCAGTGCGAACCGACGAGCGTCTTGTAGCCGAACGACGCGAACGTCGGCGTCCCGGGCAGTTGCGGGATAGGTTTTGTCCCGGAGAACGCGAGCGCGCGCATCTGCCCGGCTTTCACGAGCGCGGTGATCGCGCTGACGTTCGTGCAGACGGCGTCGACGTGGCCGCCGAGCACGGCCGCATTGGCGCTCGAACCGCCGCTGAAAGCCACCCAGCTGAACTTGAATTTCGCGGCGTCGCCCATATCGTGGGCGAAAAACGATTCCGATGATTGCGCGAAGGAGCCGCCGATCGTGAAGTTCGGCGCCGCCTTGGCGGCCGCGACGAGATCGGGCCACGTTTTTATCGGGCTATCGGTGCGCACCGCGATGACGTACGGATCGGTGACCAGCGTGCCGAGATAGGCGAACTGATCGGTCTTGAAGTTGTCCTTCAGCGACGTGTTGAGCACGACGGTGAACGTGCTCGACTGCGCGAGCAGCGTGTACCCGTCGGCCGGCTGGCCCAGCAGATAGCTCATGGCGTTGCCGCCGTCGGCGCCGATCTTGTTCTCGACGACCATGTTGACGCCAAGGTACTTCGGCGCGAGTTGTGCCATCTCGCGGGCGGTCACGTCGCCGGGCGAGCCGGCCGCGGCCCACGAGATCAGGACGATCGAATGGGTGGGGAACGTGTCGGCCGCGCGAGCGGGCGTGATGCACACCAGCACGCACGCGGCGACCAACGAGGCGAGGAATCGGCGCATGGGGAGCCCTCCGCGTCCAGGGCGTTCTGGACCCCGTGCGGCCGTCCTAGGGCCGGGCGGCATGTACGTGCGTCACTCATGTATATGCGAGCGCCGCCAAACTGGGCGAGGTTGCGGCTAGGTCCGGTGGCTGTCCAAGATCGGCCCGTGTGCCGGCGGGGGCATCATCCGGCCGGGCACCGCTGCGCCCAGCGGCGAGCGCAGCAGCACCGTCAGGCAAACGACCGCGACACAGAGCAGCGCCACGGACCACAGCGAGTTCTCGCGCACGTAGTTGCTGCTGGAACGGCCTCGATTCGTGTTCATGGTAATCGTATCGTACCCGAGTTTCCCGGGGAAATGCCGAGAAGCGCGATGCGTAGGCGGCTCAGCGCGGCCAGTGGGTGGCTAAGGCCCGGGCGATCTCCTCGATGATGCTTGCCAAAGCGGCGGTCGGGTCGTCTTGCGCGAGCTTCTGCTGCGCTAGCGCCGCGAGCGCATCCCAGGTGCGCTGCCCCATCGCGTCGTGCGCTGCGACGTCGCCGACGACGGCGAATTTCCGTCGTGACGGCACGACGAAGACGAGCACCGCGTTTCGATCCGCGGTGTTCGCGAGGCCGTGTTTGCGAAACGCGCGCCCCGCTGTTCGCCGGACGTCTCCCCAGAAGTACGGTGCGATCGAAACCTGAATCGGCGCCGTCGTCAGTTGCTCGGCCGCGTCGATCGCCGCGCGCACGCGCGCCTTGTCGACGAATCGATGGAGGTTGGTCCGGCTCACCAACTGCCCGACGCTCCGCCGCCGCCCGACCGCCCCCCGCCACCGGAGAAGCCACCCCCACCACCGCCGCCGCTCGAGCCCCCGCCACGGCTACTCGCGATGTTGACGATCAGCGAGACGGCAAACCACGGGTTGCGGATCGCGATGATCACGATGACGAGCAGCACGAGCCCGATTATGACGAGTTCGAGCGGCGTGATCGGCGTACTGTCCGCGGCTTGAGTGGGGCTCGCGGTCGCGCCGGCGGCGACCGCACCACCTGCGAGCGCGATGATCTGGTCGACGCCCTCGGTCACCCCGCGATCGGGTTGTCCCGCCTTCAATGCGGGGGCGATCGTGTCTCGTATGATGCGTGACGCGGCGAGGTCGGTGACTTTCGGTTCGAGGCCGTAGCCGACTTCGATCCGCAGCATGCGGTCTTTCGGAAAGATGAAGAGCACCAGGCCGTCGTCGAGGCCCTTACGTCCGACTTTCCACTGGGCGAACGCCCGCACGGCCCAGTCTTCGATCGGGACGCCGCCGGTCGTCGGCGCGACGTAGACGAGGATCTGATGGCCGGTTTGGTGCTCGTACGCGCTCAGCCGGGCGTTGAGGTCGCTCACGGTCTGCGGCGACAAGTAACCGGCTTTGTCGGTCACCCACATCGACGGCGAAGGCGGGATCGGCGTTTCCGCGCGCGCGGCCGCCGGCATCCACAGCGCCAAGAGCAGCCCGGCGACGATTCGGATCACGGCCGAACCCGCGCATCGCATGGAAGGTTTAGAGCTTGACCGGAGGCGGGCTTTCGGCCCCGGGCTGGGCTTTGAAGTACGCCTTCTCGTTGAAGCGTGAACCGAAGAAGCCGGCGACGACGACGGTCGGGAACGAGTCGCGGGTCGTGTTGAACGTCTGCGCCGCGTCGTTGAAGCGCATGCGCTCCACCGCGATGCGGTTCTCCGTTCCTTCGAGCTGGGCTTGAAGGTCGGCGAAGTTCTGGGTCGCCTTGAGTTGCGGATACGCTTCGGATACCGCGAGCAGGTGCGTCAGCGCAGAGGAGAGGCCGTCTTGTGCGCTCACGAACTTGTCGAAGGCGGCTTGATCGTTCGGGATGTCGGCGCTGTTGACGTTCACCTGGCCGACCTTGGCGCGCGCTTCCGCGA
The DNA here is from genome assembly GCA_963749395.1 of Vulcanimicrobiota bacterium. Classification (GTDB taxonomy): domain Bacteria; phylum Vulcanimicrobiota; class Vulcanimicrobiia; order Vulcanimicrobiales; family Vulcanimicrobiaceae; genus CAVVMT01. The sequence continues at coordinate 111,964 of CAVVMT010000012.1, forward strand.
CCGCGGTGTACGTGCTCTTCTCGAAATTCGCCGCCCCCTTGACGGTCTCGACCAAGTTCGGTATCAAGTCGGCGCGCCGCTGGTACGCGTTCTCGACCTGCGCCCACTGCGACTGAACGGCCTGATCTTGGGCGACGAGCTTGTTGTAGGTTCCCCCGACGCTCGCCACCGCGACGAAGACAATGACGACGAAGACGCCGATGATGACGAGCGCACGACTCATGCTGATATTTCCTCAGGTCCGCGATCCGCAGGCTTGGGCACAGGATGAATGAGTCGATGCACCTCGTCACCGGGATATCCTGCGGCGGGGCGGCCGCGCAAGCGGCCAGCTTGCCTCCGCGCAGCACGAACCTTTCCGGCAGAAGGTTTCTCTGCCTAGGTAAACAATCGTTTAGTGCACGATGGTGAACGTGAACTTCGCGCGGACTCCCGCGCGTGCGTAGCATCCTCATTGCCGGTGCCGGCGCGATCGGCGGCATTCTCGCCCAGCGCTTGACGGAGAGCGGCGCCAGGGTGCACGTCGCTGAGGAGTGGGCGCCGCACGCCGCGATCCTGGAGGCGCACGGCCTTCGCATCGACGACGCTGCCCCGCGCAAGCCGCTCTCGGTCTCGGATTTCGCGCGGCTGTGCGAGTTCGGGCCGTTCGACGTCTTGTTTCTGTGCGTCAAAGGCTACGACAACGACCGCGCCCTGGCGGCGTGCGAGCCGGTCCTCGTTCCCGGCGCGACGATCGTCACGGTGCAGAACGGGCTGCCCGAGATCGGGCTCGTCGAACGATTCGGCAGCGAACGTGTCGTCCGCGGCGTGACCGAAAAGGCGGCGAACCTCATCGCGCCGGGCCACGTGCTCGAAACGTTCGCGCAGGGCTGGGTCGTCGGTCAAGCCGGCGCAATCGCCGTCTCCGAACGCGTGCGGCGGGTGAGCGAAATCTTCGGCGTCGCCGGCCCGAGCGAGCCGTGTGCGAACCTTGCGCCCTACACTTGGTCGAAGTTCTGCATCAACGCGATGTTCAACCCGCTCTGCGCCGCAACCGGCAAGACGATGGGCGAAGTGCTGCTCGATCCGCCGTTGCGGTCGGCGCTCGTCGCCCTCGGACGCGAGATCAGGACGCTGGCGGCCGCGCACGGCGCCGCGTTCGAACCCTCACCGCTGTTCCGGTTCGAGTGGCTGGATGCGAGTGAAGAAGACCTCGATGCCGCCGTCCGCGACCTGGCGCACGCGCTGATGGCGACCAAGCCGTCGATGTTGCAGGATCGCGAGAAAGGGCGGCAGACCGAAATCGAGGCCATCAACGGGCGGGCCGTCAGCCTCGCGGCGGCCGCCGGTCTGCCGTTGCCCGCCAACGGCGCGATCACCGCGATCGTGCGCGGCTTGGACGAGACCGGCGGTTTTGCCGCGACCGGCACCGTCGCGCAACGGCTCGCTCCGGCGTCGTTGACCGTGCGTTAGCGCGGCGCGGCCGTAGGATCGGACCCGCGGCGCACGAACGACGCTCGAGTGACGCTACGAGGGGTGGTCGACAAGCGTTCCGGCGACGCGGCCGCGCTTCTGCGGAGCGCCCGTCTGGCGCGCGCCCCGTTCGCGGGCTTTCCGGCGGAACTGATGCCTGCTACCGAGCCGGCCGGGTACGCGATTCAGGACGCCCTCAACGAGCAGCTCGCGGCCGACTTGGGACCCGTGATCGGGTACAAGATCGGGTGCACGACGCCCACGCTGCAGGCGTTCATGCAGATCGACTCACCATGCGCCGGCGCGATCTTCGCGTCGACCGAGCTCCAGGCCGGCGAACCGCTCGATCTTCGGCGCTACGTGCGCGCCGGGCTCGAATGCGAGATCGGCGTCCGCCTCGGGACCGATCTCAACCCCGGCGATGGGCCCATCGACCGTGCGCGAGCCGCCGCGGCGGTCGCCGCGTGCTTCACGTCGATCGAGATCGTCGACGAACGCTATGCCGACTATCGCACCGTCGGCACGCCGACCCTCATCGCCGACAACTTCATGGGCGCCGGCATCGTGCGCGGGCCCGAGCACACCAATGTCGATCCGCTCTCGCTCGATGCTGCTCGAGGCTTCACGCGCATCAACGGTGACATCGTCGGAAGCGGCGTGGGGAGCGACGTCCTTGGCCATCCGCTCGCGGCGCTGATCTGGCTCGCAAACGAAATGGCCTCGCGCCGGCTCCCGCTGCGCGCGGGCACGGTGGTCACGCTCGGCAGCATGGTGCGGCCATATTTCCCCGAGCCCGGCGATACGGTGACGATCGGCAACAACATGCTCGGAGACGTGAGCCTTACGGTGCTCGCATGACGGTGAGCGTGCACACATGAACGCGGCGCCACTCGTCGCTGGAGTGATGGCGGTGCTCGCCGCGACATGGTCAAGTGGAGAAAAGCGGATCCACGCGTGGTCGGCTGCGCTTCTCTTGGCGGCCGGGCTTTGCGAACTTCTCGGTCCCCTCGTGCCGTCCGCCTGGCTATCCCGTTACGCCAGTGTATCCTTCTGGTTCGCCATCGGGGCCATGACGATCGCGTATCTCGATCGCGAGGGAGTGTTCGCATCGAGCCGCCGCACGTCATGACATCGCGTTGATGGCGCGCGATGCCGCGATCGCGATCGTTCCGAGCTAGGCGAGCGCGAGCGCCGACATCCCGATCAACGCGACCGTTCCGCCGTTGCCGGGAAGTAGCGTGTAGCGATTGGGCAAGAGAACGGAAACCCCCGCGAAGATGACCGTGATGACGACCGGCGGCCAGAGTGGAGCGCGCAGCAGCGTCATGACTTCGGCAGTTCCTCCGGCGTGGCTTCGCGGCCGGCGTGCAGATCGCGCTCCAGAAAATAGTTCAGGAACGTCCTGATGACGGCGATTGCCGCGAGTTGCCCGATGTCGTTCCAGTTCGGGGCGATCGCCGACCGGATGATATCGGCGCCCAGCTCGAATTCCAGGGCCAGCATCAGCCATGTACCGAACCGCCGATACGCCTCGCGCCGCACGCCGACCGTCCGGCTGCGGCGCAAGAACGCCGCTGGGAGCGTGATAACCACTGCTTCGACAGCGCCGATCGCGATGAACACGACCGCGCCGATTTCGACCGCTGTAGCGACCGCACGCGCGATGCCCTGCAAGGTTTCTTCCACTGACACTCCCCGCGACGGTGTTCTACCGGGCACGCAAACGGCCGGCGGCCTCACGACGTCTTCGCAACTTGTCGTGATACTCACTTCATGCGCATCGCCCGGGGTGATGGGCCTGGTCTGGTCATCTCATGGCGACCGGCTCGGCCGAAAAACCTGGAGAACACCGTCCTTGATCACTGAATCGCGCGCTGCCGATACGCCGGAGGTTGCCGATCCGCTGCCCTCGTGGAACGATGGAACGGCGAAGGCCTCGGTAGAGGCGTTCGTGCAGCGAGTTTCCACTGCTGGTTCCGCCGGCTTCGTACCCCCGGCGGAGCGCATCGCCGTCTTCGATAACGACGGCTGCCTCTGGACCGAAAATCCTGTTCCCTCGCAGGTTGCGTTCGTCGTCGACGAACTGAAGCGTCGCCTTCCAATTGAACCGGGACTCGCTACGGATGCGATGGTGCAAGCTGCCTTGGCCGGCGACTGGGGAAAGCTCCTCGAAGGCAAGCACTTCGACGGCCTCTTGCACGTCGCGGCAATCACGCACGCCGGCATGACGACCGAAGAGTTTCGCACGAGCGTCGAGGCTTGGCTCGCAAGGGCGAGACATCCACGGTACGGCGAGCGTTACGACCGGGTCATCTACCAGCCCATGCTCGAGCTCCTGAACTACCTGCGCGCGCACGGCTTCAAGACGTTCATCGTGTCCGGCGGCGGCGCCGACTTCATGCGCGTCTGGGTCGAGCGCGTTTACGGGATCCCGCCCGAACAAGTCGTCGGGTCGACGGGGCAGGCGAACTTCGAATTGCGCGACGGCAAGCCCGTGCTGGTGAAGACGCTCGACAACCTCTTCGTCGACGACAAGGCCGGCAAGCCCGTCGGCATCCACCAGTTCATCGGCCGCCGCCCTATCGCGTGTTTCGGCAACAGCGACGGCGACCGCGCAATGCTACAGTATACCACGATTGACAACCCGCACCCAAGCTTCGGCCTCATAGTCCACCACACCGACGACGAGCGCGAGTACGCTTACGATGCGAGTCCGAAGAGCAGTGGGAAGCTGGTCGAGGCGCTGAAAGAAGCTCCCGAACGCGGCTGGACGGTCGTGAGCATGAAGGACGACTGGAACACGATCTTCCCATTCGTGGGTCGCCCTGCGGCGCAACCTCACCAAGGCCAGCGATGAAACGGAGCATCACGGCGGAGGGCTGTGCCCCCCATGCAATCTGCAGCGCCTTCGCAGCGTCTTCACGCTTGCATCCTAGGCTTGAATTCGCCTTGGAAAGTAGCGACAGGGGGCAATGACGTTTGGGAAGTGGATCGCAGTTTTGTTGGCGTCGAGCGTCCTCGCGTTGAGCGGCGGTCTCGAACGCTCCCCGTCTCTGGCCACCGTACCCGAGGCGCATCAGGCGGCCGTTACTGCAATTGACGTCGCTCTCGAGCCGGATGCGTCGATGATAGCACACGCGACGGCGGCGAACGCAGAGCTCCTCGCCAACTATCCCACGGGCTTTGCTCTTGGACCGACACGACGGCCACACGTGACGCTCGTGCAGCGGTTCGTGCACACAGCCGATCTCGCAGAAGTTTACGCTGCCCTGGGAAAGGTTTTCGGGCGGACGAACCTTCGCGATTGGCACCTGAAGGCGTTCAAGTACTATTACCTTCCCGCGGGCCCAGTCGGGGTCGCCGGCATCGTGATCGAGCCGACGGCCGATTTGCTGCAACTACACCAGGAAGTAGTCGACGCCGTCGCGCCGTTCACCGACTACTATGCACAGCAGAGTTGCACGGCGGGACGGGCTGCGTTTATCACCGGCCAGAATCCCATCCGCACCGGCCTCACGAAAGTCGGGGTTCCGGGCGCGGACGTCGGTCTTCAGGCAGAAGATCCGACCATCGCCGAGTTGCTCAAGCCCTTGGGCTACGCCACCGGCCAGTTCGGTAAGAACCACCTGGGAGATAAGGACGAGTTCCTGCCCACGATGCACGGCTTCGACGAGTTCTTTGGCAACCTGTACCACCTCAACGCAGAAGAGGAACCCGAGCTGCCGAACTATCCCAAGGACCCCGCTTTCAGAAAGCGCTTCGGTCCGCGGGGCGTCCTTCACTCGTGGTCGGACGGGAAGGGTGGGCAACGGATCGAGAACACCGGTGCGCTCACCAAAAAGCGCATGGAGACCTTCGACGACGAGGTCACGGAGCACGCCCTGGAGTTCATCGACAAGTGCCACAAAGAAGACAAGCCGTTCTTCGTTTGGTACAACACTTCGGCGATGCACTTCAGAACGCACTGCCCGGAGAAGCATGAGGGGAAGAGCGGGCAAGGCTTTTACAACGACATGATGGTCGCCCACGACGAACACATCGGGGAGATGCTCGGGAAGCTCGATGAGCTGGGAATCGCCGACGACACGATCGTCATGTATTCCACCGATAACGGCCCTCACTACAACAGTTGGCCCGACGCCGGCATCATGCCGTACCGATCTGAGAAGAACACGAATTGGGAGGGCGGATGGCGGGTGCCGGCCTTCGTACGCTGGCCGGGCACGATCAAGCGTGGGACCGTACTCAACGGCATCGTCACTCACCAGGAGTGGTTGCCGACACTCCTTGCTGCCGCCGGAGTTCCGGACATCAAAGAGAAACTGCTCGGCGGCTATCAGGCCGGCGATCGGACTTTCAAAGTCCACCTCGACGGTTTCAACCTGCTGCCGTATCTGAGCGGCCAGGTGAAGGACAGCCCCAGAGAGTCGTTCTTCTACATCAGCGACGACGGAGAAATCTTGGCGATCCGCATGCGTGATTGGAAGATGGTGCTGATGGAACAGCGGGCGAAGACCATGCAGTGCTGGGCAGAGCCCTTTGTGGCGTTGCGAGTGCCGAAAATATTCAATTTGCGCCGCGACCCGTTCGAGCGCGCCGATGAGAACTCGAACACGTACTGGGATTGGGTGCTCGACAACATCTTCTTGGTCTACGGGATGCAAGAAGTGGTCGCGCAGCAGATCGACGGGTTTGCGAAGTTCCCGCCGCGTCAGAAACCGGCTTCGTTCAACTTAGATGCCGTGTTGCGGACGCTCGAAGAAACGACGAGCAGTAAGGGGCACTAAACAAGGCCGACGCGGCGTGGATTACACGAGGAGTCCGGCGAATGCCGGGCTCCTCGTGGCGTAAGAAGCCCCAGCTAGGGAAACGTCAACACGATCTTGCCGAAGTGCGCGCCGGCCTTCATCCTTTTGAACGCCGCGTTCGCTTGCTTGAAGGGATAGACGCTGTCGATCTGGGGTTTGAGCCCGTGCATCGCGATCGCGCGGTTCATCGCTTCGAACTGCCGCCGCGAACCGACCGCGCTGCCGCGTAGGGTCACCATCTTCGCGAGCAGCTGCCGCACGTCGATTTCCGCCATGTGGCCGCCGACGAAGCCGATGAGGGCGATGAACCCGCCGAAGCGGGTGGCCGCGATCGTCGTTGCGAGCGTGCCGCCGGTCGTTTCGAGCGCGATGTCGACCCCGGTGCTGCCGGTCGCGGCGAGAACCGCGCCGCTCCACTCCGGTGTCGTGCGGTAATTGATCGTTACGTCGGCGCCGAGCTCGACCACCCGGCGTAGCTTCTCATCGCTCGACGAAAGCGCGACGACGCGCGCACCGGCCAGCTTCGCGAACTGCAACGCGAAGATCGCGACGCCTCCCGTGCCTTCGACGAGCACCCAATCACCGGTCTGCAGGCCCCCGCGCTCGAGCGCCGCCCACGCCGTCAGGGCGGCGATCGGTAACGTCGCGGCTTCCTCGTCGCTGAGGTTCGCGGGGGCCGCGATGACTTCGGCAGCCGGGATGACGACGTACTGCTGCAGGATACCGGGCAGCGGAAACCCGAGCGTTCGCTGCGAGCGCTGCTCGGGCGTTGGATCGCCGTCGATCCAACCTTGGACGTAGACGGGAATGACGCGGTCGCCGGCGGCGAAGCCGGTCACGCCGTCGCCCAGTGCTTCGACCGTGCCGCAACCGTCCGATACCGGGACGATCGGCGGCTTCATGTCGGGCCGGTAACGTCCTTCGACGATCGCGAGGTCGCGATAGTTGATGCTCGCCGCGCGCATGCGCAGCAGAATCTCGCCCGGCCCCGGCGCGGGGACGGGGCGGTCGACGACCTGCAATCCTTCGATTCCGAAGCCGTGAAGTTCGATAGCGCGCATCGTTGGGGCCTTGCACCGGGTCGCAGCGGAAACCTACCCGCAGAAAGGCCCGAGCGAGGCGCCCCGGCAAAAGGCACGATGGTGAAAGCACTCATTCTGCGCAGCCTCTTGTACGCGCCCGGGAACCGCCCGGACCTGATGGAAAAATCGCTCCGGACCGCGACCGACGCGGTGATCTTCGATCTGGAAGATGCGGTGCCACCCGCCGAAAAGGATCGCGCGCGAGAACTCGTCGCCGGCTTTCTCTCGCAGCCTCAGGCCAAGCCCGTGTTCGTGCGGATCAACGCCTGCGGCTCGCCGTATCAAAACGCAGATATCGAAGCACTGCAGGGAAAGCACGTCGCGAGCATCCGGATTCCGAAATGCGAAGATCCGGCCGCCGTCGCGGCGATCGGCGAACGGCTGTGGGGTGATGTCAGCCTCAATCTCGGGATCGAATCCGCCAAAGGGTACATCGTCCTCGACCAGCTCGCGGCCGCGCATCCGCGGGTAGCGTCGGTCGGCCTGGGGGAAGGCGATCTGCGCTCGGAGTTGGGGCTCGCGGCCGAGGATGATTTCGGCTACGCGCGCTTCCGCTTGGTGGTCGCCTCGCACGCCGCGGGCCTCGGCCCGCCCATGATGTCGGCCTACGTGCGCCCCCACGATCTCGAGGGCTTTCGCAAGACGACGCTGCAGGGGAAGAACACGGGCTTTTTCGGCCGCTCGGCGATCCATCCCAAACAGATCCCGATCATCAACGAGATCTTCACGCCGAGCGCAGCGGAAGTCGAAGATGCGCGCGCGATGCTCGAAGCATTCGACGCCCAAATCAACGCCGGAAGCGGCGCATCTCTGCTCCCCGACGGACGGTTCATCGACGAAGCGATCGTCCGCGCGGCGCGCACGAAGCTCGAGCTTGCGGGAGTGTTAGCCGGCAAAGCGACAACCGGGCCGTAGCCGTGACCGGCGAAGGCCGTCGCTCATGAGCGGTGGCGAATATCTCCTGAACGGCCACGATCGGGATGCTCGACCCCGAGCTCCGTGGCTTCGCAGCGCGGCGAGAACTCGACGAGCATCTCGAGAACCTGCGGTTGGGACGGCTCGACATCTCGACCGCACCGCTCGTGAGTGCTTGGGGCAGGCGTCCGTAGAGAAGGTGAAGGCTGGTCAGGTCGCGTCGACGTCGGACGCGCTCGCCGCCTTTTCCCGGCATTCGACGCCGAGCCACTCTTCGTAGACTTTGACGAGCTCGGTGTTGTCGCTATCCGCACCGTTCTTCGCGAGGTGGAAATTCCACACCGCGTTCGTCGCGCTCACCATCCAGAGCGCTCCGCCGAGTTTTTCCGCTTCTTCCAGGTAGAGCTTGAGGTCTTTCGTCATGAGGCCGGTCTTGAATCCGTAGCGGAACGTACCGTTGAGCACCGAGCGCGGGAATTTGTCGTACGACGCGCTGGTTCGTCCGCTCCCGCCGTTGAGCGCCTCGATGATCCGCTCCGGGGCGAGGCCCGCTTTCACGCCGACCGTGACGGCCTCGGCCGTTGCGGCCAACGTCGTCGCGGAGAGCATGTTGTTGACGAGCTTCATCATCTGACCGTCGCCGGGGCGCTCACCGACGTGGAAGACCTTGCCCAGCGTCTCGAGGATCGGGCGGCACCGTTCGAGCGTCTCCGCGTCGCCGCCGACGAGCATGGCGAGCGTTCCTTGCTCCGCACCTCCGATGCCGCCGCTCACGGGCGAATCGATCGCCGCGATGCCGTTGGCCGCCAAACCTTCGGCCACGTCGCGGGCGGTGCTGCGGCCGGTCGTCGAGAGATCGATATACACGCGCACGGTCGAGCCCTCGACGATCCCGCGTGGGCCCAGTGCGACGGCCTCGACCACCGCCGGCGTCGGCAGACTCACCAGGACGATTTCCGCTTGCGACGCGACGTCGGCCGGCGACGACGCCACCGTCGCGCCGCGTTCACGAAACGGCGCCAGCGCTTCTTCGCGAACGTCGTAGACGACGAGTTCGTAGTCGTGGTCGATCAGACGTTTGGCGATCGGTCCTCCGATGAGGCCGAGGCCGATGAACCCGAGCTTCACAGGGCCCGCGCCGCGACGCGTGCCGGCGCGCCGTCGCCTGCGGCGATCGGGAGCGGCATCGCGTGCAGTTCCATGCGGCGACCGGCGAGCGCGCGAAGTCCGCGTAGGTTCTCCACGATCAATACGTCGTTCCCGAGCAACGTGCGATGGACCGGAAAGCGAAAGTCCGGCGAACGCAGCGCAACCGGGACGTCAGGTGTCATGAAGTCGACACCAAGCAGCGTGACGCCCGCATCGACCAGCCAGCCGGCAACGTCGTCGGCAAGGTAGGGATGGGCGAAATATTGCGGCGCGTGCCAATGCGCGTCCCACCCGGTGCCGATCAACAGTGCTTCTCCGCGGCGCGGAGCAGCGCCGGCGGCCTGGAGCGCATCGATCGTGATCGCCTGATTCTGTACGCCGTCGAGGGCGACGAAATGCGCCGGAACGACGAAGCGTTCCAACGGGATCTCATCGATGCTTCGCCCGCCGTCGATGAAGTGCGACGGCGCATCGACATGCGTGCCCATGTGCGTGCAGAGCGTGAATTTCGTCACCTGCGGGCAAACGTCGGTGCGTTCCAGGATCACCTGGAATTCGGGTGGCGGAAAATACTGCGGCGCCGCCATGGCCGACGACAACGGCTGCGAAAGATCGTGCCACGCGTTGCTCATGCGCGAACCTAGCGCGCGCCGTTCGCATCTTCCTGCACTCTTGAGGAGGCCGGAAGTTCACCGGCGAAACGGGGGAGCATGCAAAGCTATAGTGAGCGCCTCGGAGCTTGGATGCTCGCGCTGCAGTACGACGACATCCCGACGGATCTGGTCGCGGCGACGAAGCTGCGCCTCCTCGATACGATCGGCGTCGCCCTCGCGGCGAGCACCCTGCCGATCGGACGGGCGATGCGCGACGCCGTCGTCGCGATGGGCGTCGGCGGCGGCAACCACATCCTCGGCTTCGGCGACCGGGTGGCGCCCGTCATGGGCGCGCTCGCGAACGGCGGTCTGGCGCACGCGATGCTCGCCGACGACACGCACAATGAGACGCTCATCCACGTGACCGGGCCCGTCTTTTCGGTCGGGTTCACGCTCGGCGAAGCGTCGAGCCTCAGCGGCCGCGACTGCCTGACGGCGATCGTCGGCGGTGCCGAGATGACGTGCAGAATCGGCGTCGCGGCGCCGGCGCGCGTGCACAAGTACGGCTTTCACGGGACGAGCGTCTACGGCACGTTCGGGGCCACGTACGCGGCCGGCAAACTGCTTCCGCTCGACGCGCGTCAGTTGAGCAACGCCGTCGGGATCGCCGGAAGCATGGCCTCCGGTCTCAACCAGAGTTGGGCCGACGGCAGCTGGACGAATTTCATGCACTCCGGCTGGGCTGCGCACAGCGGGCTGACGGCCGCGATCTTGGCGCAACACGGCTACACCGGGCCGCACGAAATCTTCGAAGGCCACGCGGGCTTTTTTCGCGCGCACATCCAGGATCCAAGCTACCAGGTCGATTACCCGCGCATGCTCGACGATCTCGGCAGCCGTTGGGAGAGCCGCAACATCTCCCTCAAGCCGTACCCCAACGCGCATTTCATCCACCCCTACGTCGATGCGCTGCTGGCGCTGCGCAGCGAACACGCCATCGACCCGGCGGCCGTCGAGCGCATCGTCACCCCGATCGCCGACTACATGATTCCGATCGTTTGCGAACCGGCGCTGGCGAAACAAGAACCAAAGGGGCAGGGCGATTCGCGTGCCAGCTTACCGTTCGCGCTGGCCTCGGCGATGAAGTACGGAAAACTCGGCTTCGAGGAGTACCTGGAGGAACGGCTCGCGGACCCCGTCGTCAGGGCGCTCGCGCACCGCGTAGAGTACGTCGTCGACCCCGACGTCCCCGCGTCGCGACACTTCAAGGGGAGCGTGATCGTGGAGCTCTCCGACGGAAGACGCTTCGAGCGCGTCGAGCCGATCAACCGCGGGAACGTCGACAACCCGATGCGGCGCGAGGACGTCGTCGAGAAATTTCGCGACCACGCGCGCCTGGCCGTGCCGCCGGACCGTATCCCGCAAATCGAGACGCTCGTCGACCGACTCGACAGCGCGCCGTCGATTCAGCCCTTGATCGACGCATGCCTGAGGCCGGCGTAGAAGCGTCACGCGCATGGAGGGCGAAGCCACGTTGATGCAGTCACGGAAAGCGATGCTGGCGACGACCCTTGGGCTCTTCGCCTACATTCCGGCAACGAGGGCGCGTGCAGCCGATACGACGGCGCTGCAGCTCGGTATCGACGTCGCGGCCACCCATCCGATGGCGATCCGCGCCACCGAGGCCGCCGAAAAGACGAAGCGGGACACGAGCGGGCGGCTCGACATCACGGTGTTCCCGAACGGTTCGCTCGGCACCGATACGTCGATGCTGACCCAAGTGCGCTCGGGCGCGCTGCCGCTCATGCTGATCTCCGACTCGATTCTCGCCAACGTGGTGACGATCGCCGCGCTGGAAAACGTCCCGTTTGCCTTTCCGAGTTACAAGCAGGCCTTCGAGGCGCTCGACGGCCCCATGGGGACGACCATGCGCGCGGCCATGAAGCCGGCCGGACTCTACGGGTTCGACAAAGCGTGGTCTTCGGGCTACAAGCAGATGATCAACTCGGTCCGGCCCATCAACGATCCCGACGACGTGCGCGGGCTCAAACTCCGCATCGCGCCGAACGCGCTCGAAGTCTCGATGCTCAAGGCGTTGGGCGCCTCTGCGGTTCCCATCAACCTCGGCGAGGCCTACGCGGCACTGCAATCGCATCTGGTCGATGGGCTGACGATCGTTCTGCCGGTGCTCGAGTCGCAGAAGTTCTACGAAGTGCAAAAGTACGTAGCGATGACCAATCATCTCTTCACGGCGTTCAGTCTCGTGGCGAACGCCGAGCGATGGCAGGCGGTTCCGAGCGACCTGCGCCAGGTCGCCGAGGCGAATTTCAACGCCGCCGCGCTTGCGGAACGCAACGACATCATCGCCAGCGACAAGACGCTTCAGAGCACGCTCGCATCGCAGGGCCTCAGTTTCACGCACCCCAACTTGGCTGCGTTTCACGAAGCCCTGCGCAAGGCCGGCCTGTACACGGACGCGCGCGAGAAATTCGGGGCCGCCAACTGGGCGCTGCTCGAAGCCACGACCGGTCCGCTCACCTAAGAAGCCCGGCTTCAACCGAAGTCGGGGTCGGGCGTGAACGCGCGGTGAGCGAGTGCGAAGCCCGGCACGGGGAAGCGGAAGAACGGGAGCCGGGTGTTGAACAAGCTGCCGAGATAGACCGTCCGCATGTCGTCGCCACCGAAAGCAAGGCTCGTCAAGTTTCCGAGCACGCCGTCGCGGCCCGCATCGATGTCCGCGCGAACGATCGGGCCCACGGCGAAGCGCGCTTCGACCCGCCGGACTATGTCGGGATCGCTATCGTCGAAGATGGTCTGCAACACGCCGTCGGGGCGTAAACGCAGCAAACGGTTGCTGACGACGCTCGTGATCCAGACGCCGCCTTCGGCATCAAAGGCCATGCCGTCGGGGAAGATGCCCTCGCCGAACTCGACGACGGTTTCGCGCCCTCCAAGACTGTCGCCGTCGCCGATCCGATACCGGCTCAAACGCCGGCCCACCGTTTCGTTGACGTAGAGCCATCGGCTATCGGGCGAAACCTGGATTTCGTTCGTGAAGCCGATGTCGTCTGCCACGACGCGCGCTTCCCCGTCACTGACGACGACGACGAAACCACTCGCGATGCCGCGGCAGAACGCCAGCTCGCGCGGCTGGAGCCGCGTGCTGATCGAAATCCACAAGCGCTCGTGGTGGTCCAAGGTCACGAAATTGGTCACGGCCAGCGGCAAGCCGTCGACCTCAGTGAGAAACGGTTCGATGATGCCGCGAGGCCTCAGCCGCCACAAGCCGCCGTCGCCGCCGATGTTGGCGATGAGAAAACTTCCGTCGGGAAGCAATGCGAATCCGTTCGGAAGGAAGTGCGCCGGATCCATCCCCAAGGGCTGGGCGCCAGGCGCGGGAGCCGGCGCGACTCGGGTGACTCCGCGCGCCCGGTCGGAAACCCACACCTCGCCGTTGCCGAGCGCCACGACGCACTCGGGCCGATCGAGCCCCTCGCCCATATACGACAGATCAGCCGCGCCCAGCAGAGGCGCGGAAAGAGAATTCGTCATGCTCGAACTGTGTTCGCGACGGCTCTTCAGCAAACTTTTGGATCTCGTCATGGCACCCGCCGGTGCTCGAAGCTAGCGGACCGCCGGCCCGGCCGCCCGAAGGCGACCGGGGTGGTGCTTCGAGTGCTCGCGATCCTGGCTTTGGCGGCGTTGACGGCGTGCACGCGCGTGGACACCGCCGCACCGGGCGGCCGGCATGCGTGGACCAGCCCGGGCCTCCTGCGCATCGCCGACACGAGCGATCCCGACCAATTCAATTCGCTGCTCTCGACGATGGATCTCGTCGAACACCTCTCGTCGCTCGTGATGTCGTATCTGGTGATCTCCGACGGGAACGGCAAGCTGATCGGCGACCTCGCAACCGAGGTGCCCACGCTCGCCAACGGCGGCATCTCGAAGGACGGAACGACGTACGTCTACCACCTGCACGGGGGAGTGCTCTGGCACGACGGAAAGCCCCTGACTTCACGCGACGTGGCGTTCACCTGGCGTGCGGTCGTCAATCCGCGAAACAACGTCTTCCATCGCGAGGGCTACGACGAAGTCGCGCGCATCGACACACCAGACGATGCGACGGTCGTCGTCCATCTCAAGCGCCGTTATCCGCCGTTCGTGAGCCGCTTTTTCACGTCGTTGCAGGAAGGCGCCAAACCGATCTTGCCGGCCCACATCCTGGCGGCGCTTCCCACGATCAACACGGCGCCTTTCAACGCGGCGCCGGTCGGAACCGGTCCGTTCAAATTCGAGCGCTGGGAACGTGGCCGGCGCATCCTGTTCGTGCGCAACGACCGCTACTTCAAAGGCGTGCCGAAGCTCGAACGGATCGAGTTCTCGGTGATCCCCGACGACAACACGATCTTCGACGACATCAAGACCCACGCGATCGACGAGTCGGGCGTCCCGACGACGCTCTACGACCGCGCGCGCGGTCTCGATGGTGTGGTCGCCGCACTGTATCCCTGGAATGCGGAGAACGTCCTCATCCTCAACAACGGCCGGCCCGGCCTGCGCCACCTGGAGGTTCGCCAAGCGATCGCGATTGCGATCGACTATCAATCGATCATCGACAAAGTGACCCATGGGGTCGCCGTCCGCGCGCACGACATCGTGCCGCCGACCGCGATCGGTTACACCGCGAACGAGCCGTATCCGTACGATCCGGCGCGCGCCCGCGCGTTACTCGTGAAGAATGGTTGGCTGCCCGGGCCGGACGGCGTGCGCCGCAAGGGCAACGAACGCCTCGATTTCACGATGGCCGTCTCCACCGGTTCGGCCAACGAGCGCAACATCGCCGTGCAACTGCAACAGTACCTGCACGACGTCGGCATCGCGCTGACGATCAAGCAGTACCCCTATAACGTCATCTTCGCGTACGATGGTCCGATCGTGACCCGCAACTACGATTTTGCCGGCTACAGCTATACGCTGCCGTGGGACCCCGACAACACCGCATATCTGGGGTGCGACCAGTTCTCACCCAAAGGCGAGAACGTCTTCGCCTATTGCGACCCTATCGTCGACGCCGGCGAACGCGCCGGGCTCTCTACCGACGACCCGGCCGAACGGGCGGCCATCTATCACAGAGTCGAGCGCCGCATCCACGAAACCGTCCCGTACATCCCGATGTATCTCGTGCGCCGCCCCACCGCGCGAAACGTCGACCTCAAAGGCTACAGCCCGTCGCCCGGCATCGCCCCCTGGTGGAACGCCTGGGAGTGGTCGATCTAAATTCCTCAACCGTCCGTGGGATCGGTGGACTGGCCGACTTCGATGATATAACCGTCGGGATCGCGGATGTAGCACCGGATCTCGCCGTATTTGGCGATTGGTTCCGTGAGGAACTCGGCTCCTCTACTTTTCCATAGCGCGTAGCACGCTTGAATGTCCGCCACGCGGATATTCAAAAAGCTGTTGACGGTGTCCGGGTCGGCGGGGACGCGGAGGGTTATCGACGGCTTGTCCGGCGTAGGATCGCCCCCGACGTTGACGATGAGCCACGTATTCGCGATCCGGATGTGCCCGGACGCACCCTTGCTATCGCCCCTGCTCAGAACGCGAGCACCGAAAACCCTTTCATAGAAGTCGGCTGACCGGTCGATGTCGGCGACCGTGATAAAGTGTGTGACGGTGAACCCTTCGCGCGGCGGCATCTCGTAGCTCTTCTGTTCGATCTGTACGCTCATCGACGACCTCTCTCAATACCATGCTCACTCACTCCGATCAGCCGTACGTGAGATCCGTGCTCTGTCCGACCTCGATGATGTAGCCGTCGGGATCGCGGATATAGCAGCGTATCTCGCCGTATTTTGGTATCGGTTCCGTGATGAACTCGGCTCCCCGACTCTTCCATAATTCGTAGCAGGCTTGAATATCTGCAACGCGGATGTTCATGAAGCCGTTGATCTTATCGGGGTCGGGCACGCTCAGCGTCACCGTCGGCTTGTCGGGGGTAGGGCCGCCTCCGACGTTGACCAAGAGCCACGTATTCGCAATCTGGATGTAGGCCGGCGCGCCTTCGGTATCGCCGGTGCTGAGGACCCGGCCTCCGAAGACCGTTTCGTAGAAGCGAGCCGATCGGTCGATGTCGGCGACGGTGAGAAAATGCGCGACCGTAAACCCTTCGCGCGGCGGCATTTCATAGGTTTTCTGCTCGACTTGCACCTTTTCCATCGATGGCTCCAATTCAGAGAGAGGGTACGAGCAGCACCTTCCCGATGCCGCCCTTGGTGAACGCTGCCTGCGCCGCGCCGGCGTTCTGCAGTTCCTCGCGGTGGTCGATGGGGATCGTCATCTTGCCCGCGTTCACGGCATCGGCGATGAAGGCGATCACCGCTCGGTCTTGCTTCGAGACGAACGACACGACGCGCACGGCCGGATACTCCTTGGAGCCGTCGGGTTTGCCCGTCACCGATGCGAACGTTCCGCCGTCCTTGACCTTCGCGAGCAGATCCGTCGCCGCTCGCCCCCGCAGCATGTTCGCCACGACGTCGACTTGCGGAATTCCCGCGAAGGCGGCCGGGTCGTCTAGGGCAATCGTCTCGTCAGCGCCGATGCTCTCGGCCTGGTCGAGTTGATGGCGCTGCACGCCTGCAATCACATGCGCGCCCAATGCCTTCGCCATGTAGACGGCGCAACGACCGACGGCCCCCGCCGCGCCGGAGACCAGCACCGTCTGGCCGGGTTTCAAGCCGCTCGCGACGGAGATCAGTTGACTGCCGGTCACGCCGGCGAGGGGTACGGCGGCCGCGTCAACGAGGTCCATCGCGTCCGGGACCTTCGCAAAGAACGCCGCCTTGCCGGCGACCAACTCGGCGTACGTGTGATACGACCAGCCGCAGACGCGGTCGCCGACCTCGAGGTCGGTGACGCCGTCGCCGGTCGCGACCACCGTTCCCGACACGTCTAGGCCGATGATCGCCGGAAACTGCAACTGCCACCCCTCGACCGCGCCGTTCCGCTCGAGGATGTCTTCCGGATTTATCCCGATGCCGGCTGCCTTGACGAGCACTTCGCCCGCGCCCGGCTCGGGATCCGGCATATCCTGATACTTCATCACTTCCGGACCGCCGTACGCGGTCACCACAGAAGCTTTCACGTGTGGCTCTCTCCCGCGTGATGCGTGAATGCCGTCCTAGTATCTCGGGCCACCGGCCGCACAGGGAGTAACTGAAACCCCCGCTATCCGAGCAGCGGAGAATAGACGGCAAACGGGCGCAAGGTCGCCGAGGAAAGGGTAAGTGTAAGCTACTCCTTATGGACGCGGATAGCCACTAGAATAGCGTGGCGCCGGCGCCGGGCATCCGACGGTGCGATGGACGACCGAAGCGATCAGGAGTTGAAGATGAAGCGTCTAGGTAGACGGCGCCTTCGCAGACGCATGATCCCATCGACGCTGTCAATTCCGCGGCGAAGTAAGCGTTCGGGATAACGGTATGCTCATTCAGTCCGTCCATTTCACATTTGCGCCCGAAGACGGAGATCGAGCTGAAGCGCTGCTCAGAGAGCTGCGGGAGGCCGCGCGCAAGGAAGAAGGCGTAATCGCATTCGACGTAGCTCGTAGTCGCGATAAGCCGAACGTGTTCGCCTTGTGGGAACAGTACCGGGACAAAGCAGCCTTCGACGCACACGTGGCAACCGAGGAGTACCAGCGTCTCGTGATAGGTGGCCTGCGGCCGCTGGCTCAGCAGCGGGACGGGGAAATCGTCTTTCCCATATGACTCGGTAGAGCGGCATGGCCGGCGAGAAAGTCACGGTGATCACAGGCGCTTCGCATGGCATCGGCGCGAGCCTGGTGTCTGCGTATCGCGAGGCCGGATACAACGTCGTTGCGAATTCACGCTCGATCGGCCCCAGCGTCGATCCGGGCATCGTCAACGTCTCTGGTGACATCGGCAATGCCGAGACCGCCGACCGCATCATGAGGGAGGTCGTCGACAGATTCGGCCGCCTCGACACGCTGGTGAACAATGCGGGCATCTATATCTCGAAGCCCTTCACGCAATACACGCAGGCGGACTACGATGCAATGTTGTCGACGAACGTCGCGGGTTTCTTCCATGTGACGCAGCGCGCGATGCACATCATGGAGCGCCAAGGCTGGGGTCACGTCGTGAACGTCACGACAACTGCCGCGGAACAGCCGATCGGCGGTTCTCCGGCGTTGTTGGCCTCCTTGACGAAAGGCGGGCTCAACGCCGCCACCAAGGCGCTTGCGATCGAATACGGACCTCGTGGAATCCGCGTGAATGCCGTTTCGCTCGGCATCATCAAGACACAATCGGATCTCGGCTCGTATGCCGGGCTCGAAGCGCTGGATCCGCTCCGCCGATTGGGCGAGATCGACGACGTCGTTTCAGCCGTGATGTATCTAGAACGCGCTGCGTTTGTGACCGGGGAGATTTCTCACGTTGACGGCGGACAGAGCGCGGGCCACTGGTAAGGTGATCAGGCGGCTTCGCCGGACCGAGCTGCCGACCGACACGATCGAACTCGCACGCTTCCTCATCGGGAAAATGTTGGTGCGCGATCTTCGTGGGAGCCGCACGAGCGGGCGCATCGTCGAAACGGAGGCGTATCCGGTCGGCGATGCAGCGGGTCACGCCTTCCGCGGTAAAACGCCGCGAAATGCCTCGCTCTATTTGGCACGCGGTCACGCGTACGTGTATTTCGTGTACGGAATGTATTATTGTTTGAACGTTTCGAGCGAGCGACTCGGGGTCGGTGCGGGCGTGTTGGTTCGCGCGCTCGAGCCGGTTGAAGGCATCGACCTGATGAAGGAGCGCCGCCGCGCTCCGTCGCTGAGAGATTTGGCGCGTGGCCCGGGACGTCTTGCGCTCGCAATGGCGATCGATTTGCGTTGCAACGGGGCGGATTTATGCACCGATCCGTCGTTGTGGCTGGGCACGTCTGATTCCGATTATCGCGGGGTCGTTTCGGCGACCACCCGGATCGGCCTGAGCCGCGAGCGAGACCGGCCCTGGCGCTTCTACGAGAGCGGAAGCCCGTTCGTCAGTGGACCGTCGATCGTGCCCCCGGGAACGGCAGTGCGCTAGGCTGAGGGGCCGCGGTGACCGAACCCTGCCCGGCATGAGTGGAGAAAGCATCGCACGCCATTCGCGCCGGGCCTTTGCCGCGGGGATCGCGGGGTTGGCCTCGATCGGGTTCAACCGTTTGCCGGCGGGCGCCGCGCAGTTCGAGCTCAAGTGCGCGACCGATCTGCCGGTGAGCCATCCGCTCAACATTCGGCTGACGGAGATGTGGGCGAAGGTCGAGGAGGAGTCGGGCGGCCTCGTCCGCACGCAGCTGTTTCCGAACAGCCAGCTCGGCGGCGATGCGGCGATGTTCCAGCAGGTCCGTTCCGGCGCGCTGACCTTCTTCGTCGCGGCGCCGGGCACGGTCGCCTCGGTCATTCCGACGTTCGAGATCACCAATCTCGGGTTCGCGTTCAAGGACGAAGACGAAGCCCTGCGCGCGGCCGACGGGCCACTGGGAGATTTCGTCCGCGCGCAGGCCGCGACGGTGAACCTGCACGTGATGCGCAGCGTCTGGAACAGCGGGATGTATCAGACCGCCTCGAGCCTGCGGCTGGTGCGAAACCCCGACGAGCTGCGCGGATTGAAAGTGCGCGTCGTCGACAGCCGCATCACCGTCGACTTGTTCAAGGCGATGGGCGCGAGTCCGGTCCCGCTGGTGATCGCGGAAACGTATCAAGCGTTGCAGACGAAACTCGTCGACGGCGCCGCAGTGCCGCTGTTGACCATCGAGAGTTTGCACTTTTACGAGCTGTGCAACTTCATCAGCTTGACCAACCATCAGTGGAGCGGCGTGTGGATGGTCGCCAACGGCGACGCATGGAAAGCGATGCCCGCCGACATCCAAGCGATCATCGAGCGCAACAACACGAAGTACGCCGGGCTCGAGCGCACCGACAGCAAGGCGATCAACGCGTCGCTGGCCGAGAAGATGCGGGGCCGCGGCGTGCAAGTCGCGCGCGTGGAGCAGGCGCCGTTTCGCGCGAAACTCGGACCGTATTACGAGTATTCGGGCCGGAGTCTTCGGGCCCGATGCGATGAGCGCACTCGCGAAGTCGACCGGCCGCAGCCTCTCGTAGCGCCCGCCACGTGCCGATTCACGGAGACATTGCGTCGCCGGCCGTCCGCCGGGCCGTCGAGGAGTTGGTCGCGCTGACCGGGCTCGCGCCGCCGAAGGATGGCCGGCTCACGGTGACCGGGAGCGACCCGGTGCTGCCGACGCCGTATCGCGTCGGGACTGCGGCGGCGGCCGCGCAGGGCGTCCTGGGGCTCGCGTTGTGCGAGGCGTGGTGGCTTCGTACCGGTCGCCGCCAGGACGTCAAGGTCGATCTGCGAGCCGCGGCCTACGCGCTGCGCAGCCATATCTACGCGACAGTCGACGGAGCGCCGGCGTACGCGGGCGGCGATGCGTGGCAAGGGCGCTATCCGGTGCGCGACGGGCGCTACGTCCAGATCCAGGCCGTCTTCGCGCACCTGCGCGACCGCGCGCTCGCGACGCTGGGGCGCCCCGGCGACGTCGCGGCTGCGAAGCGCGCTAGCGCCGCATGGGACGGGCTCGCGCTCGAAGAGGCGATCGACGCCGCCGGCGGCTGCGCGACGATGGTGCGCACGCCGGCCGAATGGCGCGCGCACCCGCAGTCGGACGCGGTCGCCTCTGCGCCGCTGGTCGAGATCGTGCGCATCGGTGACGCCGCGCCCGAACCGATGCCGCCGGCAGGGCGGCCGCTGGCCGGCGTCCGCGTGCTCGATCTGACGCGCGTGCTCGCCGGACCGGTGTGCACGCGCAATCTAGCTGAACACGGTGCCGAGGTGCTCAAGGTCGGGGCGCGCCATCTGGCGGATTCGGGCGGCCTCGAAGTCGACACCGATGCGGGCAAGTTCTCCGCCTTTCTCGACCTGCGCGATTCCGGCGACGTCGCGGTCTTGACCGCCTTGGCGCGCAGGGCCGACGTGTTCGTGCAGAGCTACCGCCCGGGAGCACTGGCCGCGCTCGGCCTTTCGCCGCACGAGCTCGCGGTGTTGCGTCCCGGCATCGTCTACACCGAGATCTCCGCGTGGGGCGCCGCCGGTCCGTGGATGCACCGGCGCGGCTACGATCCCAACGTGCAGTGCGCCACCGGAATGGCGCACGTGCAAGGCAACGGTAGCGCGGAAGGGACTTTGCTGCCCGCGCCGGCGATGGATTACGTGACGGGATATCTCATGGCGCTCGGCACGGTCGTCGCGCTGACGCGGCGCACGCGCGAAGGCGGCAGCTGGCTCGTGCGCGCGTCGCTCGCGCGGACCGCGCAGTGGATCGTCGATTTCGGGCTCCTCGACGCGTGGAATGACGCAGCGGCTGACGGTCGATCCTCCGGACGACGAATTGGCACGCATGTCGACGGTGCTCGAGAGCGAACTCGGGCGCGTGCGTATCCTCACGCCGGTCCTCGGGCTTTCGCACACCGCCCCCCATTGGGCGCGTCCGCCGGCGCGACTGGGCTCCGACTCGGCGGCATGGCAGCAAACGGGCTGACCGTCGCATCTGCCATCAGCACCGGCATGGTCAAGGAGCCTTAAATAATTTACTACAAACTCTGGGCCGGCAATTTCGGAACGACTGAATGGGTGTTACTCGAGACTGCGATCGGCCGCAAGCTCGAGTGACGAGAGGTAATCGTCTATTCACCGGGAAGGCGCAGTGCCGTCATTTCGTGGAGGATCCGATGGCAAAATTGCGCCACATTGCGATGACCGTTGCCGACGTAGCCGCGACGCAGAAATTCTACGAAGAGGTCTTCGGCATGACGCCTCTAGCCGTCAAGAGTCATTCGACGATTCTCACCGACGGTGTCATGACCTTGGCGATCGTCGACAAGGACATGCCCGCGTTCGGCGGCCATAATCTCGTTGGGCTGCACCACATCGGCTTTCTCGTCGACGACGTCGAGACGACGCGGGCGACGATCGAGGCACGTCACAGCGCCGGAGCCGACGAGACCTCCGTCGTCCCAACGGGCCAGAGCGTTCGCGACTGGGTGGCGGACGACCGCGCACGGGCGGAATCCAGCGTACGCGTCGCTGCCGACGAATCACGCACCTACGATCCCAACGGCATCGGTGTTGAACTCGTCAGCGCGGACTATGCGCGTCGCACCTGGATCAAGGACCAGCAGTAAAGCGTGAACGCGCCCTAGACCCCGTTGACGGAAGTGTGACGCACCGCTCGCCGAGCGGCTCAACTCCACTCGCGCGCTCGACGCGTACTATCAAAGCACGAGATATCCCGATGCGCTGGATGGAGCAGTGCCGGATCTAGTTTACCAGGCCGAAGAGTCGCAAATAGCGTCCCTACTCTAGAATAGTTCGCTCTCGCTACCCCCGCGCCGGAATCTGGAAGTCGACGCTTTGGCCGTCGATCACGTGGTGTGCCGGATCGGCCAGCTCGATCAACACGCGATGCGGACCCGGCGGAAGATGCTGGATGACTAATGGCTCGCCGCTGGCGTCCACCCAATGCCAGGGTAAGTCGTCGATCGTGACGTGCAGGTGGCCCACCCGCGGCGTCACGTCGAGCGCCGATGCGCCGTACACCGGAACGATGCGAAGGTTCTCCGCACGATACTGAATGACCACGAGCCCGCGCGCAAGGGCTTCGGCGAGCGGAGGTGCGACGATGAGCCGAGCAGGCTCCTGCGACACGGGAGCGGCGATCGCCGGCAGCTCGAAGCTTGGATTACCAGAAGTTAGCGTCATGCAGGCATCCTCATATTTTTGCGGCGCGTCTCGGAAAGAGCGTACGCCTCTGAAGCGATGAGGTTCAGCAACAATCCTTAGGCTTCTGGAGCGACGGTGGCGAGCAAAGGTACGCTGGCGTTCAGCATCTACGGCCGAAGGGGGTCGTCTTCTTGGCCTCGGACGACAGCTGCTTCGTCAATGGGGCCGAGCTCCTCGTCGACGGCGGGATGACCGCGATATAGCCTGGCCTTTGGCGCGCATTGCGATCTCCTCGGCGATTCGTGCGAGGCGGAACATCGCGCCGGTCCAGAGAAAATCACGTGGTGCCGCAACGATCGGGTGGCGCGCCGCAAGCAGCACGCAACGGCTTCGGCAGACTGCTCAAACTGTACCGCACAAAGGCTGGGTACTCACAAGCCTTCCTCGCTGAGCGCGCGCAAATGAGCTTGGAAACGATCGGCGTTCTCGAGCGCGGGACACGCCGAGCGCCCTATCCCGACACCGTGGAGCGTTTGGCGCAGGCCTTGGAGCTCTGCGACGATGCACGGGTAGAATTTGCGGCGGCGGCACGCCGCGCCCGGCCCGACCTCCCCGCCCCGCTCACGCGACTCGTCGGCCGTGAAGACGATGTCGCCGCGATCATGAAGCTCATCGCGGAGCGGCGGCTGGTGTGCCTCACCGGTACCAGCGGGATTGGCAAGACGCGCGTTGCGCTCGAAGTCGCTACGCGCTACGCCCAGGATTCTCGCAATGACGCATGCTTCGTCGATTTGTCGTCGCCGCGCGAGAACGTTTCCATCGCTGCAAACATCGCATCCGCTCTCGGCCTGCGCCGCATCGGCGACGTAACTTCGGAGTTCCTGGCCGCGACGCTGGGATCACTGAGCGTGCTGCTGGTTCTCGACCACTGCGAGCGTCGCATCGAAGAGGCGGCGACGACGGTTATGATCATTCTGCAGCGCTGTGCGCGCGTACGCGTTCTCGTGACCAGCGGCGAACGGCTCGGCGTCGTCGGCGAGTTGCTGTACCGTCTACGGCCGCTGGCGCTGCCGCCGCAATCGCCACAGAACGTCGATGAGGCCCGCGCTTATTCAGCGATCGCATTGTTCGCCGAGCGCGGGCACGATGAAGCGGGCTTCGTCCTCGACGCCGCTAGCCTCGAGACGACGGTCGAGATCTGCCGGCACCTCGCCGGCAATCCGCGCGCCATCGAATCGGCCGCGCGGCGTTTGCCGCTGGTCGGCCTTCGGGCGCTTCATGCCGCGATCCAGCGGGTGGCATTTTCCGAAGCGGTCCGCCCAAGCTACGATGTCCTGTGCGACTTGGAGCAGACGTTAGTGCGCCGGCTCTCGATCTTTCCCGCCGGCTGGACGCTCGACGCCGCGGAAGCGATTTGCGCGGACGAGCGGCTGACGCGCGCGTCGGTGGCACCGGCCGTCCGCACCCTCGTCGACAAATCGTTGATCGACGCGACGTACACAGCCGAGAAGGTCCGATATCAGCTGCCGGAGTCCGTGCGCGCGTACGGAATGGAGCGGCTCGCCGGTTCCGGCGAATTCGAGGAGGTCTCACGGCGTTACGCGCGATGGCTCGCCGAACGATAGTCGCTGGCATATGTCCGGCGCGCCATGAGACCATAGGCCACACAAGGTCGCGCTGTCCCAGGAGCTACAATGGCAAAACTCGTCTCCGTGAATGTCGGGCTGCCGCAAGACGTGCAATGGCGCGGGCAACGCGTCTACACGGGAATTTGGAAGCATCCGGTCGCCGGCGCGCGAACGGTGCGCCGCCTCAACGTCGACGGCGACGGTCAGGGTGACCTCGCCGGCCATGGCGGCGAACAGCGCGCGGTCTTCGTGTATCAAACCGCAGCCTACGACTTTTGGGCGCAAGCGTTGGGCCGCCAAGATTTCACCATGGGTCAGTTCGGCGAGAACTTCACCGTCGACGGGTTGCCGGACGATGAAGTGCGCATCGGGGACCGGTTCCGGATCGGCACGGCGACGTTCGAAGTGACGCAGCCGCGCGTCACGTGTTACCGCGTCGGCATTCGCATGAACGATCCGCAAATGCCCGCGCGGCTGGTCGCCGAGGGCCGCCCCGGCTTCTATCTGCGGGTGCTCGTCGAGGGCGACGTGGCCGCCGGAGATGCCATCGAACTGCTTCATCACGATCCCCAAAGCGTCTCGGTCGCGGACGTCGACGCGCTCCTGTACCGGCCGAATCCCGACCTCGAGAAAGCCCGGCGGGCGTTGCAGAGCGACGCATTGAGCCCGGGTTGGCGCACGTCGCTGCAAGCGATCCTCGACGGTCCGGCCGGCGCGACGGGTGCGCTTGGGCTCGTATCGCCGGGCCTTGCGCAGGCCCACACCGGCTTTCAGGAGGCGCGCATCGTCTCGCTCTCGCCCGTCGCTACCGACGTGCTCGCGGTCAGCCTGCAGGCGGCGGACGACGGTGCATTTCCTCCAGCCGAGCCGGGGCAATTCATCGTCGTCAAGGCGCAGATCTCGCCCGCCTCACCCGCGGTCGTGAGAAGTTACTCGCTCACGGAGACGGCGCTCCCGCAGCGTTACGAACTCGGCGTCAAATGCGAGCGAAACGGCGCGATGGGCGCCTATCTCCAGCACCAAGCGAAGGCCGGCGATACCATCGAGGTCAGCGCGCCGCGCGGTTCGTTCGTGCTACGGACGTCCGACCGGCCCGCGGTCTTCATGAGCGCCGGCATCGGCGTCACGCCGGTGCTCGCGATGTTGAAGTCACTGGCCGCGATGCGCTCGCCGCGGCCGGTCTGGTGGCTCTACGGCGCGCGCAACGGAGCCGAGCACCCGTTCGCCGACATCGTCCGCACGCTCTTGCGGAGCTTGCCGAACGCGAACAGTCACGTCCGGTACAGCCGGCCGGCGGCCACCGATCGACGCGGCCGGGATTTCGACTCGCCCGGGCGCCTCGACGCGGCACTGGCCGGCCAACTCGGCATCGGCGCGGAGAGTGAATTCTACCTGTGCGGTCCGGCCGCATTTCTCGCCGACCTCAAGAGTGGACTCGCCGCGTCAGGCATTCCGCAGGACCAGATCTTCAGCGAGGTGTTCGGCGCCGGCCCCGCATTCGCGCCCGGCATCGTCGATGCGCGACAGCGGCCTCCGCACCAACCTCCCGGGCCACCGGGAACCGGCCCGGTCGTCTCCTTCGCGCGTAGCGGGCTCAACGTTCCATGGAATGCGCAATATGCGAGCCTGTTGGAATTCGCCGAGGCATGCGACGTGCCGACGCGCTGGTCGTGCCGCGTGGGCGTGTGCCACACGTGCGAGAGCGGTCTGATCTCCGGCTCGGTCCGCTACGAACCCTCGCCGCTTCAACCACCCGCCGCGGGGAACGTGCTGCCGTGCTGTTCGGTGCCCAGTGGCGAGGTCGTGATCGACCTCTAACGCGCGGTCGCGTCGCTAGATTGCCGAGGCTTCGGCGAGCGCGGCCTCGAGCGTGAGGCGCGCTCCCTCCTCGCTCAGCGATTCGATCACCGGCGCAGGAAGCTGCCGGCGGATCGCGTCGACCGCGAGATCGATCGTCGCGCGCGGGGCGAAGGTCGGCGGGTGGTCTTGCCTTTCGTGCCATGCCCGAACGAAGCCGATGAGCCTCGCGGCGGTGCACGCATCGCCGCGGACGGCCGCGACGCCGGCCAGTAAGGCGACGACCGAATAGGGCCAGTAGCCGGTGTGCTCCCGAACGCGCGATAGGACCTCGCGCCCGGCCTGGCGCGCACCGGCGACGTCGCCCGCCGTGAGCCGGAAAAGCGCGAGATTGCAGCCCGCCGGCGCCAAGATATCGGTTTCCCCAGCCCACGGCGTGGAGGGCACGAGTTCGAGCAGTTCTTCAGTCTGCCGCACGGCCATCGCGATGTCGCCCATCGCGTAAGCGATATACCCACGCGTGGTCCGCCAATTCAGCAAATGCGGGTTTCCGTGCGATCGCTCGATCGACTCGGCGGTTGCGCAATCGGCCAGGGCTTCGTCAAAGCGCTTCTGCCCGACGTAGATCCACACGCGAACCGACAGGAGAACTGCGTAGGGCGTCAATCGCGCCAGACCCTCATCGTTGAGGATTTTCTCGGCCCGGCTTGCGGACGCGTCTGCCTCGCCGAGCCGCCAATTCAGGAGGTGGTGCAGCGCTGCCGAGCGGTGAAGCGCAGCCAGCCGTCGACGGTCGCCGATGCGCTCGACGAGCGGGATTGCGCGTTCCAACCACGGCAGGACCGCTGGGCCGTGATGCGTGTGAATCACGGCCTGGAGCAACCCGGCGACGATCGACGGAAACTGCTCCTCGTCGATGCGCTCGAGCGCGCCTTGCGCCCACATACGAATTTCGCCGTATCGTTCGTCTTCGTGCCACAGCATCCGCATGCCGCCGATGATGCGGCCGGCCAGCAGCGCGTCGGCGCTCTCTCGCGACGCGAGCAACCACGTCAGGGCAGCCCGGACGTTGTCGCGTTCGGGTTCTAGCTCGAGTCGCACCTGATGAAACGTCTTCTGCGGGCTCGATGCCTCCACACCATCGGCGAGCGACGCAAGCCACCTCGCATGTCTTCGTGGTAGCGCCGCCGGTGGTTCGTGCTCCGCCAAGCGTGCGCGTGCAAACGCTCGCACCGAATCCAGCAACGTGTAGCGAACGTGCTGATCGGTCATCACGACGTTGACGAGCGACCTGTCGACCAGAGCGATGAGCACATCTACCGTGGAGCCTGGCGCCGCTCCCTCTTCGCAGCAGACGGCTTCCATCGCCTCGAGCGTGAATGAGCCCGCGAAGACGCTTAGCCGCTCGAACAGCGTGCGCTCGGGCGCGCTCAGCAGGTCGTAGCTCCAGGCAATCGTGGCCTGCATCGTCTGTTGGCGCGCCGGCAGCGCTCTGGCCGCTGCCGTGTGCGCGAGGCCCGATTCGAGACGTTCGTCCAGCGCCCGGAGGCCCAGCGCCGGGACATACGCCGACACGAGTTCGATTGCTAGCGGGATGCCGTCGAGCCGGCGACAGACTCGCGCAACGAGCGCCGCCTGCGCATCGGCGAATTCGAACGAGGGATCGAGTGATGTGACCCGATCGATCAACAAGGCCGGTGCGGCGTACGTTCTCGCATCGTCGATGCCGGAGGGTGCCAGGTCTGGAACCGGCAGCGACCGCAAGCGAAAAATCCTCTCACCGCTGATTGCCAAGCGTTCGCGGCTCGTGGCGAGGAAGGTTACCTCGGGGCACGCTTTCAGAATCGACGTCACCACCATCGCGACGTCGGCGATCAGGTGCTCGCAGTTGTCGAGCACGATGAGAAATCGGCGCGAGCCCACCCCATCGACCAAGCTCTCCAGCGCGTCGGCCCGGCCCCTCGAACCCGTGCCGAGCGCCGTGGCGATCGAACCGGCGATGAAGTCGCCGCTCACGAGCGGTGCCAAGTCGACGAAGCGAACCACGTCGCGCTGCGCATCGGGTAATCGTGCGGCGACCTCGAGCACGAGGCGGGTCTTGCCAACGCCCCCTGGGCCCGTCACGGTAACCAGCCGGCTGTCGCCGAGGAGCCCGATCACGGCGGCAATCTCGTCCTCACGGCCGACGAACGAGGTCAGTTGGAAGGGGAGGTGCGCACCGTGCTCTGATGTTGCGGCCGCGCGGGTTACACTGCGCGCTCGCGCGCGGTTCGCGGCAGCCTCGAGCTCGGCGCGAGCGGCATCGGGAAGTTCGAGGGCCGCAGCCAGCGCAGCAAGCGTGCCCCCGTAAGGAGCGCGGCGCACGCCGCGCTCCAAAGATCCCACCGCATCGACGCTGATCAGCGCACGTTTGGCGAGCTGCTCCTGCGAAAGGCCCGCTTCGATGCGGTGCTTTCGAAGGAGTGCGCCGAAACTCTGATCGCTCAAGCGCTCGAGGTCTCCCAATGACTGCTGGACGGGCGATTGTCAGTGGATTTTCTGGAGATCCCGAGGGGCATCCTCATGCCGATCTGACGAAATCCGGAAGATCGGCCCGGCAGGCGGCCCGACTATTGCGGGAGACGAAGGATCAGTTTCCCCGCGCGGTCACCGTGACCGACAGAACCGTGAATTCGAGCGTGCCCGCGGCGCCGTCGAACGAACCGATCCCCAGTAAGGGCCGCCGCTTCAGCGTGCGCCACGCGGGAGCGGTCGATATCGCGCGCACGCTCAATCGCGACAGGAGCCTTCCCGGCAGCCTGCCGTCGAGCAGTTCGTCATAGGCCCCCTCTTCGGCTTGGCTGGGCCCGTCGTACCAAAGGAGGACGTCGCCGGCAGGATCGGCGATGACGACGTGCCCGTTGTGGACGAGTTGCTCGTCGCCGTACATGACGGCGAAATCCGTACCGCAGATGACGCGTTTCTCCGAGCCGAGCCCCGTAACGCTGCCGCCGGTGATGAGCAGCGGCACGTAGACGCTATCGCCGGCCGGTCCGATCGCCGACGTCAGGCCCTCAAAGGTAACGACGACGTGGCAAATCGGCGTACACGAATAAGGATCACGCAATAAGAACTCCCGCACTTTCATTCTGCTTCCTTCGCCTCAATGGCGTGGATCAGCGCCCCGCGTCGTCGCCCGTGCAGTACCGTTCATGGCCGCACGGAATCGGCCCGGAGTCATGCCGACATGACGCACGAACTGCCGCGTAAAGTAGCACAAATCGTTGAAGCCGACCGCTTCGCACGCCATGGCGACGTTCACATGCGGCTCCCGGAGAAGTTCCTGCGCCGCCAAAATGCGCCGCTTGATGATCCACGCCGTGATTGGCGTGCCGGTGCTGCGGCTAAACGTGCTCGTCAAATGGCAAGCCGAGTAGCCAAACGCGTCAGCCACGTCGCGCAAACTGATCGGACGGGCATAGTTTTGCTCGATGTACTCGACGACGCGGCGGGCCACGAAGTCATCGTGACGAGGGCGGTTCGCAAGCATTCGGGATGGTGCTCCGGGCGGCTGGTGACTACACCCATCCTAGGATCGCGGAGCTTGCGTCACCAGGATGGGTCCGTACAGTTATCCGCACACTTCGGGACCTTGCCGCTGGCGCGGCGCCGGGGGCAAAGATTCTCTCCTCTCACACTCCCGGCCGCGGCGTAGGATGCGATGACGGCCCACGGCCGCACCAGCCTTCACGCCAAAGGAACGCAACATGAAACGCTTTCGCCCCCTCGCAGCGGCCCTCGCGCTCGCAGCGGGAATCGGTGTCCTCGCGGGCGCATTGCCCGCACCCGCTCAAGACACGACCGCTGCCAAGACCCTCAACGTCACGCACTATCGCTATGCCACGCTCGAAGGCGTCCGCGTCTTCTACCGCGAGGCCGGCCCTGCCGGCGGTCCTGTCGTCGTGCTCCTGCACGGCTTTCCGACGAGCTCGCAACAATTCCGGAACCTGATCCCGGTGCTGTCCGATCGTTATCGCGTGATCGCGCCCGACTATCCCGGCTTCGGCATGAGCGCTGCGCCCGATCACACGAAGTTCGCCTACACTTTCGCGCACTACGCCGCGTTGATGGACGAACTGTTGATCCGGCTTCGCGCCGAGCGTTATGCACTCTACCTGTTCGACTACGGCGCGCCCGTCGGCTATCGTCTAGCGCTCAAGCATCCCGGCCGCGTCACCGCACTCATCATCCAGAACGGCAACGCGTACGCCGAGGGGTTACAGAAATTCTGGGATCCGATGAAGGCCTATTGGAAAGCCGATACGCCTGCCAATCGCGCCGCGCTGGATTTCCTCGTCACCGCGAAGACTACGGAGTTCCAGTATCTTCACGGCGTCAGTGACGCTTCGCGCGTCGACCCATGGACGTACGTGCACGACCAGACGCTCTTGGATCGTCCCGGAAACAGGGATATCCAGCTCGACCTCTTCCACGACTACGGATCGAACGTCCCGCTCTACCCGAAATTCCAAGCATTCTTTCGCGAGCGCAAGCCCCCGGCATTGCTGATCTGGGGAAAGAACGACTTCATCTTCCCGCCGAACGGCGCGTACCCGTACAAGCGCGACCTGCCGAGCATCGAGTTTCACCTCATCGACAGCGGGCACTTCTTGCTCGAAGACAAGTCAGACGAAGCGTTCCCGCTCATCCGCGATTTCCTCGACCGGACGATCGCCGGTAACTGAAGGTCCAGCCGGCGGTCGTCGATCGCCGGCTGGGTTCATCCCGGAACGCTCGGAAGATCGGGCTCATCCTCGGGAACGAAGGCGACCTGCGCGTCCCGAAGCACAGTCTCGAGGTACCGGACTCGTCGCCGGAGCGCTTCGAGCGCCCGTTCGGCCGGTTCAGCGCGGATGAAGTTCGGAATGTGCTGCGAGCAGTTCGCGTCCCAGGCCGTCACGTCGAAGACGATCGCCTGCTCGACGCGGGCATCGTAGTGCGGATCGATGAGATGAGCGAGGAGCTGCTGGTCTTCCGTGACGACGCGCGCGCGACCCCAGATCTTGATTCGCTCGCCCGCCGCGTAGTTCATGAGGAAGAGGAAGGCCCGTTCGTTCTCCGCGAGGTTTCCCGTGGTGATGTATTGCCGGTTGCCGCCGAAGTCGGCAAACGCTAGCGTCTGCGGATCGAGCACTTTGATGAAGCCTGGCGGGCCGCCGCGGTGCTGCACGTACGGCTGGCCCTCCGCATTCGCTGTGGCGAGGTAAGCGCTTTCCCGTTCTGCGATATAGGCCGCGACCTCGGGTGTTATAGCGCTCGCGAATCCGCCGCGTTGTTGTTCGAGCCGTTCGTACGATTTACGGGAACCGCGCTCGCGTTGGATGCGCTTTACGGATTCGGTGAACGCGACGTCGCTCGCATATGGCATAGCGTATTCTTCCACGCGACCGGCACCAGATCGTTCTCGCGTGCGGCATCTTCAAAAGATCGGCTACTTTAGAGCATAGCTATTGCTGTTAACGTAAGCCGCGGGGAACCATTCTGCACTTTGATATTCGATCGAGGAGTAAAACATGGGTGACATCACCGTGAGTGACGGCACGACAATTTACTACAAGGACTGGGGATCGGGCCGGCCGCTCGTCTTCAGCCATGGTTGGCCGTTGAGCGCCGACGCGTGGGAAGACGCGATGTTCTTTTTTGCTTCGCGCGGTTACCGCTGCATCGCGGCGGATCGTCGTGGTCACGGGCGCTCGAGTCAGCCGTGGACCGGCAACGACATGAACACCTACTCCGACGACCTCGCGGCGCTGGTCGACAAGCTCGACGTCAAGGACGCAATCTTCATCGGGCACTCGACCGGCGGCGGTGAGGTCGTGCGCTATCTCGGGCGGCACGGTACGAAACGCGCCGCGGGCGCGATCCTGGTCAGCGACATCTCGCCGCTGATGCTCAAGACGGCCGCGAATCCGCAGGGCACCCCGATCGAGGTGTTCGACGGAATTCGCGCGGGCGTCGCCGGCGACCGCCCTCAATACTTCAAAGATCTCAGCGGGCCGTTCTACGGCGCCAACCGCGCCGGTGCGAACGTCTCGCAAGGTTTGCGCGACTTCTTCGTCATGCAGGGGATGATGGCCGGGTTCCCGGCCGCCTACTTCTGCGTCAAGGTCTTCTCCGAGACCGATTTGACCGACGATCTGAGGAGGATCGACGTCCCGACGCTGATCGTCCACGGTTCGGACGACCAAATCGTCCCGATCGCTGCCTCCGCGCTGCTCTCTTCGAAGATCGTAAAGAACGCGACGCTCAAGGTCTACGACGGTGCCCCGCACGGCCTGCCTTCCACGCTGAAGGATCGGCTGAATGCGGACATGCTCGAGTTCGTCGTTTCGATTCGCAAATGATGGAGCAGATCGCGGTCGCGCCGTCGCGGCGCACGTTTCTCGCGGGCAGCTTTGCCGCCGCGGCGGCTGCCCTCACGTGCAAGCCTATGGGGGCGGCGGCGCAGCCTACCGGTTCGCCTGTGAACGGAAATCGAGGAACCGGCATGAGCACGTTCACCGCCAAAGACGGGACACGGATCTACTATAAAGACTGGGGAACGGGCAGGCCGATTGTCTTCAGTCACGGGTGGCCGCTCACCGTCGATGCGTGGGAAGACGCAATGTTCTTTCTGGCGGCGCGCGGGTATCGGTGTATCGGTCACGACCGCCGCGGCCACGGCCGTTCCGACCAACCTTGGAACGGCAACGACATGGATACCTACGCCGACGATGTCGCGACCCTCGTCGACGAGCTCGATCTCACGGATGCCATCCTCGTCGGTCACTCTACGGGTGGCGGGGAGGTCGCGCGCTACATCGGCCGCCATGGCACGAAGCGCGTCGCCGGCGCCGTGCTGGTCAGCGACATCACGCCGGTCATGTTGAAGTCGGCTACGAATCCACTCGGAACGCCGATCGATGTGTACGACGGCATCCGAGCCGGCGTGCTCGCCGACCGGGCGAAGTTCTTCGGCGATCTGAGTGTTCCGTTCTACGGCGCGAACCGCACCGGGTCCAACATCTCGCAAGGTCTGCGCGACTTCTTCGTGACGCAGTCGATGATGGCCGGCATGCCCGCCTGCATTCTGGGTTTAAAGGGCGACTCACCCGACAGCAATTTCACCAAAGACCTGAAGAAGATCGACGTGCCGACCCTCATCGTCCACGGTTCCGACGATCAACTCGTGCCCATCGCCGACTCGGCCTTGCTGTCATCGAAACTGATCAAGAACGCTACCTTAAAGGTCTACGAGGGCGCGCCGCACGGACTGCCCTCAACCATGAAAGAGCGGTTCAACGCCGATCTGCTTGCTTTTGCCGAAGCGACGCGTTCGTATTGAAACCCATCAATGAGCTCCATGATAATAGTGGAGAGTAGTTTTCCATCCGTTGGTACAGGTGATGCGGCGGGCGTCGGGACTGAGCGTGCCGATGACCATCCACTGCCGGGCGACAATGCCGTTGATCGAGCTCGAAGCTTGACCGGGCGACATGAGCCCGTGCTCTTCACCTGGATCGGCCGCACGGTGAAGCAGCCGATCCAGGGGAAGCGAGATCTTGTCGCCTACGAAGCGACGGCCGCACCGCGGCACGCGGCCACGATCGCAGCGACCGTGATTTCGGGATGCTGGATCATGCTAAGATGTCCGGCGCTCACGTGCGTCACGTCGGCATGGGCCCGTTCAGCCATCATCGTTTTCAACGGGGGCGGGATCGCTTGGTCGAGGTCACCGAGCACGTACCAGTTGGGCAGGTTCTTCCATCCGAGTTTAGAGGGCGCTTTTTCACCGAGAGCCTTTGTTGTGACGGGACGTTGTGTCACGGCCATCACCGTCGCCGCCTTTGAATCGACGCCTGTTGCGAAGGCCGCTCCGAAGTACTTGGGGTTGAAGTACAAGTCCGTGTCGCCGGAGTTCAGCTCTACAGGCGTAAAAAGATCGCTCGGCGGCGCAGGGTACGCTCCGAGTAGCTCAAGGCAGCTTTCGCCGGCGTCCGGTACGAACGCGTCGATGAAGACAAGTGCTTTTACGTTGTCCGAGCTCCCGGAGGCGACGCTCACAACGGCCCCGCCGTATGAGTGTCCGACGAGAACCACAGGTCCGGGAATCGATTTCAAGAATGAAGCGACGGACGCCGCATCGTTCGAGAGACTGCGCAGCGGGTTGGGCGGCGCGTAGACGGCGTAACCATCGGCCTGCAAACGCGTAATAACGTCGTTCCAGCACGATGAATCGGCCCATGCGCCGTGAACGAGTACGATGGCCGGCTTGTCGGCCGATTTGGCGTGGTCGTCGAACATGATGTTGCTCCTTACGTGGGTGACAGTTGGTTGAATCGATCGCAGACCACAGAGCAGTGAAAAGAGCGATGCCGGACGCTCTTCCGTGCTATCGGGTCTGCGTTGCTGACATTGCGGCCAAGATAGCGGCCACGGTTGCTCCGGGTGCTCGACCATGCTCCGATACGATTTCCGAGTGTGGGATATGTGAGCTTTTGGACCTTCGGCCATTTTGATCTGAAGCACCGGGGGGGACGGCCCGCTGAGGCACATCATACGCCCGGGGATGCCTACCTCAGAAGCCCCGTATTGCAAATGTGGGATAAAACGTGGGAGTGACGGGGTGGTCTCAATGCGCTCGCGAGCATAAGCTACGAGGTGTGATGGCCATGCGTGCGTTTACGCCGATTCCCGGAAGAAAGTATTCTCGCGTCGCCGGTCGTCTGCTTCCAAGGACGCGTCATGCTGCTTGACGGCGACTCCCTGTTGTCATCGTTGCCCCTGGCTCTAACCGAGGCGAGGCTCCAGCATTTGATGGTCCTCAAATTCCGTGC
Source organism: Vulcanimicrobiota bacterium (assembly GCA_963749395.1). Lineage (GTDB taxonomy): Bacteria > Vulcanimicrobiota > Vulcanimicrobiia > Vulcanimicrobiales > Vulcanimicrobiaceae > CAVVMT01. The sequence goes on from CAVVMT010000012.1 coordinate 147,022, forward strand.
GGACCCGGTCGTTCGCTTGAATCTTCGGACCATCAAGAGCGCAGGATCGTGGAAATATCGGACGGCCACTTCGCAAGCCGGCATGACGGCCTCAACGGGCTCGTCCTCCGCGGCGGGAGCGACTGGCGGGTTCGGCTCGATGACGGACGGATGAAGCTCAACGGACGATTGGCGCTTTCGACTGATAGCGGGGAGGCGATCGCGATCAGGTTCATCGGGCGCCGATCCGGCGATGCTGATCTTCTGGGGGCTCTTGATCGAGGTGACGATGTCAAGCCCGACGCCTATTACCTACGACTGACCATGACGTTCGAGACAAGCTCCGCCCGTTTTGGGTGGCTCAACTACACCATCGCGGTCGCACAGGGCGAATACCGGCCGGAGCGCCAGGTCTACAACGTGTTCCAGCTCCTCTAGTGAAGATAGCAAGGGATCGCCCGCGCCACGAGAACTTGCGCGTGAAGGCAGCTGTGCTATTCTGGTGAAATGCGCGAATCATCGCCCGGCGCCCGGGAAAGCCGCTCTCCGGAATTCGGGTCGCTCCTTCGCAAGCTGCGCTCGAGCGCAGGCTTGTCGCAAGACGGCCTCGCAGAGCGCGCCGGAATTAGTAGCAAGACTATCGGTGCGCTCGAACAGGGCGCGCGCCGAGCCGCGCATGACGATACGATTCATCGCCTCGCGGCCGCCCTGCAATTGCCGACCGGAGAACGGGATGCGTTGTTGCAGGCAGCCCAATACTCTCGGGCGCGCCGGACAGGGCGAGCCGAAGATACACCCCGAGGCAACTTACCTTCGCCCCTGACGTCATTTGTAGAACGGCGTGAAGTTCAAGACATCGTCGATTTGCTCGACGACAATCGGCTCGTCACCATTACCGGAATGGCCGGTGCCGGGAAGACTCGCACGGCTATCGAGGCTGCCCGGCGGGCCACTGCTCCGAATATTAGTCTATGGTTTCTCGACCTATCAAGGCTACGACAGGGCAACTCCATCGTGTTGGAGCTCGCGAGCATCCTCGGCATCAGCGCAATCAATACCGACGATGCCTGGTCGGCAGTTACCCACTATCTGGAGGCGCATCGGGCACGTTTGGTGCTTGATAACTGCGAGCACCTGGTCGATGATGTGGCGACGCTTGTCCCTCGGCTCTTGCAAGCCTGTCCATCGTTGTCCATCCTCGCCACGAGCCGCGAGATCTTATCTCTTTCGTTTGAAGTGCCGTACCAGCTACAGGCCCTCGATGTTCCTGAGGGCGGGGTCGCGACGGTCGAGGAAGCCCTCGATTATTCGGGGATGAGGCTCTTTCTCGCCAGAGCCGAGTCGGACCGGGCGACTTGGCTTCACAAACCGTCATCCCTTGGGAAGGTCGGACAGTTGTGCCGGCAGCTCGATGGTATCCCGCTTGCCATCGAGCTTGCTGCTTCCCGCATCGCTACGCTTGGACTCGACATGCTTCTCAAGGACCTCGCGAGCGGATTGGCCCTATCGGGGAAACGGGATTTTCCAGACCGGCATCAGACGATGGCCGCAACTATCGCCTGGAGCTACGATCTGCTCGATGCGGCGGAGCAGGCACTTTTCCGGCGACTAAGCATCTTTGCCGGCACCTTTACTCTTGACGTCGTACAGCGTGTTTGTTCTGATTCGGCAGTGCTCCCATCGTTCGCAATTGTTGACGCGTGCCACCGTCTCGCTCAAAAGTCTCTCATTGTCGTCGCTGACAGCGATCCGGTACGCTATCGACTACTCAATTGCATTCGCGCCTTTGGGGAGAGTCGATTATCTGCCGGCGAACGCGACACACTTCAGTCTAATTACACCCAGTGGTTGCTCGAGCTTTCGGAAGCCATGCATTACAACCGGCCCGGCTTGTCAATTGCATCCCTGGTTAACAACTTCGATAATGTTCGCGCCGAGGTTGACCGGTGTTTAAAACGAGGCGGCGAGCGCGACGTGCTCGATGCGGCGGCGATCGTGGGCGGATGCCGCCGGCTCTGGATCGTTACGAAACGGCGCCGCGAACTTAAGCGTTATGTCGAGCACCTTCTCGCTCGGCTGGACTCGGATAGCCATCCACATCTTGCGTCACGGTTGCTCCTAGCTATGTCAACATATATTCCCCCCGGGGCCGTCCAGGATCACCTTTCAAGGACGATTCCAGTGCTCGTCGCAGACGGGAATAACGAAGCGGCTGCGGTGATGCTCACGAAAGTGGCGCACCATCAGCTGATAAGAGGAGATAGTGAAGACGCGAATCGCTCCGTCCAGAAGTCATTCGAGCTGCTGGAAGACATCGACCCCACTTATAACCGTGGATATTGGGTGTGTCTGCGCGCGCGCGCATGGATCTCGTGTGCGCAAGGAGACGTTGTCCAAGCGAATGCAGATCTTCAACGGCTTGCGCTCTATCTCAATGATGAAACCGATCCCGATGGGCGAGACCGGCGAGTAAACGAGATTATTGCCGCGGAAGTTGCCTTTGTGGAAGGCGAGACCGCAAAAGCGATTTCTCTGCTTAACGGTGTGCTGGAAAGTTCTGAAGGCAAACCCCGGCACGACGAACACGATCCTAGGATATTCCTGGCCTGGTACAACGTCGCGGCGGGAAACGTCGACATCGCTTTGCAACTGGTGCGAAGCGTTCTCGTGGAAGTGCCGAAACTCGATTATTTAGAACACATCATCGACTTCAATCTGACCGTCTTGATTCCGACTGCTGCCGTAGCTGCCATGAGCGATAGGGCGCGCTTGGGCGCAATCATTCTGGGGCACTGCAAGCACCATTGGTTAGATCAGCGCGGTGTCTTGGCGAATCAAGCACCAACGTACAAGAGACTTGTTGATTCGCTCGGCGCCAGTATCGCCGGCGACGAACTGCACAGCCTCTTTCATGAAGGTGCCGGCATTAGCCCCAAAGACATCTTAGATCACGTACGAGCCGATTCGTTGTTCACCCCGAGTAGGTGATCGCGACACGAGGCGCAGCCGGCACCCGAACGCCGAGCCCGGTCGTTTTGCCGGTTGACCAGTTTCAACTCCACTGGTCCGTGCGTTAAGGGCCTCCTGACGCCATCCGGGCGGGAGCGCAATCGCCCTTCACCAGTTCGCGCACCGCGCGTGACATGAGGCGCCCGCCGCCGGCTGCAGCTCACCGGCCTCTCAGCCGCGACGATGAGGGTGCGCGCTCTGCCGCGCCCCGTGCATCGCACATACGTTCGCATTGCCCTGGGGGCTCCCGGTGGCGTATAGTGGAGCGTAGTGGCACGCTGTGGGCCACAGTGGAGTTGGTAATTGGCGTCGGACCGCCCGTTGTTCACGGGTTCCGTCGAGCATAGCCTTGACGACAAAGGACGTCTTGTCGTGCCGGCGCGCTTTCGCGAGCGCCTAGGAGCCGGTTTTTTCCTCACGATCGCCGAGCCCGACCAGTGCCTCGCCCTCTACCCCGCCGTCACGTGGGCTGAATTCTGCGCCCGCCTCGAAGCCGCGCCCGTCAAGGACGAGCGCTACCGGCGCTTCGTCCGCCACGTCTTTGCGCACACCGAGGAGCTCTCGTGCGACGCCCAGGGGCGGCTCGTGATCCCGAGCGCCCTGCGCCACCACGCCGGGATCGAGCGCGACATCGTCTCGATCGGCTCGCTGACCCGCATCGAAGTCTGGGCCAAGGAGCGCTACAACAAGCAGCCCGCCCCCGACCAAGCCGTCCACGATTTTGCCACCGAGCTCGGACTGTACTGATGGATGTCGACGCCAGACGCCTTCGGCCACGTCTCCGTCCTCTTAGAAGAAGCGCTGGAGTGGCTCGCGGTGGCACCCGGGGGCACGTACGTCGACGCGACGCTCGGGGCGGGCGGGCACTCTCGCGCGATCGCCGAGCGGTTGCGGGGCGGGCGGCTCGTGGCGCTCGACGCGGATCCCTCGGCGCTGCGGCGCCCCGGCCGGCCGGCGGAAGGGCCGAACGTCACCCTCGTCCACGCCAACTTCGCGACCCTCGGGGCGGTGCTGGAGCAGCTCGAGATCGAGACGGTCGACGGGGTGCTCTTCGACTTGGGGGTCAGCTCGATGCAGCTCGATGACGCCGAGCGCGGCTTCTCGTTTCGCGAAGACGCCCCCCTCGACATGCGCCTCGATCCCACCACCGGCGAGAGCGCGGCCGAACTGCTGGCCACCCGCGAGGAGCGCGAGCTCGCCGACATCATCTTCCAATTCGGCGAGGAGCGCGCGGCGCGGCGGATCGCGCGCGCGATCGTGCGCCGGCGCGAGCAGGGACGCGTGCCGGCGACGACCGCCGACCTCGCGGGCCTGGTCGCTTCGGTGCTGCACCGCCCGGGGACGCGCGAGCGCGTGCATCCCGCCACGCGCACGTTTCAGGCGCTGCGCATCGCGGTCAACGACGAACTCGGCGCGCTTCGCGCCGGTCTGGATGCGGCGACGGCTGCATTGCGTGAGGGAGGACGACTCGTGGCCATCAGCTTCCATTCGCTCGAGGATCGCATCGTGAAGACGACCTTCCGCGACGACCCGCGGCTCCATCCGCTCACCCGCAAACCCGTCCTCGCCGGCGAGGACGAACTCGCGCGCAATCCGCGGTCGCGCAGCGCCAAGTTGCGCGCGGCCGAGCGGGTGGCGGCATGATCGCCCCGCAACCGCGCTGGCAGAACGCGCCGCCGCCCGACCGCCGTCAAGGCATTCGCATCGCGACCAACGCCGCGCGCCGCCGCCGCATGATGGCGCAGCGCGTGCGCTATCTCGCGCTCGTGCGGATCTTCGGCGGCCTGACGGTCATCGTCGTGATGGTGATGGCGTATCTCGCGCTGATGGCGAACCTCACGAGCCAAACCTACGCGCTCTCGCGTTTGCAGGCCGAACGGACCGCGCTGATCGACGAGAACGCGCGCCTCGACGACCGCATCGCGCAGCTGCGCTCGCGCGACCGGCTCGCCGATCTCGCGGCCAAGCTCGGGATGCACGATCCGCAGTCGTACGCCGTGGTCGCCATGCCTGCACCGCGCGCGCCCGAAGGGACGCATCCGACCGGCATCGCGTTTCTCGGGGCCATGGCAGCGGGCTGGCTGAAGTCCCCGTAGGCGAGGGATTACGGGATGGCAGCGCGCGCGTTCGCCCGCATCGCACCGGCCCGCGCGAAGGTGCTATTCTATCTGCTCGTCGCGATGGCGGCGTATTTGTTGTGGCGCCTCTACGACGTGCAGATCATCCAAGGGCCGGCGCTCGCGCGTGAAGCTGCGGCGCAGCGCGCCGAACAAGTCGAGATCTTCGCCCGCCGCGGCAGCATCCTCGACCGCGACGGCGTCGCGCTGGTCACCTCGCACCCCTCGGAGAGCATCTACGCCGACCCGGCGCAAGTGACCGAAAAGCGCCAGGCCGCCGAAGCGCTCGCCCCGATCCTGCACGTCCCGGCCGACGATCTGGAACGCACGTTCAAGGAAGAGAACCAGTTCCGCTGGCTCGCGCGCAAAGTGCCGCACGACGTCGCCGACAAGGTGCGCGCGCTCAACCTCGACGGCATCTCGATCGTCCAGGAAGACAGCGGCGTGCGCGACTACCGCGGCGGCCGGCTCGCCGCCAACGTGATCGGCTTCGTCGGCATCGACGAGAACGGCCTCGACGGCGCCGAGTACGAATACGATTCGCTGCTGAAGGGAACGCCCGGCCGCATCAGCCTCGAGGCCGACGAGTTCGGCCGTCCGATCCCGTTCGGGCAGACGACGACCCTCGAGAGCGCGCATCCCGGCAAGTCGATCGAGCTGACGATCGACTCCTACATTCAATTCGAGCTCGAGCGCGCGCTGCGCGCTCAGGTGAAGGCCTACTCCGCCAAGAGCGCGACCGGCATCGTGATGGACCCGTGGACCGGCGAGATCTACGCGATCGCCAACGTGCCCGACTACGATCCGGCGCACTACGCGAAGGCGACCGACGACGCGCGTCGCGACCGCGCCGTCGAAGATGCGTACGAACCCGGATCGACGTTCAAGCTGATCACCGCCGCGGCTGCGATCGGGAGCGGAAAAGTGACCACGAAGTCGCGCTTTCCGGCCCGCGACGCGCTGCAGATCGGCGGCAACGTCATCCACAATGCCGAGGACGGCTTCATGGCCGGCACCGGCGGCACTGAATCGCTCGAAGACATCATCGCCTACTCGCACAACGTCGGCGCGGCCGAAGTCGGGATGGCGCTCGGCAAGCAGACGCTCTACGACACGATCCGCAGCTTCGGCTTCGGCGACCCGACCGAGGTTGGGCTGCCCGGTGAAAATCCGGGGATCGTCCCGGCGCCCGACGACTGGTGGGGCTCGACGATCGCGACGATCTCGTTCGGCCACGGCGTGTCGGTGACCCCGATCGCGCTGATCCGCGCTTACGCTGCCATCGCAAACGGCGGCACGCTCGTTCGCCCGCGCATCCTCAAGGCGATTCTCGACCGTGACGGAACGCCGGTCTACACGTACGGCACCGAGATCGAGCACCAGGTGATGACAACCGAAACCGCCGCCACGCTCCGGCACTTTCTGCGGGCGGTCGTCGTGCGGGGGACCGGGAACCCGACCGCTCAAGTTCGCGGCTATACGACTGCCGGCAAGACGGGCACGGCGCAGGTTGTCCAGAATGGGCGCTACGAGCCCGGAGCGTACATTGCATCGTTCGTCGGCTTCATCCCGGCCGAACGGCCGCGATTCGTCATTCTCATCAAAGTGACGGAACCCCGCGGCGCCATCTACGGTAGTGTCGTCGCGGCCCCGGTGTTCGCGAAAGTCGCGCAGCTTGCGATGCTGCACGACGGGGAGATGCCGCAGCCGACGCCGGCGCCGCATCGCACGCTCAGCATGGAGACCCAAACGAAAGACGCAGTATGGCAATCGAAGTCGGACGGCTTCTAGCGGGCTTGAGCGATTGTCGGCTCGCCGGCGATCCGGCGCTGCTTGTTGACGCGCTGACGGCCGATTCGCGAAACGTGCGGCCCGGGAGTCTCTTCGTCGCGATGCGCGGCGAGCGCGACCGACGGTCATGCGTACATCGACGCCGCGGTGAAGGCGGGCGCGACCGCGATCGTCAGCGAGCGCGCCGTCGCGGTGCCGCCGAAGGTCGCGCTCGCGATCGTCCCCGACTCGCGCGTCGCCGCGTCGCGGGTGGCGGCGGCATTTTACGGCGAGCCGTCGCGCGCGCTGCGGGTCGTCGGCATCACCGGGACCAACGGCAAGACGACGACCGCCTACCTCGCCGCGGCCGTGCTCGAAGCGGGCGGCTTTCCGTGCGCGGTGATCGGCACGCTCGGCACGCGCTTTCGCGAGCGCGCGACCGCACTCGCGAACACGACTCCGCTCGCGCTCGAACTCCAAGGGAGCTCGCGCGTTTGCGCGACGCCGGCGCGCACGCGGTCGCGATGGAAGTCAGCTCGCACGCGCTCGCGCTCGCGCGGGTCGACGACGTCGAGTTCGCGGTCGCGGCATTCACGAACCTCACCCGCGATCATCTCGATTTCCACGAGACGATGGAGGCCTATGCGGCCGCGAAGCGGCGCCTCTTCGACCTCGCGCCCGCGGCGGTGATCAACCTCGACGATCCGTACGGGCGCGCTTGGGCCGGCGAGCTGCGCGAACGCGGGCAGACGCTCGTGACCTACTCCGCGGCCGGCGACGCGAGCGCCGATCTGGTGGCGAACGACGTGTCGATGCGCGCCGTCGGCACGACCTTCAGCGCGGCGGGCGTGCGCGTCGAACTCGCGCTGCCGGGGCGCTTCAACATCGCCAACGCGCTCGCGGCGACTCGGCATCGCGCGCGCGATCCGGCATCGCGTTGGACGTGGCGGCAGCGGCCTTGGCCGGCGTGCGCAGCGTCCCCGGGCGGATGGAGCGCATCGCCGCCGGCGGGATCGAGGCGATCGTCGACTACGCGCACACGCCCGATGCGCTGGCCAACGTGCTGCGCGCGGCGCGCGAGACGACGCAGGGACGGTTGTTCGTCGTGTTCGGCGCGGGCGGCGATCGCGATGCCGGCAAACGACCGCAGATGGGTGCGGTCGCGCGCGAACTCGCCGACGTGACGATCGTGACCTCCGACAATCCGCGTAGCGAAGATCCGCTCGCGATCGCGCGCGCGGTCGCAGGCGGTGCCGGCGCGGAGATCGTTCTCGACCGGGCGCGCGCCATCGCCACCGCGATCGCACGCGCGCAGCCGGGCGACACCGTCGTCGTCGCCGGAAAAGGCCACGAGACGTATCAGATCGCCGGCGGCGAGAAGCGCCATTTCGACGACCGCGAAGCGGTGCGCGCCGCGTTCGAAGCGCGTGCCGGAGCGCCCGCATCATGAGCGTGCCGAGCATCGTCGCGCTCGAGCGACTCGAGGGCGTGCAGATCGGGCCGCCGTTGCCGCCGCAGCTCGACGTGTCGACCGATTCGCGCACGGTCGGCCCCGGACAGACGTTCCTCGCTTTGACCGGCGAACGGTTCGACGGGCATGCCTACGTCGCGGCCGCGGTCGCGCGCGGCGCAGCGGCCGCGATCGTCGCGCGCGCCGAAGCCGTGCCGCCCGGGACGCCGGCCCTCGTCGTCGGCGACACGCTCGCGGCGTACATGCAACTCGCGGCGCTCGCGCGCGACGCGTGGGACGGGCTCGTCGTGGCGATCACCGGCAGCACGGGAAAGACGACGACCAAGACTTTCGTCGCGCAACTGCTGGCCGCGAGCGGACGCGCGGTCGCGGCCACGCCGAGAACGAGAACAACGAGATCGGGGTCAGCAAATTCTTCCTGACCGCCGAGCCGAACCCGGGCACGGTGGCGGTCGTCGAAATGGGGTGCAGGCATTTCGGAGACATCGCACCCCTGGTCGAGATCGCGCGCCCGGATGTCGGCATCTTGACGAACATCGGTGAGGCGCACCTGGAGATCATGGGCTCGCGCGAGCGGCTGGCAGAAACGAAGTGGCAACTCTTCTCGCGCGGAGCGCGCGCGGTGATCAACATCGACGACGTCATGTCGCGGCGCCGCGAAAACTCGCTGCACGGGCGGCCGCTGTTCTTCGGCTTCGGGACCGCTCATCCCGCCGCCCAACGCAACCTCGGTGATCCTGCGCGACCGGGCGACCCTCGGTTTCTTCGAAGGGACGCGCGCCCACTACGAGCGCATCGACGCGCGCGTCCCGGGCGACTACAACTTGGTCAACGCGGCGGCCGCCGCCGCGGGCGTCTTCGCGCTCGGCGTCCCGCCGGCCGACATCGCGGCGGGCGTCGCGACGCTCGCATTGCCGCACGGACGGTACGAGCGGCACGCCCTCGACGGGATGACGGTCGTCTACGACGCCTACAACGCGTCGATGAGCGGATCGCTCGCCACCCTCGACGCGTTCGCACAAGAGCCGGCCGAGCGCCGTATCGTCGTGTTCGGGAGCATGGCGGAGCTCGGTAAGGATGCGGCGCGCATGCACGAACGGGTCGGCGAGCGCGTCGCCGAACTCGGCGTCGACCTGCTGCTCGCCGGCGGCCAGTTCGCGAAGGAGACCGCGTCGGGGGCGCGTCATGCAGGGATGCCGGCCGAACGGATCGCCTCTACGAGTCGAACGAAGACGCCATCGCGTGGCTGCGCCGGCGCGCGCATCCGCACGACGCGGTGCTGCTCAAGGGTTCGCGCAAGTACGCCATGGAGCAGATCCTGGCGGGTTTGCAACGCGAGCGCGCCGTCGCCGGCGTCGAGGCGGAGGGCGTTTGAGCGCGCCGGCAGCCGTAGCGCGGCCGATCGGGCCGCGTGGCGCGGGCGAGCGCGACTCGCATCTCGTCGCGATCCCGGTTCGCACGCGGCTCATCTCGGCAGGCGACGATCTCCTGGGCATCGTGGCCGATGCGATCGAGGGTATCGCGCGGCCCGGCGACGTGCTCGCCGTGTCGGAGACCGCGGTCGCGATCGCGCAAGGGCAAGCGATCGCGGCCGAGACGATCAGGCCCTCGAAGCTCGCGTACGCGATGGCACGCCGCTCCGACCCGCTCGCGACCGTCAACCAGCCCGAGTCGCTGCAGCTCGTCATCGATCGCGCCGGCGTGTGGAAAGTGCTGTTCGCCGGCGTCATGCACGTGGCCGGGCGGGTCGCCGGACGGCGCGGCATGTTCTACGAGATCCTCGGCGGCGACATCGCGGCGCTCGACGGCTACACCGGCACGTTGCCGCCGTTCGAGCGCACGATCGTATTCGCCCCGCTCGAACCGGAGCGCGTCGCGAGCGAGATCGCGGAACGGACGGCGGTCGCGTGCGCGATCGTCGACGCCAACGACTTGGGGCGGGCGAAGGTGCTGGGCGCGTCGCCCGGCCTCGACGTGCCGGCCGTCGAGCGCGCCCTCGCGCGCAATCCGCACGGGAACGGCGACGAGCAGACGCCGATCGTCGTCTTGAAGTGGCGCGGAATCGGCCGGAGCCCGTTGCTCGCATGACGACGTTCGGCTTGTTTTTGGCGACCTTCATGATCGCCGCCGGATTCGCGCCGTTCACTGATCGCGCGTTTGCGGCGCTTGTCGTACAAGCAGCATGCCTACGAGCTCGCGCCGCAAACGCATCAAGTGAAGAGCGGGACGCCGACGATGGGCGGCTTGTTGTTCATCTTGCCGCTCGTGACCGCGCCGCTCGTGGCGCGCGACCCGACGACGTGGCCGTACGCGTTTCTGATCGCCGGCTGTTGCGCGATCGGGTTCATCGACGATTACCTCAGCGTGCGCGGTGGGCGCAACCGCGGGCTGAGCGCGCGCACGAAGTTTCTCGCCACGCTGCTCGTGGGCGTCGCGTTTCTCGGCATGCTCTCCGCGCTCGAGCCGTACGCGCAGCCGTCGCTCTTCAGCATCGGCGCGGTGCCCTATTGGTTCTGGTACGGCTTGAGCTTGCTGGCGATCGTCGCCACCACGCATGCGGTCAATCTCACCGATGGGTTGGACGGGCTGCTGACCGGAACGATCCTCTCACCGATCGTCGTGTTCGCCTATATCACCTGGCGCGAACACCTCGCCGGTGCGACCGCGATTCAGGTCGCGATGGCCGGAGCCTGCGTCGCGTTTCTGTTGTTCAACCGGTATCCGGCCCGCGTGTTCATGGGTGATACCGGCTCGCTTGCGCTGGGCGGCATGCTGGCCGGTGCGGCAATCTTGGGTGGCGTGCAACTCCTCCTGCCGCTCGTAGGCGGCGTCTTTGCGATCGAGGCCCTTTCGGTGATTTTGCAAGTAGCCTACTTCAAAGCGACGAAGAAGCGCATCTTCCGTATGAGCCCATTGCACCACCACTTCGAACTCGGCGGCTGGCCCGAAACGAAAGTGACCGCGCGCTTTTGGCTCGTATCATTCATCCTGGCGTGCGCCGGTCTCGGCGTCGCCTGCCTCTCGGTGCGATCGTGAGCAAATATCCAACCGTCGCGTTCGATGCTACCGAACGCGTTCTCGTCATCGGCCTGGGCCGCAGCGGCCGCGCCAGCGCAGAAGTGCTGCGCAACCGCGGCGCCACCGTGTTCGCGACCGATGAAAAGCCGGGCATGGAATCCGACGCCGGCGTCACCGCGCTGCGCGAACGCGACGTGCAATTCGTCGCGCCCGACGCGCTCGGCACCGTGTTTGCGGGCGTCACGGCGGCGGTCGTTTCGCCCGGCGTCCCGATCAATAGCGCGCTGGTGCGCTCGGTGCAAGACGCCGGCATCCCGGTGTTCAGCGAAGTCGAAGTCGCGTACCGGATCTGCCGCGCGCCGATCGTCGCGATCAGCGGCACGAAGGGCAAGACGACGACGACCTCGCTCGTCGGCCACCTGCTCTCGAAGACCGGCAAGCCGACGCACGTGGGCGGCAACATCGGCAACCCGCTGATCTACGAAACCGCCAAGGCCGCGCCCAACGACTGGGTCGTCGCCGAAGTCAGCTCGTTTCAGCTCGAGTCGATCCGCAGCTTCAAGCCGCGCATCTCGCTGATCCTCAACATCACCCCCGACCACCTCGACCGCTACCACTCGATGGACGAGTATGCCGAAGCGAAGTTCCGCATCTTCGCCAATCAAGGTCCGGGCGACACGTTCATCGGCAACCTCGACGACGAACGCGTCGGTGCGCTCGCGAGCGGCGAAAGCGCGGGGCGCGTCAAGTGCCGTGCCCTGTGGTTCGCGAAGTCGCCGCACCGCAACACGACGCTCTACTTGCGCAACGAGTCTTCGATCGTCTACGCGCCGCCGACCGGCGACCCGCGTCCGGTCGAGATCATGACCGTCGACGAGATTCCGCTGCTCGGGCGGCACAACGTCGAGAACGTGATGGGCGCGATGCTGATCGCGCTCGTCGCGGGGCTCGAGCCGGATGCGATCCGGGCCGCCGTGCGCGAGTTCAAGCCGCTGTCGCACCACCTCGAAACGGTGGCCGAGATCGACGGCGTCACCTACGTCGACGACTCGAAGGCGACGAACCCGAGCTCCGCGATGGCGGGGATGCGGTCGTTCGAGCGCCCCGTCGTGCTGATCGCCGGCGGCCGCGCGAAGCGCACCGACTTCAGCGATCTGGGCAAAGTCATCAGCTCGCGCGCCAAGGCGGTCGTGCTGATCGGCGAAGCGGCCGACGAGTTGGCCGCGACGATCAAGCGCGCGCCGGTCAAGCGCGCAACGACGATGCAGGATGCGGTCGAGCAGGCCGCGGCGCTCGCGGAGCCCGGCGACGTCGTGCTGCTCTCGCCGTCGGCCGCCTCGCTCGACATGTTCGACTCGGCCGAACATCGCGGCACGGAGTTCGCCCGCGCGGTGCGGTCGCTCGAAGGCCGCCGGCCGTCGAATGTGGGCTGATGCTCGGCAATCCCGCTAGAGCGCGCACGCGGCCGCGCCCACGGCTGCAAGCACCGCTTCCCTCGGTCGGCGAACCGGTCCACGTCCCGCCCGACGCGGCGATGCTGGCGGTCGTCGGCGCGCTCGTGAGCATCGGGCTCGTCATGGTCTTCAGCGCGTCGAGCGCAACCGCGTACGCCGCCCATCACGACACGGCATTCTATCTCAAGCGGCAACTGATGTGGCTCGCGGTCGCGCTGGTGGCCGGATACTTCGCGTACCGTTGCGACTATCACGTGCTGCGCAAGTCGGCGCCGCTCTTGATCGTGGGCATCGCGCTCAGCCTGGTCGTGGTGCTGATCCCGCATATCGGGATGGTCTCCGGCGGCGCGCGCCGCTGGCTCGGTGCCGGACCGATTTCGTTCCAGCCGTCGGAGTTCGCGAAGCTCGCCCTCGTGATCTATCTCGCCGCGGCGCTCTCGTCGAAGGGCGAGCGCATCCGCTCGTTCTCGACCGGCGTCTTTCCGCTGGTGGCGGTGACGTTCTTTCTCGCGTTCCTCGTCGACCGCGAGCCCGACATGGGCACCGCGAGCCTGCTGGTCTTCACCGCGTTCGTCATGCTGTTCGTCGCCGGCGCGCGCATCCCGCATCTGCTCACGGTCGTGCTGGCGGTGGCGCCCGCCGTCGCGCTGACCGTCGGCTCGAGCGAATACAAACGCGCGCGCATCCTCGCCTTCATCGACCCGTGGAAGGACGCGCAGAACACCGGCTTCCACATCGTGCAGTCGCTGCTGGCGCTGGGCAGCGGCGGGCCGCTCGGCATGGGCATCGGCGCTTCACGCCAGAAGTTCTTCTACCTCCCCGAACAGTACACCGATTTCATCTTCTCGATCATCGGCGAGGAGCTGGGGTTGCTCGGCACCGCGCTGATCGTCGTGCTCTTCGTCGTGTTCGCGCACCGCGCGATCCGCATTGCACTCGCCGCGCCCGACCGCTTCGGTTTCTTGCTCGCGATCGGCTGCGTCAGCATGATCTGCGTGCAAGCGTTCATCAACGTCGGCGTCGTCACGTCGTCGTGGCCGGTGACCGGCGTCCCGATGCCGTTCATCTCGTTCGGCGGCAGTTCGCTCGTGGTCTCGCTCGTCGCCGTCGCGCTGCTCGCCAACATCGGCCGAAGACGCGCGCCGCAGCACGAGGCGCTCGCTAGCGGTGCGCGTCGCGTTCACCGGTGGGGGGACCGGCGGACACATCTACCCTGCGCTCGCGATCGACGGTGCGTTGCGGGCGCTTGCGCTGCGCGACGGCACGGCGTACGAGGCGCGGTTTTTCGGCAATGCGGGCGGGCTCGAGCGCGACCTCGTGCCGCCCGAGATTCCGCTCGAGTTCGTGCCCAGCCGGCCGCTCTCGCGCAAGCTTTCGCTCGAGTTGCTGAAGACCGCGGGCACGAACGCGGCCGGCGTCGGCGTCGCCCTCCAGAAGCTCGCGCAATACAAGCCCGACATCGTGATCGCGACCGGCGGCTACGTCTGCGCGCCGGTCGTCGCGGCCGCGCGGCTGCTGCGCACCGCGACGCGCGCGCGGATGCCGATCGTCTTCGTCGAGATCAACGCGGTCGCGGGGCTCACGACGCGCCTCTTGCTGCCGATGGTCGACGAGGTGTGGGGCGCCTACGACGCGTCGCGCCCGGCGTTCGGGCCGAAGTTCGTCGCCACCGGCGCGCCGGTGCGGCCGTCGCTTCTCTCGCTGCCCAACGCAAACGAGGCCCGCGCGCAACTTGGCCTCGAGGCCGGCCGCACGACGATCGCCTTCATGGGCGGGAGTCAAGGGGCACGCTCGATCAACGAGGCCGTCGCCGCGCTCGTCACCCGGCGCACCTTACCGGGCGACTGGCAGATCCTGCACATTAGCGGCCGCCGCGACTACGCCTACATGCGTGCTGAGGAGCGCGAGGTCGCGGCCGGGAACGTCGTGCGGCTCGTCGAGTACCTGGCCGACCCTGCGCCCGCTTACGCTGCGGCCGACCTGGTTGTCGCCCGCGCCGGCGCCTCGACCCTCGCCGAACTCGCCGCCACCGGGACGCCGTCGCTGCTGATCCCGTTTCCCTACGCGGCCGAAGACCACCAGCGCCGCAACGCGGAAGTGTTCGTCCGTGCCGGCGCGGCCCGGCTCATGGACGACGCCGAAGTGAACGGCGACGCACTCTGGTGGCGTCTGCGCGAATTGACCGAACCGGGGACGCTCGGGCCGATGCGCGCGGCGGCGCACCGCTTGGCGCCCGGCGACGCGCTCGAACGCATCGTCGCGCGCTGCTCACACTTGGTTCGTGCTGAGGGTAAAGCGACGGCCCGTTGAGAACTTCGCCTTCCGTGATGATCCAGCCGCAGCGTCAGCCGTTCGGACGTAACGTCCACTTCATCGGCATCGGCGGCATCGGAATGAGCGCGATCGCGCGCCTGCTCGTGGCGCGCGGATTGCACGTCTCCGGCTCCGACGTCGGCGAAAACGGAACCGTCCTGCGCTTGCGCGAGGAGGGGATGCGCGTCCACATCGGACATCGCGCCGACAATGTCGCCGGTGCGGATACCGTGGTCGTCACTTCCGCCGTCACCTCCGACAATCCGGAAGTCATCGCCGCGCACGCGGCCGGCAAGCAGATCCTCTCGCGCGGCGAGATGCTGGCGCGCATCATCGGCGACCGGCGGACGATCGCGATCGCGGGCACCCACGGCAAGACGACGACCACCGCGATGACCGCTGCGATCCTCGAGAGCGCCGGCTTCGACCCCAGCGTTGCCGTGGGCGGCATCCGCGCCGATACGCAGACCAACGCGCGCCACGGCGAGGGCGAGTGGTTCGTCACCGAGAGCGACGAGTCCGACGGTTCGTTCCTGTACCTCGATCCCGCGATCGCGGTGGTGACGAACATCGAGAACGACCACATCGCGGCCGACGAAGAGATGCCGTCGCTGATCGCGCGCTTCCATCACTTCCTGGAGAAGGTCCCGGCCGACGGGCTGGCGCTGGTCGGGGTCGACGAGCCGCGTGCCGGTGCGGTCGCGGCCGGTTTGCGCGATCGCAAGGTGCGCACGTTCGGCATCACCGCGGGCATGTTGCGCGCGGTCGAGATCGCGTACGCTGATCTCGGTTCGCGGTTCGCGGTGGAGGACGAAGGCGTGAGGATCGGAACGTTTGCGTTGCGCGTGCCCGGCGCGATGAACGTGCAGAACGCGCTCGGGGCGATCGGCGTCGCACTCGCGCTCGGCATCGACGCGCCGACGATCGCGAGGGTGCTCGCCGAGTACCGCGGCGTCGCGCGCCGCTTCCAAGTGCTCGCGCGGACGCCGCGCATGACGGTCGTCGACGACTACGCGCACCACCCGACCGCGGTCGCGGCGACGATCGCGGCCGCGCGGCGCGCCTTCGACGGCCCGCTCGTCGTCGCGTTTCAGCCGCATCGCTATTCGCGCACCGCCTATCTCGCGGCCGACTTCACGCATGCGCTGCAGGGCGCCGACGAGGTGTACCTCACGCCGGTCTACGCCGCGTCGGAAGCGCCGATTCCGGGCATCAGCGAACGGCTCATCGGCGAACCGCTCGAGGCCGACGGCATCACGGTGACCTACGCGCCGGTCGACGAGCTTCCCGCCCTGCTCCTCGAACGCGCGCCCGACGGCGCGCTCGTGCTGATGCTCGGGGCGGGCAACATCACGAACATCGCGGGCCGGCTCGCGGCCCAACTCGTCACTGAACCAACCGCGACCAGGCGGTGAGTTCGGCTGCGGGCCGGGTCGCGCCGCCGCGCACGCCGTCGCTCTGCAGCGACGCCGACCGCGCCGCGCTGACCGAGCGGCTCGGCTCCCGCGCCGCGTTCGACGAGCCGCTCGCGCCGTTCACGTCGTGGAAGATCGGCGGCCCTGCCGACGCCGTGCTCAACCTCGAAACCTACGACGAGGCCGCATTCGTGCTGGCCTATTGCTTCAAGCGCAAACTTCCGTGGTTCGTGCTCGGCAGCGGCTCGAATCTGCTCGTCGGCGACGGCGGCATTCGCGGCCTCGTGCTGCGGCTCGGCGGCGAGTTCGGCGCGATCGACATCAGCGACGAGGACGACGGCGTGCACGTGCGCGCCGGGGCGTCCGCTTCGCTCGCGCTCTTGACCGCCCAGGCCGCGTCGCGCGGCGCGATCGGGATCGGTTCGCTGGCCGGTATCCCCGGCAGCGCGGGTGGCGCGCTGCGGATGAACGCCGGGACCGATCGCGAGATCGGCGAGTTCGTGCGCGAAGTATGGGTGCAAACCCCTGCCAAGCCCGACCCGCATGCGGTCAGTGTCCAGTATTTCTACCGTCACACGACGCTCGCGCGCGACGCGCTGGTGGCGCGCGTGCACCTCGCCTTCGAGCGCGGCGACCCCAAAGAAGTGCGCGCGACCATGCAGGCCCGGCTCGTGCGGCGCAAGGAAACGCAACCGCTGCAATTCCCCAACGCCGGGTCGTGCTTTCGCAATCCGCCCGGGGATAAGGCGGGCCGGCTGATCGAGGCGGCCGGCGCCAAGGGGTGGCGCGTCGGCGGGGCCGAAGTGTCGCACCTCCACGCGAACTTCATCGTCAACGTCGACGGCGCGACCGCGCAAGACGTAGCGACGCTGCTCGCGCGCGTACGCCGCGAGGTCCACGACCGCTTCGGCGTCGATTTGCAACTCGAAGTCCATTTCGTTGGAGAGTTCGTCGCGAGTGGGTAAGGCGAAGATCGCCGTAGTGATGGGCGGCCCCAGCTCCGAGCGCGAAGTGTCGATCGCGAGCGGCACCGGCGTGCTCCAGACGCTCCAAAAGCTCGGTTACGAAGCGCGTTCGCTCGATTTCGACGCGCGCTTCGTCGATGCGATCCGCGAGATCGCGCCCGACGCGGTCTTCAACGCGCTGCACGGGCGCGGCGGCGAGGACGGCATTCTCCAAGGGATCCTCGAGTGGTGCGGCATCCCCTACACCGGCAGCGACGTGTGCGCGTGCGCGGTCGCGCTCGACAAGCACTTGACGAAGAAGCTGCTGGCCGCCGAGGGGCTACCGACGCCGGCTTGGGATACCTACGACCTCGGAGGTGGCACGCTGCCGCTGCTGCCCGGCTCGCTGAACCTCCCGATCGTCGTCAAGCCGCGCAGCGAAGGTTCGAGCACCGGGGTCTCGCTCGTGCGCACGCACGAGCAGTGGACGCAGGCGATGATCGACGCCTCGGCGCGCACCCAGCACGTGCTGGCGGAAGAATACATCGCGGGGCGCGAGTTCTCGTGCGGCATCCTCGGCGAAGAGGCGCTGCCGGTCGTGGAGATCGCGCCGGCCGGCGACGATTTCTACACGTACGACGCCAAGTACAAGCCCGGCGGAAGCCGCCACTACGTGCCCGCGCCGATCGACGCCGGGCTGGCATCGCGCCTGCAGATGCTGGCCCTCTCGGTGCATCGCATGATCGGCCTGCGCGATTACTCGCGCACCGACTTCATCGTCAGCAACGAGGGGCGCCCGTACATCCTCGAAGTCAACGCCCTCCCCGGGTTGACGCCGAGCAGCCTGCTGCCCGAGGAATGCGCCGCCATGGGCATCACGTTCGAGGCGCTGATCGACCGCCTCACGCAAGCCGCCTTGGGCCGCCGCACCGAACTGCTCCTCCGTTAGCCCGTGAAGGGCGGCTTCATCGGGGCTTCACTTGGGGCGCGCATAATGTAGGCATGCGCGTCAAGGCTCATCCCGTCAACCGTCCCTACCGGCCGGGCGAGCGCGTCCGGCTGAAGCTGACCTTCGAGAAACCGATCGAGAAGTTTTCATCGGTGAGCGTGCTGCTGGGCGGCCCGATGCACGGCGAGCGCCGCAGCGAGATCACGCTGAAGTTCGAAACGCCGGCGTACAGCGCCACCAACGGCTACATCGTCACCGGGACGATCCCGGTCGACATCGAGCGCGGTCGGTATCGTCCGATCGCGGTGTACGTGCAACAGAACGGCGAGTTCGAGCAGACCGTCAGCCACCCCGACGGCGACGGCTCGTTCTTCATCGACGTCGGCGACCCCACCGCCGCGGTCCTCCCCGAACTGCTGCGCATCGAACCAATCTGAAATTCCGGTCCTCGCATTGAACCGGCTGAACGCCGGTTCAATGCTGGGCCGGAATTCTTGGCGTTCTCGCGCCTATGGCGCTTCGATCCGGTGGATTCCGGTCCTCGCATTTGACCCGGCTGAACGCCGGTTCAAATACTAGGCCGGAATCCTTCGCGTTCTCGCGCCTATGGCGCTTCGATCCGCCCACGGTGGCGCGTGGGGTTGCGGTGCGGTGGGGCTTGGGGGGGTGGGGCGAGAACCTGGGCTTATGCTTTCCGAGTCTCGGGTGGGGGCGCGTTGCGCGCATGTTGATCGTGCTACGTCGGAGACCCGCATCGATTTGCGGCTCGACCTCGATGGGGGGCCTATCGATGTCGAGTCCGATGTGAAGTTCCTCGACCATATGCTCAACGCGTTCGCCAAGCATAGCGGGTGCGGGCTGTTCGTGCGGGCGAGCGGCGACGGGATGGACCACCATCACCTCGTGGAGGACGTCGGCATCGCGCTCGGCCGTGCGATCGATCAGGCGCTCGGCGAGAAGCGCGGCATCGTGCGCTTCGGCTCGATGATGGTGCCGCTCGACGACGCGCTCGTCGCCGGCAGCATCGACCTGTCGGGCCGCTCGTACCTGAACTTCAAGGTGACCTTCGCGGTCGAGAACCTCGGCGATCTCAAGACCGAGATGATCCGCGAGTTCTTTCGCGCGGTCGTCGACAACGGCCGCTTCAACCTGCACTTGATCGCGATGAACGGCGACGTGGCGCACCACCTGTGCGAAGCGTCGTTCAAGGCGTTCGCGCGCGCGTTCGCCCAGGCGAAGACGCGCACCGGCGACGACGACGTGCCGTCGACCAAAGGTCTGCTCGAGTAGCGCGACGATGCTGGCGGTGATCGATTACGGCGGCGGCAACATGGGTTCGCTGATCTCGGGCTTGCAGCGGCGCGACATCGCGTTCAGCTTGACGTCCGATCCCGACCACGTCGCCTCCGCCGATGCGGCGATCCTTCCCGGCGACGGCGCGTTCGGAGCGACGATGGACGCCCTGCGCGCGCGCGGTCTCGACGCGGCGTGCCGCGCGCTGATCGACGCGGGACGGCCGTTCTTCGGCATCTGCGTCGGCATGCAACTGTTGTTCGAGGGAAGCGACGAATACGGCGTGCACGATGGCCTGGGCGTGCTGCGCGGGACGATCGAGCGCTTCAAAGACGCGCCGCGCATCCCGCACATGGGCTGGAACGATCTCGAGATCGTGCGCGCGCACCCGTTCGTCGACGGCGTGAAGGGCGGCGACTATGCGTACTTCCTGCACTCGTATCGTGCGGCCGTCGGTGAAGACACGGTCGCGGCGTGCACGCACGGCGAGCGGTTCGCGGCGATCGTGGCGCGCGGCAACGTCGTCGCGACGCAGTTCCACCCCGAGAAGAGCCAGCGCACCGGCGCGCGTTTGCTCGACAACTTCGTGCGCATGATGCAGAGCACGCCCGCCTCCGCGTGAACGCGACCCGCGCGCTGACGATCGTTCCCGCCATCGACTTGCGCGGCGGCCGCTGCGTGCGGCTCGCGCAAGGCGATCCGGCACGCGAAGTTGCCTACGACGACGATCCCGTGGCCCGCGCGCGCGCGTTCGTCGCGGCCGGCGCGCGGATGCTGCACGTCGTCGACCTCGACGGCGCGTTCGGCAAGGGCGAAAATGCAGCCGCGCTCGGCGCGATCGCGCGCGCGGTCGACGTGCCGGTGCAGACCGGCGGCGGGGTGCGTTCGCGCGCCGACGTCGAGCGGCGCCTCGCAGCGGGCGCGCACGCGGTCGTCATCGGCACGCTGATGGTGGAGAAGCCCGCCGACGCGCGGGCGCTCGTCGAGACGTTCGGGGCGCGCATCGTCGCCGGGATCGACGCGCGCGGCGACCGCGTCGCGGTGCGCGGGTGGCAAGCCGAAGGCGGCACGTCGCGCGACGACCTCGTGCGGATGGTCGCCGCGTGGGGCGTGCAGCGCGTCGTGTACACCGAGATCGCGCGCGACGGCATGGGCTCGGGCTACGACGTCGCGGCGCTCGCGCACGTGGCCGGCATCGAACCGCTCGCGATCACCGCGAGCGGCGGCGCGCGCACGCTCGCCGATTTGCGCGCGCTCGCCGCCGGGACGCCGGCCAACGTCGATGCGGCGATCGTCGGGCGCGCGCTCTACGAGAAGACGCTCGACCTCGCGGAGGCGATCGCGGCGTTCTCCGGGTGAGCGAGGCTGCGCCCGTCGTGCGAGGGCCCGAAGCTGCTGACGGTCTCGGTGAGCCGGGCCGCTTCGGTGCGGAAGGTCTGCGTCATCTCGGCGAGGTCGCGCGTCGCGGACGCGATCTCTTCTCCGCGGGCCGCGATCCCCGCGACGCTCGCCGACGTCGTCTCCACCGCGGCGGAGCCGTTGCGCGCGGCCGTCGCGAGGGTCTCCATCATCGAGCGCAGCTTGTCGGCGATCTCGCGGTTCTGCTCGGTGAGGTGCTCGATGTCGAACGTCGCGAGCGCCAACGCGTCGGCGGCATGCCGCTGCTCCTGTTGCGAACGGCTCACCTCCGCGAGCTGGCGCGAGATGTCGGTGATGTCGCGAACGATCCGTTCGATCGCGGCTGCAGCCGTCTCGGCACGCTTGCGCCCGTTGTCGACCGCGTTGCTGCCCTGCTCGGTCACGCTGACGGCGCTCGTCGTCTCGGCTTGCACGTCGCGGATCAAGTTGGCGATTTCGGCGGTCGCCGCGTTGCTACGGTCGGCGAGCTTGCGGATCTCATCGGCGACCACCGCGAACCCGCGTCCATGCTCGCCGGCGCGGGCCGCCTCGATCGCCGCATTGAGCGCGAGCAGATTCGTCTGGTCGGAGATCTCGTCGATCGTCGTCGTGATGGCGCCGATGCGTTCTGAGGCTTGATAGAGCGTCCCGATCACGCGCACGAGTTCCGACATCACCTCGGCGGCTTGGCGTGAGGTGGTGCCTGCGTCGCTGATCGCGCGCGACGCATCGTCGGCGACCGACGTGGCGGAGCTCGCCAGTTCGTTGACGCGGCGGGCCGCGTCGTCGTAGCGTTCCGACATACGCGCGAGCTGCTCGAGCGCCGCGGCGTTCGAGCGCGCGGAGTCGCCGAGCCGCTCGGCAATCGAGGTCGTCTCGGCGACCACTTCGTGCAGGGTGGTGCTGCTTGAGCCGACTTGCGCCGCCGATGCGTCGAGCGCTTGCAGCGACGACGTGAAGGTGAACAGATCGCTCGCGTTGTCGCTCGAAATGCGCGAGAGCGCCTGCGTCCGTTCGATCAGCGTCCGTGACGAGTCGTCGAGGGTCGTGGCCGCGCGCCGCGCGTCGGTGAAGAAGGAACGCACGGTGTCGACCAGGCGCGCGAGCGCGATGCCGAGCGAGTCGGAGTCGGAGCGCGGCGCGACGGTGACCGAAAGGTCACCGCGCGCGATCTTCTCACTCGCGAGCGCCAGCCGCTCGAGCCCGCTGCTCGAGACGACGAACGTAGCGAGCAGATTGCCGGCTTCATGCGGCGGTCGCGGTTCCGCGCGCAGCCGGTCGTACGCGTGCACGTCGCCGCTCTGCGCGCCGGCCAGCAAGGTCGCCATCCGCGTGAGCGGCGACGCGACGGAAACGGTCAAGAACCGCGCGGTGACGGCGACGAAGAGCGCCCCGACCGCGGCCGCGAACCCGATGCTCTGCAGCGTGAGGCGCAACGCCGCGTCGCGGCTCATGTCGTGCATCTGCACCTGCTCGACGACGTGCACGGTGCTCGTCGCCATCACGGTGAGCAACATGACGAAGAGGCCGACAAGCACGAGCACGATGCGCCGCGCGATGCCGCCGTTATAGCGTGCATCGGGCGGCATGTCGACGCCGACCGCGCCCGCGATCATCGCGATGATCGTCGACGCCGTGTCTTCGGCGGCGAACGAAAGCGGGATCGCCGACATCATCGCGCCGAGCACTGCGACCGGCAGCATGATGTCGGCATCCTTCATCAGCGGCTCACCGGAGAGGGCATTGCCCATAATGCCCACGAGTATCGTGCCGCACAGATAGATGCCGCTCATGCCGTACCCGATGAAGCGCTGGAAACCGTCGAGCCGCCGTTTGACGGCCGGGAACTGCGCCGGATCGGCGTGGCCGGCGTCGATCGCGGCGACGTACGCGCCCACCGGTTTGAGGTATGCGTTGAAGGCTTGGGTGAACGCGACGAGCGACGTAACCGCGACGAGCGCAACCAAGAGGAAGATCCACTTCGTTTGCAACGCGGTGAAGTCGCCGAAGAGCAGCCCGAACGCGAACAGCGGGACCAACGTCGCGAGCATGACGATGATCCGGCGGCGGCGGAACGCGCCGAAGAGCTTGCGGTACGTGGCCACCCGCCCTGAGGACGTCATTCGCTGCCCCTCCCAGAGTCAACGTACCGCCGGGGTATCTCACGCGGCAGACGCGCGACGATCTCGTAGTTGATGGTTTCGCACCACCCACCCCAATCATCGGCCGAAATGCGCATGTCCCCGTCTTCGCCGATCAGGGTCACGACGCTGCCCGGACGCGCGTTTGGAGCCGCGGTCACGTCGAGGAACGCCATGTCCATGCAGATGCGTCCGACGATCGGACAGCGCACCCCGTCGACGAGCATCGCGCCGCGATTGCCGGCTGCTCGCGGGAGCCCTTCGGCGTAGCCAATTGGGACTATGCCGATCGTCGCGGGACGCGGCGCATGATAGGTACAGCCGTAGCCGATCGCCTGCCCCGCCTCCACGGGCCGCGTCGCGACCAGTTCGGTGCGCCAGCTCAGGGCGGGCACCAGCGTGAAGCCGTCGGCGGGCATCGCCTTGCGCGTCTCGGGCGATGGCCATAGCCCGTAGAGGGCGATTCCCGTGCGGATCATTTCGAGTCGCGCCTGCGGCCAAAGCATCGCCGCGGCCGAGGCCGCGATGTGACGCACCAGCGATCCGCCGCGCACGCGCTCGGCGAACGGCCGCGCGGCCGCTTCCAACTCGCGGATCTGGCGCATCGTGTATCCGGAATCCAACTCTTCGGCCGACGCGAGGTGCGAGTACATGCCTTCGACCGTCAGCTCCGGGGTCGTGAAGTAGCGTTCGAGTGCGGCCTGCGCGGTGCGCGCCGGCAAGCCGAGGCGGCTCAGGCCAGTGTCGAGCTTGGCGTGGACGTGAAACGGAGCCCGCCGCCGGCGCGCCACGCTCGCCACCATGCGCGCGTACGTGCCGGTGTCCCAGAGCGTGATCGCCGCCCCGGCCGCGTGCGCGACCTC
The DNA here is from genome assembly GCA_963749395.1 of Vulcanimicrobiota bacterium. Classification (GTDB taxonomy): domain Bacteria; phylum Vulcanimicrobiota; class Vulcanimicrobiia; order Vulcanimicrobiales; family Vulcanimicrobiaceae; genus CAVVMT01. Next base: position 171,156 of record CAVVMT010000012.1, read on the forward strand.
GAGATCGCCGGCCGGGATCGGTCCGAGCACCAGGAGCGGCGCCGCGACGCCGGCGTCGCGCAGCGCGACGGCCTCCTCGAGCGCGTAGACGCACAGCCGGTCGACTACGCCGTCGAGCGCGCGCGCGGTCTCGACCAAGCCGTGCCCGTAGGCATTCGCTTTGACGACCGCGGCGACGCGGGCCGGAGCGACGAGCTTCCGCAGCGCCGTCGCGTTGGTACGAATGGCGGCGAGATCGATCTCGAGGGAGGCGATCACCGCCTCACGACCGCCTCCACGACGTAGGCGACCGGCACGCCGAAAAAGATACAGTGCGCGATCAACGCGGTGGTGATCACCGCGGGCGTCTGCGGCGGAATGGCACCGTTGACGAAGAGCACGACGAGCATGATGAGCCAGACGACCCCACCGAAGACGAACCCGGAGATCAGCGGGCGCTGCACGAGTTGCGGCTGCCGCTGAGCGAGCCAAGCATACGCGAGCGCCCACCCCAAGGCGACGCAGAAGTGCAGCACGATACCGAGCAGCGCCGAGGCATGCGAGGCGTCGGCCGGCGATCCGGTGGCCGTGGCCGCAACCGACTGGTAGAACATCGGGATTGCCGAGGGCGGGTTGCCGAAACCGAAGACAAAGACCGCGAGAAGGAAGATGTCAATGGTACAGCCGCCGACGATTCCGGCGATGATCCCGGCGCGAATCGTCCGCGGCGAAACGCCGGCGAATTGGCTCATTGGCGGTTGCTTCCCGCGCCGTTCAGCCGTGCCTTCCGCGCGGTGGTGACGCTGCGCGACCCCTGGTGGCGGCGGGAAGGGCGGCTGCGGCCGGCCCTGCGCGTGGTCGCGTTCGTGGTCGCCCAGGCGGCAGCGTTGAGCGTCGTGGCGACCGCGTTCTACGCGTTCTATCCCGGGAGCGGCGATCCGGGCTCCGAAGGGCTCGAACTCGTCGTGCAGAGCATCGCCATCGTCGGGGTGACGTTCCTGATGCGCCGCGTGCTCGACAAGGCGACAGTGCGGTCGCTCGGCTTCGCCGACTTCGCCTGGGGCCGCCGCTTGGCGCTCGGCTTGCTGCTCGGGGCGGCGATGCAAGCGGTGATCGTCGCGATCGAAGTCGGCGCCCGGGCCGCCTCGATCGAACTGCCCAGCGCCGTCGACGCGCCGTTCGAGCTCGTGCTCTACGCGATCCCGGTGCTCGCGTTCGCGGCGCTCGCCGAGGAGGTCGCCGTGCGCGGGTACATGCTGGTCAACTTGCGCGAAGAAGTGGGGACGGTGCCGGCGGTCGTGCTGACCGCATGCATCTTCGCTTCGTTGCACGCGATGAATCCGCATACGTTCGACGACGGGCCGTTCGCGTTCGTCGACTTGGCCGCGTTCGGTTTATGGGCCGCCTACGCGGTGGTCGTCACGCGCTCGTTGTGGCTCGCGATCGGGGCCCACTTCGCGTGGAACTTCTTCGAAGGGCCGGTGTTCGGCGCGCCGGTGAGCGGCCTGACGATGGGGTCGCTCTATCACACGAACGCCGACCCGAGCGGTGCCTGGTTGACGGGCGGCGCGTACGGGCCCGAAGCGGGGGCGGCGGCGCTCGTCGCGTTGACGCTCGGATTTTTCGCGGTTGCGGCATTGGCGCGCCGGGGAACCCCCCGAGAACCACGAACCGTCGTCTGACCGTGGTGAAGGTTCATGGCGTCGGGAAGCTCTCGTTCGTCATGTGTGTGGTCGGGATCGTGGTCGCCGTCCTCGTCGTCGGGCCGTTCAACGTCGGCCTCTTCTGGGGGCTGAGCCTGATCTCCGAGCGCCACTGGCGCTATGTCGTCGCGATCGTCATCCCGGCGGCGTGGATCTTCGGGGCCTGGTTCCTCTGGCTGAACGCGAGCGGCCGTGCGTGGCTCGCCAAGCGTTCGCACAAGCGTCGCGGGTTCGTGTTCGGGTTCCTGATCGGCGCCATCGGGCCGATCATCGTCTTGGATGCCGCGATCTACATGCTGATGGGGGGACAGTAGCCGTGGATCAATTGGCCGCACCCGTGCGCGACGTGCTCGCCGGCGCCGTCTACACCGCGGCTTACGCGTGTGCGCTCGTGCTGTTCGCGTGGATGGCGCGACGGCGCGGGTTCAGCCGCCGCGATGCGAGCGGGCTCGCCCTCGCGGGGTTGATCGGCGGACTGATCGGCGCGAACGTCGCGCAAGTCCTCGTCGAAGGGACGCTCGGCAAGACGCTTCTCGGCGGGATCGCGGGCGGCTACCTCACGATCGTCTTCGTCAAACGCGAGCTGGGAATCAGGCGCGCGACCGGCGACCTCTTCGCGGTGGCGCTCGCCGGCGGCGAGGCGATCGGGCGCTTGGGGTGTTTCGTCGCCGGCTGTTGCTTCGGGAAAGCCACGCAGGTGCCGTGGGCGGTCTACGATCACGGGACGTGGCGTCATCCGACGCAACTGTACCTCGCCCTCGCGGCGACCGTCGTGTTCGCCGTGTTGCTCGCGCTCGAGTTCCGGGCGCGGCTGCCCAACGGGGCGCTGTTCGCGCTGCAAGGGACGCTGCTGTGCGGCTCGCGCTTCGCGATCGAATTTTATCGCGACGCGCCGGCGCCAGCGTTCGGGCTCACGGCGGCGCAATTCGCGTGCATCGGGGGCGTCGTCTTCTTTGCCGGGCTCGGCGTGCGCATCGCGTGGCGCGCGCTGCGCGCGGATCGCGCGCGCGTAGACGCGCTCGGCGGCGGCACCGCTTTGAGCCCCGTTTCTTGACCGCGATCCCGCCGCTGCACGACTACACGCTGCTCAAGAGCGTGCGGGCGGTATGCCCGCGTTGCTTCGCCGAGTCGCCCGGCTTCGATCCCGAGTTTCCGGCCGACATCTGCGACGGGCACCTCATCGCGCGCGACGGCGCGGTGTACCTGCGCCGCTGGTGCCGGCGCGGCCACGGCGAGGTGTGGTCGCTCTACGAAGAGGACGCAGCGCTGTGGCAATATCTGCAGCAGTGGCGCGTGCCGACGCGGTCGATCAACCCCGACACGCAAGCGATCTTCCCGGTGCCGTTCGGGTACGAAGAGGGGCTCGGCCCGGGGCACCTGCAGCACTCGTGCATCTTCTTGCTCGACATCACGATGCAGTGCAATCTGAGTTGCCCGGCGTGCTTCACGAGTTCGAGCCCGCAACGCGGTGAATTTCTCTCGCTCGAACACATCCGGCACGCGGTCGATGCGGCGCTGGAGCGCGAGGGCGGACGGCTCGACGTCGTCATGCTCTCGGGCGGCGAGCCGACGGTGCATCCGCAGATCGGTGCCATCCTCGCCGCGCTCGCGCCGCTGCCGATCACGCGCGTGCTGCTCAACACGAACGGCGTGCGGATCGCGAACGAAGATGCCTTCCTCGAGATGCTCGCCGGCTATCGCGACCGCGTCGAAGTGTACCTGCAGTACGACGGCCAACGCGCGTCGACGCACGAACATCTGCGCGGCGCCGACTTGCAGGGGGTGAAATCGCGCGCGCTCGAACGCCTCTCGGCGGCGCGCGTGTTCACGACGCTCGTCATGACGGTCGACCCGCAGAATGCGGATCGCGTCGGCGAAGTGCTCGACACCGCGTTCGCGACGCCGTTCATCGGCGGGGTGATGTTTCAGCCGGTCTTCGCGGTGGGCCGCGCGCCGGCGGTCGACCCGATGGCGCGCGTGACGACGACCGGCGTGCTGCGCCGCATGGAAGCGCAGACCGCGGGCCGGGTGCGCGCGCACGACATGATCGCGCTTGCCGTGCAGTCATCCCGACTGCTGTTCGATCGGGTACTTCTTGCGCGGCAAGGACGGCGCGTTCGCCGGCCTCGCGTCGATCGTCGGCGAAGAGGCGCTGCGCGCGAATCTGACGGTGTTCGGAAACTCGATCGCGTTCTCCGACGGGCTGCGGACCGTGCGCGAGGCGCTGACGGGCGTGATGTCGGAGTCGATGACGCTCTCGCGTCCGGAGCTGGTGGGCCACCTGAAGACGATCTGCAGCGCGTGCGATCTCGGCGGCTTCGGCGAACTGCTCGCGCTCGCGTTCCGCGGCAAGGACGCGACCGCCGACTTCGTGGGCCGCCGCGTCAAGCGCGTGACCGTCAAGCACTTCATGGACGCGAACACCCTGATCGCCGAGCGCCTCGAGCAGTGCTGCGTGCACGTCGCCGGCGCCGGGAACAACCCGGTGCGGATGCCGTTCTGCGCGGCCCGGCTCTTCCCGAAGGTTCGCGCCCGGGCGCTGGCGCCGACGGTCTCGCGCGCGGAACTCGGCTGATGTTCGACGCGGAGCATGGCGACGAGGGGCGCAACCGCGGCGAAGAGCTCGAGGGCTACGCCTTCACGTTCTGCAAGGCCGCCTTCTTGGCGTTCATCCTGCGCCGCTATACGCTGCTGGGCACGTCGGCCGCCGCCGCGATCCTCTATATCGCCGCCGCGCGCGCGGGTGTGCGCGAGTGGCGTTGCTTCGTGAAGCCACCTTGGGTGATCGCAATCATGGGGACGATCGCGGCCTTGGAAATGAGGAAGATAGCCGCGGAGCGTGGCGCGGCGAAGCGCCGGAATCCGCCCTCGGCCGATGGCTGACCGGCCTCCGGAGCCGCCCGACGATCCGTCGCCGGCCGTACCCACGCCGCGCGTTCCCGTCGCTCCCCGGAACTCCGCGCTCAAGGCTGCCGGCGGCGGCGTGGTCGGGCTGCTGGGCGGAACGTTGACGGGGTTCGTGCTCGGATTGGTGGCCGTCGGCCTCGCGTCGGCCGGCCAGGGGAATACGGTGCTGACGCGACTCGCCTTGCTGGCGCCGATGGGCTTGGGGATCGTCGGGGTGTTCGTTTTGTTCCGCCCAGCAGGCCGTCGCTTCTGGGCTGCGGGCGGTCCCTTCGTGCAAGGACTGGTCATCGGCAGCGTCCTTGGATACTTCGGGCTGGCGGTTGCCTGCTCGGCGCTCGCCTTTCAGCAACCGTGAGCCTCCGGACCGCGGAAAGTGTGCCCGACCGGCTTGCACTCTCCAGGTGAGTCTGCTAAAATCATCGTCGCTGGCAGTCAACTGCCACGAGTGCTAAATTGGTTTTTGGAGGTCTACGTGAACTTAAAGCCTTTGGGCGATCGCGTGGTCGTGGAGCATGTCGAACAGGCGGAGAAAACTGCCGGCGGCGTTTTTCTGCCCGACACCGCGAAAGAGAAGCCCCAAGAGGGCCGTGTGCTTGCCGTCGGTACCGGCCGCACGCTCGACAATGGCACGAAACTTGCGATGGATGTGAAGCCCGGCGACAAGATCATCTACAGCAAGTATTCGGGTAGCGAAGTCAAGCTCGACGGTAAAGAGTACCTCATCATCTCGGAAAAAGACGTGCTTGCGATCGTCACGGACGAGCGCGTCGCGGCTGGAGTGTAAAACAGAACTATGGCAGCGAAAGAACTCGTTTTTGACGAGGCCGCACGTCGCGCGCTCGAGCGCGGTGCGAATATCCTGGCCGATGCCGTCAAGGTGACGCTTGGCCCCAAAGGACGCAACGTCGTCCTTGACAAGAAGTTTGGTTCCCCGACGATCACCAACGATGGTGTGACCATCGCCAAGGAGATCGAGCTCCCCAACACGTTCGAGAACATGGGCGCGCAGCTCGTCAAAGAAGTTGCCTCCAAGACGAACGACATCGCCGGCGACGGAACGACGACGGCGACGGTTCTGGCGCAAGCCATCATCCGTGAAGGCCTCCGCAACGTCACCGCCGGCTCGAACCCGCTGCTGATCAAGCGCGGCATCGAGAAGGCCGTTGAGACGGCCGTCAACGAGATGGAGAAGTACGCCCAGAAAGTCGACACCCGCGAGAAGATCGCGCAGGTCGCCTCGATCTCGGCCAACGACAAAGAGATCGGCGAGCTGATCGCGACCGCGATGGAGAAGGTCGGCAAAGACGGCGTCATCACCGTCGAGGAATCGAAGTCGATGAAGACCGACGTCGAGACCAAGGACGGCATGCAGTTCGACAAGGGCTACATCTCGCCGTACATGGTGACCGATTCGGAGCGGATGGAAGCGACGCTCACCGACCCGTACGTCCTCGTGACGGAGCGCAAGATCTCGGCGATCGCCGACATCCTGCCCCTGCTCGAGAAGATCGTGCAGGTTCAGCGCCCGCTGCTCATCATCGCCGAGGACATCGAAGGCGAAGCGCTGGCGACCCTGGTCGTCAACAAGCTGCGCGGCACGTTCACGACGGTCGGCGTCAAGGCGCCGGGCTTCGGTGACCGCCGCAAGGAAATGCTCAAGGACATCGCCATCCTCACGGGCGGCACGGTCGTGAGCGAAGAGCTCGGGCTCAAGCTCGACAAGGTGACTCCGGATCTTCTGGGTCAGGCCAAGACGGTCAAGATCACGAAGGAAGAGACCACCATCGTCGACGGCAAGGGCAAAGAGGCCGACATCAAGGGCCGCATCGAGCAGATCAAGCGTCAGATCGAAGAGACCGATTCGGACTTCGACCGCGAGAAGCTGCAAGAGCGTCTGGCCAAGCTGTCGGGCGGCGTCGCCGTGATCCAAGTCGGCGCAGCGACCGAGACCGAACTCAAAGAGAAGAAGCACCGCATCGAGGATGCGCTCTCGGCGACCCGCGCGGCCGTCCAAGAGGGTATGATCCCCGGCGGCGGCAGCTCGCTGATCCACGCGCTCAAGGCGATCGAGAACTACAAGCCGGCCGCCAACGGCAGCCTGCAGTCGGTTCACGACGAGCAGATCGGCGTGGACATCATCAAGCGCGCTCTCGAGGAGCCGCTCCGCCAGATCGCGGAGAACGCGGGCTTCGAGGGTTCGGTTGAAGTGCAGCGCGTGAAGTCGGCCAAGCCCGGCCAGGGCTTCGACGCGATGAGCGGCGAGCTCGTGGACATGTTCGAAGCCGGCATCGTCGAGCCGTTCAAGGTGACGCGCTCGGCCCTGCAAAACGCGGCGTCGATCGGCGCCCTCATCCTGACCACCGAAACCCTCATCGCCGACAAGCCGGAGCCCAAGAAGGACTCTCCCATGCCCGGCGGCGGCGGCGGAATGGGCGACTACGGGATGATGTAAGATCCTCTCCGCTTCGGCGGACGAAGGTCTTAAATTGAAGACCCCCTCGGGCTTAGGCTCGAGGGGGTCTTTTCGTTCTTGCCGGTGTCGGGGCGACTACGCGGCGCTTCCTTGCGGCGCGGTCATCTGGGTACACGATGCTCGATGATGATTTCTGTGCGACCATCACGTCGGTGTGGATGAAATCGTTGCCCTTGAAGAGGAGAGGCTCCCCGGCTATGAGGGCCGTTGCGTACGAGATGCAGTCGCCGAAGTTCAGGCGCGCCCGGTGGCCGGTCGCACGGCCGTAGCGCATAAATGCATCCTGTGCCGCAACAAGTTGCTCCGGCCCGAAGGGTAGGATCTCCAATGGTGCTTCGGTGACGAGTTTTTTCAGGTCGTCGAGCAGTGCGGGGCCGAAACGGCTGAGGGCGATCGTCGTCTCGAGAAGCGTAGGCGCGGCAGAGGCCGCCCTTTCACTCGAAGCGATCATCGCGATGAACGCGTCGCGCTCCGGCTCTTTGGCTAGGATGGCGACGATCGCCGAACTGTCGAGGATCATCGCGGAGCACCGTGCTCGTCGTACAGTTCGTCGAAATCGACTCGCCGGCCACGGATTATCGAAGCCGAATGCTCGGAGATGCTGCGCATCCGCTCGATGCGTTCGTCAACCGTCGGGCGCCGTAACCGATCGCGCCGCTCGCGCAGCGCCTGGATCACTGCATCGGTGATCGTCTCGCCGGTGGCGGCGGCGAGCTCGCGAGCTAAATCATCCGCTTCAGGATTTGTGATATATAGGGGCACGAATAAACTATATATCTGCCTCCGGCGCTGGGTCAAGCTTCCCGCGGGCTTCGCGATGCGGCCACTCGCGCGCGGCTCGGCCTATCCCCTCACGGTGGAGAGTCGTCGTCTGCGCGCATTGCTCCGATCGCCTCGTCACACCAGTCACGCACGTCGGCTGCGGCCGCTTGCGCCGCCGCGACGTCTTCGAGTCCGTAGGTCAGAGCGGCGTCCGCAAATCCTAGCGCATCAGGGTAACGCGTTGGCACGTAATATTTATCGAGCGAGCGAGCCTTGCGGAGAACGGCATCGGGTACGCTCAACCCGGAGCGCTCGCAAGCGCCGAGGAGCCGGTCGAGTTCGTGCGACGGCAATGCGTCTCCGGTGAGGCGAGTCAAGACTGCCTTGACCGCCTTGTCGGAGGCCTGCTGCGCGTGAAAGCACGCAAGGTGCGGATGGCGCTCGGCTAAGAGCGAAACGGCGTCGAAGTCCGCATTCGCTTGGGTGAGCCAGCGTTCGGTGCGTTCATCGAGCGGGACGTGCATAGACCTCGCGTCCACTGGTCAATATTGCCGCGCCGAAGGGCGACTGTCGCAGGCGTTGCGGATAATCCGCCGTGCGTACGCCGATGATCTCGCCGGCCGCTCCCGATTCGCGGTAAAGGTCGTCCACCATGTCGGGCGGTCCTCCGTCACGCACGACGAGGACGTCGAGGTCGCTCCACGGGGAGATGTTTCCGGTCGCGTACGAACCGAAGACCACGAGGCGCGCGATATCGCTCGTCCGCTCGGCTTGTGCGATCAGCCGGTTCAATGCGTCGTCGAGCTCGCGCTGCCGAATCGCGCACCGCCGGCGGTAGGGGAGCAGTGCCTCCTCTGCCCAGAATGCCACGCCGCCCGCATTCGCCGAGGGGCTCGAATACGGCTTCCAACGCTCGGTCCCGGTCCGGTCGAAATGCAGCTTGTGAAGAAACGCGGTCATAGGGCTTGATGTTACCGCGGTAGCGACGTGCCGCTCCGTTTCGTCTACTATGGAGCAACGGCTATGGAGCAACGGCTGCCTATATCGTCTACGCGCGACGCTTCGGCGCCGCGCCGCGCAGTGTCAGCGCCCGGACGCCCTGATAGTCGCCCTCGGCAGCAGATCAAGGCGGCGCCAGCCGGCACAGGCGGGCGTGCTATAGGAAATTTCGGTGGCCTCCGTCAACCACGCGGGATGGCAGATCTCGTCAGTTTTGCGCCCGTTACGATGGCGCAGGCCACCGCCATCTTGCAGGGCATGCGGAAGATCGCGGGCTTCGAGTTGACCGCGGCCGATCGCGCCTCGATCGTCGGCGCGGCAGTGCACGTGTTGTCGGTCGGGCACGTCGACCCTGAAACCCTCGCGCCGATCAAGCCCGAGGAGTTGGCGGAAGCGCTCGGGCCGGATCACGAGGTGCGCCGCTACGCGATGCAATTGATCGGCGTCATGAGCGTCGTCGACGGTGAGATCGACGTCACAAAGCTGAACTTGGTCGTGTCGTTTTCACGGGCGCTCGACGTCGAAGACGACTACGTCACCGACCTCGCGGCGACGGCCGAGGGCCACATCCAGTGGATCATCGCCGACATGATCCGGCACAACGTCGAGAGCATCCACGGCCTCGATCCCAACGGGGCGGTCAGCTCGCAGTTCATGCCGTACGACGAGCGCCCCGACCCGCAGCTCGCGGCGCGCTTTGCGGCACTGGAAAAGCTTCCGCATGAAACGCTCGGGCGTTCGCTGTTCGATCAGTACGTCGACAACAACTTTGCCTTCCCCGGCAACCCCGGTGCGCTGTCCGCGAAGTTCGGGTTGCCGCACGACTCGACGCATCTGCTCAGCGGTTACAGCACGTCGTTCCAAGGCGAGTTGTTGATCTCGACGTTCACCGCCGCGATGCATCGTAGCGAAGGGATGGCCGGCCACATCTTGCCGGTCATCTACTCGTGGCACCTCGGCGTCCCGTTCAACGTCGTCGTCGGTTCGTCGAAGGGCAACTTCGACGCCGAGAAATTCTGGCGCGCGTGGGAGCGCGGGCGAACGTGCCGCGTCGACACGTTTGGTACCGCTTGGAATTTCTGGGCGCTGACCGAGATCCCACTCCAAGAACTCCGCGACGGATACGGCATCCCGGCGCTCGACCCAGCGCACGCGGCCGACGGCACACCGCCGCCGGTGCGCGCGTGGCCCGTCTAGCGAGGCTACGGGTCGAAGATCGCCTCGGCGTCGAGCGCTAGCCCTTCGGGCGGCGCTCCGTAAGCCGTGACTTCCCGCCCGAACGGATCGATCACGACGACATACGAGGCACCATAGTTGCGATAGCGCTCGGCCTTGCGCTTGAGGTCGGCGACGGCGTCGGACGGGCTAGCGATCTCGACGATGACGTCCGGAACGATCGAGGCGTAACCCTCTTGCTCGTCGGCGCTCAGTTGATCCCACCGTTCTTCCGCGATCCAACACGCATCGGGGCTAACGACCGAACCATCGGGCATCTTGAAGCCGCTCTCCGCGCCGAAGACTGGTCCCGCGCCCCGGCCCAAGCGGCGAGTTGCAGGGCCGCGGCGATGCTTCGCTGGCCGCTCTTGGCTCCGCTCGGGCTCATCTCGACCGTGCCTTCCGACGTGCGCTCGATATGCCACCCCGGATTCTCCTCGGAGATCCGGCGCAGGTCGCTGTCGGAAACGTGAAGCGGAACGCGAGCGATCATGACGGTTCGCGAGGCTTTCGGCAAGGCTCGCCTACGCCCCGTCGGCGAGCAGCCCTACCGCGATGCCACGTTTTCGCGCCACATGGCGCCGACGGTGTCCACGACCGACTCAGTGGCGACCGGGCGCGAGAAGTAATAACCTTGGAAGGCGTGCACGCCCATGGCGGTCAGCAGCGCGGTCTGCTCCGCGGTTTCCACGCCTTCGGCGACGACCTCGATGCGGAACGCGCGCGCGAGCGACTGGATCGCCTCGACGATCGCGCGCGAACGGCCGGCGACGTCGTCGATGAACGACTTGTCGATTTTGATCGTGTCGATCGGCAGCGACCCCAAGTAGCTCAGCGACGAGAAGCCCGTGCCGAAGTCATCCAGCGAGATGCGAATCCCCATGGCCCGGAGCGCTTCGAGCGTCGGGATCGTCAACTCGTGATCGCTGGCGAAGAGCGTCTCCGTCACTTCGATCCGCAGACGCTGTGGATCGAGTCCGCTGCTCGCGATTGCGCCGCGTACGTCGTCGAGCAGATTGCCCGACGCGATCTGCGCCACCGAAACGTTGACCGAGACCGCGGGCGCCGCATTCCCGGGCCACGACGCGGCCGCGAGGCAAGCGTGATCGAGCACCCAACGGCCGATCGGGTTGATCTCCCCCGTCCGTTCGGCGAGCGGGATGAACTCCGACGGCGGGACGGTACCGAAGGCCGGAGAGTCCCACCGCAACAAGGCCTCGAGCGACGTGCAGCGTCTCGTCGCCGCATCGACGACCGGTTGAAATTCGAGCCGCAGCGCACGCGATGCGATCGCTTCGTGCAACGCCTGCTCGAGGTGATGGCGCCGGCCGAGCGCGTTCGCCATCGACTGATCGAACGTCCGTATCTGCCCGCGGCCATCTTGTTTGGCCGTGTACATCGCCATGTCGGCGGCGCGGATCAACTCGTCGGGTGTCGCTCCATGATCGGGGTAGACGGCGATGCCGATCGTCGCTCCCACGTTCACGGTCTCGCCGCCGCCCACCACGATCGCGGTCGAGATGCTGCGGCGCAAGCGTTCGCCGACCGCTTCCGCGGCCTCGCTCGCCTCCGACGCGCGATGGACGAACACGAATTCGTCGCCACCCCAGCGCGCCAGCATCGCATCGCCCGGCACGATCGCGGTCATGCGCGTCACGATCTCGCGCAGCACTTGATCGCCGGCGTGATGGCCGTGCAGATCGTTCACTTCCTTGAACTTATCGAGATCGAGAAAGAGCACGGCCACCGGGTCGCACACCCGCTTCGCTTCGTCGAGAACGTCGAGGAGTTTCTGGGCGAGCGTGCCGCGATTGTAGAGGCCGGTCAGCGAATCGTGCATCGCGAGCCGCGCGAGTTCGACGCTGTAGCGTTCGCGCTCGCGCACTTCGACTTCGAGGTCGGCCGTGCGCTCTTTGATCCGCTCTTCGAGCGTCTCGAGGCTCTCGCGCAGCGCCGCCTGCGTGCTGGTGAGTTCGCGGTTCAAGCGCTCGTTTGCGCGTGCTATCCTGATTGCCGCCATCGTCCCGCGATGGGTGAGCGCGGCCAGCAGCACCGCGAGTGCGAAAAAGATGAACCCGCCGAATCCCAGGAGCGTGTTCTCGCTCCCCGGCGCCCTCAAGAACAAGACCGATGAGGGCAAGAGCGCCCCGGCAGCAAAGATGACCGCCAGCGGTGGCGAGGCGCCCAGAATCGCGGCGCTGCCGCCGGTAAGGATGCACAAGACGGTCGCCATCGTGGAGCGCCCGCCCGCGTCGAGGTCGTGGAAGAACAGCAGCGGGAACGCTCCCCACGCCACCGACGATGCGACGACGCCGGCACCGTAGCGCAGGATCTCGGCGCGTCCGCTCCAGTCCGGCTTGCGGCGGCGCTGCTTGCTGCGCATGATGTCGACGGCCCGCACGGCCGCGATCACGACGTGGGCGCCGAACCACACCGCAAGACCGACCGGATCGAGCGCCCGCGCCGTCGGGAGAATGGCGATCATGAACCCCGCCGCGATACATGTCAGCGCGGGTGTGCCGACCCCGTTCTGGTACAGTAGATCGGCGACATCACGGTCGTCGACCTCAGACGCTATACGTCGCCCTGATTCGTTCAAGGGTTGCTCGTTTAGCTGACCGGGCCCGATTTCTCTGCGGCTTTCCGGTTAAGATTTGGCTGAACGCGCGAAGACCGCGCCTCCGTGCGCTAGCGGCGGCCACCGAACCCGCCGCCGCCGCGGCTTCCGCTGAATCCGCCGAAGCCGCCCGCCGATTGACGGGCGCCGTAGTCGCGGTTGAGCGAACTGTCGCCGCCGCTCGGCGGGCGATAACTCGAGGCCGAGTTCACCGGCGCGCGAGCCTGCGCGGTCGAGGCCGTCGACGTCGTCGAGCGCGAGCTCGACGGCGTTTGCACGTTCGACCACGTGCCGTTGCCGGTCGATTTCTGCCACGTGCCGTCCTGGTTGCGATAGACATTTCCGTCATGGCCCGCGTAGACGTCGCCGGTGCTGTTGCTCTTCGCGACGGCGGTGTTGCCGTGCGGGCCCGACGCGGCTGCGGCCGATCCGTTCGCGTTGCTCGCGTGCCCGGTGTAGGTGGTGCCGTTCTTGGTCGTCACCGCGCTCTGGCCCCACGAGCCGTACGGCGTCCTCGCTTGCACCGTCGAGCCTGAGACGCCGTAACGCGGATTGTAGAACGAGCCCGCGGCCGCTTCGCCGTTGGGGCCGTACACCGCGGCGCCGCGCGCGTACGTGCCGGTCGTCGGATTGTACGCCGACTTCGCGGTCGCGCCGCCGTACGGTCCGTAGACCGAAGCTTGGTTACCGTAGTATCCGGTCGTCGGATTGTAATACGAACCGCCGGTGTAGACTGCGCCCCCGGTCCACGTCCACGCATACGGGTAGTAGATCGGAACGACCGCCGGATAGTAGTAGCCCGGATAATAGTAGCCGGTGCCGTACACCCACGCGTTATTGTACCAGTAAGCGCCCAGATATCCGGCGGTGTAGCCGACGAGCACCGTCGTATCGGGGCTCGACGTGGCAGGGGCCGGCGGCGGCCCGTACTGCGGCTGGCCTTGGTTGTTGTAGACGAAGACGTACGTGTCGGGGTAGAGCGGCGAACTCGGCGGGATCGTGTAGATCACCTTTGGGACGTACGTCGCGACCGACCATGGCCCGTTCGGCGTCGTCGCCGTGAACCACACGCCGCTCACGCACGCGTAATACGAGTTCGCGTTGACCATGATCACGTCGTTGGCGGTGTTCGTCGCGTACTGCAGCGGGGTGCCGGCGATCGGCGCGAACTGCGGCGTGCCGCCGTACGCGATCGCCGGTTTCGCCGCGCTCGGGTTGACCGAGGCGATCTGCGGGGCGGCCATCGACGCGCCGACGTACTGCGCTTCGGGCGTTCCCGGCACCGACACCAGCACGCTGCCGCGCGCGCTGTTGAGCGGGATCTTCGCGAAATCGGGCGGCAGCGACGGCGAGGCGTAAGTCCACGGGCCGCTCAAGCTCGTCGCGGCGTACCAACGCCCCGAAAGCAGGACGTACCACACCTTCGTGGGCGCGTAATAGAAGAGATTGCTGCCCGTATTGCTGACGTATTCGAGCTTCGTGCCGGTGATGCCGACGAGCTTCGGCGAGCCGGCGACGAAGATCAGTTCGGCGGGCTGCGTGCTGACGAAGACTTGCGGCACGGCATCGGCGGCGAGCGCCGGGGCGTTGAGGTAAGTCCGCGCTTCGGTCCAGTTCGCCGTGCTGGGCAAGCCGGCGAAGCTGGCCGGCGCGGTCGCGGCCGTCCAGGGGCCGGTGTACGCCGTCGCGGAGAGCCAGTGGTCCGTCGCCAGCAGATAATACGTCGCACCGTCTTGGATCACGGTCCAGTTCGTGTTGACCGCGAACTTCAGGCCCGTTCCTTCGATCGGGGCCCAGATCGGATCGCGGTCGAACACGACCAGCATCGCGTTTTTCTGGGTGTAGTAGATCGTCGGGGGCGTCACCGACACCGGAGCCGACTGTGGAAGCGCCTTCGAAGCGTCGAGGCTGGCCAACACGGTCGCGAGCGGCACGGTGCTGTTCGTCAGCGGTATCTCGCGCACGATGCCGTCGAGCTTGGTCGCCTCGGCCTGCGGAACATTCGGAAAGTTGGTCGTCGTGATGTGCAACTGCTGCAGGGTGACGATGCCGGTGTTGAAATCGGCCGCGGTGTAAGCCTGAAAGTTGACGACCCCGTAGATCCCGGTCGACGCGCCGGTCGGGGTCACTTGCACGGCGGCGAGACCGTGCAGCAGCGTATAGTTGGGCCAATCGTTGACTTGGGGTTGATACACGACGATCTTCGCGCCGTTCGCCTGGTACGTCCGGGGCCACCCCGTCTGGGTGACGGCCCGGGCCGGTTGGGCAATCCAGACGGCGGCAAAGAAAAACGCGGCCACGAATGCGACGAAACGCACCGCGAATGAGGGTTTGGTCCACATGAGGTGAGTGTACACCTGGGGGCAGGTGGACGGCTATCCCCCGGCAGACGGTGTTTCGACGGCGGCGCGCGAAGGGTCGCGGCCCCAATCGACGCGGAGGGAAGAACCGATGACTGCAAGGCGCATGAGCCGCGCCGCGTTTGCCACCGCCGCAGCGGCGGCCGGCGTGGGACTGACAATCGGAACCGGTGCCCGGGCCGACGGGCTCACCTCGATCGACATCACGATCTCGCACTATCCGGCGCTCGACTATGCGTTGCCGGTCGTGATCGCGCAGCAACTCGGATACATGCGCCGCGAAGGAATTACGGTCAACTCGATCGTCGGCTCCGAAGGGGGCGGGACGACGGTCCGCAACATCGCGCAAGGCGGCCTGATCATGGGCAGCGTCGCGACGACGGCGGCGATCGCGGCGATTCTCGCCGGCGAAGACCTGAAGATCTTCGCGGGCGCCGTGCAGACCAGCGGCACGTGTTGTTGGGTCGTCAAGAGAGAATCGCCGATCAAGACGATCGGCGACTTCGTGGGCAAGACCGTCGGCTACACGACGCCCGCCTCGGTCAGCGAAGCGCTGCTCAAACTCTCGCTCATGGCCGCCAACGTCGATCTGACGAAGGTGACGATGAAAGCGGCGGGCGGGGTCGGGGAGAACCTGACCCTGCTCACCACCGGCGGCCTTGACGCTGCCTTCTCCATCGATCCGGTCTATGCGATGCACAAGGCCGACGTGCGGCTGATCTTTTTCGCGCGGCAATACATCCCCGACTTCCTGCAGAACGTGTGGGTCGCGAGCCCCGCGACGCTGCAGAAGCAGCGGGCGCTGCTCGCCGGCTTCATCCGCGCGTGGGGCGAGGCCGTCGACTACGTGTGGGCGCATCCGATCGACGCGGCCGCGCGCTATGCCCGCGCCACCAATCAAGATCCCAACCTCTTCATCGTGACGCTCGCCGACGAGCACGTGCGCTCGTATTACGGCCAAGGGCAGATGACGATGAAAGGGTTCGAGACCGTCGTGCAGAGCATGCGGATCGGGAAATTACTCGCCCCCGACCAGCGCGTCGACTTGGCGGCGATCGTCGATCAAAGCGTGCTGCCGCCGTCGCTGCGCGCAAACCTCGTCGCGAAGCTCTGAACGCGACCTCGCGAGCGTTACGCGGGGACGGCCGCCGCGGCCGCGATCTGCGTGCGGCGCAGATGGCGGCGGTATTTCGGATCGAAGTCGGTCCGCGCGTGCTGCAGTTTGATGTTGTCCCACACGACGAGGTCGAGCGGCTGCCACACGTGGCGGTACATCACCTCCGCTCGCTGGATGTAGGTCGCCAGTTCGGCGCACAGCTCGGCGGCTTGGTCGTCGTCGAGCCCTTCGATGCCCGCGAAATGGCGCGGGCTGCAGTAGAGCACGGTCTCGCCGGTCACCGGGTGCGGGAACGCGATCGGATGCACCGACGTGCTGACGTAGCTGCCGTACGAACCGCCTTCGACCGCGGTCGTCGAATGGACGATGCGCAGCTGCGCGATGCGCGCGCGTAGCTCCGGCGGCATCAGCTGGTAGGCCAACCGCACGTTGGCGAACAGCGTGTCGCCGCCGGCGCCCGGCGGTGGAACTTCATAGCCGTACAACATCAAGCCGCGCAACGGACGGTCGGACCACGAGAAGTCCATGTGGAACTTCAGCTCGCCGGCCGGCACGAGCCCGTTCGGGTCGACGTTGGACACGTAGTGCGGATACTCGCCTTCGTACGAGATCGAACCGAAGATCGACGCGACGCGGTCGAGCTGCTCGTCGGAGAGCTCTTGTCCGCGAAACAAGAGCAGCGCGTGCTCGTGCCATGCGGCGCGCAGCGCGTCGAGGGTCGCGGCGTCGAGGTCGGTGCGGAGGTCGACGCCGAGTACTTCGACGCCGAATTTGTCGGAGACGGGACGGAGCGAGAAAGGCATCTCCGACTTTTCGGCCGGCGGCGGGAGTAATCTTCCGTGTCGCGCGAAGATAGCCGTCGATGAGCGCTCCCATGAGACGGGCCGGATTCGTCGCGGCCGGCGCGACCGCGTTCGCCTCGATCGCCTTGCTGCGGCGCCGCGCCGACGCGGCCGACTTCACCTACAAGTGGGCCAACGACTGGCCGCCCGGTCATCCGGTGAACGTCCGGTCGGTCGAGGCGGCGCAGAAGATCTTGCACGACTCCGGCGGCCAGCTCGAGATCAAGGTCTTTCCGGCCGCGCAACTCGGCAGCAGCGCCTCGATGGTGACGCAAGCGCGCACGGGCTCGATCGAGTTCGTGGCGACCGGCTACGGCGTCCTCGAAGCGACCGTCCCGTTCGCCGGGCTCGCGGCGCTGCCGTTTGCGTTCGCGGGCCACAAAGAAGCGTGCGACGCGATGGACGGCCCCTTCGGCAAGGCGACCCGCGCCGAGATCGTCAAGGCGCAGCTCTACGCCTTCGAGCGTTCGTGGGACGGAGGCTTCCGCGAGGTGAGCAACAGCCTTCGCATCGTGCGCACGCCCGACGACGTCAAGGGCCTGAAGATCCGCGTTCCCAACGCCCCGAATTGGAACGCGATGTTCCGCGCGCTCGGTGCTTCGCCGACTGCGGTCGACGGCTCGGAGATGTATGCCGCATGCCAGACGCATCTCGTCGACGGCACCGACCTGCCGCTCGCGTCGATCGACTCGTTCAAGATGTACGAAGTGCAGAAGTACGCCTCGGTCACGAATCACGCGTGGACCGGCTACGCGATGGTCGCCAACCCCGATGCGTGGAACCGTTTACCCCCGAAGCTCCAGCAGATCGTCGAGCAGCGGATCGACGAGGCCGGGCTCCTGGAGCGGGCCGACATGGTGAAGCTCGACGCCGCGAGCGAAGCGTCGCTGACGGCGAAGGGCATGACGATCACCCACGTCGACCAGGCGCCGTTCAAGGCCGTCGTACGCCAAGCGGGGCTCTACACGCAGTGGCGGCAGCAGTACGGCGCCGACGGCTTCGATTTGCTCGAAAAGGCAGCCGGTAAGCTCACGTAGCGCGCTTGATGAGATCGGCAGCTTTCTCGCCGATCATGATCGCGGGCCCGTGGGTGCACGCGCAGAGCGCCGTCGGAATGACGGAGATGTCGGCAACGCGCAACCCGGCGACGTGGCGCACGCGCAGCTGCGGGTCGACGACCGCGCCCTCGTCGCTGCCCATGCGGCACGTGCCGTTGGGGTGATACGACGTCTCGACCTTCGCGCGCACGTCGTCCTCGAGCGTGCGGTCGTCGACGGCCGCTGCGCCGGGCTGTTCTTCCGCCTTGATCATCGCGCGGATGCTCGGCTGCCGCATCACCTCGCGCAAGCGCTGCACGCCGTTGACCATCCGGCGCATGTCGCTGGGCTCGGCGAAGTAGTTCGGGAAGATCGCCGGCGCTTCGCCCGGGTCGGCCGAACGCAGGCGAATCTGCCCGCGGCTCTGCGGGCGGCCGAAGATCGCGCCGATCGTCATGCCATGTTCGGAGGGCAGCATATCGGCGAGCCGGGCGTTCAAGCCGCCGCGCCGCGTCAACACCGGGGCCGCGACGACGATCATGTCCGACTCCGGCTGGGCCGGATCGGAGCGGAAGATGCCCCCCGCGGGGACGAAGCTTTCCCCCAGCGGGCCGGTGCCGGCGAACGCGTACTGCGCGATCGCGGTCGCGGCGCGCGCCGGGTTCAGATACGAGAATGCGGTCACCGGCTGCGAACACGAGTAGCGCAGCCGATACGCCGCGTGGTTCTGCAGATTCTGCCCGACCTCGGGGGCGTCGACTTCGACCGCGATCCCGTGCTCGCGCAGATGCCCGGCCGGACCGATGCCCGAGAGCATCAGCAGCTGCGGCGAGTTGACGCTGCTCGCGCAGAGGATCACCTCGCGCTCCGCGCGGATCGTCGCCACGCTGCGGCCTGCGCCGTATTCGACCCCGGTGGCGCGACCGTTCTCGATGAGGATGCGCCGCGCCGGCGCGTTGCGCAAGACGGTCAGGTTCTTGCGCTTGAGCGCCGGGTCGAGATAGGCGACGGCCATGCTCATGCGGCGCCCGCGCTCGATGTTGACGTCGTGGTAGCCGAAGCCCTCGACGAGTTCGTCGTTGATGTCCGCGACGCGCGGGATGCCGGCTTCGGCGGCAGCGCCGAGGAACGCTTCGCAGACCGGTAAGCGCAAGTTCGCGGGCCGCACCGGGACGGGGCCGTTGCCGCCGTGCAGCGCGCTCGCGCCGCGCGCATTGCGCTCGGCCTTGCGGTAATAGGGCAGCACGTCGTCGTACGCCCAGCCGGGACAGCCGTCGCGCGCCCACCGGTCGTACTCGGCCGAATGGCCGCGCATGAAGATCATGCCGTTGATCGAGCTCGAACCGCCTAGCCCTTTCCCCTGCGACCAGCGCAAACGGCGCTCGTTCAATGCGGGGACCGGTTCGGTTTCGAAATACCAGTTGTGCTGCGGCAGGGTCGAGGCGATCAACGCGAACGCGGGGATGCGCAGCGCGAGATGGCCGTCGTCGCCGCCGGCTTCGAGCAGCGTCACCCGGCACGCCGGATCCTCCGACAGGCGCGCCGCGACGACGCAGCCGGCGGCTCCGGCGCCGATCACGACGTAGTCGCACGTCACCCCAGGGTGCGTCCGATCGCGTTTTGCAGCAGCGTCCACGCGGGCGCGCCGAAGACGTCGCGGCAGCGCTGGTAGTACGGGCCGAGTTTGGCTTCGAACGTCGCCCGGTCGGGGTGCGTCACCCCGAGCCCGCGGCGCTGCAATTTGTCGGCGATCGACGCGCCGAGCAGCGTCGAGTCGCGCCGCTCGAGCAGCGCGAACTTCGTGTTGTTGCGTTCGACGATCGCCTGCAGGTCGGGCGTCAGGCTCTTCCACGTGTCGCCGTTGGCGAGCGCCCACAGGCCGCTCCACGTGTGGTTCGTCAAACTCAAGTACTTTTGGACTTCGAAGATGCGGCCCGATTCGATCGTGTTGAGCGGGAGGTCGCAGCCGTCGACGATCTTCGTCTGCAAGGCGGTATAGAGCTCGGCAAAGCTGAGCGGCGTCGGATTCGCGCCGAGGGTGCGAAAGAGATCGACGACCAGCCGGCTCTCGACGACGCGGATCTTGAAGCCGTTCATGTCGTCGGCGGTGCGGATCGGATGCGAGCTCGACGTGATCTCGCGCATCCCGCTGTCCCAGATCGTCGCCATCGCATACAGTCCCACGGCCGCGATCTGCGCGCGGATGCTCGCGCCGAGCGGGCCGTCGCAGGCGTGCAAGGCTTGGGCCGCGTCGGCGAAGGCGAAGCCGACGTTGGTGATTTCGGCGCCCTGCACGACCGATCCGAACGTGCCCGGCGAGATGATCATGAAATTGATCGCGCCCGAACGCAGTTGCGAGAACATGGCCGGATCGCTGCCGAGCTGACTGGCGGGATAGAATTTCGTCCGGATGCGGCCGCCCGATTCGGCGGCGATCGCTTCCCACATCTGAGTGGCGCGCACCGACGAGGGGTGATCGACCGGCAGCGTCGAGGCGGCGCGGAATTCGAACTGCGCGCCCGCGGCCGGACGCCGAACGAGCGTCGTGCCGGCGATGGCGGCCGCCGATGCGAGGAACGTACGCCGGGCGCTCATGTCGCGCGCTGCCAGAATTCCAGCGCGGCGGCCGCGCACGCTTCGGGGACGAGCACGTTGACGCCGTGGCCGTAGCCTTCGAACACGTGCAGCTCGCCGTGCCGCAATCCGCGCGCGAACTCGGCCTGCTGCGCGGACGATATCTTGCTCTTGTCGCCGGTCATCAGCAGGACGGGGACGTCGACCTGCGCGATCATCGGCGCAATGTCGAACGAGTTGATGATCTCGTTGAGCAACGCGGTCGTCTGCGCCGAACTCTTCGCCATCTCGCCGACGTACCAGTCCTGCAGCGCCGGCGAAGCGCGTTCGAGATCGAGCCGGTATTCGAGGGTGCGCCGGCACCACTCGCCGACGCCGTATTTGAGAATCGCCGCATTCATGCTCGGTTCGTCGAGCGCATAGATCGCCTTGATGCCGTCGGTGACGCGCAGCGGCGTGTTACACAACACGAGGCTCGCCACCCGGCTGGGATGCGCGAGCGCGAAGAGCACGCTCAGCACCCCGCCCGACGACTCGCCGACGAAGTGGGCGCGTTCTATCCCCAGCGTTTCGAGCACGGCGAGCAGGTCGGCGACGATCAGCGGGCCTTCGTAGTGGTAGCCTTCGCGCGGCGGGTCCGAGCGGCCGAACCCGCGCAGCTCGGGCCGGTACACGCGGCGCGTCTGCGCGATCGGCGGCACCCAACGATTCCAGAAGCTCGCGTTGCGCGCGAAACCGTGCAGCATGACGACCGGGGTCGCGGTGTCCCACGGCCATAAGTAATCGTCGACGTCGCACTGCAGCGTGAGGCCGTCGCTGACCGGTATCCTTGCCATTGCCGTTTCCCCGTTAGCCGCTCGTCGCCGCGCCGGCCTTCGGCACCGCGGCGAGCACGTCGAGCAACGTGCCGCCGAGGATCGCTGCGCGGCCCGCGTCGTCGATGAAGGGGAACTCGTTGACGAACAGGTCGACCGACGCTTTGTACGGCGCAGCGCTGCCGGAGGGTGGATAGTTGGAGCCCCAGATCAACCGCTGCGGGCCGAACGCGTCGTAAAGGTCGCGGACGTACCGGTGGATCGGTGCGAACGGGTACGGGGCGCCCGCGACTTCGGGGAAATAGTCGGCCTTCATCCACACGTTCGGCGCGCCCGCGAGCGCGAGCGTGTCGTTCCACCGCGCGAACGGCTCCCGGTCTTGGTGCGCGACGGCCATGTGATCGACGAGCAGGCGCGTCGCCGGATGGCGGTGTGCCGCTTGCAAGATCGCGTGCGCCTGGCGCGGTGCGTAGATCGCGACCGGCGTGCCCGCGCGGCCGGCTTCGTCGAAGAACGGCTCGAGCGTTCCGTCGGCGAGCCACGTGTCCCACGGCGGCTTCATCAGCGTCAGGCGCACGCCCAGGAAGTGCGGCTGCGCGCGCAGTTCGGCGAACCGCTCGGCCATAGCGGGCGCGACCGGGTCGAAGCGCGCGAAAACGCCCGCGATCCGGTCCGGATGAAGTTGCGCGCCCTCGAAGCTGTAGCGGTTGTCGTAGCCCATGATCGTCGGCGTGACTTGGACGACTTGGTCGACCCCGGCGGCCGCCGCGTCGGCGAGCAGCTCCTCGACCGCGAGCGGACGGCCGAGATCGACGCCGGCCGGGTCCCACGGACGGTCGGGCAGGTGGGGCTGCCAGTAGTGGATGTGCGCGTCGACGATCATGCGGTCAGCTCGCCCATCTGCAAGTCGACGAGGCGAATCGTGAGGCCGTGCGCGATCAACGCGCGCCCGCGGGCTTCGGCGCGTTCCGCGTCGCCGTCCGCGATCGCGTCGACCAGCTCGCGATGCCAGGCGCTCAAGTCGCTGCGCCACGCCTTGTGAGTCACGGCGAGCGCCTTGTACCGGAACAGGTTCGTCAAGCGCCCGAGCGTGGCGCGCAGGTAGTCGTTGCCGCCCGCATCCGCGATGGTGTGGAAGAAGGTCCGCACCAACTCGTCGGCCTCTTCGGTCGCGTCGGCGTCGCACGCGCGTCCGAGCGCTTCGAGAACGTCTTCCAGGCGCGCGAGGTCGACCCGGGTCCGCCGCTGTGCAGCCAAACGCGCCGCCAGCCCCACCAGCATTTCGCGCACCTCGTAGATGTCGCGTAGTTCTTTGGGCCCGAGTTCGATCGCGACGTAACCGCCGGGGGCGACCGGTTTGATCAAGCCCTCGCCGTGCAGCCGGTGCAGCGCCTCCCGAACCGGCGTGCGGCTCATCCCGAAGTCGCGCACGAGGTCGACTTCACGAATCACTTCGGCAGGCGGCAACTGTCCCTCGGCGATCGCGGTTCGAATGCGCTCGTAGGCTTGGCGGCTGCGGTGGGTGAGGTCGGCCACTAGGTGAGTTTCGCCCTCTCGTCGGTCGGCGTTGCACGCCGTATATTACGTATACGAAGCATACTGATGAATCGGCGCGCACGCAAGCCCGCCCGGCGGAGGAGCTCCATTGGTCAACGCTACCGGACTTTCGTTCCGTCCTTTAGCGCCGTTTCTGGGCGCGGAGGTGCGCGGCGTCGATCTCTCGCGCGAGCTCTCCGCGGCCATTGCAGACGAACTGCGCGCGGCATGGCATCGGTACGGCGTGCTGCTGTTTCGCGATCAGCACCTCGACGAAGATCAGCAACTGCGCGTCGGCCGCATCTTCGGTGAGATCTCCGACGACGGCGAGTACGGCGTGCAGAACTACGTTTCCAACGTGATCGAGAACGGGCTCACGCCGCACGGCGAGCTCGCGTTCCATTGCGATCACTCGTGGTCGGAGCATCCGCTGCGCGGGCTGATGCTGTACGGCATCGAGGTGCCGCCGCCGGGCGCGGGCGGCGCCACCGTCTTCGCCGACGTCAAGCGCGCCTACGAGCTGCTGCCGCCCGAGGTCAAGGCGAGGATCGAAGGCTTGCAGATCGTGCACACCTATCCCGATCAGAGCAAGCACGTGCCGATCCCCGGGCCCGATCCGCGGCCCGGCATGCCGACCGCGACCCATCCGCTCGCGATGCCGCATCCGGTCACCGGTGAGACGGTGCTCTTCTGCAGCGCGCGCCACTTCGATCGCATCGCCGGCTGGGGACCGGCCGAGGGCCTCGCACTCGTGCGAGAACTCGTCACCTACATCGACCGTCCCGAAGTGCAGTTCGCGCACGAGTGGCGCGCGGGCGATCTGGTCGTGTTCGACAACTTCCGGGCCCAGCACGCGCGCACCGATTTCGATCGCTCGCACCGCCGGCATCTGCGCCGTACGCAAATCGGCGAGCCCGCGGCTGTCCCGGCGTGAGCGGGAAGCCGGGTGCGGAGCGGCGTCAGGTTCGCTTGGGCCTCGTCGGGTTCGGCGAAGTCGGCAGCGGCCTCGGCAAGGGGTTGCGCGGCGAGGGGCTCGCGTCGGTCGTCGCTTACGACGTCGCGGCGTTCGAAGGGCCGTTCGCACCGCTGATCCAGCGCCGTGCGCGCGAAGCCGGGGTCGCGCTCGTTGCGTCGCCGGCGGAACTGGCCGCGCGAGCCGACGTGATCGTCGCCGTCGTGCCGGGCAGCGAGTGCGTCGTCGCGGCGCGCGCGTATTCGGCGCATCTCGAGCCCCGTCACCTCTACGTCGACATCGCTTCGGCGACGCCGCGCGTCAAAGAGGCGGTCGGCGCCGTCTTGGCCGCGACCGGCGCCCGCGTGGGCGACGGTGGGATCATGGGGTCGCCGCTGATGGACGGCCATCGCATCCTCATCAAGGGCAGCGGTCCGGCCGCGCAAGCCTTCCACGACGCGATGACGCCCTGGGGCATGCGCTACGACGTCGTGAGCGACAAGCTCGGCGCCGGTTCAGCGATCAAGATCGTTCGATCGGTCGTGATGAAAGGCTTGGAGGCGCTGCTGGTCGAGTGCGCGGTAGCGAGCGAACGGTACGGCATTCACGACGAAGTGTTCGCGTCGCTCGCCGAGTTCTTGGAGGCCCGGCCCTACTCGGAATCGGCGGCATTCCTGTTGCGCACCGGCGTCATCCACGCCGAGCGCCGCGCGGAAGAAGCGCGGATGTCGTGCGCCGCGCTCGAGGAGGTGGGCTTGGAACCGCTGATGACGCGCGCGACGGCGGAGCAATTGCAGCGCGTCGCCGATATGCGGCTCAAGGAGCACTTCAACGGCGAAGTTCCGGGCGACTACAAGGTCGCGGTCGACGCGGTCGTCCGGCGGCTGGCGGCCGCATCTTGATGGAAGTTCACGCTCTCGCCCTACGTCCGCTCTCGCCTGCGCTCGGCGTCGAAGTGCTCGACATCGATGCCGCCGGGCCGCTCGCCGAACCCGTGCAAGCGCAGATCCGGGCGGCGTGGCACCGGCACGGGCTCGTGCTGTTCCGCAATCAAACGCTCGACGTCGCCGAGCAGCTGCGCTTCGCCGAGGTGTTCGGTGAAGTGTCGAAGCAAGGCGAGAACGCGCAGCGCTTGGGCGAGTACACGTTCGTCTCGAACGTCGCCAAAGACGGCATCGTTCCCAACGGCGAGCTGATCATCCACATGGACCAAGCGGTCTCTATCCGCAGCCGCTGCGCGGGCTGATGCTCTACGCGCTCGAGGTGCCGCCCGAAGGCGCCGGCGGGGATACGGTGTTCACCGACAACCGGCTCGCCTATCGCAACTTGCCCGCCGAGCTGCGCGCGCGCATCGAGGGCCGCACGGCGATTCACGCTTACGATACAGCGCGAAAAGAGTTCGCGACGCGCATCCGGAGTGGACTTGAGCCCCGAGGCACGCGGGCGACCCATCCGGTCGTGCTCGAGCATCCCGACAACGGCGAACGCCTCCTCTACGTGAGCATGGGACACACCGATCGGATTCTGGAGCTGCCGAGCTCGACGAGAGCGACACGCTGTTAGACCAGCTCTTCGGGTACATTCGCGAACCGGCGATCAGCTATCGGCACGTGTGGAAGCCGGGCGACGTCATCGTCTGGGACAACCTCGCGCTGCAGCACGCGCGCACCAATTTCGATCCCGCCTACAAGCGGCATCTGCGCCGCATTCAAATCGCTTAGCGACAGAGAGGTACCATGGCCACCGACATTTCACGCGACGGCGCGATCCTGGGAAGCGGCGATCACGTTTACCGTGCGGTCAACGACTGGGCGCGCCTGCCCGACGGCTACCACCTGCAAAACGACGTCGGCATCGGTCGCGGTCGACCGCGCCGACAACGTGTACGTGTTCAATCGCGGGCCGCACCCGGTGATGGTGTTCGACCGACAGGGAATTATTGCGCGCGCTGGGGGGAGGGCTATTTTCACGCGCCGCACGGGGCGCAGATCGCGCCCGACGAAACGATCTACCTCACCGACGACGGCGATCATTCGGTGCGCAAGTTCACCCTCGACGGCAAGCTGCTGCTGACGCTGGGCAGCCCGGCACGCCCGCGCCGTTCATGAGCGTCGAGCCGTTCAATCGCTGCACGCACACCGCGCTTTCACCCGACCAGGCACATCTTCGTTTCCGACGGCTACGGCAACGCCGCGCGTCCACAAGTACACGCCCGACGGCAAACACGTCAAGTCGTGGGGCGGCTGCGGGACCGATCCCGGACAGTTAACACTGCCGCACAACATCGCATGCGACGAAGAGGGCTGGGTGTACGTCGCCGATCGCGAGAACCATCGCGTCCAGATGTTCGACAGCGACGGCAAGTACGAGACGCAGTGGACACGAACTTCTACCGGCCGTGCGGGTTATACATGCAGACCGGCCGCAGCCGCTCGTACATCGGCGAGCTCGGCCCGGCGATGGCCATCACCCGGCTTCTGCCGAACTCGGGCCGCGGTCAGCATCACGACGAAGGAGGGCAAGATCTCGCGCGTCTCGGCGCATGCCCGCCGGGCACCGAGACCGGCACGTTCGTCGGCGCCGCACGGGCTCGCGCGTCGACTCGCACGGCGACATCTACGTCGCGCAAGTCGCGCACCGTATCTTCTCGCCGCTTTCCCCGAGGCGCCGATCCCGTCGAACGTGCCGACGATCGTGAAGCTCGAGAAGGCGCAACCCTAGGCGGAGACCGCCACGCATTCGCGGACGTACTTGTCGTGTTCGAGCGCGTCGATGCACACCGCGGCGACGTCGGCGCGCGCGACGCGCGACGACTTGCGCGAGCCGTCGGCCGCGACGTACGGCGTGCCGGTCGCGCCGCCGTCGGTGAGCCCGAGCGGCTGCACGATCGTCCACCGCGTGCCCGAGGCGCGCACGAGTTGCTCCTGGACTCCCCTTGTCGGCCATGATGCCCTTGAGCAAGGTCGCCGCGATCAGGTTGAAAGGGAAGGGTGTCTTGACCCGCGTCGCACCGACGCCGTACGATGTGACGACCACGACGCGCTCGATCTTCGCCGCTTCCATCGCGGCGAGAATGATGCGCGTGCCGCGCAGTCCACGTCTTCGGGCGTCTTCGAGCGCGACCCGGGCGACACGCCGAGCGCGACGATCGCCGCATCGGTGCCTGCGATCGCTCGCTCGACGACGCTGGGGTCGAGCACGTCGCCGATGACGATTGTGGCCGGCGCGGAGTCGAGCGTGCCGCGGTTGCGCGACGGCCGTCACCGCGTGCCCGGCTTGAAATCGCGGTGTCGACGCAGAGGCGGCCGACCCCGCGGGACGCGCCGAAGACGACGATGTTCATGGCGCCGGGGTTCTGCGGCATGCTTGGCTTCGCATCTTACGGAATGCTCCGGAATCGGAAATCCGGGTCGCACGGCCCGGCGACGCGCCTGCGTTCGCCGCGATCTACGGGCCGATCGTCGCGCGCACCGCGATCTCGTTCGAAGCCGAGCCGCCGGACGCTCGCCAGACCAGCGGCGGCTCGCTGCTACGCTCGAGCGGCTGCCGTGGCTGACCGCCGCCGATGAGGACGGCGTGCTCGGCTATGCGTACGCGTCGGCGCACCGGGCCCGTGCCGCCTACCGCGATGCGCCTGGGCAGTCGATGTGTCGGCCTACGTCGCCGAGCGGGCGCGGCGCCGCGGCGTCGGGCGCGAAGGCTCTACGCGACTTTGCTGCCGATGCTCGCGGCTCAAGGGTTCCGCCGCGCGTACGCGGGGATCGCCCTGCCGAACGACCCCAGCATAGCAATACGACGAACGAAGAAGGAGGGCA
>CAVVMT010000013.1:0-121844 GCA_963749395.1 Vulcanimicrobiota bacterium
AGCGACGAACGTACGAACGATGCTGGATCGTGCTCACGACCGCCGCTCCGGCGTCGTGGAGGCGGCGAATCGGCAGGGGGTGAGCCATGTTGGGGAGCCCGTTTGGAAAGCTAGACGGTTCCAGTTGGGGGAATTTGGCGGTCGATGCCCCTTCTCCCATGATCCAAGCCTTCGTACTTGAAGAGTTTGTGCGACGGCGCAAGAAAGATTCCACGAGTCGAACTCGGAGAACTCGCTTCGGTACGGAGCCTCGCTCTTTTTGTCGCACTGAGGACCAATGAAAGTCGGATCTAAGGAGCCTGACGTTCACGCCGGCACGGTCTCGTTCGCACATAGCGGCGTGCCTCGAGTGCTCGCGGCCGCTTGGGGCGCGTGTCTTGGCTGGTGGGTCGCCGCGCTGGTCGTTACTCTTGCCAGGGCCGATATCGCAGTGGTGCCCGCCCTTTTCGGGTCGGGAGGCGCGAAGCCCCTAGAAAAATTATTCTATGTAACGTTCTACGTGGCCGCCGTCGCATCTGCGTTTTTGATGGCTCGCTTCGCCGGGGTCTTCAGGAGCTCGCGATCGACGGGCGTCGGCATCGCGACCTTCGTCGTTTTTGCTGCATGGCTGGCATCAACCGTCATCTACGGCAACCCGATCGCTGGTGTCGTTCCAGCGCCACTGTCCTTACTCTTGATGATTCTCCCACTCGCTTGCCCATTTGCCATCAAGGCGCCGGCGGCACGAACCGCTGTCCGCTACGAGGGCCGCCTGTCGTTGGCTCCAGCGCCAACGTCCACGCGAGACTGGGGCCTCCTTGGCGCCTCCTTCGTATTCTTTGCGATTTGTCTCTTTCCAATAGACCTACAAACCGTTGTGGCGCGGATCGGCTACAACCAGCACCCCGTTTCGTTTTATATTGGGCCGGCTCTCTTTTTGTGGCATCGCGGTCTGTTACCCGGCATTGACTTCTTTCCTCAATACGGGATCGGCATCGGAGCGTTCTTTGCACCGTTCCTGCGCCCGGCCGCGGAAGACACCGTTGCAAATACGGTTCTCGCGACGGCCGCATTGAGCCTCGTCTATTTTGCGTCGGCCATGGTGGTGCTCAACAAACTCTATCGATCGATGCTCGCCGCTTTCTTGGTCGTGACGTTTGGGCTCATCCTCAACTTTCATCTGTTTGATGTCTTTCGCGATCCGTCGGCGTGGCCGTCCCGCTATCCGTTTCTCTTCCTATTTGTTTGGCTGTACTCGCTTGCCGTGGACAGCAAACGACAGGCTTTAACACTCGCCGCCGCGGGGAGTGTCGCCGGGCTCTCCCTGTTTTGGAACACTGAAACCGGCCTCTACGTCATCGCATCGGCGTTGTTGGGCGCGCCGCTTTTGAACCGAAGCACCAGGACAATGCTCGTCAACGTTCTCTCAATCGGAATCGGCGTTGCCACCAGCTTCATAATTCTTTCTCTCATCGCCTACGGTCCCGACGTCATTCAGCCCGCCTTTTTCGTCGGCCTATTGAAGCCGATGACCGTCTACGCCGGCGGCCTTGGCGCAGCACCAGTCGCCTGGCAGAGTCCGCTCAACTTCATTTACGCCGTCATCAGCCCGCTGATCGGGTTCACAACGATCGGTTGGAGTGCCGCATCACTTCTTGCGTGTGACCGCACTTTTACGAGACCTTCCTTGCTCGTGCTGTTCCTGCTGGCGCTTATTGGGAATTGCCTCATGCTGAAGTGGGTCAACATGTCGTACGATGCGTTGTGGTATGTCAATGCACTACCAATCATCGCGATCATGGCATGGTGGGCGCAAGCTGGTCTCAGCTACGTCGAGCAGAAAGGCCGGGCAAACCGGTATCGAGTGGGACTCATTGCGCTAAAGTCAGCGTCTGTAGCCTGTGCAATTCTCTTCCTGTTGCTCATACGGGACGATCGAAATCCCTCGAAATATGCGCTCCAGGCGTTCGCGAGCTACCCGAGCATCATCTCCGGCATATTCGGGCACAGGGTCCAGCAGAGGTGGGATTCGAGCGCTGAACCAACAGCCGCCGACCTGGCACTGCTCCGTCGCTGCACGAAAGCCGGCGATAGGGTCGCCGTCATTTCACAAATCGATTGGGTCTATCTCTTAGCCGTGCACCGCGCGCCGGCCCTGCCCTGGCTGCCTAGTCCGAGTATGGTCTATCTTCCATTCCTCGCGGCTACTGCAATGGACCATACGGGCACCATCTTCATCGATCGCAGAACTCCCGCAGATCAGCTCGGGGGATTCGGAGCTGCCATCACGCAGCGTCTGACATCGGCATCATACACCCAAGGCCCGATGGGTGAGTATCTCAGAGTCTGGCTTGTTCCTGGAGAGTCTGGTAGCTGCGTAAGTTAGTACGGGCCTACGCAAAGCGCAAACAAGTAGTGTGCCATGGGTAAAAAGCCAGTGTGAACGACCTCGTCGTTCATAGAGAAGATGAAGACATTTTTGAAGCGCCGAGCCATCGTTGCCCGTAACGTCTCGCCTGATTTGAGATTGATGTGCCCTTCAAGGCTTACCGGGGACGCGTAAGCCGTGGCTGACACGTTTGGTGATCCAACTATGCAGACCCCGTCTGGAACCAATACGTCCGCCAAGTGATCGACGTAGCGATCTTCGAGGGATTCGGGAATGTGCTCGATGACGTCGAGCGAGTACGATGCTTCGTAGCTGCCCGGCGGGATATCCTTGACGAAGTCGAGCAACGAAAACGTGCAGTTCATCCCTTCACGCGCGCAATTGCGCTGCGCCCAGTCGATAAAGACCTGATCGAAATCGACGCCATGTACGGCGCCCACGGTTTGCGCCACTATACGCATTCCAAAGGCGTCGCCGCATCCCAGTTCGATTGCGTTCCTCTTGCCGGCTAGCATCTTAGACACGAACTTGTACCTGGCGAGCACGAACAGCAGCCTGCGAGGATCTTCGCGCCAGACTTGGCCAGTCATGGGCCCCAGCTCCGGGGGGCCCAGCCGGTTGAATTCTGCAATCTGACCCTGGTATTGCGCTTCTCCCATGTGGCTCCTCAAAAGGGCGACGTTTCAGGAATTGCGATAAACGAGTGCTGAGATGCGCCGGTTTGCGATCTCTATTATCGTGTGCGTGACTGAAAGCAAATTACGGGTGTTTAGCGCATTAGATGCGCCTTGGCGCTTCTCATGGGCGACGATCGGCACTTCCTTGTACGTGAAACCCTGATCGAGTAACAGGCATAGGATCTCGGCTTGGAAACCAAAACCCTTCGTGTTCGTATGCCAACGCATGACGTTGTGACGTAAATGAACGGCCAAGCCATTATAGTAACGGATACGATTGCCCGTGATCAAGTTTATGATCAGCGTGTAGGCGGTCGATATCAGCCGGCGCTGTGCGGTTTTCCCTGCTACCGACACATAGTACGGAATGATGCAGTCGGCTTCTCCGATCGATCGAAGAACCGCCATGACGCTCTCTTGTGGCTCGCTGGAGTCACCGCAGATAAGTCGATAATACCTACCAAGGCCCATGAAAGCGGCATCGACATAGTTTTGCGCCAAACCCTTGTTCTTGAAGTTAGAACGAAAGAGAATGTTCTCATCGGGATGCTTTGCTATGTACTCGCGAACGACGTCTCGGGAATTATCTCTCGATCCGTCATCGATCACAAGGACCTCGAAGCTCAAGCCAAGCGCTCGCGCTGCCCCGCAGATTGTATCGAGAGTCTCGGTAATGTGTTCCGCTTCGTTATAGCACGAAACGAAATAGGTCAGGTCTATGGGTGCATTGGCGTAGGGCTGCGTCGTTGAACTACCCGCGCGGAGCTGCGCTGCAGCCACCGTCATGGAGACGTCCGCATCCCAGAACGACCGCCCAGCGCTCTGGGTCAACCTACGCCACCGATCTCTCGGATGCGGACTGCAACTTGTTGGCGGGCGTATGCAACATAGTCGTATTGAACGTTATAACGCTTGACGAATTCATGCCATGCCTTGAATTCGTGATGTTCCCAGTTTGGATAGTTGAAGTACTCGTCGAAAACGATCATCGTCCCGGGGCGAAGGCGATCGACAATCGCGTCAAGGATAACGACGGTCGACGAATACAGGTCGCAGTCGATGTGCGCGAAGGCAACCGGGCCGTCGAACGTCGCGCACCATTTGGGCAACGTGTTGTTGAACCAGCCCTTGTGCAAAACGACGTTGGCTGGCACAGTTGGTAGCTTGCCACCTTTTGAGAAGGCTGCTTGACCGAGGCTGAAACCGGACCAGGCTTCGGGAAGGCCCTCGAAACTGTCGAATCCATGGAATGTCTGCTGGCGCCGAAGCCCGGCAAGATAACGGATCGTTCCGCCGGTGAAGACGCCGAACTCCAAGAAATGGCCAGGTATCTTGGTTTCGGACATGGCGTAGGTGAGCACTTCCTTCTGCGTGTCGAAGCCCAGTGCGTCATTCATGTGTAGCTCGATATAATCGACGCTGGCATTCAACGCGCGAATCGCACGCTCGCGGGCCGGATGCAGGCGTCCGGTATCGAGAAGTTGATAGCCAGCCAAGACCATTCTGTAAAGAGCATATTTCAGGCGAAAATTTGTAATGAGCATAGGCTGCTTAGGAAGCTCCTGGATATGGGATCGGCGGTGGTGGAAGAGTCACTCGAGCTGGGCCCTCGTCCGGCTGTGGGTCAGCGCAATTCGTACTGCTGCGCGCGAATGCTGCGAACATCTCCATTGCCGACATGGTGCCGGGGTGAAGCCCTCGAATCGATGGAGACGTGGTTGCTCGCGGGGCATAGTTCTGCGAATCAGCAAGCAGCGCCGCGGCCGCATTTGAGGCCAGGAGCAATGAACATCTGGCGGCGGCTTTACGATTGCCCCGGTTGTACTGCGCCGAGTGCATTTTTCGCAAGGAACTGCCAGTCCCCCCTGCCGCCCACGGGTAGCGGTTCCGCGTCGCGTCATTCGCAGTAGCTATCAGCCTAGAAAGAGCACTCGCGGATGAATCCTTGCCCATCGACTAGCTCGGGGATTCAGCTGTGGGACCCGGAGCTCCGTATCCGCGGGATAAGACCTGCAAGCGTGGCGCCGCTCCGGCACGCGGCGTATACTGGCCAACATGGTCGGCTTTCGAGTGCCTGGACCTTTCATCACGAGGCGTACGAGAAGATTGCGCAACTGCCGCCCGCGCAGGCTCGAGGGCCAGTCTAGAAAGTAGTGCCGACACGATGCGGTTGTCACCGTTGGGGAATCGCTGCGCTCCGGAGAATCGGAGCGAAATGCGATGACGCCCTGGAGGCAGGTCGCCGGCCGAAATCGCGAACGGACCGACCCCAACAATGCGATGCGCAATCTCGTGCCCGTCGGCGAACAGGGCCACCCGTGTATGAAAGTGTGCATCGTGAATCTCAGGTATCATGCCCGAAACCTCGACCGCACTCCGCGTCGAAGCGCGCAGAATGGCGTAGGAGTTCTCCGACGCCCAGCCATCATCGTAGATGCCGGAGTACTCGAGGTTCTCATTGCTGAGGTCTTGCGGGAAGCGGGTTAATTCGCTCGGCGGGGACAAATGCTGGTATTCTTCGTCGCTGATCAACGAGATGTTACGAGCAAAGCCGACAAAGCGCCGCGGATCTCCGCCCTCGTGGAGACCGTAAAGCCGCATCAAGCCAGTCTTTGGATTCGGAAACATTACGCCGTTGCTCCCCATGTCGATCGCGACGAACGCGTGGCCGAGGAGTTGCTGGGCCTCGAGGGGCGGAGAGAATAGACGCGCAGATCCTCTACCGACGGAATGGAACTTGTATCGGCGTTCACCAATCGCGACCGCGGGTGGCAGCTTGTTCTTGCCGTCTGCAATGATAGACGCGGTCATATCAACGACGAAACGCATCGCCTTGGTCGGGTTCATGACGTAAAACAGCAGATAACGCCCCACTGCCGAGTACGTCCGGCCGGGATAGAAATAATCGTCGTTGAGATCGTAAAGGGCGGCGGTTCGGCGAGGATCCGACACTTGATCCGCTCCAAGCGACCCATTCATCAGAACAAGGTGATTCGCTAGCTGATCTCTCGGCAAGAGAACTACATCTTGCCCTGTATCTTGGATATGCGAACGATTCAGCACTGTCAGCTGCGGTGTCGTCACGAGAACTGACTTCGTTACGGAACGCAGCGGGGGCAGATCGAAGAACGAGTACCATACGAAGGTATCGACCATACCGCCGTGCTTTTCCGGCTCCAGTCTGAATTTTGCTTGAGGCACCAGATCTTGTAAATATACTTCGGTTTGCAGTGCTTTTGCGAATTGGGTCGTCGGGGCGACGGGAACGCCGAATTGCTGTGCATTCGCGCTCGGTGAGAAGTCGGGCACCCCGAACATATAGTAGCTCTCATAGATCGCGAGCCCGGGCGAATCGGTATCGAGTATTACAGCCGGCGTGCTTACGCTCTTCCGGATTGCCGCAAGCTGTGTGAGCAAATGGCTGCTTGAAGCATGCGGGATGACGACGAATGTATTGTCGCTCGTCTTCAACATATCTTCACTGCGAAAGATGTAGAAGTGCTGCGCGTTTAGGCCCAAGATCGTAAGCGCCACGATGGGCGCCGAGGCCAGCGAGAGGGTCTTCCAGCGAGCAACTGGCTCGGAACGGCGCATTCGGGCGGCTATCGTGAAGCAAGCCGCCGTAAGGGTAGCCCAAAGAAACGGCTGAATGTACATCGTCAACTTGAAGAGGGCAAAATCGCCTTTCCTTATCGCCGCGATCGCAAGCAGGCCGAAGATAGCGGCCGTGACGATTGCCGGCGCCAGGCCACGCCACGCTAGCCAATAGGCGATCGCTACGGCACCGATCAAGAGTAGGCCCCCGATGGCGATTCCAAGTGATAGGAACGGTTCGCCCGGCAGGTGTCCGATTGGGTACAGGCCCCAGAAATTTGCGAGGCCGCTCGGCACGACGTAGAAGGGGAACGTGGCCCAACGGAATCCTATCAGCTTGCCGCCGGTGTAACGCAGCGAGAACAGCGTTGTACTTTTCACGGACAGCATGAGAACGTTCGTAATGGCAAGCATGAAAAATGCAACGACCAAATAGAATCGCCCGGCGCTTTTCCACTGAACCTTGTGGCGGATGATCATCAGCACTACGAAGGCCAATAGGCAGGGATAGAGCATTATTTGGAAGGCATTGTAGGATAAATTGAAACCTGTCAGGACCAGCCCAGTGACTGCTGCATAGCCGACAAGGCTCCAGCCTCGTAGTGCAAAAGCTTCGCGATCCATCAACAGGCAAACACAAGCCACGAACGTTAGCATCCCGACTTCTTGCGGGCCCAACTGATACATATAAGCGAGCGTAATCTGTGAGGAGAGGCCGGTTGCAAAGCAGGCGATGATCGGGGCAACGCGCCCGAGACCTTGATTGATAAGCAGCGCCCCGCTCGCGCTGACAAGCGATAGGAGCCCGGCGCCCATCACCGGCATGTATATCTGATACGTGTTTAGGCCGGTGAGTGCGGATACGAGCGCCAATATGGTATCGTACCCGTGATAAAATCCACCTTGGAAGGCGGCGTAGACGTAATACGATAGCGCCCATGAGTAAGCGTTGGAGACGAGCGGCCAAAGTGGCGGAACCGACCAAAAGCCATGGTGGAGTAGCCGGTAGGAATCATTCGCGTACGAATTCTGATCGTTGTTGCTGACGCTGACCCAATCGAAGCCGAAATGCAAATAAGGCATTCCGTTCAAGAGCACGACCAGGCCCAAAATACATGCATAGGGCGCATACCGGCGCCATGGCACCGGTGGCCGCTGAACGCAAATCATGCCGATCGCGGCTAGCCCCAGCGCAACGACGAGGGGAAGCGCAAAACGTTCAACCGGCAGATTTGCGTAATTCAGGAAGACGGCTAGCGTCATGAGGACGCTGTATCCGATTGCCGGGGCCAATAGTATCGTTCGAAGAAGCCATTTGCGTCGTAGGCATGCGAATCCGACCGCCAACCCGACGATCCAAAAGTATGCGAATATGCCTAGGGAAAGTAATAATGCAAGCAATGTTGGCTATTCCATCGTACGGATAGTTAACTGCGGGGTGCCGCGCTCAGGGAGCGAGGTCGGCCGTGCAGGTTGGCCATAGGAGCGTCCTTGGTAAACGATGCGACCAAGGTTGGTCTGGGAGGCGAGGCGTGAGGCAAGCCGCCTGGCTGAGGCGCGCGGCAGAAGCGCGGCCCGAGTTTTCATGGTTCGCCGCGATAATTTGAAAGTCATGGCGTGATCTCGATCGGAGCGACGCATAGCGCCGAAGCCAAGCACCCGGAATCAATCGGTAGAGCGTGGATTGTCGGTTTTCCGTATTGGATTTCTCGCGTTGGAAGGCAAGATAATTGCGCGCAGAAACTTCAAAGTTCGATGCAACGCCAGCAACTTGGCAGATCTGAGCCGCCAACGGCCATCAGCGTACGCGAGTTGTCCGCCGTGCTCGAGCCGCTGTAGCCTCCGATGCAGAATTTCCTCGAGAGAGTATTCGTCCGTGAGATTCGATCGCGAAATGCCACGACCGTGGCGCAACAACTCGCGTAGAATTCGAATGCGCAGCGACGTGATGTTGAGATTCAGGAAAACCCAGTAGTCGAAGCTGAGCGCAAGATACGCCACCACGACGAACGTCCATACGCCCAATGCTTCGGCCAGATCGGCCACCTGCGGAAAGCTGATCGCACCCGCCAGGATGGCCGCGGCTAACCCGGCGAGTGTGCCGCCGACGATCGATACGCCTATTCGGCGCGTGAGATGGGCAACGGTGATCTGAACGCCGACGTCGACGGCGAGGCCGACGATTGGCGATAGGCTCAGGAGCCAGGCGTGGCTCATTGCCTAGCCGCCGGCCTTGAGGCCGAAGATGCGCCCGGCGTATTCGAACAGCCTTCCGTAGAACCGGCCGTGAGGAGTGATCTCGACGACGTCGTCGACTATTTGAATCCATCCGCCGCGTTCCATCGCGGCAAATCGGTTCGTCGGGGCGATGTCGCCCCCGAGACTTACGAGCAAATCCGTTTCGGTGCAGCCCCGCTCCTTATAGGCGTCGAGATGAGCAACGATCAACAGCGTTGGACTCTGCATCTCGATTGCCGAATAGAGGGCGATATACGCTAGCGAAACAGCGCCGTAGAGAATCGGAATGCGGACCGCTTCGGCCGTGGATAGTTGCAGCGGACTGAAAAAGCCCGGCGCGACAGCGACGAGTGCTATGACGATGGGGGTAAGCGCGTAGATGAGCAGGAGGGCGCGAGTTTGCTTTTGCGGCAGGCGTACGTGCCAAATGATGAGCTGCAACACAAACGCGGCAAGGAAAAAAAACGCGGCTATAACGACTACGGCCATGTGCGAATCTTTAGGGGAGGGTTAGCATTTTTCCCTTTCAGCGCTAGGTTTCGCGACGAGCCCACACGAACGAACAGGGCTGACGTTGCGCTGGCCGTCATTTGAGCACTTTCATCGGCGCAGCGGGCTGAGATCGGGATGTTTTGCGCGGGGTGAGTGTAGGTTTGTGCCGGAGTTGAGAGTGAATTCAGGCAAGAAGATTCGCCGATTTGGGGCCCGCCACTAGCTTGGTGCTCAAGTGCCGAGCTCGGTAGCGTCGAAGCTCGTGGGGGAGCCTCGCCCCGACCACTCGTCGAATATTGTGCGTCACGGCGCGATGGCGGGTGTGGCGAGCCTCGTCATGAATGGGGCGACGTATGCGATGTATGCGATTGCGGGGCGAGTCCTCGGGGTCGACATCGGTGGCTCGTTCCTGGCGGTGGTTTCAGCGTTGCTCATGTTCTCCGCGCCGGTGGGTTTCATCGGCATCGCAGCGTCGCGCCGAGCCGCGCATCTCGCGGCAGGGGGCGACACGCCGGCTCTGCGGGGTATGCTCCGAGAAGCCGCGACCGTTTCTGCGATTGGCACCTTCGCGGTCGTAGGGCTCGCGGCCCTAACGGCCCCGACGCTCGGGGGCTTTCTCCACCTGGCTGCGTTCGACGTCGTGCTCCTCACCGCCGTCGGCGCCTGTGCCAATGTGATCCTTCAGTTTTTGCGGTCCGTCCAACAGGGAGTCGACGCGTTCGGTGACTTCACCGTTTCGCTGCTCGTGGAATCGGGAGTCAAAATCCTCGGTGCCATCGTTCTCGTCGTCGCGCCAACGCTCTTGGTCGCCATCGGAGCGGTCACCGCTTCGCTGATAGTCGGCTGCGTCGTTACCGCCGTGATGTTGGCGCGGCGGATCGGTCCGGGGCCGGTCGTGCCCGGGCGCCTTTCGAGCGTAGTCACTCGTTCCCGAACCGTAGTTGGCGCAATTGGGGCTTTGACCGTCATGCAGTACTTTGATTCGGTCGCAGCACGTCACTATCTCGATGCACGCTCGGCGGGCTACTACAACGGCGCAGCGTTGGCCGGCCGCGCACTTCTGACAGCCCTTGCCTTCGTTCCCGCCGTCGTTTTACCGAAGGTCGCCGCACGCACGGTTGCCGGCGCATCGACTGCGACGATGGCGCGAATTGCAGGTGTCTTCATGCTTGGAGCGTGCGCCTTGTCGCTCTCGGTCTTTGCGCTTTTTCCACGCACGATCATCACGCTGATTGCCGGCAAGGCATACGTCGACGGAGCGTGGATCGTGCCCCTCTACGGCGTCGCCGCGGCGGCTCTTTCGCTCGCAACCGTCGTCACGACATATCGGCTAGGTCACGGAGACGACCGGTTCGGGCGTTGGATGCTCGCGGTTGCGACCGGTGAAATCGCCGCGATCATCCTCAGCCCGCATAATACCTCGATGCTGATTGGTGTCGTCATCGTCGGTCATTCGTCAGCGCTAATCGCGTCGCTTTGCTCGAAACGCTGGGCTGAGCGACTGGTGGCGCGGTAGAGATAATGCGCTAGTGTGAGAAACGCACTTATTCGAAGAAGATGAAGCCGTAGTCTCCGGTGTAGCCGATCTTGTTGTAGAGCCACTCCCAGTCTTCGACCGAGTAGAAGCTCTTGCACGTCAGCTGCCAATAGAGCAGGTTCGCCTTCTCGGCTTGATTGCGGTACGACTCGATCATGATGTACTTGTTCTTGCGGCCGACGCGCTGGATCTCACTGACCGCCGACCACAGATCTTCGATCCCGAGGTTGTGAAGCGTCCCCAGGCTGATGACCAGGTCGAACGAGTTGTCTTCGAACGGCAGCGACTTGGCGTGTCCGACCTGCATGAACGGGCGGACTTCCTCTTTGCCGTTCTCCACGCCGTAGGCCGAGATGTCGAGCCCCGCGACTTCGAGGCCGGGGACGACTTGCGTCAATTCGTACAGCAGGAAACCTTTGCCGCTGCCGACGTCGAGTACGCGCATGCCCGCTTTGAGGCCGTAGTGATCGGCCATGCGCTGCGCGATCGGCCGCCAACGCCCGTCGTAGCGATAGCCGCCGTAACCGTACTGGCGTTCTCCGTCCCAATACTCTTGGCCGAAGCGCGAGGCTACTTCAGCGCACGTCGCTTTGTCGAATTCGACGACTCTCGCGACGTAGTCGCGCTTCGTCGAAGTGTGCAGCGCCTGCGTAAAATCGATGCGCTCGCCAAGTCCATCTGTCGTATTCATAGTGCGTTTCCGTTTCTACGCCTCATCGGCGCTCCCTCCGCAAAGCCGTTATTGCATTGACAAAACACAACGCCCCACTTCGCCGGCGCGAACCTTGTCGAGTGCGACGTTGATGTCGCTGAACGGCATGCGATGCGTGATCAAGCGATCGAGTTCGAGCTTGCCGTGCTGGTACAACTTGATGTAGCGCGGAATGTCGACCGTGGGATCCGTCGCGCCGCCTTCGCACCCGGTCAAAACTTTTCCAAAATGCAGCGGGAGCGAATGAATCGTGATGTCTTGGTCGTGTTTGGGAACGCCGACGAGGATGGTCCTCCCGGCCTTGCCTGTTAGCTCGTACGCGGCTTCGATCAGGCGCACGAGCCCGGTGTTTTCGACGAACACGTCGACGCCGGCCGCGCCGACGATCTTGCGAACTTCTTCGCGCACGTCGGACTGCGCGGAATTGATCGTGTGCGTCGCGCCGAATTCCCGTGCCAGCGCAAGCTTGTGGTCGTAAATGTCGATGGCGATGATCGGATCGGCCGACACCATCGCCGCGCCCTGCACGACGTTCAAGCCGACGCCCCCGCATCCGAACACCGCGACGGACTGCCCGATCTTCACTTGTGCGAGGTTGTTGATGAGCCCGAGCGCCGTCGTGACGGCGCACCCGAAGAGGGTCGCGATCTCGAACGGCACGTCCTTGGGAATGGGCGTGACCCGGTTCTCGGAGACGATCGCACACTCGTTGAACGTGGTAACCCATCCCGAATTGACGATGCGGTCGCCCCAGGCGTATTTCGCGCCCTGCGCGTGGATGCCGGCGCCCTTTCGCCAGTGCATCACGACGTGGTCGCCCTTCTTGATTTGCGTGACCCCGGGACCGACGTCCAAAACGACGCCGCTCCCCTCGTGGCCGAGCAAGTGTGGAAGGAAGTTGTCGTAGCCTTTGGTCCCGGCGATTTCGTTGAGCTGGGCGCCGCAGATTCCGCTCGCATGGACCTCGACGAGCACCTGGCCGCACTGGAGGGCCGGGACCTCGATCTCATCGAGGATCAGTGGAGCTTGCAGCGTTTCGAGTATCGCCGCCTTCATCTTCATGTTGTCGTAAATACCACGTCGCGCACGCGGGCGCGGGGAGCGATGTGTTGATGGCCCTTCGCAGGAGCGACGGCACGAGGGCCTCGTTTCATCCAGATGATAACGACGTCCTCGAAGGTGCGCGCGAAGTCGTTTCGCCTGGGAAAAACCTCTTCGGATCGCCCTGATTCATAGGGTCAGCGGCAGCTCGTGCGCCTTGCGCTCGGGCGCCGGTGCTCCCGCGTCGAACCCGCTCAGGATGCTGCGATACCGGGACGCGGCTTCGTCCCACAGGTAGTGGCGTTCGACGAAGGTGCGGCCCTGGGCGCCGAGGGTGGCGGCCACGTTGTCGTCGAGGATGTCGAGCGCACCGGCAAACTCTTCGTACGCCGAATACCAGAGGCCGCCGTTCGAGCGGCGGCATTGGCCGACCA
This sequence comes from Vulcanimicrobiota bacterium, assembly GCA_963749395.1. Taxonomy (GTDB): domain Bacteria; phylum Vulcanimicrobiota; class Vulcanimicrobiia; order Vulcanimicrobiales; family Vulcanimicrobiaceae; genus CAVVMT01. The sequence goes on from CAVVMT010000013.1 coordinate 13,094, forward strand.
GCGTCGCCGAGGCCGCATTGACGAGCACGGCCTTCCCCGCGGCCCACGCTTCGAGGGTGGCGAGCGAGAGGCTCTCGTGCGGCGAGGGCATCACCACCAGGTCGGCCGCCACCAGCGCATCCCACTTCGTCGTCTCGTCGACCCGGCCCAACTTGACGATCGCCGGATGATTCGGCACGGTCATCTGGGCGTCGCCGATCATGACGAGTTTCCGCTGTGCGCGATCGTCGGCGGCATACTTCACGAAGTAGTCGATCAGCGTGTCGCAGCCCTTCGACGGGTCGATCCGTCCCAGGTAGAGCACGAACGGTCCGCCGATGTCGTGCATCTCGCGGAAGCGCTCGGCCTTCGCGCCGGACGGCATGCGAATCCCCGTCGGTACGAGCGTCGCTTGGAGCGCTGCGTTCGGAAAACGGCGCTCGACGAGCGTGCGTTCCTCCGCGCTGCTGTAGACGATCTGCCGTGCCTGCGTGAAGAAGCCGTCCCACATCGAGAGCGCGAACGGCCACTCGTCGTGCGCGAAAGGCCACAGAACGGAGCGTTCGGCCACGAGCGGCAGATTGAAGTACGAAGTCGCGTACAGATATCCGAAGAACGCCACCGTATCGAAACGTCGCGCGTGGGCGCGCAAATAACCGGTCAGCGCCGTTGAAAGCGGACCCTGCGCGCGCATCCACTCTTCTTGTTCCGCGAGCGACACCGTTTGGAGCCGATCCCGCATGTCGCGCGAGAGGGCGTTGAAGCGCGCCACGTCGCGCGGTTTGTCGACCGGAAAGCGGTGGACGTGCACGCCGCACACGTGCGTGTTGCCGGGCGGATAGTGGTTGCGCCACGTCATGTAGTCGGCCGCGCAGGTCGTCAAGATCTCGATGCGCAGATCGCGGTTGAGGTGCTCGGCGATCTGCAGGCACAGCGATTCGGCGCCGCCGACGATCTCTTCGCCGCAGCGCTGTACGACGAATGCTACGCTCGTCAAAGCGCGTTCCTATGCGGTTTCGTGGACGGAATAGCTGCGCAGCTCGTTCATCAGTCCCTCGACGTAGAGATCGAGGCTGCGGCAGTCGAACGCGACGCGCCGGGCGTGTTGCGCCGCGATGACGGCGCCGCGCAGCCCTTCGTCGCGCAGCATTTCCTTCGCGAGCGCGCCGAGTTGGGCCGGTTCGTTGCGCGTCGATACGATGATGCCCGCCGGGCCGAGCAGTTCGCGCACGAGCGGAGTGCCGTACGCGAGAATGGGCACGTCGAACAGCATCGCGTCGACGAACGGCGCCAGCGCGTCGTCGCGCTCGCTCATCGAGAGAAAGAGCGACGCGGAGCGGTAGTAGGCCGCGAGGCGCTCCGGGGTGGTCGTCGACTCGATCGTGACCCGTTGCCGTAGCCCGTAGCTCTCGACGAACTCGCCGAAGGCGGTCGCCTCGGCTCCGGGCTCCCCGTCGTGGACGAAGACCATGCGGGCGTCGCAGTGCATCGCGATCAGAAACGAAAAGGCCGCGATCGCATCCTGCGTCCCCGACCCTTCGCCGACCGGCCCGACGCAGAGGATCGTGCGCGCGCCGCCCACCAGCGAGGCCATGACCGCGGGGTCGGGCACGATGTCCCAGCGCGACGGATCGCACGCGAGCGGCAAGACGTGGACGCGCTCGACCCCGCCTTGGCGGGCCGCGCGGGCATTGCGCTCGGTCGAAACGACCGCCGCCGCGCGCGCCAAGACGGCGCGGGACGCTTCGTCCGTCAGCGGTTCGGGCGCGGTGAAGAGGGCGAGCAGCGGTCCCGGATGCGCCAGCGCGCGGGCGGCGGCGGATTCGTCTGCGGCATCGACGACGAGCGGCGCGGTGTCGCCGCCCGGTACGCCGTCGCCGGGCAGCGGCATCAGCGTGAAACCGCTGCGCTCCAGCGACCCGTGCAGCGAAGCCGCCGAGTGGGCCGCGTCGGCCGAGAGCCCCGGCGCCGGCGGGAGCACGTAGACCGTACCGCCGCTTTCCGCGGAGTGCTCGCTGCCGGTAAGCCCGAGCGCGCTTTCGTACCGCTCGAACACGCTCTCGATCGTGCCGTGGGCGGCGTAGTGGCGAAACCCCCGCTGCCCGATCCGGTCGAGGAAAGCGCGATGGGCGTTGTCGATGCCTTTGAGCAACTCGACCCACTGCGAGCGCGGGCCCGCCGTCCAGCCGCCGTCGCAGCGCTCGACCGCCAGCGCCGTCGACAGGCAGCTCGCATTGACGATCACGGGGCGCCCGTGCGACCACGCCTCCCACATCGCGCGCGAATAGCTCTCGTTGTAGCTCGGCTGGAGCAACGCCAGGGCGTGCGCGAGCAGGGCGTGTTTCTGCGCTTCGGTCACGAAGCCGAGGTCGATGATGCCCGCCGAGGGGTCGGGGAACGCATCGGCGCCGGGGCCGGCCAAGACGAACTTCAAATCGGTGACCGCGTGCGCCGCGCGGTACTCGCGGAACGCCTTGATGGCGAAGCCGATGTTCTTGGTCTCATCGCGCCGCCCGAGGTAGAGCACGTAACGTTCGGCGGCCGCGTCGAAGTTGCCGACGCGGGTGCCGTTGGCCGCGGGCGGGGCGTCGACCCAATGGCCGACGACTCGGCTCTTCTCGGCGATGCCCGGACCCCACAAGCGCTTGCCGAACACCGCTTCGCCGTCGCTGGCGAAGAGCAAGCCGCGTGCTTGGTGTGCCATGCGTTCGACCTGCGGCAAGAACGCGTACGGTTCGTCGTGCAGCAAGGGCTGCAGGTAGGCGCGGTCCCCGGCGAGCGCGAGCCCGCGCAGCGTCGTTCCGTACAGGTACGGCAAGAAGAGGATCGCCTGGTAGTCGGCCCGCCGCTGTTCGACGAAGCGCTCCAGGGCCGACGAGTTGATGTTGTGTTCCTCGAATGCGGTGCACACTTCCGGTGAAGCGGGCGGCAAACCCGGAACCAGCCGTTGCGGAGGCGCAGCTAGCAGCACGCTGTTCGCGTGGTTGAATGCATCGCTAGAACGCGGATCGACCGGGAAGCGGCGGATCGAGAGCCGGCCCTCGGCTTTGACCCCCGGCGTAAAGTGGTCGGCCCCCCAATCGCTGCTGAAAGAGCGCGCGCAGGTCGTCAGCACGTCGACCGTGTGTCCGCGGTCGGCGAGCCCGCGGGCGAGTTGCCACGCCAGCCGCTCCGCGCCGCCGGTCAACTCGGCGGCAAACCAGGGGGTTACGATCGCGAGCCGCTTAGTCATCGGCCTCGAATCGCAGGTCGTTGCGGCGCGGGCCTTCGAGCCGGTGCACGCGGGCTTCGAGCGCCGCGATCCGCTCGTGCAGCGCCCGGTCTACCTGGACGACTTCGCGAACGGCGGCGATGAGGCCGATGTTGATCTGCCGCTGGTCGCGAAACAACAGGGCGAACAAGCGCAGCGCGAACATCTGAAACCAGCGGAGCCGGTTCCACGGGAAGCGGTTCAGGCGGTCGGGAGGCTTGGTGCGCACCTCCGCCCGCTGTTGCGCAGCTGCGAGCTGCGACTCGATGACCGTCGTATCGAGCTTGCCGATCGGCGTCCCGACGTAGACGTCGGCCCCCGGTCCGAGACGGCGCCGAGTAACCTCTCGCTGAATCCGGGCCATGAGGTCGTCGACGTCGATGTCGGGGTTGTTGCGGTCGATCAACGGTCGGTGAGGACGAAGGGAAAACGCCCCGGGATCGATGCGGCGCGGTAAAGCACGACTCCTCATTCCAGCGCAAGCGCAGCGAGGTCCTTGCCGATTCGTCGAATTCGGCGCCGCTGTAATCTACGCTCGGTCGGCAGGGAGACGCGTGAAAGAAGTTTTCATGTCGCAACCGAGCGCCGGTCGCACCCCAGGTAGGACCTCATTAGCGAAAGGGGCGAAGCGCGAACGCACCTTGGAAATCTTTCGGATTGGCGATCCGGTGGCGCTCATCGGCCCCGGATGGTACCCCTTGGAGATGTTCAAGGGCGACAGTTTTCGGTGGGTGAGCAACGACGCGAAGATGCACGTCGCCCGCTTGCGCTGGTCGCCCTACTCCGTCGTCTTGACGCTGGAACCCGGCCCGGGCGTCGACCTCCAACCTTTTGACTTACGCGTGCTCGACGGCTCGAACGCCGCGGTCGCGACGCTGAAGATCGTCGGAAAACAACGGGCCTCGTTCGAACTCGCGGGCGGCGAACCGGCAGTCGATGCGCTGACGCTACACGTCGACGGGGGCGGGAAGATGTCCGCCGGCGATCAGCGCACGTTGAACTTCCGCATCTTCAAAATCAGCGTCGAAGCGCTGAGCGAAATCGTCGAAATGGGCGCGGGTTTGAAGCTCGGTCGCGGCTGGCACCCGCTCGAGACCTTCAACGGTGAAACATTCCGCTGGGCCGGCGACGAGGTGATCGTCGAAGCGCAAAATCCGCAGAAGGCCGGCACCCTTCACCTCGATCTCGAGCCGGGACCCGGCGTGAGCTTCGCTCCGTTCAGGTTGTGCGTTCTCGATGCATCGGGCAAGCAACTCGGCAAAGTCGACGTGCGCGCGCGCCAACACGTCACGATCCCGTTGCCGCGCACGAGCAGCCCCGCCAAGCTTTCGCTGAAGGTGGAAGGCGGAGGCAAAGCGGTGCCGGGGGACACGCGCATCCTCAACTATCGCGCGTTCGCCTCGAGTGACTAAGCCGTTCGGGTCGGGACCGGCGGTGGCCGATGGTTCGCTTGCAGAGCAACGAGCCGTTCTTCGGCGACGGCTCTGAGCATGGCGCACTCCGCGGCGAGCGCTTGCATCTCGCGCATCGCGTCGTCGAGAGCCTTCAACCGCTCGTCGGCAACTTGAAGTAAAGCCTGGTTTTCCGCGTTGCTGGCGTTGAGCGCGATCAGGCGTTCCTCGGCGACGTCCCGCAGGGCCTGGTTCTCCGCCTGAACTTGGTCGAGCGCGGACAAGCGTTCGCGCGCGACTGCACGTAGCGCCTCATTGTCGGCCTCGCTCTCGTCGAGTGCCGCCAAACGTTCGTTGGCCGCGTGCTCGAACATCTCGCACTCCGCCTGCAGCGCAGCATTGCCGCGCAACGCCTCGTTGAGCGCCGCCAAACGTTCCTCGGCTGCCTGTTCGACCATCTCGCACGCCTGGCTAAGCGATTCGAGAGCCGCTGCGCGCTCGTCCGTTGCCTGGCGTAGAACGTCGATCTCGGCCAGGCTCTGCTCGAGCGCCGCCAGGCGTTCTTCAGCCGCCTGCTCGGTAGTTTCGCAGGCGATCCGCATCGATTCGAGCGCTTCCGCACGCTCGTCCGTCGCCTGGCGCAAGAGGTCGTTTTCAGCCCGGCTCCGTTCCAGTGCTGCCAGGCGTTCCTCCGCGACCGCGCGCATCGCGGCGTTTTCCGCTTGCGTCCGCTCGAGCGAGGTCAAACGCTCTTCGGCCACGCGCTGCAGGCTCTCGTTCTCGGCTCGAATCTCGTCGAGTGCCGCTAAACGCTCCTCCGCGGTGCGCACGAGCGCCTCGTTCTCCGCTCTGGTCTCGTCGAGCGCCGTCAGACGCTCCTCCGCGGTGCGCACGAGCGCCTCATTTTCGGCGCGCAGCTCCGCGTTCGACGATTGCGCCTTTTCGAGTTCTTCCAGCCGCTGATCCGCGACGGTGCGCAAGTCGCGGTTTTCCGCTTGGGCGGCATCGAGCGAACGCAAGCGTTCCTCGGCGACCTGCTGCATCGTTTCGCTCGCGCGTTGGCTCGCCACCAGTTCCGCCAAGCGTTCTTCGGCGATGCGCTGTAACGCCTCGTACTCCGCTTCGAGCGCCTCGAGGGCAACTTTCCGGTCTTCGGCCGCGGCTTGTACGTCGCGCAGCTCGAGTTCCCGGTCGGCCACGATCCGCAGGCGCCGGATCTCTCCTTCCTGCGCTTTGAGTCGTGCGAGCAAGACGTCGACGTCGGCGTCCGTGGCCGACGGTGAACGCTGCGCGGCTTCCTTCTCGGCGTATCCGAGCCGTTCGACAAGTTCCGCGTAACGGGGATCGCCCTGCAGTTGCACGCGCCAGGTGTCGACTTCCGGCTCCCAAAGCGCGTAGGCGATCGTCGGATCGTACTCGCGGCCGAGATTTCCCGTCACCGAATGATAGTCCTTAAAGCGGTCGACGAAGTCGGGCGAGAACGGCAGTTCGAGATAGCGGCAGAGCGCTTCGATCGATTCGAACGCATGTTGGACGATGTCTTCGTACTTGATGACATGCGCCGACGCGAAGTCGTGCAAGAACGTTTCGTAGCCGTGCAGGTAGATGTCCGGGCTGAGCACGTCGCCCGCCGAGCGATGCGACCGCAGGCTGTCGAATTGCGGGAGCGGGTGACGGACGAGCACGGCCGACTTGAGGCGGAAGGAGCCTTCGAGTGCGGACCGGATGCTCGGCGCGAGCCGGATCGGCGTTTCGAATGGGACCCCGAAGTAGTCGATGTAGTTATAGTCGCGCAAGACGAGCGTCTGGCCGCGTTCGCGGACGGCGCGGTCGAGGGCTGCGATGAAGGCCCGGAAGTGCTCGGGGTCGCGCAGGTCCTCGGGACGCTCGACGCCCTCGACGCGTACGTCGGGCAAGAGATCCGGATACCACTCCGCTACCTGGGTCAACGGATTGAGCCGGCCTTCGAACAGGAGCGCCGACGCCGGGTTCGTCTCGCTCAGCAGCACGATGCCGGGCATGCAGGCCAGGCACTTCGCGAGCAGCGTGCCGCCGCAGCCGCCGAGTGAATGGATGACGGGGAGCAGCCGTCGCGTTCTGTCTTCGGTGTTCATCGGCTCAACGCGTGCGCGCCGAATTGCGGCAGTGCTGCCCTTTCGAGCGGCGGCAGCCCGCCGTAGCGCACGTCGTGCAGCAAGAACGCGACGTGCCGGCGCCAACGCAGATTCTCGCTGGGGGGCACGGTCGTGTGTTGCGCGCGGATCGTGAAGCGCAGCGGCCGGTCGGAGTACCGCGGCGGCACGGCGATCTTCAAGGTGAACGTTCCTTTGTCAAACGTTTCCTTCGCGAAGGTCGTGCCGTCGTCGGCGACGAGGGAAATCGTTTGGTGTTCGTGGGGAAACCACGGCGGCAGCGTCACGTCGAGCTCGATGAAGCGTTCGCGCGGCGGTTGGAGCATGAGGAAGGTCCGGCGCGACCCCACCCGTCCGCGTACCACCCTTGGTAGTCGCGCACGAAGTAGGCGATGATCCGATGCGTCACGCGCGTGACGAGCCACTGGGCCTTGTTACGAAGGCGCCGGAGAGCCGGCGGAAAAAGCCGCTCGAGTTGGGCGTTCCAGATCTTCTCGTACGTCGTCAGCCCGTAGACGAACATCGCCGGCGGGTACTTCTTGCGCGTGTGCTTGCGGCTGATCTTCGTCAGTTCGCGCACGCGCTTGCCGCCGCCGGCGAAGCTCTTGGCGGTTGCGTATTCGCGAATCGCGCCCATGTGTTCGGGGATGTAATGCACCGGATATTGCATGCCGACGCGGATGAACATGTCCCAGTCCATCCCATAATACAGGGCCTCGTCGAAGGGGCCCGACCGCGTCGCAGGCCCATTTGCGCCAAAAGACCGTCTGCTGGAGAATGTAGGCCGACAGATGCGAGAGGCGCCAGAGATCGAACCGCTGCGTCGGCGCGAAGTGCGAAATCGTCGCCCCATCGATATCGATCTGATATCCGTCGCCGTACACCATGGCGATCGCCGGGTCGGCTTCCAACGCCTCGACCGCGCGCCGGATCGCGCCGGGTAAAAAGATGTCGTCCGAATTGAGGTACGACACGATCTCACCCCGCGCCATCGCGAAGCCCTTGTTGATCGCGTGCGATTGCCCGCGGTCTTTTTCCGAAATGAACGTCAGCCGGTCGAGGTACGGCTCCACTACCTGCGCGGTCTCGTCGCGTCGAGCCGCCGTCCATGATGATGTACTCGATATTCGGATAGTCCTGCGAGAGCACGCTTTCGATGGTGGCGGCGATGAAACGGCCTTGGTTGTACGAGGGGGTGACGATGGTGACGAGCGGCAGCGTCGGATCGTGGATCAAGGTCGAAGCGCTCCTGCGCTGCGCAGTTTCCCTGAAGGGCGCCGGATGGGAATGGGTTCCGGGGTTCGGGCGATGATGGCGCTGGTCGCTGCTGCGACTGCCAACAGCGTCCACCATGGGTCTCCGACCTTCGGAAAGAAGGTCAAGAAGTCGAATACTTCGTGAATGGCGAGCCCTGCGCTCGCGGCCATGACGCCGGCGACGAGCGCCGATTTACGCGCGGTGGCCGCGAACGTTGCGATCGAGGCGTAGATCGTCCAGAGCCATGCCGCCAGCATGATGAGTCCGCCCTCGGCGAGCGATTGCAGGAAGAGGCTGTTCGCGTGGGTGTGAACGTTGCTCAAGCCGACGCGCGGCAGGGCGAACTCGTAGTTGCCGGCGCCGACGCCGAGCAATGGTTGCTGCCACCAGAGGGCGATCGCCGCTCGCCACAGTTGCGAACGCGTTCCGAGTCCGCTCGGCGTGTCGACTTCGCGGGCCGAGAAGAAGTGGCTGACCGGGCCCGAGAAACGGCTGGCGACGAGGGCGGCGACGCATACGAGCGCGACCGAGCCCAGGGTGCGCGCAAACGCTTCCCGGCGCACGCACGCGACGACGATCAAGCACGCGGGGATCAACGACAGAACGCCCGCGCGCGAAAACGTCAAAAGGTCGGCGACGAGCGCAACGATCAGCGTGATCAAGGCCGCACTCCGAAGGGCCGGCGCGCGGACGGCGATCCGCAAGGGGCCCAGTGCGGCGGCGAGCAGCAACGGAATCGTGATCCCGAGGTAGGCCGCGAGCTGGTTCGGGCCCTCGAGCGGGCCGGCGATGCGGGCAACTGCCCGCCCGCCGATCGCGACGTAGGAGTGTGCGCCGCCGAGTTCTTCGCCCAATGCCATCACCGAGACGAGCGCGGTGATGGTCACCAAGGCCCACCATATCGGCTCCTCCTCCGGATCGGCGGCGAAGCCGACGAACGCAGCGACGAAGAGCACGAGGTAGGAGACGGCTTTGAGCAGCTCGCGAATGTACGGGGCCACGAAGTAGGCGTCGATACCGGATAGGGCGGTGGCGGCGACGATCGCGCACAGCCCTTCGAGCAGAGCCCGAGGCGTCTGCCCGACGATCGGCCGCAGCGTGACGCGACGAATGGCCAGCCCCACGACGAAGCCGATCAACGCTGCCTTCGGCAACGTGAGCGTCGTCGGCCCCACGTAGTGGTAAAACGCGAACGGATCGACGACCAACAGCCCTCCGATCGCGAAGCTCGGACGTTTCGCGGCCAGGACTGCAAACGCTATGGCGAGGGCGGCGAACACGATCGCCGCACCCATGCCGAGCCTCGGTGCCTCCAACATGCGTCGCTGCCGCTAGCTTCCGGCGCCGTTCGGTTCGCGTCTCATCGGCTCTTCACGCTGCGCCCGCCCAAGCGTTCGATTTCCGCGTTGCGCTCCTCGAGCATGGCCGTCAAGTCGGCCAGCAGGAGCGAGCGCCGTTCGCTTTCGGCTTCGAGCGCGCGTTGCGCTGCGTGGCTCGCTTCCAGCGAAGCCAACCGTTCGGCGGCCGCCGCTTGGAGGGCTTCGGCCGAGGAGCGCAGCAATGCGTTTGCCGCCTGCACCGCCTCGAGCTCCGCCAGACGTTCTTCGGCGATGCGCTGCAGGGCGGCGTTCTCCGACCGGCTCTCGTGAAGCGCCGCCAACCGCTCTTCCGCGATCCGTTGAAGCGCGGCGGTCTCGGCGAGACTCGCTTCCAGCGCCGCCAAACGCTCCTCGGCGGCGGACTTGAGGATATTGTGATCGGCGAGAATCGCTTCCAGCGCCGACAGCGACTCGTCGGCGTCGGCCTGCGCTTGGGCCCGCTCCCGATCGGTTTCCTCCACCGCTGCCAAGCGATCTTCGGCTGCTTTATTCAGGGCCGCATTTTCAGCGCGGAGTGCTTCGATCTCAGTCAAATATCGCTGTGCCGCGCGCTCTAGTTCGGCTTTCTCTGCTTGGAGGGCTTCGCCGGCGGCCTGGGCCGCCTGCAACGCCGCCAGCCGTTTTTCGGAGACCTGCTGCAGCGCGTAGTTCGCCGGCTGGCCTCCCTTGAGCGCGCCCAATCGCTCGGAGGCAAGCTGTTTGAGCCGGTCGCATTCGCCTCGGAGCGAAGCGATCGTCGCCGACGATTCCTTTGCGTCGGCGTCGGCGATCGCGAGATGTTCCGCCCGCGAGGTAATGACGGCTTCGAGATCGGCCTCTTTGCGCTTGAGGTGATCGCGCAGGTCTGCCGCCGCTCCGGCGAGCCGGTTGAGTTCCTCTTCCTTAGCGCCGAGCTGTCCGTGCAAGGCCGCGATGTCGGCTACCAGGCCGGCGATCACGCCTTGGTCGGCGGCGCCCCTCTCCTCGTGCTGCTCGATCGTGTGGTGCAACTCATCGACCGCGCGACGCAACTCGTCGATCGCGCGCTGCTGTTGCTCGATCACATGCTGCTGCTGACCGGCGCTATGCTGCAATTGAACGATCGTGCTAAAACGCAAGTGGCGGTCTTCTTGGGCCGCGCGGAACTGCCGGGCCGCGTCGCCGATGACGGCTAGCTCGCGGGGGCTCACGTTGGCGCATTCGATCACTGCGGGCCCGGCGCCGGGGTCGTCCAACACTTGCCGCAAGCCCGCGGCGGCGGAATCCCCGTCAACCGCTTCGAGGCAGACGGGGTGACCGAACGCGCAGTCCCAACGGCATCCGAAGCACGGCAGCGGATTGACGATCCCGGCCGTCGCCTGCGCCCAAGGCCCGAGTGTGGGCCAGAGGGCTCCCGCGGCGACGGTCACTCCAGCGACGCCAACGCCCGAGGCGAGGTCCGCGAGGGGCGCATCGGCGCCCAAAAAAGCACGGCAGCGGCTCAACACGCCGGTGAGCGTGACCACGTCGAAGCCCCCGGGCACGACGGTCGCCGTCGTCCCGGCGGCGCTGAGCTGGGCGGCCACGCCGGCGAGATAGGTTTGCTCGGAAGCGTCGCCGCTTCTGCCCAACAGCAGGGGCCGTAACCCCGTTTCGCGCGCCCCCTTGGCGATCGCGGCACAGAACGTCTCCAGCGGCCAACGGTGCTGCGGCTCGGATGCGTTGAAGCACGCCAGCATCGGCTCCGCGCCGTCGCCGAAGCCCGCGAATACTTCCGCCGCGCGCTCGGCGGCCGCCGCCGGGAGCTTGAGTGCGGGGACCGGCGAGCCGTCGATCTCGAGTATCGCCAGGAGGGCGGCGAAGCGCTCCAGCTCCGGCGTGTCCGCATGGCATTCGTCCGCGGCGAACTCCGGCGCCGTCAGGGCGAATCGCTCGAGAACGACGCTGACCATGCCGGCATCGCTCGGCGGAGCCGTGCGGCCCACCACCCTCTCGGGAGCCAGGGCCGCGCCCACGACCGGGGTGAGCCAGGTCGGCGCGAAGTCGGCCGCGATGAAGAGGTCGCACTCCATGCCGGCGACGCGCGCGATCAGCGGGCTCACCGCCTCGAATAGCTCGGCACCGGGGGCCGCCCACGCACGCGGTTCGATGGGGAGGCTGACGACCTCGTCGAGGCCGGCATCGAAGAGCTGCGTGACGGGCGCTACCGGTTCGAGACAGCAGAGCGTCAGCCGCGCCTGCGGAGAGGCCTCACGCAAAGCGCGCAAGAGCCCCGAGGTTCGGACCAAGGCGCTGATGCCGCCGGTTTGGAGCACCACGACATTGTGCAAGCGCTCAGGCATCGGCCGCACTCCGGCGATGCGCGGCGACCAGTGCCGTCGCACGTTTGTCGATCGACCGCATGTAGGCGCGGATCGTCGGCTCGGTCGCATCGAACATTTGCACGGAACCATTCTCCAGCCAAATGACGCGTTGGCACGTTTCGCGGATCGTCCCCATGTCGTGCGAAACGATCAGCGTCGTCGTGCCTTTCGCGAGAAAGCCCTCGATACGGCGGCGCGACTTCTTGCGGAACGTTTCATCGCCTACCGACAACACTTCGTCGAGCATCAAGACGTCGGGATCGACGTCGGTCGCGACCGCGAAGCCGAGCCGGGCCGTCATGCCCGACGAGAGCGCGCGGACCGGATAGAGGCGGAAATCTTCGAGCTCGGCGTAGGCCAGAATCTCGTCGAGCTTGTCCGCCATCTCCTTCGCGCCGGCGCCCAAGAGGACGCCGTAGAGCACGACGTTGTCGGCCACCGACAGCTCCGGATCGAAGCCCGCGCCCAACTCGAGCAGGGGTGCGACGCGACCCTCGACCGACGCGGCCCCCGACGTCGGCTCGAGGATGCCGGCGCAAATTTTGAGCAACGACGTCTTGCCCGCGCCGTTGGGACCGATGATGCCGACGCGCTCGCCGTGCGGGATCACCAAGTCGATTCCGTCGAGGACGACGCGCCGCCGCGGGCGACGGTAGCGCCCTTCGAGCAGCGCGAACGCGGTCGCCTTGAAATCGTAGCTGTATTCTTCGCGCGTGCGCCGCGACAGCGTGAGCCCTTCGAGCCGGATCGCGAACTCGCTCGCCACTTTGCTCATAGCAGGTCCGCCAATTGGCGCCGCGCGAGCCGGAAGCACGCCCACCCGACGGCACAGCTGACGACGCCGATCGCGACGTCGGCTGCGAGCAGTTGCGGCGCTTCCAGTTGCTCGTGCAACACGACGTCGCGCAGGCTCTGCAGGATGGTCAGCAGGGGGTTGAGGTAGAGCAACGAGCGCACGCTCTCGGGAACGATCGCGAGCGGATAGAACACGGGGGTGGCGACCCAGAAGAGAAACGCGATCACCTCGTAGATGTTGGCGATGTCGCGAAAGTGCACGTACAGGAGTGCCACGACAAACCCGACGCCGAGCGCCAGTGCAATCAACGCGAGGATCGGGATCGGGATCAGCAGCACGTGCCAGGGACTGCGCGTCAAGAAGAAGACGAGCACCACCATCAGCGGCACCGTTCCGACGCAAAGCTGCACCGACTGGGCGGCGACGGCCGAGATCGGAAGCGCCTCGAGCGGGACTCGTACCTTGTTGACGAGGGCGGATTGCGCGACGACGCTCGTCAGGGCCGTCTGCGTGGCGCCGATGAAGAAGTTCATCGTCACCAGGCCGAGGAACACCGAGAGCACGTACAAGAGCACCGAATCGTCGAAATACGGCGTGAACGTCTTGCCGAAGATCGCGGTGTAGACGACGCTCATCAGCGCGGGATTCAACAGCGACCAATACACGCCGAGCACCGAACCGCGGTAGCGGACTTTGATCGCGCGCTTCGTCAGGACGGTGACGACGTCCCAGAAGCGCGCGCGCTCGGTGTTCAAAAACGGGGGCGTGGATTGAGGCTCTGGCAAGGTCTGCATGAACTGCGGAAGAAAGCTGCCTTTCTTAAGTACGTCGTTTCCATTGTATTGGTGAATTGTTACGCATGCGTTTAACCTTCTTCTTGTGTGCCGTCCTCTCGGTTGGAATCGCCCCGGTAGGCCTCGTCCCCTTGCAGGTGGAGGCGGCCGCGGCGACGAGTAGCGTCGCCGACATCACGAGCCCCGGAATCGCCCTCGGTGAAAATTGGTATCAGTTCGAGACTTATCAAGGCAAGTCGTTTCGCTGGGTCGACAACAATGCCGCTTTTACGATCGCGTCCCCGTCCGCGAAAATCGTCTTCGTGACGATTCGGGTCGAAGGCGGCCCCGGGCTCGACGCGACGAGCTTTCCGCTGCGCGTCCTCGACGCCAAAGGGCGCCAGGTCGATGCGATCGAGGTCAGTGCAAAGCAACCCGAGCAGACGCTCATCCTCCCGGTGACCGCCGGGACGACGGCCTTCACGCTCCATATCGACGGTGGCGGACCGCCATTCGGGGACCGACCCGCGGCTCTTGAATTTTCGGGTGTTCGCCCTGACCTTCCCGGGGGCCAAGCAATCGACCGACGCGACGGCCTCCGTCGGCGCGGACATCTTCCCGCCGGGCGTCACCGTCGGCAGCGGCTGGTACGGGCTCGAGCGCTTCAAGAATGCGACCTTCCGCTGGGTCGACAACAACGCTCGCTTCACGGTGACCGCGCCCAAGGACGAGCACGCGCAGTTGGCGCTGCTCGTCGAGTCGGGCCCCGGCATGGATACCAAGCAGTTCACCCTCCAACTGCAGCGCAACGGGACGTCGGTCGGATTCGCCGACGTGCTGCGGCAGGCCAGCACGATCTACTTCGACGTCGATCTGAAGGCGGGGCAGAATGAGTTCGTCCTGCACGCCAACGGCGGCGGCAAGCCCGCTCCCCACGACCCGCGGACGCTGAACTTCCGCGTGTTTCGCGTCACCGTGACGAGCTAGCGCCATATCCGAACGACCGAAAGCAAATGCATGGGAACTGCCTCCATTTGCGCTTCGGCGGACAATTCCCCATCGCGGCTCGGGACATAAAAAAAGCCGCCGCGGCACATCGGCCGCGGCGGCTTTCGTCTGGGGCCCAAGTAGGCCCCGTTACCCTGTAGCTTAAGGCTGCTGTCCTTGGCTGGGGGCTTGCCCTTGGCTCGGGAAATCCGTCGGAGCGTCTCCGACCTTCACGGCGACCATCTTCTTGAAGCCCTGGCTCCACACTTGGAGATTGAGGGTTTGCCCGATTTTCGCCGCGTGAATCGCGTCGGAGATCTGCTTGCCGGTGGTGACGTCCTTGCCGTCGATCTTCTGGATCACGTCGCCCGGCTGGAGCCCGGCCTGGTCGGCGGGCGAGCCCTGGAAGACGCCCTGGACCGCCACGCCCGTGCCCTGGTAGTTGATCTGCGACTTCACGTTGTCGGTGAGGTCGGCCATGCTGATCCCGACGTAGGGGTTGCCGCTGCCGTTGTTGACGCCCGGATTCTTCTCGAGCAGGGCGACTTGGGCACGCATCGTGTTGACCGGGATCGCGAAGCCGATGCCCTGGGCACCTGCGGCCGGGTTGGCGACCGACTGGTTGACGCCGATCAGGCGGCCGTCGACGTCGACGAGGGGTCCGCCCGAGTTGCCGGGGTTGATCGGGGCCGAGGTTTGGAGCAGGCCCTTGAAGGTGCGCTCGCCGCCGCCGCCTTCCTCACCGATCGTCTCGTTCCGGTTGAAGCCCGACACGACGCCGACGGTCACGGTCTGCTTCAGTTCGAGCGGCTCGCCGATGGCGATCGCCCACTGGCCGGCTTCGAGCCGGTCGGAGTCGCCGAGTTCGATCGGCGGGGGAAGCTTCTTGTAGCCGTCGACCTTGAGCAGGGCGATGTCGGCCGCCGCGTTCGAGGCGTACACCTTCGCCGGGACGTTGTCGCCGTTGGCAAAGATCACGCGGATGTTGGTGACGCCGGTGGGCACGACGTGCGCGTTGGTGACGATCAGCCCGTCGCGGGTGAGCACGAAGCCCGAGCCCGACGCGCGCGCGTGGTAATTCTGGATGCGCCCGGCGCTCTGGCCGCCGAACATTTGCGCGAACGGATCGACCGGCACGACCTGCTGGCCGTTGATGACGACCGAGATCGCGACGACCGACGGCTGCACGCGTTTGACCGCGCTGACGATCCGAGCCTGATCGGACACGCCTTCGAGCGGCGCAGCGCTGACTGCGGGCGGCGTGTTGCCCGTTCCGGCGACGTTCGCGAAGTGCGTGCTCGCGAAGACCATCATCGAAAAGCTTCCGATGATTGCACCGATGAGGCCGACGACGGCGGTCCCCATAGCACGAGATCTCAACATAGTATCAGTAGCTCCGTAGTTCGAAAGATGTCAGATTCTTCAACGGATTCACGGCCGAAATCGTTGCTGTCCGGCGGTCCGTCATCGGTCGCATACTACTCCTGGCTGCTCCAAAGGTTTCCGGCGGCCGCCGCGCCGGGGCGGCGTTTACGCAAACGATACCCAAAGGCCGCCGCCGTGCCCGCCGCCAGGGCGAAAAGCGTCACCTCCCAGCCCAGCCGCCGCGCGCCGGCCGGCAGATAGCGCAGCGCACAGCCGGCTGCCGGCCGCAGGGCGACGAAGGCGAGGGAGCCGGCGGCCGTTTCGAAGGGCGCGATCGTGCGGTCGGCGCAGCGCAGCGCCCATCCGGGGTCGAACCGGGTCTGCGTCTCCAGGTACTCGTGTGCGCGCAGACGATCGGGCGGCCCGCCGCGCCACGCGTTCGGCGCGACGGCCCCCCGCTGCCGTGCAACGAACGAATCGATCCGTGCCCCGGCGTTCAAGGCGATCGACATGTCGTCGCCGCCGTTGGCGAGCTGATCGGCGTAGCCGTGGTGCACGAGCACGACCGTGCCGGTGCAGCGCGCTGCGGAAACGCACCGCAAGCGCTGCGCACCGCGCGAGACTCGGTCGCCGTGCCAGCTCGTCGCCTCGACCGTGGCGGTTCGCAAACCGGCGCCGTTCACCGTGAAGGTCCACGGCCGGGATCCGAACCGGACGGCGTCGATGGCGAAGGGCGCGACGTGGACGGCGTCGGGGGCGGTGCGGACCACGAGTTCGGCTGCGTCGTAGACGAACGTCACGTCGCGCCCGACGAGCGCGTCGAGGGTGCGCGAGCGGGCTTCGCCGAGCGCGCGCGCGGAAATTTCCGCGACACCGTACACGGTCGCGGGCCCTTGCGCGGTGCCGATCGACACCGTACGCGCCCCGTTGCCGGCCGGAAACATCACCGCGTGGCGCCGGTGCGGCGTGGCGACGAGCTGCTCGTACACCTCGACCGGCTTCCCGTCGACCTTCACCACCAGGGCCGCCCGTGCGATGTCGCTGTCGACGACGAGCAGCGGCTCCTCCCGCTGGCGCTCCGTTCGAACCAGCAGTGGGGCGCCGGGCGCGACCGTCGCACTCCCTTGAAAGAGAAAGCGACCCTTGGGGGAGAGCCGTCCGGTTACCGGCTGGGAAGCGAACGCGGTGCGCAGGAACCGGTCGACGTGCAGGGCCGGATCGATGATCTCGGCCGCCGGGGGATCGGGCGCGGACAGAGGGCCGGCGGCGACGAGCGGCACCGGCGACGGTTGTGCCGTGCCGACGAGCCGGGCGAGGTTCCCCGTCACCAGCGTGAGCGACGGCCCCGACACCGTGTCCGCGCGCCAAGCGGGGTTGCGGTAGGCCGTCGCCGTGCCGTCCGTCGCGACCGGCGCCCAGCGGCGTGCGACGGCGGCGGCGAGCGCCTTCTCACGAAGCTCCAGTCCCGCGCCGGCGACCGCGACGAATCGCACCCCGGCTGCGGCCAAGGCGCTGCCCACGTTCCCGGCGGCGGCCGCGCCCTCGATCGTGGCGTCGATGCGTCCCGGCTCCGCGCCGTTGAGCACCGGGCTGCGGCTCCAGCGCGCGATTGCACCGGAGGCGTCGCCCCGGCCCGGCAACCAGAGGGTCAGGCCTCCACCCGGCTCGCGCGCAAGCGCCGCCGAGACGCCGGCGAAGCCGTCCGGCAACGCGACCCGATGCGGCAGCGGCGAGGACGCCCCTACCCGCCAGGTGAGGGCGTAGACCGCGAGGGCGACCGCGGCCGCCCACACGTACGAGCGTCCAGGGAGAAAGCGCGTCGCGGCCAGCAGGAGCGCCGCGGACGCCACCGCGAGCGCCCCCGCCCACCCCGGTGACGGCCCGGCAGCCGGCCACCACTGCGGCGGCGGGCTTCCACCGGCGGCCAGCGCCGGAATCACCCAAAAGGCGTTGACGGCGACCGCGAAGGCAAATCCGCCGGCGAGCGCCCCGCGCGCGAAGCCGCACTCCGGGCCGAACGCGAACGCCGCCAGCGCCGCGCCGCCCGCGAGCGGTGGGCACAGTGCCAGGAGCGCCGTGAACCCGATCGCGTCGGGCACGAGCGCCCGCCCGCGACGGCGCCCGTTGAGAAAGAGGATGCCGAGCCACGGGAGCAGCGCCCATCCGGCGAGCGCCGGGAACGCGCCGGCCCAGATCCATCCGCCGGTCAACGGATTGCAAGCGAACAAGGCGCCGAACACGGCCGCGAACGCCCGGCCGCGGCGGCCCGCGACGAGCGTGGCAGCCCCGGTGGCGGCCGCGGCGAGCGCCGCGACGAGGAACGCCGCGTCGGCGGTTCCGGCGCCCAGAACAGTCGCGAAGGGGGCGCGCAGCAGCAGGAACGGTTCCGCGGCTGCGCCGGCCCACGAAACGGGCGCGCCGCCGCCGGGGATCGGGTTCCACGCCGCACCCGGTGGCCAAGGCGCGGGCGGCGGGCTCACGTAGGTGCCGGCCTGCAGGAGACCGGCCCCGTACACGGCCGGGAAGAGCAGGGCGGCGAACCCTGCGGCGTAGGCGACGGCAAATGCGGCCGTGCGGCGAAGGGACGTCCCATGCCCGTTCACGAGCGGCCCGGTTGAGGCGCCGTTGCGCGGCCGCGTTCGCGCTGGCGCTGGCTTGCGGCTGCGGACAACCTTCCGTGCCGGAGAACGTCACCATCGGCGGGGCCGCCCCGAGCGCGACGGTGCCGTGGGCCTACAACCTCGATCCGCCGCAGATCGTGGCCGTGTGGCTCTCCGAGGCTGCCTTCAACTCGGGCGACCGCGCCTGCGCGAGCGTCGTCACGTCGTCGAACGCCGTCAGCGTCGAAGCGCGGATCGAGAGCTACGGGCGTTCGCTCGAGCGCAGCGGCGTCGGCACGTTCCACGGGTGCCTGGACGTTCCGTCGGTACCGCCCTTTTTGCGCCGCGGGTTCACGCTGCAGTTCGTCGCCCGTAACGAGCGCCGTCAAGCTACCGTGGAGCGGGTGCCGATCTCGGTGCGGTGACGGGCGGATCACGGCAAGAACGGTCCGTCGTGCCGTGCGCGCAGGGCCGCGGCCTCGCGCCGTACGAACGCCGGATCGTTCCAGATCGCGGTCAGCGCTTCGCCGCTCGTCCGGTCTGCGGCCCGCACCATGTTGAGAGCGCCGGCTTGCTGTTCGCGCAAGCTCGGCAGTTCGGCGCGGCCCGCGGCGTCGGTGACGAACAAGAGGAGCAGCACGGCCGCGCCCGCAGCGTACGCGCACCCCACGAAGACGCGCCGGCGCAGTTGCGCTCGCGCGCTCGCGAACCAGTCGGGCGCTGCGGCGCGGCGCGCGGCCAGGACCGTCAACCCGGCGAGCGCGATCCAGAAGAGGGTGCCGGCGGTCGTATAGCGCGAGGTCACCGCGGCGTCGACCCCGAGGCCCGAACGTCCGACGGCGCCGAGCGCTGCCGCGACGATCGAGAAGACGCCCAGGCCGATCCACGGAGCCGCGGCGTACGCGCAGGCGGGATCGCGCCGGCGGTCCCAGAGGGCCCGGACGGCGAACCCGGCAAAGGCGGTCAGGCCGCACGCGCCGAGCGGGAAGGCGACGTCGGTGCCGCCCCAAATGCCCAGCGGCGCCCCCAGATACGCGGTGACGAAGGCCGCCAGATCGCCCAACCCAGGGGGCTCGTCGAAGTGCGCCGTCTCGGCGGCCGGCAGCGCGAAGCCCCAGAAATAGGCGCCCAGGCACGCCGCGGCGAGCGCTGCCCACAACCCGAGGCGGCGGGGGGAACGCTGCGCCGAAAGCCCGAGCACCACCGCGCCCGCGGCCCAAGCGCCCAGCCCCGTCAACAGCGAGAACGAGGCCACGATCGCGGCCAGGCACGCGAGGCCGAAGGCTAACCGGCCGCGCGCGGCCACGAAGATCGCCACCACGGCCACGCAGGCGTTGACGAGAAACCACGACACCTGGAAGCCCCACGTCCAGTTCTCGCTCTGGCCCAGCGAAAAGAGCGCCAGCGACACGAACAGGGTGAGCGCACCGCGCCACGGCGGCCCGGTCTGAGTCGCGATCAACCGGGCCAAGAGCGCCAGCGTCGCCGTCGCGAGCGCGAACGAGGCGGCGCACTCGAGGATCGTGCGCCAGCCGAACGCGCGGGCCAGCGTGAGGGCGATCGCCGTGGGGAACAGACTGCGGTGCACGTTTTGCAGCGCCCAGAGGTCGCCCACGCCGAGCGTCCCGTCGTGTTGGGCGACGACGAGCGGCGCCCACAGCCACTCGTCGTACATCGGCACGTCGGCGATCGCGCCCCAGGCGGCGGCCAGGGTGAGGAAGGGCGTGAGAAAGGCCAGCGCGAGCAAGGCGACGTCGACTGCGGCCGTAAGGCGCGGCACCGCTCGAGGTTTTGCAGCCGCGCCTGCCGGTAAGAGGCGCACCGCGTAGGGAGGCACAACTTCGAGCCGTACGTGAGCAGCGAACGAGCACCCTTTTGGAGCCGGCTGCAGTCGCCCATGGGAGTGTTGCTCTTCATGGCGCTCGGCTTCGCGCTCGTTCCGGTCGCGTTCGCGGTGCTGCCGCCGCTCCCGCCCCCGTTCCGCGTGATGCTGTACCTGCGCCTCGACGCGGTCTGGGCGTGGCTGGCGTTCTCCGGCATGCTCGCGGCGTTTGCGGCGGCCATGGTCGTCGCGCACCGGCTCGCATTGCCGGCCCCGGCGCTGATCGCATTCCAGGCCGGATTCGGCGCCGCGATCGCGCTGTTTCCGGCGATGCCTTCGAGCGATCCGATCGCCTACCGGTTCGCGGCCCAGCAGCTCCTCGCGGGCGCCGATCCTTGGGCGCGCACGATCGTGACGGCGACGCAGCTGCACGATCCCTACGCGGCCGCGATGGTGCAGCTCTACGGGAATCCGCCCGTCGCCTCGATTTACGGGCCCGCCTTCGTGGCGCTGGAAGCGGCATTCGTCAGGCTGACGGCCGGCTTGAGCCCCGTGGGGTGGTTGATCGCGCAGCGGCTGGCGGCGCTGGCGGCGTTCGTGGCGATCACCCCGCTCGTGCCGCCGCGGCGGCGCGCGCTGTGGGCGCTCAACCCGTTCTTGCTCTTCGAGTTTGCGCTGAGCGCGCACAACGACGTCTTCATGCTGCTCGGGCTTGCGCTCGCGTTGCGTTTCCGGCACTCGCCGTGGAGCGGGCTCGGGGTCGCCTTCGCCGGGCTGGTCAAGCTCGTCGGCTTCTTCGGGCTGGGCTTGTTGCGGCGCCGGGCCGTGCTCGTCGCCCTGGTCGCGTCGGCCGCGGTGCTCGTGGCCGTCCCCGCTGCGCTGACCCTGGGGCCGGCCGCCGCCCAGGCGACGCTCGTGCCGTACTCGGCGGTCGTCACCCCGCTGCTCGCCCATGCCGGCCTGCTCGCGGCCGTCCCGGTGGCGCGCCTGCTGGTCTTCGCCGCGCTCGCGTTCGCGCTGTGGCGGCAGCCGTGGTACCGGCGCGACCGGCCGGTGTATGCCGCGATCCTGGTGGTGGCGGCCGTGCCCGTCGTCCACCCTTGGTACGCCACTTGGCCGCTCCTGTTCGCCCAGTGGGGATCGCGCCGGGCGATGCGCTGGGCGTTCGGGGTCGCCGCGGCGGCGTGGTTGCTCTACTTGGCCGACTGGGCTTGACGGGGCGGAATGGACGCCGCCGGGCCGGCCGCCGCCTCGCGCTCGAGCAGGTCGCGTTCGACCGCGGCCCGGACGCGGGCCAGATTCTCGGCCCGCAGCTCCAGCAACCGCAAGCGGAGCATCGCCTGTGCCTGCCGGATGGCACGGCGGGAATAGAGGGCGGTGACCGAGGGCGGCGGCGGGCCGGCGGTGGAACTTGGTGAGGGCGAAGGGGCGGCGACTGCAGCCGAATGGTGCCGGACGGTGGTCATGAGGTACAGAAAGAGCGCCAACGCGCTCGTCCAACGTTGCATGTGAGCCTCCGCCGGACCATCACGCGCTTCCCCAGACATATCAAGAGGCGCCCTCCGGCCGAGCCCACTCGTCCCACCTGAAAGATATTTTGCAGTACGCCAACGGCCATACCAAGCTCGCCGATACGTTGCAGGTCCCCGATCCGCCGGCCGAGCCCTATCTTCGCCTGATTCCGCTCGGCGGATGCGGCGAGATCGGTCGCAACATGACCCTGATCGAGACCAACGACGACATCGTCGCGGTCGATTGCGGGTTGATGTTCCCCGACGAGGAGATGTTCGGGGTCGACATCGTCATCAACGACTTCAGCTACCTCCGCTCGCGGGCCGACAAGTTCCGCGCCGTGCTCGTGACCCACGGGCACGAAGACCACATCGGCGGCATCCCCTATCTCTTGCGCGAGTTCAAGGTGCCGGTCGTCGGCACCGCGCTCTCGCTCGCGCTCGTGCGCGCCAAGATGCGCGAGCACAAGCCGAACGAGTGAACTGATCACGTCAAACCGGGCGATCACGTCAAGTACGGCTCGATCGACGCCGAATTCATCCACATCAACCACAGCGTGTCTGGTGCGTGCGCGCTCGCGCTGCGCACGCCGCTCGGCATCGTGTTCCACACCGGCGACTTCAAGTTCGATCAGACGCCGGTCGACAACGCGCCGGCCGATTTCGCCGCGATCGCGCGCGTCGGCGAAGAGGGCGTGCTGTGCTTGCTCTCCGACAGCACGAACGCCGAGCGGCCCGGGCACACGCAGTCCGAACGCGTCGTCGGCGAGGCGCTGGCCAACGTCTTCGCGCGCGCGAAGGGCCGCATCATCGTCACCTCGTTCGCCTCGAACGTGCCGCGCATCCAGCAGGTCGTCGGGCAGGCCGAACGGTTCGGGCGCAAGGTCGCGTTCCTCGGGCGCTCGCTGACGAACGTCGTGCAGATGTCGACCGAGCACGGGCACCTGCGCATGCCGCCCGGCATCCAGATCCGGCTGGAAGAAGTCGACGAGTACCCGCCCGAGCAGGTCGTCGTGATGACGACCGGCTCGCAGGGCGAGCCGATGTCGGCGCTCACCCGCCTCTCGGTGCGCGATCACAACAAGCTCAAGATCGTCGCCGGCGATACGGTCGTCATCAGCGCGACCCCGATCCCCGGCAACGAGAAGAGCGTCTCGCGCACGATCAACAACCTCTACAAGCTCGGCGCGACGGTCGTGACCGGCGGCGGCGGGTCGAACGCGCACGTGTCGGGGCACGCGTCGCAAGAAGAGCTGCTGCTGATGCTCAACCTCGTGCGGCCGGAGTACTTCATTCCGGTGCACGGCGAGTACCGCATGCTCGTCACGCACGCGGGGCTCGCGCAGAAGACCGGGGTGCGTCCCGAAGATTGCTTCGTCATCGAGAACGGCGACGTCATCGAATTCACCGCGACCGAAGTCGGCAAGATCGGCAAGACCTACGGCGGCAACGTCATGGTCGACGGTTCGGGCGTCGGCGACATCGGCGAAGCCGTGTTGCGCGATCGCAAGCACCTCTCGGCCGACGGCATCATGATGGTGGTCGTCACCGTCGACGCGGAAGAAGCGCGCGTCGTCGCGGGGCCCGATCTGATCTCGCGCGGCGTGTTCTACCTGCCCGAATCGGGCGGCGTGCTCGACGAGCTGCGCGAACGGCTCGTGAAGATCCTCGACGGGTGTTCCGCCGAGAGCATCCGCGACCTCAACACCGTCAAGGAACACATCCGCAGCGGGCTCTCCAAAGCGGTGTTCGAGAAGTCGCGCCGCCGGCCGATCGTCGTGCCCGTCGTCATGGAAGTTTAACGGCCAACCAAAGGAGTCAGCTCGTCGTCGTTCCATCTTGCACCGCGATGCAATGCGGCCGAAACGTCGATGTACGCTGAGGAGACGGTCGTTCCGGGGGTCCTCGGGGACGAGCTGCGCGCCGGTGGCTATCTCGGCGCCGCTTGGCGGCGTTTCGTGCGCATGCCGGGGGCGGTGATCGGGGCGACGATCATCGCAACGCTTCTCGTGGTGGCGATCTTCGCGCCGTGGTTGGCGCACGCCGATCCGCTGACGCAGAACCTCGCCGCCGGCCCGCTTCCGCCGAGCGCGGCGCATCCCTTCGGCACCGATAAGCTGGGGCGCGACGTGTTCGCCCGCATCGTGTTCGGCGCGCGCATCTCGATTCGCATCGGGTTCATCGCGGTCGGGGTCGCAATCGCGTTCGGGACGCTGATCGGCGTGCTCGCCGGCTACTTCGGCGGTGCGCTCGACTCGGCGCTGATGGGCGCGATGGACGTGATGCTCGCGTTTCCGCCGATCATCCTCGCGATCGGCATCACGACGATCCTGGGCCCGAGCATCACCAACGTCATGCTCGCCGTCGGCATCGTGTACATCCCGCAATACGCGCGGCTCGCGCGCTCGTCGGTGTTGACGGTGAAGGAGATGGAGTTCGTCGATGCGGCCCGCGCGATCGGCTCGGGCATCCCGGCGATCCTCGTGCGCCACGTGCTGCCCAACATCGTCGCGCCGCTGCTCGTGCAGGCGACGCTCGGCATCGGCACGGCCGAACTCGAGGCGGCCGGCCTATCGTATCTCGGGCTCGGCGCGCGGCCGCCGGCGCCGGAGTGGGGCGCGATGCTCAACGACGCGCGCGACTACTGGCTCTCGGCGCCGTGGGCATTGCTCTTCCCCGGGCTCGCCATCACCGCGGTCGTGCTCGGCTTCAATCTGCTCGGCGACGGCTTGCGCGACGCGCTCGATCCCCGGCTGGCGTAGCGCCGATGGGGATCGCCCTCTCGCTCCTCTCCGCACTCGCGTGGGGCGCGGCCGACTTCTGCGGCGGCATCGCGACCCGCGATTCACGCTCGCCGTTCTCCGTCGTCGTGTGGTCGCAACTCGCGGGGTTCGTGCTGTCGCTCGGGCTCGCGCCGTTCTTCGGCGGCGTCCCGACGCTCGCGGCGATCGAGCTCGGCCTCGCCGGTGGGATCGCCGGGGGGTTGGGGCTGCTCTTCTTGTACCGCGCGCTGGCCATCGGGCGGATGGGCGTCGTCTCGCCCCTGTCGGCGGTGATCGCGGGCGTCGTGCCGGCGCTTGGAGCGGTCGCCTACGGGCAATTGCCCGCGTTCTGGCAATGGGCCGGGGTCGCGTGCGCGATGGTGGCGGTCGTGCTCGTCTCCGCCGCTCCGCCGCACGGCGCGGTCGAAGGCGCCGATGCCCCGCCGCAGCGCGGGATCGCCTCGGCGGTGGCTGCGGGGATCGGGTTCGGGGTGTTCCTGCTCTTCATCGGCGCGCCCGCGGCGCAGAGCGCGGGGCTCTACCCGCTGGTCGCCGTGCGCGCCGCATCGGTCACGTTCCTCACCGTCGTCGCGCTCGTGACGCGTGCGCCGCTGCGGCCGGCGCCGGGGACGCTGCGGATCACGGCCGCGGCCGGATTGCTCGACATGAGTGCGAACGCGCTCTACGCGCTCGGTACCCACTTCACGCTGGTCGCGGTCGCGGCCGTGATCTCGTCGTTGTATCCGGCCGCGACCGTCATGCTGGCTGCGGTGCTGTTGCGCGAGCGGCTGCACCCGCTGCAGTGGGCAGGGGTCGCCGTCGCGCTCGGCGGCGTCGTGCTGCTCGCGCGTTGAAGCGGTTGGCGCTCGGTGTGGCTAGGGCAGCGGCAGCAGTCCCGGCCCTGGGAGGGTGATGTTGCCCGACACCGTCGGGTTGATGCTGAGCGGCGAAACGAAGATCGGGAGCCCCGTATTCGGAATCGTGTTCAGGCCGAAGCGGTCGGTCCCGATGTAGTTGTTGATCACCGATATGTTGCTCGACCCAGGCCCGAGCGTCACGCCGTTGCCGGTGTTGCCGCTGATCAGGTTGCTTTGAGGTTGTGACGGGTTGGTGGTGACGCCGCCGATCAAGTTGTTCGTCGCCGGCCCGGCCACGTAGACGCCGCCCAGCCCGTTGCCCAGCGCGAACGTGCCGAGCACGTTGGTGCCGATGAAGTTGGCGAAAACCTGGTTGTTGTTCGCGCCGCCGACGATCGCGAGCCCGTACGCGCCGTTGCCCGAGAACGTGTTCTCCGGGATGACCGAAACGTAGAAGCCGCCGATCGTGTTGCCGTGCGCGGTGCCGCCGATCAGCACGCCGTCGTTGCCGTTGGGCAGCAGCGCCCCGCCGTTGGTGGTGAGGCCGATGATGTTCGGATTGACGTTGACGCCCGAGGCGTTTCCGGCGATCTCGAGGCCGTTCTTGAGGTTTCCGGACAGCACGTTCGTGCGCACGGTCTGGTTGCCGCCGGTCGAGGTGATCAACACGCCGTCGTTCCCGTTCGGCGCCGCACCCTGGAAGGCGAACAGGCCGCCGAACGTGTTGAAGGTGGTGAAGCCCGAAGCCGTCCCGGTGACCTCGATGCCGTTGTTGACGTTGCCGCCCGAGACGTTGCCGAGCGGAATGACGCCGCCGACCGTCGTGGTCTGCGACGATCCGTCGACCAGGATGCCGTCGTTGCCGTTGGCGACCAGCGTCGCGTTGTTCGCGCCGACCCCGAAGAAGTTCGCTTGAACGGTGACGTTGTTCGAGTTGGTGACGTGCAACCCGTTCGCGCCGTTGCCGCTGACGACGTTGTAATAGACGAACGGGTTGTTGACGAACTGGCAGCCGATCAACGAATTGTTGTTGGCGCCGTTGATCCACACGCCGTCGCCGCCGTTTCCGATGCCGGAGTTGCCGTTCGCCGACGTGCCGATGAAGTTTCCGTTGAGCACGTTGTTCGCCGAACCGGTGTCGATCAGCACGCCGCTCTGACGGTTGCCGGAGATCAGGTTGCCGAGCGGCGGAACGACGAACACCGGCGTCACCGTTCCCTTGTTGCCGGTCGGGTCGTTGACGGCTCCGGTCGCCGTGTTCGTGTACGCGGTGCCGCCGAGCGTGTTGCCGAGCGATGCCGCGGTGATCCAGACGCCGTTGCTGCCGTTGGGAATCGCGGCCGTCCCGCCCACGTTCGTCCCGATCTCGTTGTCGACGATCGAGTTCCCCGACGAACCGTGCAGGCTGATGCCGTTGCCGGTATTGCCGGAGATGACGTTGGCGATGAAGCCCGACGCGGCCGCGGGGTTCGCACCGATCTGGTTGTTCGCCGACGTCGCCGACACGTTGACGCCGTCGCCGTTGTTGGGCGCGGCGGTGCCGTTCAAGTTGAGGCCGATGTAGTCGAAGTTGAGCGTGATCGAGCCGGCGTTGAGGGTCACCCCGCTCCCGCTCGAACCGTAGACCGCAAGCGCGAGCAGCTGCGAGCCGTTCGAGCCCGGGCTGAACACGAAGCTGCCGTGGCCGCCGGCGTTGAGCGCGACCACCGGGCCGTTCGCCGCGTAGCCGGGCGCCGACGTGCCGTCGATCTTGACGGGGTTGGAGACCCCCGGGAGATCGGAGACGAGCGTGATGACGCCGCTGACCGCGAACGTGATGACCGACGACGTGTTCGCCGGCAGCGCGTCGACGGCTGTGATTGCGGCCCGCAGCGAACCTGCGCCCGAGTCGCTCAACGTCGTGACCGACAGCGCGGCGCCGGTCGACGAGGTGGGCGCGGCGGTCGGTGCCGCAGGAATGGAGACGCCCTTCGTTCCGTTGCACCCCGCCAATCCCAACGACAGGAAGGCCGCGAACATAGCGGCCGGAACGCTGAAACGCGTCACCATGGGAGTACTCCTTTATACGAAACCGTTTTTAACTTAGTGGACTATTGAGCGGTCCACCAAAGTCCTGGTCGGCCGGCTTCCAAGGAACCACGGATTCCGAGAGCTTGGGTGCTAAAGCGTCGCCCAGACGTCCAGCTTGCCTTTGACCTTTTCGATGACGGCGTTCGTGAAATCGGTCGTCGAGCTGTGTCCACCCAAGTCGCTCGTGGCGTTCCCTTCGCGCACGCACTCGAGCACCGACTCGTAGATCGCGCGCGAAGCGGTCGTCGCGCGCCGGTCGTCGACATACGAAAGCAGCGCCGCGCAGGCGAGGATCATTGCCATGGGGTTGGCAACGTTCTTGCCGAAGAGCCGCGGCGCCGTGCCGTGCGGCGCCTCGGCCATCACGACGTGCGGCTTGAGCTGCTCGTCGAATGAAAGCAGTACCGACTCCGCGCCCGCGATCGAGCCGAAGAGCTGCATCACGAGGTCGGAGAGGCAATCGCCGTCGCGGTTGAGCGACGGGATGACCATCGGGTCGCCGGGGTTCGAGATGAGCAACGCATAGGTCGCGTCGATGAGCTGCGGATCGTACTCGACCTCGGGATGGCGCCGGGCGGCGGCGTCCATCTCTTCCTTGAGCATCCCCTCGTACACCGGGCTGACGGTGTACTTGGGGCCGCCGAAGACCTTCGCGCCCAAGCGGCGGGCGTGCACGAACGAATATTCGGCCACGACCCGGCACACGCTGCGCTCGATGCGTTCGGTGCGGAACGCGACCTCGCCGGCCCCCTCGCCTTCACGCCATTCTTTGGCCCCGTAGGCGTCGCCGACCGCCATGCGCACGACGGCGATCGGAGCGTACATGCCCGCAACCGGGCGCACGCCGGGGATGCGCCGCCCGGTCCGCACGATCACCTTCCCGTCGACTGCCTTGCGGATGATCGCGTTGGGCGAACCGGTGTCGTCCATCGACTCCGGGGTGATGGTCGCCGCCTTGAGCCCGAAGCCCGAGCGCTTCATCGCTTCGGCGGCTTCCAGCACGACGGCGTTCTCCGTCTTGCGCCGGTTCTCCAACGAGAGATCGAAATGTTCGAGCTCGACGGCGAACCCGATGATGCTCGGCTCGATGACGCGGAGCGCTTCGATGAGCAGCTCCTGTCCGGTTTCGTCACCCTCGAGCACGACGATGGTTGGCTTCATGCGGCGCGCTCTTTCGCTTCGCGGTCTACGAGTCTTGTTCGCGCTGCGGTGCGAGAAAAGTCGGGTCAGGGCACGAACAGTTCGCTCGGCGTCACCGCGATGTGCGGACATGCCAAGGGCCGGGCTTCGTCGGTGCCCGCGAGCACGATGCTCGTGTGATAGCCGATGCCGGCCGGATCGCGGCGCAACTCGATCGTCCGGTCGCGCACGGAGACGATCCAGTAGTCGGCGATGCCGGCGCGCGCGTAGCGGCGCGCTTTGTCGCCGCGGTCGTAGCGCAGCGACGTGTCGGCGACTTCGACGACCAGCGCCATGTCGGACGACGTCGCGCGCTTCGCGAGATAGTCGCCGAGCCGGCCGTAGCCCAGCGCGAGATCGGGCTCGCGCGCATTGTACTGATCGAGCGGCAGCGTCAACCCGACCATCAGCCCGAACGCGTCGCCCAGTCCGGCCCCTTCGAGCCGCGTTACGAGCAGGCGGTTCAGCCGGCTGAGCACGACCATGTGCGGATTGAAGGTTGGGCTCATGCGGACGATCGTGCCGTCGACCAGCTCGTAACGGCCCTCGAGCAGAATGCCCTCCATCCGGAGGTATTCGTCGACCGTGACGCGGTGCGGCGCGGCCGCGCCTTCGAGTATCTCGTCCATGTTGCCTCACCCCCGCGGCGAAATTCGGGCATCCTCGTTCCCCCGCCTCGTCATCACGCCGTGCCGGCGCGCCGGCAAGGGCGTGGGCGCAGGTCTCGCCCCATGGGGGGAAGGAACGTTCCCGGCAATGGCACGAGTGCGCCGCAAGGCGTCGTCGGTGCGGCTGAATTTCGAGATCGCGGGGATCACGGCGATTGCCGTCGCGGTGCTCTTTGCGGTTGCGCTCGTTCTGCCCGCGTCGCGTTCGGGATTGCTCGGAACGGGGACCGCGGCCGCGTTGCACGCGCTGTTCGGCGGCGCTGCGCCGCTCGTGCCGTGCTTGGTCGCGCTCGTCGGCGCCATCGTCTTCCTCGAGATCAACGTCCCGCGCATGATCGCCGGGCTGGGTTCGGCGGCCCTGGGGTACTTCTTGATCGTCGACGCCGTTTACGGCGCGTCGGGCGGCGTCGTCGGCAACGCCCTCTCCAATGCACTTCGCGCGCTGGTGGGCGACGTCGGCAGCGACGTCGTGCTCGTCGTGGCTGCGCTCTCGATCACGGTCGCGATCACGAACGTGTCGCTCAAACGCGCGATCGGCTGGTGCATCGTGCGCATCGCCGCCCTGCGGCCGGCGTCGCGTCCCGCCGTGAAAACCAAAGCCGCCGCACCCCCGCCCGGGCCCGCGAGCCTGCGCGAAGCATTCAACCTGCCCGACCAACTCCCGAGCCGCACGCGCAAAGCGACCGGCAGCGCGCTGGTGCCGGTCGTCGCGCCCGCCGTGTGGGACGAAGCCGCGTTCGCGAGCGCCCCGGCGGCGCCGGTCGAGGAGCGCCACGACGAGGACGAGGACGACGCCGAGTACGAGGACGACGCGGAATACGACGACGCAGAGTACGACGAGTACGACGAGGACGACGAGTACGACGAGGACGAGGATGCGGAAGCCGTGGAAGACGACGCGGCCGGCGAACAAGCCGCACCGGACGACGGCGAAGATGAGATCGACGAAGACGAAGGCGAGGACGACGACGCCGGCGTCTCCGGCGAATACGAGCCGGCCTCGATAGCCGCCGCTTCGGCGCCGATCTACCGCCTGCCCGATCTCGCGCTGTTCGATCCGGTGCAGGCGCAGAAGGCCGACGACAGCAGCCGCGCGCACGTGCTGGAAGACACGTTGGCCTCGTTCGGCGTCGGCGGCAAGGTCGTGCACATCGAACGCGGGCCGTCGATCACGCGCTACGAACTGCGGCCCGACCGCGGCGTCAAGATCTCGCGCATCGCTTCGCTGGCCGACGATCTGGCGCTCGCGCTCGCCGCGACGGCGGTGCGCATCGAGGCCCCGATCCCCGGGAAGTCGGCGGTCGGCATCGAGGTTCCGAACGCGACGGTGTCGGTCGTCGCGATCCGTGAGATCCTCGAAGCGCTGCCGATGCGCGGCACGATCCCGCCGCTCAACCTCGCGCTCGGCAAGGACATCACCGGCCGGCCCGTGTTCGGCGACTTGGCGAAGATGCCGCACGTGCTCGTGGCCGGTGCGACCGGCAGCGGCAAGAGCGTGTGCCTCAACGCGATGATCGCGTCGCTGCTCGTCAGCGCGACGCCCGATCAAGTGCAGATGCTCTTCATCGATCCCAAGCGGGTCGAGCTGACGGTGTACAACGGCATCCCGCACCTGATCAAAGAGGTGATCACCGAGCCGCGCTTGGCCGCCGGCGCGCTGCTCGAGATGACCAAGGAGATGGACCAGCGCTACGAGCGGTTCGCCAAAGCCGGCGTGCGCAAGATCGAGGAATATAACGCGAAGTTCCCCGACGAGAAGCTGCCCTACGTGATGATCGTGATCGACGAGCTGGCCGATCTGATGCTGATCGCGCCGGCCAAGGTCGAGACGACGATCTGCCGGCTCGCGCAGTTGGCGCGGGCCACCGGGATCCATCTCGTCGTCGCGACGCAGCGGCCTTCGGTCGACGTCATCACCGGGATCATCAAGGCGAACATCCCCTCGCGCATCGCGTTCGCGGTCAGCTCGCAGGTCGACTCGCGCACGATCCTCGACATGGCCGGCGCCGAACGCCTGCTGGGCCGCGGCGACATGCTCTACCTGCCGATCGACGCGCCCAAGCCGGTGCGCGCGCAAGGCGCGCTCGTCACCAACGGCGAGATCTCGCGGCTCGTCGAGCACTGGACGCGCCAAGCGCGCCCGGAGAACCTGATCGACGTCGACGTCGTGCCGGTCGAAGACGAGAAGAGCGGCAAGGACGTCGATCCCTTGTGCTACGACGCGGCCAAGTTCATCATCGAGACGAACTTCGCGTCGACCGCGCAGCTGCAGTCGCAGTTCTCGATCGGCCATCCGCGCGCCGTGCGCGTGATGAAGCTGCTCGAAGAGTTCAAAGTCGTTGGGCCGCACGAAGGGACCAAGCCGCGCAAGATTCTGCTCGGCCTGGGCGATCTCGAGACGATCGCGCCGCGGATGGGCCGCGGCGACGGCCAGCAAGAATTGTTCCAGGCGCCGTAACGATGGTTTCGGCCGCGCTCACGCCCGCGCAGCGG
The DNA here is from genome assembly GCA_963749395.1 of Vulcanimicrobiota bacterium. Taxonomy (GTDB): domain Bacteria; phylum Vulcanimicrobiota; class Vulcanimicrobiia; order Vulcanimicrobiales; family Vulcanimicrobiaceae; genus CAVVMT01. The sequence goes on from CAVVMT010000013.1 coordinate 44,686, forward strand.
CTCGTGCGAGCGCTGCTCGGCCTCGTCCTGCTGGCCCTGTATCTGCTGCTCGGCCACGCGGTCTCATCCGCCCCGCCCTCGGCCTTCGACCTCGCGACCCAAGGCTGGGTGGGCACGGCGACGCCGGTGGCGGTCGTGCTGACCGAGTCGGGGCTGCTGCCGACGTTGGTTTGCGTGGGCATCGCGGGCTTGCTGGTCGGATGGTACTACCCGGCCTGGCGCAGCCGCGCGATCTTCGCGGTCGTGATGAACCTGGTCGCGTGGAAGACGAGCGACGTCTTCAAAACGGTGTTCGACCGGCCGCGACCCGGCCACTGGATCGTCTTCCACGAAACCTCCGCGTCGTACTCGAGCGGCCATGCGTGCAACGCGCTCGTCGTGTACGGCTTGTGGGCCTACTTCGTGTGGCGGAGCGATCTGCCGCAACCGTGGCGTGCGGTGCTCGCCGGTGCGCTGGCGCTGTGGGGGCTCGGCATCAGCTGGTCGCGGCTCGCGCTCGGGGCGCACTTTCCGACCGACGTCCTGGGCGGATGGCTTCTCGGGGGCGCGCTCTTGGCGTTCGGGTTCGCGATCTACGATCCGATTCCACAGCCCCGTCGCGGCCCGGGCGGGCGTGCCGGGCGAACGATCCGGGCCGTCTAAGATGCGGAGGGGAAGCTGACCGCTCCGTCAAGGGCCCAAGCGGGCTCTCGCCGGCCGGCGCCTGCGACAGGAGGCGTGGCCGCCCAAGCGGGGTCGCGGTACTCTAACAAGAACGGGCCGCAGAAGCCCCTGCCAACTACGAGGAACATCTTGCCGATCGTTGCCGACCCCGCCCTGCTCCCGATCGCGGAAAAAGTGGAGCGCCAGATCCCGCTGACCCGCGAAGACGGACTGATCCTCTTCCGCACGCAAGACATCCACACGCTCGGGCGCTTGGCGCGCGATGCGAAGGTGCGCAAGAGCGGCGACAAGGTCTTCTACATCCTCAACCGCTACATCAACTCGACCAACGTCTGCTACGCCAACTGCCGGTTCTGTTCGTTCGCGGTGGCGGAGAAAGACGAGGCTGCGGTGAGGATGTCGGCAGACGAGGTGTTCGACCAGGCGCTCGCGTCGGGGCCGAACTTCAACCAGCTGCACATCGTGGGCGGCCACGACCCGCGCCAGCTCTCGCTCGACTACTGGTTGCCGCTGATGCGCCGCTTCAAGAGCGCGCTGCCGCACGTGCAGCTCTCGCTGTTCACCGCGGCCGAGATCGACTATCTGGCGCGGCGTCACCGGCTCTCGTACGACGACATCTGCGCGCAACTCAAGGCGGCCGGGCTCGACAACGTCAACGGCGGCGGGGCCGAGGTGTTCAGCGCCCGCTTCCGCAAGCTCGTCTGCCCGAACAAAGTCGACGCGGCGCACTGGCTCGAGATCCACGAGACGTTGCACCGCCACGGGGTCGCGTCGAACGCGACGATGCTCTACGGCACGATCGAGACGATCGAAGAGCGCTTGGAGCACTTGATCCTGCTGCGTGAATCGCAGGAGCGCTCGCCGGGCTACAACGCGTTCATCCCGCTCGCGTTCCATCCCGACGGGAACGAACTCTCGCATCACGGCTGGACGACCGGGCTCGACGACCTGCGCATGTTCGCGGTCGCGCGCCTGATGCTGCACAACTTCGATCACATCAAGGCCTATTGGATGATCCAAGGCCTCAAAGTGTGCCAGATCGCGCTGCAGTTCGGCGCCGACGACATGGACGGCACGCACGGCAGCACCGACGAGGAGCGCATCTATCACAGCGCCGGCACGCAGTCGGGGCAGTACGTCGACGACCGCGAGTTCCGCCGCTTGATCGAAGAAGCCGGCTACGTGCCGGTGCGGCGCAACTCGACCTACGACGAGTTTCCCCACGACTGGGCGCCGCCGGCGGCGAGGGAACTCTCGCTTGCCTAACGCGCCGGTTCGGGGCGGCCGCATCGTCTACACGAACGATCTGCCGATCTATTGCGCGTTCGATCACGCCGCGCTGGCGTTCCCCGGCACGCTGCACGCCGACGTGCCCGCGCGTCTCAACGCGATGATCCTGGCCGGCGAACTCGACCTGGGGCCGGTGAGCGCCGCGCACTTCGCGCACCACGCCGGCCAGTACGTGCTCTTGCCCGACGTGTGCATCGGCTCGCGCAACGACGTGTGGTCGGTCGTGCTCGTGTCGCCGATTCCGCCCGCGCAACTGGGCGGGAAGACGATCGCGGTGACGAGCGAATCGGCGAGCGGCCGCGGGCTGCTCGACGTGCTGCTCAAGCGTCATTGGGGTGTCGAGACGACGTTCGCGGCGACGCCGAGCGCGCTCGAAGCGGCGCGCCGCGGCGAGCCGGCGCTCTTGATCGGCGACGAAGCGATCGACGCGCGGCTGACCGTGCCGTTCTGGCACGTCTACGATTTGGGCCGCGTGTGGCATGAATGGACCGGGCACGACATGGTGTACGCCGTGTGGGTCGCGCGCCGCGACACCTACGCGCGCCGCCGCGCCGAGGTCGAAGCCTGCGTCAACGCGCTGCGCGCGGCGCAGCAGTGGGGCAGCGAACACATGGACGTCGTGATCGCCGACGCGCAGGCCGAGCGCCCGCGCGCGACCGACTTCTACCGGGCCTATTACGAAACGCTCAATCTCACGTTCGACGGGCGCGCCCGCGCGGGGCTGCGCCGGTTCTGCGAAGAGCTGGCCGCCGCCGGTGCGATTGCCGCCGTCCCGCACTTGGAACCGGAGGTCGTCGGTGTCCCTAGCTGATGCACTCGACCGCGCCGCCACCGGCGGCCGGTTGACCTACGACGAAGGGGTCGCGCTCTACCGCGAAGCGCCGCTGCACGACCTCGGCGCGGCCGCGCATGCGCGCCGCATGCAGCTGTTTCCGACGAACGACGTCACCTACGTGATCGACACGACGATCAACTACACCAACGTGTGCAACGTGCACTGCACGTTCTGCGCCTTCTTCCGGCCCGAGCGGCACGGTGAAGGCTACACGATGTCGCACGACCAGGTGCTCGCGCGGGTCAAATTCGCCGCCGATCAGGGCGCGACCCAGATCATGATCCAAGGCGGGGTCAACCCCGAGCTGCGGCTCGAGTGGTTCGAACGTTTGTTCCGCCGCGTCGCGGCCGAGTATCCCGGCGTCGACATCCACTCGCTCTCGGTCTCCGAAGTGGTCGGCTTGGCGAAGGTCGAGGAGACGAGCACGCGCGACATTCTCGAACGGCTGCGGGCCGCGGGGATGAAGTCGCTGCCCGGCGCGGGCGCGGAGATCCTCGTCGAGCGCGTGCGCAAGCGGATCAGCGCGCGCAAGGTGAAGCCCGACGCTTGGCTGGGCGTGATGCGCGAAGCGCAACAACTCGGCATGCCGACGACCGCGACGATGATGTTCGGCTCGATCGAACGCGACGACGAGCGGATCGCGCACCTCGACGGCATCCGTGCGCTGCAGGACGAGACCGGCGGGTTCACCGCCTTCATCCCGTGGTACTACGTGCCGTTCAAGACGCCGCTGCGCGGCAAAGAGGCAACCGGCCTCGAGTATCTGCGCGTGCTCGCGATCTCGCGGCTCTATCTCGACAACGTTCCGCATCTGCAAGCCTCGTGGCTGACGCCCGGCCTCAAGCTCGGGCAGATCGCGCTGTTCTACGGCTGCGACGACATGGGCGGCACGATCCTCGAGGAACGCGTCGTACACGACGCCGGTTCGACGAATGAAGCCACGCGCAAACAACTGGAAGAACTGATCGTCGGGGCGGGTTACCGTCCCGTCATTCGCGACACGTATTGGAACGTGCGCGACGACATGGCACTCGCCACCGCGTCCTAGCCCGGCAGAGCGCGCCCCGCGCGCGAGAGCGCATCGCTTCCTGTGCGTCGGTCGGCATGGACGCCAATGTAGGAATCCAAGTCCTGAGCCCCCTGGAACGCGAGCACCAGGAGCGACGTGGAGCGGTCATATGCCGTTGGTTTTGCCGTGGAGGTAGCCCTGTCGCGTCTGGGCCTCGAGGATCCTTGCGACCTACTCGCTGATATTGACCACCGCGTTCGCCGCCGTGCTATAATGCCTCCGTAGCAAGCGCCTGCTTAAGCTGCCGCCCCGTGCTCGGTCCGCTGTGGATTCCGGAAGGAGCCTAGTATGTTACAGCCGGGTCAACGCCGCATTTTGCGGGCGCGCCATGTTCTTGGGTTGCTTCTGCCGGTTGTCTTGGCGGCCTGCGGTGGCGGGGTGAACGTTATCGCGCCGTCCGGCCCCCCACAAGTTCCAGTGGTCGAGGCGACGCCGCTGGCACCGGAATTGTGCACGATCATCTCACCGGAGTCCCGGCCCCGGCCGGCACCCAATTCCAGGTGCCCCCGGGAGCCTCAGGCGTCGCCGCGATCTGCCAGGCCCGCGCCGCGTACGAGGCGGGGGAAGTGGTCGTTGCAAGCGATGGAAGCGTGCTCGACGCGCTCCTTCCAGGCGGACAACCTCCCTCGAGCACCGACGTGGAATACGCCCAAGACGTCGGTCCGCTTCCGGTCCCGTTTCCGGACAATTGGACTCCCGGCCCGACGATCACCGCGGGGCCGTCCGTACCGTATAATTCCCCGCTCTATGCCGAGGTGAACGATCCGACGTCGAACGTTCCCGCGTACTTCAGCACCGACGCCGTCGATGGACCGACCTCAGTTGCCGCACTCAATGCGTGGATTGCTTCGACGGTGGGCTCCGCGGCGATCCGTCGCAAACCGCTCGACGCGATCGGCCAACCACCGAGCAACGCGTGGGCGAATCTCGGCTCCGCTACCCTGGACAGCGGCCTCATCAGCAACAACCAGCCCGGAGGCACTCCGGCGTGGGCCAATTGCAACATCGTCGGGAACTGCGACCAACGGGTCCGCAATTACGGCCAGCTTACGGGTGTCACGTACGTGTACCGCGCGACCGCGAACGACCCGTATTACGATTATTTCTTGGTCGACACGAGCTACTCTGTCTCGCCGTACTGTTGCTATGGGAAGACGTTCTCTCCGCGCTATATGTTCTGGATGAATTCCAGCAGCGTCTATTATCTCAACGAAGATACCCAGCCCACGCGTCCGTCGCTCATCGTCGACGTCGCGCCCGACACGCCGATCGAAAGCCAAACCATGAACTTCAACATCGGCGCGAGCCTCGGTCTCAAAGGGTCGGTCACTGCCGGAGACAAGGGTTTCGGTGGCAGCGGTGAAGGGAGCGCGACGGTCAATTTCGGGTGGAGCGTGTCGGTGTCGCAGCCGTCGGTGCGCAGCTCGGTGACATCGGGCGTCGGAACGACGAAAGCCGGTTGGCAAGACGTCTTCGACCGCTATCAGAACTCCGCGAATGTCGTCTATCGCGGCCGCCGCGTCGCCATCATTCGCGTCGATCGTTCAACCATCTACAATACGTCGACGCCGAGCATCACGGTGCGGCAAGAACTCAATGCGGCGTGGGATTCAGTCCAGGGCCTCTGCGGGCTAGCGCCGCAGCCGGGCACGGCCGAGTGTTGGCGCGTGTACGGCGGGGTGCAGAGCCGCAAGACGTTCTACCTTCCGGCCTTCGACGTTCAGCCGCGCGCCGCGATTGTCACGCGTGTCGGCAGCACCGTCACGCTCAACGTGCGCGCGAGCGCAGGCGGCACGGCCGGCTACCCCGTGACCTGGCGCATCGGGCAAACCTCACCGAGTTCTTCGTATGTCGCCTTCGATACGGGCATCGACCCAAATGCGGCGCCTTCTGGCGACATGATCGTGACCTTGCGCGTCAATCCACCGCCGCCCAACACACAGCTGCCGATCAGAGGCACGCTGTTCTTCAACACGGTGCCCAACGGGGCGTCCGATAGCGTGCGTTCCGGCAGTATCGCGATCCCGTATACGATCGGGCCCTAACGCACGAGCTGCATTCCTGGGTGATCGTTTGCGTCGGCGCTGCCGCTAGAGCCGCCTCCGCTTGCCAGGATAATAGGGATGCGCTTGCCAAGGCTTTCGATGTGCGCTCCATCCTCAAGCGAGGTTCTGAACCTCGAACGATGGTCGGCTCGATCGAACGCGACGGCGAACGGATCGCGCATCTCGACTGTGTCCGTTCGCTGCAGGACGCCGGCTCCACCAACGAAGCGACGCGCAAACGCGCGCGACGACATGGCACTCGCCACCGAGTCAGGACCCCGGCGAGCCGTGCCAGGCGCGCGGCCCTGACTGCGTTGTGCTCTTTGGCCGTGGCGTTGTTGGGAATCGCGGGCGATCGCAACGCGCCGAGCGGAGCGCGAGCCGACGTTGTCTTTCAGCGGCCGTTTGAGGAGACATCTGTCTCTGCGGACGTTCTCATTCCCAGAGCCGAGCGCAATCAAGGGTGGTATGGGGGACGGATCGCCCTTACCGGATTCTACAGCCCGCAGGACGAGCCGGTCTTTATCATCTTGGGGCTGCGCCGGCCGTCCGGAGATTGGCCAGGCTTATCCCTACGGTGACATACCGTCTTGTTGGAAAGAATCCCGTCACGGTTGATGCCGGGCCGGTCGATGACGGGGTAGCACCAACTGCGACTGATCGTCGGCGGTGGCCGCCTGAGTGCCGGCGTAGATGGGGTAACGGTGCTCTCCCTTAACGAGAGAGCGTTATTTGCACCGGCGCGCCGTGTCGAATTCGACGCGGGATTCGTCGTGTTCACGGCGGGCGACGAAGCAAGGGGCACGATTAGAAACGTCGTTTTTCGCGGAAGCGACGGCGTGGAACAGCCGTTGCGTTCTGGGTGCGGCTTTCACGAAGAGGGCATTAGCGTAGCCGTTGACGGAGACAATTACGTCGCAACCGGAACCCTGAAAGAAGGACGCGCCGGCGGAGTTTTATGCGCTGGCTCCGGGAAAATGCTCGTGGATTCCGTAGCGTGCCGGAAGCGCTTCGCGGCGCGCGTTGCATGCGTTATCGCCGCTGTCGCGTTGCTCGGCGCCACAGCGCAGGACAAGGCAGACCAAGCTGAGATCAAAGCGTGCTGGAGTTTTGCCGGCAAGGGCTGCGATCCGGCGGTCGGGCGATGGTTGCCGCCGTTCGTCATGCCTCACCAGCCGGCTCACGCATCCGTGCCGCTGGTGCGTGAAAATTTCGCCGCCGGGGCCGGGCCGCCGCGCGCCTTCGGACTGCGAGGGCCGCTCGACGGGACTTGGATCGTCTTCGGTCTGGCCGGTCCCCCGCAGGCCCACGTCGCGTACGATCGAGCGCATCGCATCGCATTCTACGACGTCGGATGTTGTTCGTGGCACATCAGCGTCTTGGCAAGCGGCGTCGATCCGCCGCCGCATCCGGTGAAAGACGGCGACTTGCGCGAAGTGCGAACGACGCACGGCATCGCCCTCGGCGACAGCGTCGCTGACGTGATCCGCGTGATGGGGCCAGCCAATCTGATCGCAGTACCCGGGCACCCCACGCTGCGCTCGCTGTCCTATCGGACCGCCGTCCCGTACCCGGCCACCCCGCCGCCCGGAGCTCGGTCGTCGACATACGGCCCTTGGAACGTCGGTGCCGACTTCGTCTTCAACCGAGGGCAACTCGTCCAGATCGAACTCAGCGCCGACGCGTGAGCTGTGGGTAACCGTGGCCGCCGCGATTTAGGCTGGGTTGTGTCTCCAGGCGGTGCGTGCGTCGAAGCGAGCATCATCTTCGAACCGGCGGCGGGAAGCTGGTGGGTGCCGTTGGCGTCGAATGCGAGCAGTCTGGCGTTCCCGTGCGAGTCGGTGACGCGGAGCAGCGTAAACGGCCAAGCGACTTTCTTGGGCGGCGTTTGCCCGGTCCACTCGGTCCCCGTGAGCGACAATGTCTCGGCACGCCTTACGTGGCCGTTCTCGGCCCGGCCCCGCTCGCCGGATCTATCAATTGATGATATACTCTTACCCAAATGATTGAGGCTCCGCCGGCTACGATCTTTCATATGCTCGGGATTCGCGAGGCGCCGCACACTGCGGAGGAGGCGGAGGAGCTCATCCGCACCGGTCTAACCAGTTCGGCGGTCCAGCATCTAGCCCGGGCGTTAGGGCTGAAAACGGAAGAGCAAGTCCGGATCTTCGATCTTTCGCCGGCCACGCTCGGACGGGTGAGGGGATCCAAGGATTCCAGGCTACTCTCGCCTGGCACGTCGGACCGGCTCTTTCGCGCGGCGGCCGTTGCAGCGCTCGCTGAAGACGTCTTCGAGGGTCGCGAGCGGGCCGTCGCATGGTTGCGCGTACCGAATCCGGCGCTGCAGGGCAAGACGCCGATGGAACTGCTCGACACGGATATCGGCTCCCGGCGGGTCGAGACGGTACTGAGACGACTCGAATACGGCATCTACTCGTGACGGTCGTCTGGCGCCTGTGCAAGCGGAAGTACGCGGGCGCCGGAGATGTGTTGAGCGGCGCGGGGGCCCAGGCGATCGGCGGGCGTTGGAACCGCGCGGGTTTGGCCGCGGTCTACGCGTCGTCTTCTTCATCGCTTGCCTATCTTGAGATCCTCGCGCATGCGGCCCAGCGCGCATTCATCCCCCCGTCGCTCGTTTTCGTCGCGATCACGATTCCTGACGATGTCACGATCGATTCGCTAGAGAGGCTCGCATCGGATTGGCGCGCGAACGCGTCGTGGTGCGAGCGCGCCGGGTCCGATTGGGTCGCTCGTGGTGAGCACTTTGCGCTGCGCGTGCCCTCAGTCGTGAACCCGCTGGACGAGAATGTGCTCTTGAACCCGGCGCATCCGGCAAAGCTTCGCTGTAACGTCGACGCGCCCGTCGAACTCGAGCACGACCTCCGTATCGTATCGTTGATCGCCGGCGGCTGACTTCGTCGCGAAGACCGTCGGGCTCAGGGCGCGACGTTCGCGATTGGTGTCACTTGGTTGGATTCCATCGGCAACAGCCGAGTAGCCGTGCCGGCTGCCGCTAAGGCCTTGCGCACGTCGACGACGCGGAGCGATTGATCTTTGAACGTGCGGAAAAAGAACTGCATGTTCTGCAAGTCTTCGGCGCTGGTCCAGGTCGTCCACTCGTCGACCGTCTTTCCGTTGACTTCGTCGCGCACGGAGCCCACCGGGATGTCGAAGTTGTTGAGGATGTGGAAGACCTGCTGCACGGCCGCGGGTGCCGTGTCCGGCTGGACCGCGGTTTGCTCGAATGCGACGGCGCGCACGAAGCGTGAGGGTGGCGTGAAATCACCCGGCAGGCCGAAGAATCCCGAGCCCTGACCGAAGCCGTGGATCGTCTGGCCTTGCAGGGTGAGGTTGGGCCGGATCATCGGCGAGAGGCCGATGTAATTGCCGAGGTTGGTGATGTGCCAATCGAACGTCGGCGAATTCGTGATCACGCCGAGCGGATCGTCGAAGATGCGCAGCCGGCCGCCGAGCGGTTCGATCACGACGGAGGCGCCGGTCTTATCGGTCACCCGGAAGTGCGTGGGCGCCGGTCCACCGAGCGCGGCCACCGGGGTCGCCACGAGCGCAACGTTGTTATACGCGGCCTTCACTTCGGCGACCGATGAAAAATTGGCCAGCAGCCACAGGCCGTACTCGTAGCCGGCCATCGCTTTGGACGCGTTCTCTGCAGTCGGTTGCGCCCAGTCTGCGTATCCGGGGAAGAAAAACGTGCCGACATAGAGGCCTTGATCGTTGAGACCATCGATGATCGTCGTCAAGCCGAGGCCGTTTGCACCGACGACGCCGTAGCGGCTCTTATAGCTGATGCCCTTGCCGCTCGGCGTCGTGCCGGTGAACGCGGTCCCTTTCGGATACACTGCGACTTGCGATTGGAGATCGACGCCGAACTCGAGCGTGCGGCCGACGACGACCGCGCCGTCTTTCGCGGTGAGCCGGATGCCGGTGCACGCGGCCGCGGTCTGCGCGGTAAGGGCCGCCGTAACGAGGACGGCAGCGAAAAAGCGTATGAAATGCATAATCGTTTTCTCCCCAAGTGAGGTCCTGCGCCAAGAGTTCCACCCCAGGCGCACGGTGACCGCCCGGGGTGGCCTTCACCGCTTCTTCGCACGTGAACCGCACGATGAAATTCCGATTGCGTACCGCGCGTTAGGAGATAACCATTGGCGCGAGCGATTTTCATCGTTCTCATGGTTTTGCTTATTCATGTCCAACCGGCGCTTGCGCAGAGTGCGAGCGTCGCTACCGCTGCGCCCACTGCCTCCGCCACGGCGTCGCCGGCGACGGTGCCGGAGTCGGCGATGACGCCGGAACAAGTGCAAGCCGCGGAAGCAGCCATCATCAAGCAGTCGCAAAATCCGGTCGGCAACATTGCGATCGTCCCGTTCCAGAACAACTTCAATTACGGCTACGGGCCGTACGTGCGCGATCAATACAACCTCAACATCCAGCCGGTCGTGCCCATCATGTTGACGCCCGACCTGACCCTGATCGCACGAATCATCACGCCGTTCTTCAATCAGCCGTCAAACGCTCCACCCACCGTGTGCGCGTCGACGTACGGATGCCCCTCGACGTTCGGCATCGGGGATTTGAATCCGCAATTCTACCTTGCGCCGAAGACCAAGCCGGGAGCGCTTATCTGGGGCGCGGGCGCCCAATTCTTGTTTCCGACGGGGAGTGCGCCGGTGTTGACCGCGGGCAAATACGGTGCCGGGCCCGCGATCGTCGGACTCATCATGCCGGGCAACATCGTGACGGGCGTCTTGGTCACCCAGATGTTCTCGTATGCCGGTGATGCGACCAGGCCGAACATCAGCTCGCTCTTCGTTCAACCGTTCTTCAACTACAATCTCAAGACGTGGGCGATCTTCTTCGGGAGTTCGGGCATCACGGCGAACTGGAATGCGCCCGCCTCGAACCGGTGGCTGGTGCCCGTCGGGACCGGCGTCACCAAGACCGTCAAGCTCGGCATGCAGCCGATGCAATTCGGCGTCCAGTATTTCGGCAACGTCGTGCGTCCCGCCGGCGCACCATACGGCACCATACGGTTCAATTGGAGTTTGCTCTTTCCGATCAAGCGCGGCCGATGACCGAGCGGTGACGTTCGCGCCGCGGGGGCTATCGCGACGCCGGCTTGAACCCGGCGGCGTTGCTTCCCACGTAGTTGACCGTCATCGGGTTGTCGAGTGCCTGGATCACCGGAACCAATTGCGGCCTGCCGGGCTGCGTGTACGTGACGCCCGGGGTCGGATCGTTACCGGGGCCGCCGGGATTGTACAGCGCCTTATAGCTGCCGGAGGCCGGGATGTTCAAGCCGGTGATCAGCCGCATCGCGGCCAGGTCGCCTTCGAGGCACACGTCGATCTGGTTGTCGCGGTCGGTGACGTAGGCGTCGTTGAGCGGCAACGTGCTCGCGCCCAGGTCGGCAAGCCCGATCACCTCGATCTTGCCCTGGGGAAAGGTGTAGGGAACGCCGGCCTGGGTGATCCAGTGGACGCCGCCCTGCGGATCGGTCACTTGAATCTGGAAGTACGACGCGAATGCGTTCGGGAGGATCGCGGCGACGCCGTCGGGCGAGGTTCCGCCGGTGCTGAAGGTTCGCAGGCGGTACTGGATCGCCGACCCGTAGAGCGCGACGCAATCGTTGGGATAGCCGGCGTCGAACGGGGCCGGGGCACCCTCTCCGGCGGTCGACATGACGCTGAGTTTCGCAGCGTTCATCGTCGGGCCGCCGCCGGGCACGTATGGGTTCGAACTCGCCTTCGTCAGACCGACCGCGCTGACGGGGCCGTTCGGACCGACGAGCATCAGCGGGGCGTTGCCCGGCACGATCGTCACCTGCGTGGGATAGATGCCGCCGGGATAACCGGGTGCGATCCGGTTACCGAAGCGGCCGAAGATGACGACGCAGGCGCGTTCGTTGTATTCGAAATTCGGCGTGATCGAGGCGACGTAGGGTTGGACGACCTGCCCCGTGTTGAGGGTGATCGCGAAGTTCTTGCGGCTGACGGTGCTGGGCTGCACGGGCCAGCTGAAACACACCGGCATCGCGTCAGCCAAGTACGTCGGGTATCCGAAGCCGTTCGCGACGCCGATCGGCGATTGCGCCGTCGTATACGCCGCCGCCGGTGCGCCGGCCGTCGCGATCGTCTCCCACGCACCGCCGGCGGCGATCACCTCGGCTTGCGTCGGATTCGCCTCGGTCAACGTGCCGACGCCCTCGATGCCTTCGAAGCCGTAGCCGGCAGACATGATCTCCGGCTTGGTGTCCCACATGTCGGCGTTGACGAGCACGTCTTGGAGCAGCGTTTGATACGCCGCCGTGGGCGCGACGTTGACGTCGAGTTGGGGCAGGGCCGGCGAGGCCAGGCTCGGGCTCGTCACCGCGAGCACCGCGCTCGACGGGTTCGAGAGGATGTACTGATAGTTCGTGAACAGCGCCAGATTCGTCGCCGGACCCGTCCCGAGCGCGAACGACAGCGTCAGCGTTCCGCCGGGCGCAAGCGTGCCCGCGTACGTCAGGTTCGGATTGAGCGCGATCGCGGTCAACCACGGCGCGAGGACGACCGCCGGATCGGCCACCGACGCCGTGTGCGAAACGTTCGTCAGCGCGATGTTCACGGTCGCTCCGGCCGCCAAGGGGGATACGCTCACCGCGAGCGTGGACGACGCCGGTGGAATCGAGACGGGAGCCGAGTTGCCCGCGCAGTGCGCGAGCGCAACGATGCCGGCGGCTGCGAGTGCCCAGCGAAGCCACGCTCCCGGCGCGCGCACGCTTAGACCGGAGCCGCGGCGGCCGCGAACATCGGCTGGACGAGACGGTCGATCGTTGCCGCCATGTGCTCGGCCGGGCACCGTTCGGGGGTTTGCACCCAGGCGCTGGCGGCGCCGTAGATCGCCCACGCGATCGTGGAGGCGAGGATCGCCGGTGAGACGTCGGGGCCAAAGCTCCGCTCGCGCAGCCCGTCCAAGAGCATGGCGCGGATCACCCCGACGATCGCGGTCTGCATGCTGCCTTCGAGCGTCTTTCCGGCGTTCGGCGGCCCTTCGGCCAGATAGTCGCAGACGCCCAGGGCCAGCGCCCGCAGGGCCCCGCAGCAGTCGTCGACGCGCACCCCGCGCTCCGCCATCAGCTCGGCAAAACGGTTGCCCACCATGCACTGCAGCAGCGCGAACTTGTCGGGATAGTGGTCGTAGAACGTCGCGCGGTTGAGGGTCGCGGCTTCGGCGATGTCCTGGATCGAGATGCGGTCGAAGTCCTTGGTTGCCAAGAGCGTCGCCAGGGCATCCTGCAGCATGCGCCTGGAGCGGCGGATGCGGGGATCGAGCCCCTCGACGGCGCTCTTTGGGTGCGAAGTGTCCATCAATGCCCAGTGTAGCGCGAACGCGGTTGCCTAAACAACAGTTGTCGTGCTAATATAATCGACAAGTGTCGCTTAAGCTGCAATCGAAGTAAATCTTCGGGAGAGAGTTTCGTCAATGAAAGTCGCGTCCACGGTTTGTCGCTACCTGCTCGGTGTGATGTTCACCGTCTTTGGAGCCAACGGCTTCCTGCATTTCATCCCGGCGCCACCCCCCGTGTCACCGTTGGCGGGACAGTTCATGGCGGCGACGTTCGAGTCGCACTTCATCGTCGTGATCTTCCTGGTCCAGCTGCTGTCCGGCATTGCGCTGTTGGCCGACGTGTTCGTGCCGCTCGCGCTCGTCATGCTGGCTGCCGTCCTGGTGAACATCTTGGATTATCACGTGACGATGGATCCCGGCGGCCTCGCGCCCGGACTGGTGGCCACCGTGCTTTGGATCGTCGCCGCGCAGAACTATCGCCGCAACTTTTCGGGACTTCTCGCTCCCAAAGCGTTTCCCGCGAGCTGACTTCCGCGTAGCGCCGAGCCGCACGCCGGCGGCAGTTGACAGCGTTCGCAGGAGTTCGAATCGACGGGCGGAACGCCCCCGCGCAAACTGTCCGCACGTTAGGAGGGAATGGCGTGTTCCCAGCACAGTTTGACTACCGTCCCGCGCACTCGACTTCGGAAGCGATCGACGCGCTCGCTCAGTACGGCGGCGACGCGCGCATCTTGGCGGGCGGGCAAAGTCTGATCCCCGCGATGCGCTTCAGGCTCGCGCGCCCGGCGGTGTTGATCGACATCAATCCGGTGCGCGAACTCGACTACATTCGCGAGGAAGACGGGATGTTGCGCATCGGCGCGGCCGCGCGCGACTTCGCGGTCGAGACGTCGCCGTTGATCGCCGGCCGCTATTCGCTGATCGCCGACGCTTCGGCGGTCGTCGCCGATCCGGTCGTGCGGCAGATGGGGACGCTCGTCGGCAGCCTTTGCCACAACGACCCGGCGGGCGACTGGAGCGTCGTCGCGCTCGCGGCGCGCGCGCAGGTCGCCGTGCAAGGCGCGGGCGGGGCGCGCATGATCGGCATCGACGACTTCATCGTCGATTCGTTCGCGACCGCCGTCGCCGACGGCGAGATGGCGCTCGACGTGCGCTTCCCGATTCCCGGCGAACGCACCGCCGGCGCTTACGCCAAGATGGAACGCAAAGTGGGCGACTTCGCGACCGCATCCTCCGCGGTGCAACTGACGCTGGCGGCGGACGGCACGATCGCAAGTGCCGGCATCGCGATCGGTGCGGTCGGCGCGACCGCGTTGCGGGTCGCCGAAGCGGAACGATTGCTGACGGGTGCGCATCCGACGCGCGAACTCGTGCGCGCGGCCGCCGACGAAGCGCGCAAGCTCGCCGATCCCTCGCCGGATACGCGCGGCTCGGCCGAGTTCAAGAAAGACATGGCGGGCGTGCTGACTGCCCGCGCGCTCGAAAAGGCGTTGACGCGGCTGGGCGTGGGAGGACTCGCATGAGAATCACGGTGACGGTCAACGGCACCGTCTACGAGCGCGACGTCGAGCCGCGCACGCTGCTCGCGTATTTCCTGCGCGAGGATCTGGGTCTGACCGGCACGCACGTCGGCTGCGACACGTCGAGTTGCGGATGCTGCGTCGTCGTGCTCGACGGCGACCGCGCGGTCAAGTCGTGCACGATGTTCGCCGTGATGGCCGACGGCCATGCGATCACCACCGTCGAGGGGCTCGCGCAAGGCGGCAAACTGCATCCGCTGCAGCAGGCGTTCTGGGATTGTCACGGCCTGCAGTGCGGCTACTGCACGCCCGGCATGATGATGACGTCGTACGCGTTTCTCAAGCACCATCCCGATCCCGATGAAGGCCAGATCCGCGAAGCGCTGGCGGGCAATCTCTGCCGCTGCACCGGCTACGTGAACATCGTGCACGCGGTGCAGCAGGCCGCCGCCGAACTCGCGCAGCCCGCGGCGGAGCCGCTGCCCGCGGCGCAGCCCGAACCGGTCGCACCGTAACGACGGGAGAGACGACGATGACGATGACGCCCGACGCCCCGGCTCGCCACGCGATCGGCCTGTCGATGAAGCGCAAGGAAGACCCGCGCTTGATCCAAGGCCGGGGGCGCTACCTCGACGACATCTTCCTGCCCAACATGCTCCATCTCGCGATCGTGCACAGCCCGTACCCGCACGCGCGGATCAAGCGCATCGACAAGAGCGCGGCGCTCGCGCTCCCGGGCGTCAAGGCGGTCATCACCGGCGAAGACCTCGCCGCCCACGGGCTGGCCTGGATTCCGACGTTTCACGGCTACGACAAGCAGATGGTGCTCGCCGTCGGGAAGGTGCTGTACCAATATCAGGAAGTCGCGGGCGTCATCGCGACCTCGCGCGAGATCGCGCACGACGCGGCCGAACTGGTCGAGGTCGAGTACGAGCCGCTCGATCCGGTCGTCGATCCGTTCCAGGCCAAGCGCGACGAGAACGTCATCCGCGACGACCGCGAGAACAAGACCAACCACATCTACCACTGGGAAGTCGGCAAGCGTGCCGAGACCGGCGCCGCGCTGGCCGCGTCGGAGGTGTCGATCAAGGAACGGCTGTGGTTCCAGCGCTGCCATCCGGCTCCGCTCGAACCGTGCGGTTCGATCGCCGACATGAACCCCGGCACGGGACGGCTCACGCTCTATCTCACCTCGCAAGCGCCGCACGCGCACCGCACGGTCGTCTCGCTCGTCACCGGGATCCCCGAGGACAAGATCCACGTGATCTCGCCCGACATCGGCGGCGGCTTCGGCAACAAGGTGCCCGTCTATGCGGGCTACGTCGTCTCGGCGGCCGCGTCGGTGATCCTGGGCGTCCCGGTCAAGTGGGTGGAGACGCGCACCGAGAACCTGACGACGACCGGGTTCGCGCGCGACTATCACATGGACGTCGAGATCGGCGCCAAGCGCGACGGTACCCTGACCGCGCTGCGGGTGACGACCGTCGCCGACCACGGGGCCTTCGACGCCGCCGCCGATCCGACGAAGTATCCGGCCGGCCTGTTCGGCATCGTCACCGGGTCGTACGACTTTCCGGTCGCGTTCACCGAGCTCGACGCGTACTTCACGAACAAAGCACCCGGCGGGATCGCGTACCGCTGTTCGTTCAGGGTCACCGAAGCGTCGTACGCGATCGAACGCGGGATCGATTTGTTGGCAAACAAACTCGGCAAGGATCCCGCGGAGTTGCGCCTGCAGAACTTCGTGAAGAAAGAGCAGTTCCCGTATCCCTCGCCGCTCGGCTTCGTCTACGACAGCGGCGACTATCATCACACGCTCGAGAAGGCGTTGGCGAAGATCGACTACGCCGGCCTGCGCAAGGAGCAGGCGGAAAAACGCGCCCGCGGCGAGCTGATGGGGATCGGCATCTCCACCTTCACCGAAGCGGTCGGCGCCGGGCCGAGCAAGCATTTCGACATCATGGGCATCAAGATGTTCGACAGTGCCGAGATCCGCATCCATCCGACCGGCTCGGGCATCGTGCGCGCCGGCACGCGCCATCAGGGTCAAGGCCACGAGACGACGTGGGCGCAGATCGTGGCCGAAGAACTCGGCCTCGATCCGCAAAACATCCTGGTCGAAGAGGGCGACACCGACACCGCGCCCTACGGCTTGGGCACGTACGCGAGCCGGAGCACGCCGGTCGCCGGCGCCGCGATCGCGATGGCCGCGCGCCGAGTGCGCGAGAAGGCGAAGAAGATCGCCGCCCATTTGCTCGAGGCCGCCGACGACGACGTCGAGTGGCGCGACTACGCGTTCCACCTCAAGGGCGTTCCCGGCAAAACCGTCACGATGAAGGAAGTCGCGTTCGCCGCGTACACGAATCCGGCGCCCGACAGCGAGCCGGGCCTCGAGGCGACGTACTACTACGATCCACCGAACTTGACGTTCCCGCACGGCGCGTACATCGCGGTCGTCGACGTCGACCGCGAGACCGGCGAGACGCACGTGCGCCGTTTCCTCGCCATCGACGACTGCGGCACGGTGATCAATCCGATGGTCGTGCAAGGCCAGATCCACGGCGGGCTGACCGAGGGGTTCGCGATCGCGTTCATGCAGGAGATCGCCTACGACGCGGGCGGCAACAACCTCAACACGAACTTCACCGACTACCTGGTGCCGACGTCGCTCGAAACGCCGAAGTGGGAGACCGACAGCACCTGCACGCCGAGCCCGCATCATCCGATCGGCGCCAAGGGCGTCGGCGAGAGCCCGAACGTCGGCTCGCCGGCGGCCTTCGTCAACGCCGTGATGGATGCGCTCGCGCCGCTGGGCGTCACGAACATCGACATGCCGCTGACGCGCGAGAAGGTGTGGCGCGCGATCCGCGACGCACAGGCGCGCGCCTAATGGACCTCAAGTACGACGGTCACGAAGTGATCGGCGCGAGCAAGAGCGCGGTCTGGGCGTTCATCACCGATCCCGCCCAGGTCGGCTCGTGCTTGCCCGATCTTCTGGAGATGAACGTCGTCGATCCGCAGCACGTCGACGCGACCGTCGGCGTCGCGGTCGGCCCGGTGCGCGGCAAGTTCAAGTTCAAGATCGCGCTGGAGCCCCATCCGGAGACGTCGCACCTCGACATGAAGATCAGCGGCGGCGGGTTCGGCAGCGTCGTCGACCTGCACGCCGGCTCGGACGTGAAAGAGAACGACGACGGGACGACGACCCTCGACTGGATGGGGACGGCGACGATGCGCGGCCCGGTCGCAACCGTCGGCGGCCGTGTCCTCGACGCGCAAGCCAAGCGCGTCATCACGACGACCTTCGCCAACGTGCGCGCGAAGCTGACGGCGGCGGCGTAGCGCGATGGAGCTGTTCGCGCGGATTGCCGAACTGCGGCGCCGTCACGAGCCGTTCACGCTCGCGACGGTGATCGCACGCCGCGCGCCGGTCAGCTCGCACCTCGGCGACCGCGCCGTCATCCTGGCCGACGGCCGGATGGAGGGCTTCGTCGGCGGATCGTGTTCGCGCGACATCGTACGTCGCGAGGCGCTCGACGCGCTGCGCAGCGGCGTGCCGCGGGTGCTCGAGATCCGGCCTGCCGCCGACGACGAGACCGTCGCGCCGCGTTCCGAGGCGGATCGCGTCGTCGTCCCGATGGGCTGCGCCTCGGAAGGAGCGGTCGAAGTGTATCTGGAGCCCCATCTGCCGCCACGCCGGCTGCTCGTCGCGGGCCTCACGCCGGTGGCCGACGCGCTCGCGCGGCTCGCGGCCGCGCTCGCGTACGATGTGACCCGCGTCGTCGACGCGCAAGAAGCCGGCGACGTCGAGCGGGCGGCGGGCGTCGAGGTCGTCACCGTCGACCGGCTGGCGGAGCATCTCGCGAGCGCCGGCCCGGGCGTCGTCGCGGTCGTCGCCTCGCAGGGCCATTACGACGAGGCCGTGCTCGAAACGCTCGCGCGCGGGCCGGCGGCCTTCGTCGGGCTGCTCGCCAGCCGCAAGCGCGCCGCGGGCGTGCGCGGCGTGCTCGCCCAAGCGGGCGTTCCGGGCGCGTGGCTCGATGCGATCCGCAATCCGGTCGGGCTCGATTTGGGCGCGCGCAGCCCGGCCGACGTCGCGGTGTCGATCCTCGCGCAGATCGTCGCCGAGGTCCCGTCCTCCGCCGCCCTCGTCATGACGGTCGCGCCCGCTCCGGCGCTGGTCGACCCCATTTGCGGCATGGACGTCGAGGCGACGGATCTGCGCCACCGCGCGGAGTTCCGCGGCGCGACCTACGGTTTCTGCAGCGCGCACTGTCGCGCGACGTTCGAACGCGAACCGCAGCAGTACGCCGGTGCCGTATCGGTCACGTGAACGTCGAGCGCCTCCGCGAACGGTTCGCGGAGCGCGGATACGTCGCCAACGCCGCGGCCGCGGTCGCTTTCGAACTGATGCTCGCGCTCGAAAAGCCGCTCTTGATCGAAGGGCCCGCCGGCGTCGGCAAAACGGAGAGCGCGAAAGTGCTCGCCGACGTGCTCGAAACGCGCCTGATCCGCCTGCAGTGCTACGAGGGGCTCGATGCGTCGAACGCTTTGTACGAGTGGAATTTTCCCAAGCAGCTGCTGCACATCCGGGCGACGGAGAGCGGCGGCGGCGCGGCCGCACGCGAAGCCGAGATCTTCAGCGAAGCGTATCTCTTGCGCCGCCCGTTGCTCGAAGCGATCACGCAAGAACGCGCGCCTGTGCTGTTGATCGACGAGATCGATCGCGCCGACGAGGCGTTCGAGGCGTTTCTCCTCGAGTTGCTCGGTGAGTTTCAAGTGACGATCCCGGAGATCGGCACGATCCGCGCTACGCACCGGCCGGCGGTGATCCTCACCTCGAACCGCTCGCGCGACCTCTCCGACGCCTTGCGCCGCCGCTGCCTGTATTTATGGCTCGACTATCCGCGGCCCGACGAAGAGATCGCGATCCTGCGCGCACGGTTGCCCGGGCTCGAGGCGAACTTGGCGCAACAGATCGTGCGGTTCATGCAGTTCTTGCGCGCGCAGCCGTTCCAAAAAGTCCCCGGCACCGCGGAGAGCCTCGACTGGGCGCTCGCGCTGACGCGCCTGCACCGCGACATGCTCGATCAGATCGCGATCGAAGAGACGATCGGCTGCATCCTCAAGGTGCAGGAAGATTGGGACCTGCTACGTGCGCAGCGCGAACGGTACGGTGCGCTGCTCGCGGGTGAAACGCGCGCTGCGAACGCTACGGCGGGCGACTTCGGATTGGGATCGGTCGAAGCGCGCCGCGGGTGAACGCGACGTTCGGCGACGCAGTCGTCGGGTTCTGCGCGCATCTGCGCGACGAGCACGGGTTCACGCTCGGGACCGGCGAAGCGCGCGACGCGCTGCGCGCGCTCGAGGTCACCGGCATCGACGACCTGGCGCGCGTGCGTACGGCGATGCGCCTGATCTGCTGCACGTCGCGCGACGACGTCGCCGCGTTCGACCCGGCCTTCGACGCGTACTTTCTGCAAGCGCGCACCGGGATCGTGCAGGACGCATACCGCCCGCGGCATTCGCGTGCCGGGACGCCCCCCGAGGCGCCGGAAGAACGCGCGGCGCACGGTCGCGATCCGCAGGCCGGCGATGACGGGGAGGCCGAGCGTGCAACCTCGCGGCGGCCGGCGCCCGAAGCGCTAAACGACGCCGCCGGCTCGTGGCAAGCGTTGCTCGCGAAGTACAGCGCCGTCGCGGCGCGGCGCGATCCGCCCGCGGTCCCGCGGGCGGGGCTCGGCGCGATGCTCGACGCCGCGGGCCGCTTCGTCGCGCGGATGCGCCTGGGCCGTTCCCGGCGCTGGCGGCCGGGCGCGCGCGGCCGGCGCATCGACGTGCGCCGCACCTTGCGCACGAGCTTGCAGACCGGCGGCGAACCGGGATCTCTGCGCCGCCTCGATCACCCGCCGCGCAATCCGTCGTTCGTCGTGCTGGTCGACGGGAGCCGTTCGATGAGCGAGTACGGAGCCGCGGCGCTCCAGTTTGCGTATGCGTTGCGGCGCCGCTGCCGGCGCACGACGGTCTTCGCCTTCAGCACGCAACTGCGCGACGTCACGCGCGAGCTCGCGGCGCCGATGGCTGGTGAAGGATTGCCCGTCGGGGCGTTGGGCGAAGCGTGGGGCGGCGGGACGCGCATCGGCCAAAGCCTGGCCGAGTTCGTCCACGTGCACGGGCCGCGCGTCGACTACGATACGCTGATCTTCATCGTCAGCGACGGCCTCGACGTCGGCGACGTCGCGCTACTGCGCGGTACGCTGCGCACGCTCGCACGGCGCAGCGCCGGCGTCGTCTGGCTCAATCCGTTGATGGCCGTCGCGGGCTACGAGCCCGTCAGCGCGGGCATGCGGGCCGCGCGCCCGTACGTCGCGCTGCACGCCCTCGACGGCGCACGTTCGTTCGAGGGGTGGTGACTTGGCGGCGCCCGTCGAAAGTCGGGCCGGAACAAGGGAAGTGGAGTGGGCGATGGCGGCGATTGTGAGCGGGCCGCAGGTGCGGGCGTCCGATGACGATCTCCGGCGGATCTCCGAAACCAACCCGGGCTGGAAATTCGAGCGCGCCGATGACGGCGCTTTGCTCGTGAGTCCGACATCGACTCCAGGGGGAGCGAAGAGCGCCGAAGCGCTCGTCCAACTGTACGCGTTCGCCAAACGCGCGGGCGGCAAAGCCTACGATGCCGGGACCGGCTTCAAGACACCCGGCGGCGGCGTCGTCAGCCCGGGCGCATCTTGGGTGAGCGCCGAGCGGGTGGCGCAGCATCGCGAGACCGCCGGCTTTTGGCCGCTGATGCCCGATATCGTCATCGAGGTCGCAAGCCCGACCGATGCCTGGCCGGCGGTGAAGCAAAAGATCGAGAAGTACCTCCGTGACGGCTGCGCCTATGCGGTGGCGATCGACCCCGAGACCGGCGAAGCGTTCGAGCGGGGTACGCCTCCTGCCGGCCTGACGCTCGACTTCGCAGCGATCGTCGACGCCTGAAGCCGATACCCGCGGCAGTGGAACGCGCGGCTGAGACGAAAGCCAGCCCGCGATGACGACCGACGTTTTGCTCTCGAACGAATACCGCGTCGACGGGCGCGACAAGGTGACCGGGGAGGCGCGGTACAGCCGCGACTTCAGCCGGCCGGGGATGCTGTGGGCGGCGTTCGCGCAGAGCCAGTCGCCGCACGCGCGCATCGTGGCGATCGACACCGCCGAGGCGCGCGCGATGCCGGGCGTGCGGGCGATTCTCACCGGCGAGGACACCGGCGAACGCCGCTTCGGACGCCGGCTCTTCGACTATCCGGTGCTGGCGCGCGAGAAGGTGCGCTTCGTCGGCGAATTCGTCGCGGCGGTGGCCGCCGAGACGCGCGAGCAAGCCGAAGCCGCGGCGCTCGCGATCGTGGTCGAGTACGAGGAGCTGACGCCGGTCTTCGAGATCGCGGAGGCGCTCGCCGCCGGTGCGCCGGTGCTGCACGAGTCTCCGGAGGGCTACCGGATGGACGTCGCGCGCAAACCGCGCTCGCATCCGAACGTCCAGGGCCAGCGGGTCATCGCCTGCGGCGCGGCCGATCTCGCGCCGATCTTCGCGTCGGCCGATCGCGTGATCGAGCAGACCTTCCGCACCCCGCGGCAACATGCCGCACCGATGGAGCCGCGCGCGACGCTCGTGTGGATCGACGACGAGGGGCTCGTGCACGTCATCTCGCCCAACAAGGCCCCGTTCGCGCTGCGGCAGCAGTTCGCGCACGTCACCGGGTTGCCCGAGGAGCGCATCGTCATCGAGAAGCGCGAGATCGGCGGCGACTTCGGCGGCAAGGCCCTTTCGATCGAGGAGTACCCGTGCTATTTCCTCGCGGTCGCGACCGGCCGGCCGGTGAAATTCGTGCGGGCGTCGATCGACGACTTGGGATCGACGACCGTGCGCCATAGTGCCGAGATGACGTTGCGCACCGCAGTTTCCGCCAACGGCGATCTGCTCGCGCACGAAGCCCACGTCGCGTATAACGGCGGCGCCTACGCGGCCGGCAAGCCGGGTCCGCTGTTGATGCCGGGCGAGGGCTACACGAAGATCGCGTACCGCATTCCCAACGCGCGCATCGAGATCGCGACCGTCTACACGAACACCGTCCCCGGCGGCAGCGTTCGCGCCCCCGGCGACGTGCAGACGCTGTTTGCGTTCGAGTCGCACATCGACACGATCGCGCGCGAGCTCGGCATCGACCCGCTCGCGTTTCGCGAACAGAATCTGTTGCGCGAGGGCGAAGCCGCCGTCGACGGCGAGTTGTTCCTCGATCCGCGCGGCGCCGAAGTGTTGGCGAAACTGCGTGAGGCGTCGCACTGGGGCACGCCGCTCCCGCCCGGCCGCGGCCGCGGCGTCGCGCTCTCCGTGCGCCACATCGGCGGCGGCAAAACGTCGGTCAAGATCCGGCTCGGCGAAGACGGGCGGGTCGCGGTGTTGAGCGGCCTGCCCGATCAAGGGACCGGCGCGCACACCGCCGTGCAGCGGATCGCGGCGCGCGCGCTGGGCGTGCCGCTCGAGACGATCGTCGTCAGCGCGGGCTCGACGGCCGAAGCCGGCGCCGATCCGGGCTCGGGCGGCAGCCGGGTCGTCCACATCGTGGGCGGGGCGACGCTCGACGGCATGAACGCGCTCGTGCGCCGGCTCGAATCCGCCGCGGCGACGGTGCTCGGCGAGCCGCCCGGGACCGTCCGCTTCGCCGCCGGCCGCTTCATCGCCGGCGCGCGCGAGATCCCGTTCGCCGACCTGGCACCGCAACTCGCGGCGCGCGAGACGATCGAGGTGGTGGGCGAGTTCGACGGCGTGCATCACCACGGCCATCCCGCGCACCACAACTTCTCCGCCTACGCGATCGAAGTCGGGGTCGACCGCGAGACCGGCGCGGTCCGCATTCACGATGCGGTCTTGGTCGCCGACGTCGGCACGATCATCAATCCGGTCGCGCATCGCGGCCAGATCAACGGCGGGTTCGTGTTCGGCCTGGGACAAGCGATGTTCGAAGAGCTGCGCGTGCAGGACGGCCGCGTCGTCAACGCGCTGCTCGCCGACTACAAGCTGCCGACCGCGATCGACGTGCCGCCGCTGCGCACCGCGTTCCTGATCGACACCGGCGGCCCCGGGCCGTTCGGCGCCAAGATGGCCGGCGAGGCGGGCAATCCCGGCGTGGCGCCGGCCGTCGCGAACGCGATCGCCGACGCCGCCGGCGCGCGGGTCACCGAGCTGCCGCTGACCGCGGAGCGCGTGTTTGACGCCTTGCGGCGTGACGCGGTCGTGGCGCGGGGGGCGGCGGTTTAGCGAAGCGCCTTCAGCAACGGTTGCAAGTGCGGCTCGAAGCGTTTGGCGCGCCCGACGCTCGAGCGGTAGAGGGGACGGCGCACTTGCACTGCGCTGGCGGTGCGAACCGGGCGCTGCGTGCGCTCGAAGTGCAGGCATGCATCGTCCCACGGCAAGCCGCAGAAAGCGATCAAGCGGCGGGCTTGCGCGTCGAAGTCGTCGACCAGCGCCTCGTAGTCGAGCTCCAAGAATGAACCGGCGGGCAGCACCGTCGCCCAATGCGCCATCAACGTCGCGTGCACGCGGTAGTAGCGCCCGAGTTCGGTCTGATCGTACGCGTAAGGCACATATCCTTGAAAGAGGTGCGCGTAGATCGAGAGGCACGTGTCGAGCGGGTCGCGGCGTATGTGCACGATGCGTGCGTTCGGCAGCGCGAGGTGCGCGAATCCGAGCGTCTGCGAGTGCAAGAGGGCTTTGTCGGTGACGCGCGCCTTCTGCGGCGCCAGCTCGCGCAGCGGCGTGACGTAGGCCGCCGCCAGCCGGCGCAACCGGGGGCTCGTGAACGCCGCTGTATCGTGCGGCAGATCGGTGGCGAAGCCGGTCGCTTGCATCGCCAGGTTGAATAAGCGCGTCTCACCGGCACCATGGACGGCGGGATGCGAGGCGAGAATTTGTTCGACGAGGCTCGTCCCCGAGCGCGGCATGCCGACGATGAAGATCGGCAAGTCCGACGGGTCGCCCTGGCCTTTCAGGCGCTCGAACAGGGGCCGCTGGAACAGCCCCGGGATACGGGCGCAGAAACGCTCCGTTTCCTCGAGATCGAAGGGAAACCCCGACCGCTTGAGCCGGTTGGCTTCGTCGAGGTAAGAGAAGGCCCGTTCCGGGTCGGCGTCGAGCGAGGCAGAGCCCAGAGCGAAGAGCAGATTCATGCGCTGGTCCTCACCGCCGAGCACCCCGGGTTGGAGGAGCCGGCGCATGCGGTCCAAGTCCGGATCTCCGGGCCCATAACGCTTGAGCGACGCGCGTTCGAACCAGGCGCCGACGTCGCGTGGATCCTTGTCGAGCACGCCGTCGATCAACCCGGCGGCTTCGTCGAGCCGTCCCAGGGCGCGTAGGACGACGGCCTTGTTGACCTTGGCCGTGTTGACGATTGCCCCGCCGGCGCGGATCGCCCGGTCGAACACCGGGAGCGCCTCGTCGAACCGCTCGGCGAGGTGGAGCGCGCGGCCCAAGAGGTTGAGCGCCTCGGGTTGTTCCGGCGCGAGCTCGAGGGCCCGCTCCGCCGGCTCGACGGCATTCGGTGAGGCCATCCGCACCAGCACGGTCGCCCGCGCGAAATCTGCTTGCGGGTGGTCCGGGTCGCGCTCGGCGGCGACATCGAGGAAGCGCAGGGCGTCGGCGTTACGGCCCAGCCCGGCGGCCGCGATGGCGGCGACCAGCAGCGGCCCTCCGACCTGATTGTTGAGGTTGTGCGCCTCCTGGGCCGCCGCCATCGCCTCCCGGAAACGCCCCGCGCTCAGGAACCGAGAGCCGCGCTGCACCGCGTTTTCCACCGCGTTGGCCGTCATCACCATCAGTATCGGCCGTCCTCCCGCCGGGCCGCGCCCGCCCGGCTGTACCGGCAGGACCCTGAATTCGGGAGAGAAACGGTATCTCCACTGCCGGTCTTCAACGAAGTTCGGGCGTTACATGAGTCGATAGACGAGGGGCAGAGGATTCCGGTTCGCCATGATGGCGGCCGGACACGGAAGTCAGACCCACGGGCGACCATGGAGGGGATATGGCGACGAGTGGCTTGAGCCTCGTTAATAATTTGTCGGCCAATACGGCCGAGCTGAACCTCACCCAGAACCAGGCAGCGCTCGCGACGTCGACGGCGCGCTTGTCGAGCGGGTTGAGGATTACGACGGCCGCGGACGATCCGTCGGGCCTAGCGATCGCCGAGTCGCTGCAAGCACAAGTCAACGGCTTCGACCAAGCCGTGCAGAACGTCCAGAACGCCAACAATGCGGCGACCGTCGCGGAGGGCGCGCTCCAGGCGACGACCGGCATCCTGCAGCGTATCCGGAGTCTCGCGGTCGAGGCCGCGTCCGACATCAATAGCACGAGCGACAAGGCGAACCTGCAGACGGAGGTCTCGCAGCTGTTGCTCGAGGTCAACCGCATCTCGCAGAACACGACGTTCAACGGGCTGCAACTGCTCGACGGCAGCCACGCCGGGTACGTTGCCGCGCAGATCGCCTCGGTGCAGATCACGAGCAACGCCGCGTTGGCGTCGAGCGGCCCGGGCGTCGTGACGCGGGTCAACGGCGGCGGCGCATCGCAGTCGTATGCGAACCTCACGCAGACCGGCGTCGTCACCGCGACGCGCAACCTCACGGGGTTGACCGCGGGCGGCACGTACACGATCAACTTCGATGCGTCCCGGCGGCGGCGGTATCCTCAACTACGCCGCCAAGGTCGACGGCGCCGTCGTCGAGTCGTTCTCCGGCGCCGCTCAGCCGCTCACGCCCTACAGCTACACCTTTACCGCGACCGGCGCCGACACGTTGTCGATCACCGCCGCGAACATCGGTACCGTGACTTTGAGCGGCATTCAAGTGACCGGCGGCGCGGGCGGCCTGTCGAATGCCGGGGTCAACGGGGGGCTGCTGGCGGCGTGCGTGCAGCCGGCCGCGGGTTCGTCGCTCGCCGCTCAGACCGGATTCTTCAGTACCGGCGTGGTCGTCGGCGGGGCCGACGTCATCGGGGCGGCCTACGCGCAGGGCTTCACCACCGGTACGGTGTCGACCGGCACGACCGTCGACGGCACGATCGAGCTGCAAGTCGTCAATACCGGGCTCTCGATCGCGGTCGTCGAGTCGTTCTTCAACAGCGGCATCGATCCGACGGCGAGCAGCACCTTGGCGACCGTCAGCGGTACGGTTTACACGATCACCAATGCCGCGTCGGTTGCCGGCCAACTCCTCGCGGCCGGCAGCACGTCGACGGTCTTCGACAACGTCCAGATCACCCTCGGGCAGTTCGGCACCAACGACGTCGGCGTGACGACGTACATCAAGGTCGCGCAGCAAACGGCAGTCCAGTCGAATCCGACGCAGCCTGCGTTCAACTTCCAGAGCGGTTCGAACGAAGGCCAGACGATCCAAATCGGTCTCGAGGCGAGCAATACGAACTCGTTGCGAATCTCGAACGTCAACTTGCTGGCATCGACGCCGCAGAACCCGTCGCTCGGTGCGGAAGATGCGATCGGACAGATCGATCGCGCGCTGCAACAGCTTCTGCACCAGCAAGCGGAACTCGGTGCGATCGTCGTGCGGCTGAACATCGACCAGTCGAACGATCAAACCGCCGCGAACAACCTGCAGGCCTCCGAGTCGAACATTCGCGACCTCAACGTTTCCAGTGAATCGACGAACTTCAACCGGCTCACGACGCTCGTGCAAGTCGGCACATCCGTGCTGTCGCAAGCGAACCTGCAGCCCCAAACCGTGACCAGGCTCTTCCAGTAGCGTAGCGCCGCCAGGCGGCTAGATCGCGACCGGCACCTCGCCGAGCGCCGTTTGGCGCAGCGCGCGGGCGGTCCACACGCGCGCCATCTCGCGCTTGTAGGCCGCCGAGCCGCGGACGTCGCCGAGCGGATCGACGGCGTCGCGCACGAGCGCGGCGGCCTCGTCGATCGCCTCGCGCGTCAACACGTTGCCGATCAGCGCGTCCTCTGCGGCGCTCACGCGCAGCGGCACGCTTGCGGCGCCGCCGAGCGCGATGCGCGCCCGGGTGCAGCGTTGCTCCTCGTCAGCCTCGATCACGCAGGCGACGGATATCGTCGCGTAGTCGTCCTGCGATTGCGGCAGAAACTTCACGTACGTCGCGCGCGCCCCCGGGGCCGGCGGCGGCACGCGCACCGCGCGCAAGATCTCGCCCGGCGCGAGCGCGGTCTCGAAGAAGCCGATGAAGAATGCGTCGAGCGGCAGCGTCCGTTCGCCGCCGGGCGAGGCGATGACGGCTTCGGCGTCGAGCGCGATCAGCATCGGCGGCGGGTCTTGCGCCGGGTCGGCGTGCGCGAGGTTTCCGCCCACCGTGCCCTGGTTGCGGATGCGCACCGTGGCGACGCTCGCGAAGGTCTCGGCGAGCGCGCCGCAGTGCGCGCGTACCTCGGTCGACCGTTCGAGCGCGCGGTGCGTCTCCATCGCGCCGATCTCGAGCCCGCCGCCGGCGTCGCGCCGGATGCCCCGCAGTTCCGGCACGTCGCGCAAGCCGACGACGATCGCCGGTTCGACGAGCCGCTGCTTCATCATCGTCACGAGCGCGGTCCCACCCGCGATCAGATGGGCGTCGTCGCCGGCGCCGGCGAGCCACTCCAGCGCTTGCGCGAGCGACGTCGCGGGGCGATACTCGAACCCCCTCATCGCGGCGCCTCGTCGGCCTCGGCGGCTGCCAAGACCGATTCGACGATCTGATAGTAGCCGGTGCAGCGGCACAAGTTGCCCGTCATCCAGGCGCGCACGTCGCCGGCGCTGGGATGCGGCTCTTCGGCCAACAGCGCGGTCGCGGAGACGAGCTGGCCCGGCGTGCATATCCCGCACTGGAAACCGCCGCCGCGAATGAATGCCTCCTGCAGGCGGCCGAGCGTGCCGTCGGCGTGCGCGAGCCCTTCGACCGTCACGACCGCGGCACCGTCGGCAAACACCGCCGGATAGAGGCACGCAGACACGACCGCGCCGTCGACCAACACGCTGCACGCGCCGCACACGCCGATGGAGCAGCCCTCCTTGGTTCCCGTGAGCCCGAAGTCGTCGCGCAGGAGATCGATCAGCAGGCGCTCGGCGGGGACCTCCGCCCGGCGCGGTTCCCCGTTCAGGGTGAAGTGCAGGGTATGATGGCTGCTCATGCCCGGTCGCTTTCGCGCTTGCCCGGCCGGAGCATCCCGCCGCGGTCAGCGCGCTTCGACGATCGTGGCCGCGCCCAGCACTTCCTCACCATCGAGGGCGTAGAGCGCGACGAGCTGGCCCGGCGCGACCGCGCGCTGCGGCTCGGCGAACGCGAGCTCGAGCGTCGCGCCCGCTCCCAGCCGCGCGCGGGCCGGGACTTGCCGGCTGCGGTAGCGTATCATCGCGAGCACGTCGGCGTCGCCGGCGGCGAAGGCCTCCGGGCGGATCAGGTTGCGCGCGTCGGCGATCAGGCCCCGGGCGAGCAGCTCGTCTTCGCGGCCGACGACGATCGTGTTGGTCGCCGCGTCGATCCGGGTGACGTAACGCGCCTCGCCGGCGGGATTGGCGGGGACGCCGCGGCGCTGGCCGACGGTGTAGTCGAGCACGCCCGCGTGGCTCCCCACCCGCGCGCCCGAGCCGTCGCGGACGTCGCCCGGAGCCCGCGCGCCGGGGGCGAGCCGCTCCAGCACGTCGCGGTAGTCGCCGCCCTCGACGAAGCAGATGTCCTGCGACTCGGCCTTGTCGTGCACCGGCAGACCGAACCCGGCGGCGCGGGCGCGGGTCTGCGCCTTGGTCAGGCCGCCCAGCGGCAGTAGGAGCCCCGCGAGCTGGTCCGGCGCGAGCTGCGCCAGGGCGTACGACTGATCTTTGGCTTCGCCGCTGCGGAAGAGGTGCGGCCCGTCGGCCCGGTGCTCGAGCCGAGCGTAGTGGCCGGTGGCGACGAACTCGGCGCCGAACGCGCGCGCGTACTTGCGCAGCGTGCCGAGCTTGACGAAGTTGTTGCAGGCGACGCACGGGTTGGGCGTGCGGCCGTGCAGGTAGTCGGCGGCGAACCGCGCCACGACCTCACGCCGGAACGTCTCTTCGAAATCGAGCACGTAATGCGGGATGCCGAGCGCCGCCGCGCTGCGCCGGGCGTCGTCGAAGTCGTCGCTTCCGCAGCACGATTTCGCATGTGCCGGACGCGTCTGTTCGTACATCTTCATCGTGACGCCGACGACGTCGTAGCCATTCTCGAGCAAGAGCCCGGCGGCCACGGCGGAATCGACGCCGCCGCTCATCGCGGCGATCACGCGTGCGCGTTTGGCTGGAGCCTGGTCGATCACGATACAGGATAACCGTATAAGGAGGCTAAGATCATCGCATGCCTGGTCTCGGAGAGGAGTTTCGCGCCGCTCGAGAAGCGCGAGGCCTGTCGCTCTCGGACGTCGCCGAACAGATTCACATTCGCTCGATTTATCTGCAGGCGATCGAAAACGAGGATTGGGTAGCGATCGGTCCCGCGGTTTACGTGCGCGGTTTCATACGAACGTACGCGCGCTTTCTGGGATTGGATGGCGAGGCCGCCGTCGCCCGCTTCGCCGAAGCGCCGCCCGCGCAGGGCACTGCCTCTACGGTGAGCGCCACACCGTCCGAACCCGCAACCGCGCGCAGCACGAGCGGGGTTGCGACGCGTCGCGGGCCGAGCGTTTGGCTGTGGCTCGCGGGCGTCGTCGCGGCGGTACTGATCGCGTTTCTCG
The DNA here is from genome assembly GCA_963749395.1 of Vulcanimicrobiota bacterium. Lineage (GTDB taxonomy): Bacteria > Vulcanimicrobiota > Vulcanimicrobiia > Vulcanimicrobiales > Vulcanimicrobiaceae > CAVVMT01. Next base: position 75,180 of record CAVVMT010000013.1, read on the forward strand.
GTTACAATTACTACCTGCTCCAAACCGGCGACCGCGTGCCCGACAGCCATGCTCTTGCCCAAGCGTCTGCTTCTCCGCCCGCCGTCGCGAACGCCGGCACCGTCGCGCCCGGCGCCGGCGTGCAACCGAGCGCCGCCGAGCCGGTCGCGCCGGCGTCCGCATCCCGCTGCGCCCTCGGCGCCGCCCGCGGCTCGGCAACCGAAGCCACTCCCCAGCGGTCCTACGCTGACGATGCGCGTCACGTCGCCGTCCTGGGTCCGCGTAGTGGTAGATGGGAACGTCGCCGTCGAAGGTGTGTACCCGGCCGGAACCCTCAAGACGTTCCACGGAAAGCAAGCGGTCGTACGGATCGGCAACGCAGGCGGCGTCGACATCGTGCTCAACGGCCGCGATTTGGGAAAGCTGGGCGCCAGCGGCGACGTGGTCGAACGCACGTTTCCGTTGCAACGGGAGTAGCATGGCTGCAGATTCGTCGTTCGACGTCGTTTCGCGCGTCGACGAACAAGAACTCGACAACGCCCTCAATCAAGCGCGCAAAGAGATCGCCGGGCGTTTCGACTTCAAGAACTCGAAGACGTCGATCGAGAACACCGAAAAAGAGATCACGATCGTGACCGACGACGAACTGAAGATGAAGAACGTTGTCGACATCGTGCTCGGGCGCGCCGTCAAGCGCGGCATCTCGCCCAAGGCGTTCGAGTACGGCGACGTCGAGCCGGCCGCGGGCCAGACCGTCCGGCAGAAGATCGCGATCCGGGCCGGCATTCCGAAGGACAAGAGCAAGGCGTTGATCGACGCAGTGAAGGCAACCAAGCTAAAAGTGCAGGCGCAGTACCAAGACGAGCAAGTCCGCATCTCGGGCAAGAGCAAGGACGACTTGCAGAAGATCATGGACGTGCTGCGCAAGCTCGAGATCGATCTGCCGCTGCAGTTCGTGAACTACCGGTGAGCGCGCAGCCGCCCTCGCGGGTCGCGTTCGTCAGCCTCGGGTGCGCGAAAAATCTCGTCGACTCCGAAGTGATGATCGCGAAGCTGGGCGCAGTGGGCTGGGAACTCGTGCCCGAAGCCGCCGACGCCGATGCCGTCGTCATCAACACGTGTGCGTTCATCGACCCGGCGAAAGCCGAATCGACCGACGTGATCCTCGAGCATGCGGCCGCGAAGCGCGACGGCCAGCAACTGATCGTCGCCGGCTGTCTTTCGCAGCGCTACGGCGAGCAGTTGCGCGAGCTCGTGCCCGAGATCGACGGCATCGTCGGCACCGGCGCGTACGGCGGCATCGCCGAGGTGCTGGCCGAAGCGCGCGCGGGCCTGGGCCCGGTGCGGCTGCAGTTCGACGCTGAACCGGAACACGATTTCTTGCCGCGGTTGGTCACGACGCCCCGCGCGACCGCGTATTTGAAGGTCGCCGAAGGCTGCGATCACCCGTGCACGTTCTGCATCATCCCGCAGCTGCGCGGTGGATTCCGCAGCCGCAGCAGCGAGTCGATCCTCGCCGAAGCGCGCGCCCTCGCCGCCGGCGGGGCGAAGGAGCTGGTGCTGATCGCCCAAGATACCTCGATGTGGGGCCGCGACCGCGGGATGCGGCGCGGAGGTCTCGCGCGTCTGCTGCACGATCTGCACGAGGTCGACGGGGTCGCGTGGTTGCGGCTGCTCTACTTGTATCCCGCGACGGTCGACAGCGAGTTGATCGACGCGATGGCGTCGCTGCCGAAGGTGTGCACCTACATGGACATGCCGTTGCAGCACGCGCACCCCGAGGTGCTGCGGGCGATGAAGCGGCCGTCCAACGGCGAGCGCTATCTCGAAATCATCGACGAGTTCCGCGCGCGCGTCCCCGGCATCACGATGCGCTCGACGTTTATCGTCGGTTTTCCGGGCGAGCGCGAGGAGCACGTCGCCTACCTCGAAGCGTGGCTCGGGCGGGCGCAGCTCGACCGCGTGGGCTTCTTCACCTATAGCCGCGAGGAAGGCACGCCGGCGGGCGAACTCGGCGCGCAAGTCGGCGTGCGCGAGAAGCGCGCCCGGCTCTTGCGCTTGCGCGAAGCACAGCGCGTCGCCTCGCTCGCCGCGCGCGAGCGGCGCGTCGGCACGACGGTGCCGGTGCTCGTCGAAGGCCGCGCGACCTTGCGCCGCAACGATCCGATCGCGGCCGCGCTCGGCACGCGCGAGGTGACGCTCGGACGTTCGATGGGCGAAGCCCCCGGCGTCGACGGGCTCGTCCACTTCACCAGCGCAGCGGAGGTGGGGTCGTTCGTCGACGTGCGGCTCGGCGGTGCGACCGCATTCGATTTCTACGGCACGCTCGCGACCGATCCGGTGCGGGAGCTCGCGGCCGTTGGGTAAGCATCTCGCGCCGCCCCGGCCGCGCAAGAAGCGGGGCATTCCGTTCGTCGGGATCGTCCTGTTTGCGGCCGGTTTCCTGGCGTGTTTCGCCGTCGGGTTCGTGGTCGCGCGCATGGCCCGCGATCACTCGAACCCGGCCGCAAGCCGTCGTCAGCTACTTCGTCCCCTCACCGCAGGCGGTGTTCGGGAAGGACCGCATCTTCGTCTTGCTGATGGGGATCGACTACGACTACGACGACAAGGATCAAGAGTATTCGACGAACTCGCGCACCGACACGATCATGGTCGGCGCGCTCGACTTCCCGACCAAGTCGCTCGACGTGCTCTCGGTGCCGCGCGACATGGACGTCGTGTATCCCAACGGCCACGAAGGCAAGATCAACGAGGCGTATTCGCTCGGGGGCCCGCGCGAGAGCGAAGACATCATCGGGAAGTTCCTCGGCCTCCCGGTCGCGACCAACGGCCATCCGTTCGACCGCTACGTCACCTTGCGCATCAACGCGACCAAGGAATTGATCGACGCGATCGGCGGCATCGACGTGCCGGTGGCCGAGCAGATGGACTACGACGACAACTGGGGTCACCTGCACATCCACTTCAAGCCCGGCCTGCACCACATGAACGGCGACCAAGCCGTGAGCTACAGCCGCTTCCGCCACGATGCGTGCAGCGACCCGTGCCGCATTCAGCGCCAGCAGCAAGTCCTGCGCATCACGATGGACAAGCTCAAGAACGACAAGTTCAACGATCTCGTGCACATCAACGACCTGATCGCGGTCGTCAAGCGGAACGTCTACACGAACTTCACCGACGATGAGATTCGCAGCCTCGCGTTCGCGTATTCGGGCATCAATCTCAGCTCGGTCAAGATGGCGCAGGTGCCGTTCACGGGCGACAAGATCGTCAACGGCGGCGACGATCTGGTGGCCGACGATGCCGGCAAAGCGGCGCTCGTACAGAAGCTGCTGCTCGGACCCATGGGGCCGCCGCCGGTCGTACCGCCGGCCGACCTCGCGGCCATCAAACCCTCGAGCGTGCGCATCGAAGTGCAGAACGGTACCGGCATCACCGGGATGGGCGCGAAAATGGCCGCGCAATTGCGCAAGGAAGGCTTCGTCGTCGCCGACGTAACCGACGCCGACAACTTCAACTACCAGACGACCGAGATCCACACCCACTCCAAGCAGCTCGGCGTGGGTCAGAAGGTGCAGGCCGCGCTGCACGCCTCCGGGGCGACGATCACGCCCGACCCCGTGCAGAGCGGCGCGGCCACGACCGACGTCACCGTCATCGTCGGAAAAGACTACGCCGTGCCGCCCTCGCCGGCTCCCCAGGCTTCCGCGCATAGCACGTAAGTGGGCCGCAACCGGCTGGTGACCGGCGTCGTGGTCGCGCTGGTGCTCGCGCTCGCGCTGTACGCCGGCGAACGGCTCTTCGCGCACTCGAGCGCGCTCTTGACCCCCGCGATCGTCACCCCTGCGATGGACGCGCACACGGCGGTGTCGCCGAACCTCGACGCGCGCATCGTGCGCCTGATCCAAGAGCGCCGCGGCGACGACCGCTCGACGCGGCCCAAGCTCGTCGCGTTGACCTTCGACGACGGGCCGTACCCCGTCGACACCCCGCTCCTCCTCGACCGCCTCCACGATCTCCGCGTGCCGGCGACCTTCTTCCTGATCGGGCGCGACGCGCTCCAGTTCCCCGCCCTGACGCGGCGGATCGAAGCGGCCGGCAACGAGATCGCCAACCACACCCTCACCCACCCCAACCTTGATCAGGAGTCGCCGGCGGCGGTGCGCGCCGAGTTGGACGGCGGGCGCAAGGCGCTCGCGCAGTTTTCTTCCGACCCCGCGATCGACCGCTACTTTCGGCCGCCGCACGGGCGTTACACCGAGGAGACGCTGCGGGTCGCGCAGGGCGCGGGCTACGACACGATCCTGTGGAACGACGATCCGGGCGACTGGCGGCTCGTGAGCGCCGAGACGCTCGCCGCCCACATCGAGGCCCACGCGACCGCCCCGGACATCGTGCTCCTGCACAGCGGCCGGATCGCCACGGTCGAGATGCTGGACCGGATCGTGCCTTGGTTCCGGGCCAAAGGTTACGAATTTGTGACGGTCGGCGAGCTCCTGCGCCGTGCCTCGGCGGAGGAGATCAACCACCCCGCGCGGGAGGAAGCTGGGTAGGGAGATTCGCGGCCAAGGAGGCGCAAGGGTTGGACGCGGCCTTGAGGGCGATGTTCGCGGCGGTTTCTCGCGCGGCACAAACGCGGGACAGCGACGCACGGTGCCTGGCCCTCGCGAACGAATTGTGCGCCTGCGGGTGGGCCTGCGTCGGGATCACGCTCTTCGATTACCGGCGCGGCGTGATGCGGGCCCATGCCGGCACCGATGGCCCGCGCATCTCGCAGGGCACCCGCGGTAGCGGGCGGCTGCTGCTCAACGCCTTGCGCCGCTTCGAGTGCCGCGGCACCTTCATCGTGCCCGGCGCCGGGCCGGCGAGCTGGCGGCGTACCTCGATCCGGCCACCGCCCCGAGCGACGCGACCCTCGTGTTCGTCCCGCTCGACGCCGGCGATGAGCCGCTGGGCGTGCTGCTGCTCCAAACGGTCCCCGGCGCGGCCCCGCCCGACGACGAGCGGTGCGCGTCGCTGCGCACCCTCGGCGACACGATCGCCGCGGTGCTCTCGGCCGACCGGCGCGCCGAAGCGGTCGGGCGCGACGCCGAGCGCAGCAAGATGCTCGGCACGCATCGGCGAGCATCTGCGGACGACGATCGACCGCACCGAGATGCTGGCGTACGTGGCGCGCGACGTGCGTGCGGCCTTTCGGGCCGCCCGCAGCACCGTCTACACGCGCGAGGGCGCCGAAGCGAACCGGGCCCGGCTGCTCGCGTCCGACTCCGACGGAACGATCGCCGTCGAGCCGCCGCTCGCGCCGCGCATCGACGGCACGCACTTGTATCGCTGCCTGGTGCTGGGCGGGATCGTGCGGGTCGAGTTCGCGACGAACTCGCCGGAAGACCAAGCGCTCCTGGCCGACGGCGTAGCGGCCACCGTCATCGTGCCGATCGTCGTCAACGGCCGCGTCGACGCGGCGCTCAGCGTCGACTTCGCCGACGAGCACGCCTTCGAAGAACTCGATCTCATCATGCTGCGCTCGATCGCCAACCACGTCGGGCTGGCGCTCGCGCACACGCGCCTCTTCGAAGAAGAACGGCGCGTCGCGCGCGAACGGGCTGCGCTCTCGGATGCCGGGCACACGATCCTGTTCTTCAACAGTCGCGAGCCGCTCGCGATGGCGATGACGCACGTCGTGCTGCCGATGGTCGAGGCGCGCTACGCCGCGATTTTCGTCCCCCGCGACGGCGCCCTCGTCGTGCTGGGAGAAACGGCACAACCCCCGTCGGCCAAGGTTTTGACGGCCGATCCGCTGGTCGCCGACGCGTTCGCCGGCGGGGTGACGTCGGTCTCGGAACAGCGCATCGCGGTCCCGCTCGAGGGTGCCTCCGAAGACGGCGCACTCGCCGCGCCGGCCGGCGTGCTCTACTGCATGCGCGACGAAGAGCAGCCGCCGTTTTCGGGCGACGAAGTGCGGCTGCTCGAATCGTTCGGTTCGCTGCTGACCTTGGGTTTGCGCAACGTCGAACTCTACGAGGAGAGCGATCGTGCGCACCGCGCGATGGCCGAGAGCAACGAGTTCAAGGACGATTTGCTCGCGATGTTCACGCACGACTTCAAGGGGCCGCTGACGATCATCCTGGGCCACTTGGAGTTGTTGCTGGAAACCGAAGAAGGCGAGTTGCGCGGCACGCTCGAGACGATCTTCACCCAAGCGCAGCGGCTGGCCAAGCTCGCCGAGGATGCGCTCGTGCTCGCACGCACGCAGGCGGCGGGATTCTCGTTGCAGCGTTCGGTGTGCGACCTGGTCGGGTTCGTGCAGGACGGCGTCGAGACGCACAACCGCGGCACGCGGCGCATCACGCTGCAGGCACCGGCGTGGCCGGTGTTCGTGTTCATCGACCGCACGCGGATGCGCCACGTCCTCGACAACGTCATCGGGAACGCCCTGAAGTACTCGAGCGACGAAGTGACCGTCGAGGTCGAAGACCGGGGCGAACGCTGCGTGATTCGGATCTCCGACAGCGGGATCGGCATTCCGGCCGACGAGGTCGAGCGGATCTTCGTGCGCTTCGGCCGTGGGACGAACGCCCGCCAGAAGGGGGTCGCCGGGTCGGGCGTGGGCCTGTACGTGGCCCGCAAGATCGTCGACGTCCACGGGGGCGCCATCTCGGTGCGCTCCACGCTGGACGTGGGAAGCATTTTCGAGATCGACCTGCCCACCGCCGATATGGAGACGCCTCCGACGGCCCTGGCGGGAAGCCGCGCGGCAGGCGGGGCGCAACCCCCGCCGGTGCCGAACGATCAGGACTAAGTATGGCTTTTCTGAAGACGTTATTCGACGGCAACGAGCGCGAGGTCGCTAAGCTCCGCCGATTTGCCGAGCGCGTGAACGCGCACGAGCCCGAGACTCGGCGCTCGACGATGCGGCCTTGGCCGCCAAGACGCCGGAGTTCCGCACGCGCCTCGCAGGCGGCGAGCCCCTCGACGCGATGCTCGACGAAGTCTTTGCGGTCGCCCGCGAAGCCGGAAAACGTACCCTCGGGATGCGCCACTTCGACGTCCAGCTCATGGGCGGGTCGGCGCTGCACGAGGGCAAGGTCGCCGAGATGAAGACCGGCGAGGGCAAGACGCTGGTCGCGACCCTGCCCGTCTACGCCAACGCCCTCGCTGGGCCGCGGCGTCCACGTCGTCACCGTCAACGACTACCTGGCCAAGCGCGACGCCGAGTGGATGTCGCCGCTCTACACGTTCCTCGGCCTGACGATCGGCGTCATCCAGCACGACCTCGACACGAGGCACGCCGGGCCGCGTATCGCTGCGACATCACCTACGTCACGAACAACGAAGTCGGCTTCGACTACCTGCGCGACAACATGGCGTGGCAGATCGAAGACATGGTGCAGCGCGACCTGTTCTACGCGATCGTCGACGAAGTCGACTCGATCCTCATCGACGAAGCGCGCACGCCGCTGATCATCAGCGGCCAGGGCCAAGACGCCACCGAGCTCTACGGCAAGTTCGCGCAGATCGTGCCGCGCCTGAAGAAGGACGAAGACTTTACGGTCGACGAGAAAGCGCACGCGGTCCCGATCACCGAAGCCGGCGTCGCCAAGGTCGAGAAGATGCTCGGCATCTCGAATCTCTACGACCAGCGCAACCTCGAGCTGACGCACCAGCTCAACGCCGCGCTGCGCGCGCACAACCTCTTCCATCGCGATCAGCAGTACATCGTCAAGGAAGGCGAAGTGATCATCGTCGACGAGTTCACCGGCCGGCTGATGTACGGGCGCCGCTACTCCGACGGCATCCATCAGGCGATCGAGGCCAAAGAAGGCCTCAAGGTGCGCAGCGAAGACCAAACCCTCGCGACGATCACCTTCCAGAATTACTTTCGCCTTTACGAGAAGCTCGCCGGCATGACCGGTACGGCGAAGACAGAGGAGCGCGAGTTCCGCGACATCTACGGGCTCGACGTCATCGTCATTCCGACGAACCGCTCGATCGCCCGGCGCGACCTCGGCGACATCGTCTACAAGAGCGAGAACGCGAAGTTCGGCGCGGTGATCGACGAGATCATCGCCGAGCACCAAAAGGGCCGCCCGGTGCTGGTCGGCACGCGCTCGATCGAGAAATCGGAGCGGTTGGCCGCGATGCTGCGCCGCAAGGGCGTCGAGTGCAACGTGCTCAACGCGAAGTACCACGAGCAGGAAGCGCAGATCATCAAGGATGCGGGCCAGCCGGGCGCGGTGACGATCGCGACCAACATGGCCGGCCGCGGCGTCGACATCAAGCTCGGCGAGGGCGTCGCGCAGGCCGGCGGCTTGCACATCATCGGCACCGAGCGGCACGAGTCGCGGCGCATCGACAACCAGCTGCGCGGGCGCGCCGGCCGCCAGGGCGATCCGGGGACGACGCGCTTCTACGTCGCGCTCGAAGACGAGATCATGCGGCTCTTCGGCGCGGAGCGCATCCAAGGCATCATGGACCGCGTCGGCTTCACCGACGAGACGCCGATCGAAGCGAAGATCTCTCCGCCTCGATCGAGCGCGCCCAGAGCAAGGTCGAGAATCACAACTACGAGATCCGCAAGTCGGTGCTCGAATACGACGACGTGATGAACAAGCAGCGCGAGGTGATCTACGCCGAGCGCCGCCGGGTGCTCGAAGGGCAGTCGCTGCGTTCGTTCTTCCTCGACACGTTGCGCAGCAAAGTCGAGGACGCCGTCAACGAGAACGCGCCCGACGAGCGCCACCCCACCGAGTGGGATCTCCCCGAGATCCTCAACGAGCTCGACATGGTGTACCCCGTCAAGCAGCGCATCGCGCTCGAGGAGCTGGAGAAGCTCGACCGCTCGGAGATGATCGAACGCTTGAACGCGGCCGGCGTCGAGGCGTACGAGGCGAAGGAAGCCGAGATTTCGCCGGAGATCATGCGCTTCGTCGAGTCGCGGTACATCATGCTGCCGATCATCGACCGCATGTGGGTCGATCATCTCTACGTGATGGACGCGCTCAAGACCGGGATCGGACTGCGCGGCTACGGCCAGAAAGACCCGCGCGTCGAGTACGAAAAGGAAGCCTTCGAGATCTTCGAAGATCTCAAGAACAACATCGCCGACGAAGCGATCAAGGCGGTCTACGCGGTCAAGATCGAGCGCCAGGAAGAGCCGCCGCCGGCCGAGATGCAGCCCGCGGCCCAGCCGCAGGTCCCGACGCATCCCGGGTTCGAGCCGCTCCCGTCGGGCGCGATCGCGCCCCAGCCTGCGGCCGGCAACGGCACCGTCGCGACCGCGCCGATGCCCCAGCGCACGCTCGACGACGAGACCGCCGCGAAGCTGCTCGGTCCGGTTCCGCGAAGCCGCGCAGCCAAGTGCACACGAATCGCGGTGACGAGCAGCCGGCGAAACCGGCCGCGCGGGCCGGCGACAAGGTTGGGCGCAACGACTTGTGCCCGTGTGGTTCAGGCAAGAAGTACAAGCGCTGTCACGGGACCGCCGCCTAGCGCCTCGCGTTTAGAGCGGGTTGACGGCCACCGTCAACGCATCCGCGTACCCGTCGGCCACGACGTCGGGTTCGGCCGGCAGGGTGACCGTAAAGGTCGAGCGCGCGTCGTCGCTCGGCGTTCCCGCTCCGACGACCTTCCCCGCGATGCCGTTAGCGTAGTTTCTGCGGAACCGGCGACGCTGACGGTGTAGGCACCGTGTGCCCCGAGTTCGCGCCTTTGAGGATGAAGGCTCCGGTCGTGGCATTCGCGCCGGTGAACGTGAACGTGTAGCCGGCGGGGTCGTTGCTGTCGACGACGACGCTGAACGTCGTCGCGGCTTTGGCGCTGCCGTTCCAGCCGACGATCGTCGCATTGGAAACCGTTTTGACTGCGGCCGTCGGCTGCACGACGGCGGTCACGGTGACGACGTTTCCGGCCTGGGCGGCGGGGAGGACGGTGGTAAACGCGCCGATCCCGAGGACGGCCGCGATGACGATCTTTTTGAGCACCGCACCCGGATTGGACGTTCGCGGCCGAGCCCTTCTCGAATTTGCTCGGCTGCACGCATTCTTGACTTTCGGTTCCGCTCCCGAGTTCAGGAATCGACCGGCGGGTCGTCTTTCGTCGCTTTGAGCACCCACGCGATCAACGGAAATTGGAGGGCCAGCCGCGCCCACCACACCCAGCGCGGCGCGATCCGCAGGAACTTCGGATCGGCGACCATGTAGACGTGCACCGGCAGCACGGCGACGAGCAGCGCCGCCAAGGCGACGCGAGCGGCCGGGCGCGTCGCCGGAACCAGCACGCCGACTCCGCCGGCGATCTCCGCGACGCCGCTGAGGGCAACGATCGCCTCAGGCGCCGGGAAGACCGGGGGGACGATCTCGCGGTAGACCTTCGGCTTGACGAAATGCATCACGCCGCCGGCGATGAACAGCGTCGCGACCAGGTAGCGGCCGCGGATCACGAGCGGACGGCTTCGAACGGCATCCCGCGCTCTTCGAGAAGCTTCACCGCATCACTGCCGGAAGTAGCCGCTGATGACGACCGATGCGACGACGTTGGAGGATCTGCTGAGCGCCGGCCTCGAGGTCGCGTTCGTCGGCATCAATCCGTCGCTCTACTCGGTCGCGCGCGGGCACTACTTCGCCCGGCCCGGCAACAAGTTTTGGCCCTGTATCTCCCGCTCGACGCTCACGGCGCGCGCTCGCGCGGCTCTCGGGGTCGAACGACTCGTTCCCGAACTCGACCGCGCGCTGCTCGCGCAAGGCATCGGATTCACCGATCTCGTCAAGCGTGCGACCGCCAAGGCCGGCGATCTCGCGCCGCGCGAATTGGCCGACGGCGTCGCCGGTTTGCTGGAGAAGATCGAACGGTTCGGTCCGCGGGTCGCGTGTTTCCACGGGGTGACCGGATACCGTTTCGTCCATCGCGCGATCGCCGGCGACGGGACTGCGGTCGCGCTCGGGCTTCAGACCGTGGCGCTGGGGGCGACGCGCCTGTTCGTCGTCCCCAACCCGAGCGGCGCGAACGCGCATTTCTCACGCGCGGAGCAGACGCGCTGGTACGACGCGCTGGGGGCCTGCGTGCAAGCCCTTCCGGCCGCGCGCGGAAGTGCTCCGGCGTGAACGCCTCAGGGGCGATCGCCCTCGAATGGTTCGGCGGCGCGGCCTTCGTCGTGAGCGGCGCCCATGGTACGGTGCTTTTGGACCCCCCGGTGGAGGACGGTCCCAATCTGGGACGCTTCGAACCGCAGCGGTCCGCGATCGCCCTGTCGGCCGTGCAGCCCTATGGCGGCGCCTTCGAGATCGCGCGCCGCGCCGGTCGCGCGGGCATCCCGCTCCTGGCCTCGCGGGCGGTGTGCGACGCGCTCGAGCGGGGGGCGGACGGCCCCCAAGGGCGGATTGCGGAGCTCGTCGCGCTCGCTTCCGGCGCGCCGGCGGCGGCCGCGGGATTCGCGGTCGCAGCCTTCGCCCGCCCGGCGCACGCCGCGCTGGTCGTGGAAGGCGAGGGGTTCCGGCTCGTGCACGTGGCCGCCGGCATCGCCGGGCCCGAGTTCGAGACGATTCGCGAGCGCGGTGCGGTCGACGTCGCGCTCTTGCCCGGCTGGGATCCGGCCGGCGGGCGCACGCCGCTCGAGACGCTGGCGTACTTCCGGGTCATGTGCGACGTCTTGCGCCCGCGCGCCGTGTTTCCGCACGCGCCCTACGATCCCGACAATCGCTTCTACCTCGACGTCAAGGCGGATTTCGCGCGCAGCGGACAAGGCGCAACGGTCGCGTTCGCGCCGCCGGGCGTGCGTTTGAACTTCTAGGCCAGCGTCGTCCCGGTCGACTTCTCGAGCAACGTCCAGGCGGTCGGGCCGAATTTGTCGCGCCATTGCGCGTACAAGCCGGCCTTGTGCACCGCGGCGCGGAACGCCGCCAGGTCGGGCTTGTTGATGATGAGGCCCTGCGTTTGCAGCAGCGCCTGCATCTTCGCGTCGAGCGCGATGTTGTCGGCGCGTTGCGCTATGGCGGCGGCGTTGAAGTTCTTCGTGACGATCTGCTGCAGATCGGGGGGCAGCGATTTCCACGCGTCGCCGTTGACGATCGTCGAGTACGCGGTGAAGACGTGATTGGTTTCGCAGATGTACTTGACGACCTCATAGAACTTCTGCGTTTCGATCGTGACGAACGGCAGCGCCGCGCCGTCGACGACGTGCGTCTGCAAGCCGGTGTAGAGTTCGGAGGCGTTGAGCGGCACCGCCGTCGCGCCGAAGGCGTCCATCACCGCGACCTCGAGCGGCGCGGCGGAACGCGGATCTTCAGCCCGCGCAGGTCGTCGGGGACGGTGATTTGCTTCCCCGAGGTCGTGATCTGCTTGAAGCCCGACACCCAGATGTTCTCGAGCGGGTGCAGCCCGGCAGCGGCGATCGCCGTGCGGATGTTCGCCCCGAACGGCCCGTCCATCGCGTCGAAGGCCTGCTTGTAGCTGCTGAACGCGAACGCGACGTTTTCCATCGCGGCGATGGGCACGACGTTGGCGAGGATGCCGTTGGACGCGATCTGCATCTGCACAGCGCCCGAGCGCAGCTGCCCCATCACCGCCGTGTCGCCGCCCAGTGCGTTGAGCGGAAACACCAAGATCTCCATGCGGCCGCCCGACTCCGCCTTGACGCGCTGGGCGGCTTCGGCGGCGCGCAGCCCCATCGGCTCGTCGGCGCGCTTGTCGTGCGAGAGCTTCCAACTGAAGTCGGCCGCTTGCGCCGGGGTGCGCACGAATCCGATCGAGGCGTACGCGGCCGCCGCGGCTGCGACGAATCGCTGGCGTGAATAGCTCATCCTTGCGCCGATATCCGCGCACGTGCGGAAATACCTGCCGCCACGAGGTCGTGGTCGCGGCCCCCCGGAACCAATCTCGTGACATGAGCGACACGCAGACCACGACGATCACCCGCTTGCGCGACCGGCTGACAACCCTCGCGGTGCGTCTTTGACCAAGCAGGGAAGGAACGCAAGCTAGCCGAGCTCGAGTCGCGCTCGCGCGCCGACGACTTCTGGAACGACGCCCAAGCGGCGCAGCGCACGATGAAGCAGATCGCCGACACGCGCGACGAAGTCGACGCGCTCACGACGGTCGCGCGCATCCTCGACGAAGCGGAGGAGACGCTGGCGGTGCTCGGCGGCGAGCCGGGCGTGGATGAGGAAGTCGACGCGGCGCTCGCCGGCGCCGAGACCCGCATCGACCAGCTCGAGATGGCGGCCAATTTCGACCGCGAGTACGACGACCACGGCGCGATCGTCACGATCCATGCCGGCGCCGGCGGCACCGACGCCGCCGACTGGGTCGCGATCCTCGGGCGGATGTACCTGCGCTGGGCCGAGGCTAGGGGCTTCGATGCCGCCGTGGTCGACGAGTCGCCGGGCGACGAAGCGGGATTGAAGTCGATCACGTTCTTCGTGCGCGGCAAGAACGCGTACGGAATGCTCGAGAGCGAGCGCGGCGTGCACCGCCTGGTGCGCATCTCGCCGTTCGATGCGGCGCACCGGCGGCATACGTCGTTCGCTTCCGTCGACGTCGTCCCCGAAATCGAAGCCGGCGAAAACGTCGAGGTGGAGATCAAACCCGAAGACCTGCGGGTCGAAACGTTCAAAGCCGGCGGGGCCGGGGGCCAGTACGTCAACAAGACCGAATCGGCGGTGCGCATCATCCATCTTCCGACCGGCTTGATCGTCGCGTCGCAACAAGAGCGCTCGCAGATTCAAAACCGCGACGTCGCAATGAACATCCTGCGCGCGAAGATCGTGCAGCGCGAACGCGAGGAGGCCGAAGCCAAGCTCGCGGAACTGCGCGGCGAACGCCGCGCCAACGAGTGGGGTTCGCAGATCCGTTCGTACGTGCTCAATCCCTATTCACTCGTCAAAGATCACCGCACGAACGTCGAAACCGGCAACACGAGCGCGGTGCTCGACGGCGAGATCGACATGTTCATCTGGCCCTACTTGCTCGAACGGAAGGCCCTCGGCACGGCCTGAATTCGGGAGGACGTCGTTGCCGGGAGGGGCTCGCCGCCGGCGTGAGGACGCTTGCGGAGGAGGAATTGGCCGCAGGCCGTTCAAGCGGCAGGCAGGCCTGTTCTTTTTTCGAGAGGGGATTTTTGTTATGTTCACGGGTTATCACCGCGCGATCGCGTTCGCATCGGCGGCATCGTTGGCGTTCGCCCCGGCACTGGTGCGCGCGCAGGCGCCCGCGGTCCCGGTCAACATTCAAATCGCGCGCATCGACACCAACTGTCTCGTCACGCAGAAGGTGACGACTCAGTATCCCGCTGCGCTCGTCGTCAACCGGGTGAAGACGACCGCGGTCGCTTCCCAGTGGACGAAGGTCAGCAATGCCGACTACACCCGCATGGTCGCCGCCGCGCCGACGATCGTGACCGGTAAGGTGTGGAAGCAAGCCGGAAAGTTGACCTGGGTTCAGGTGCTCCGCAAGCGCCCCTCGGGCAGCCTACTTTCGGAGTACTGCTTCCGTTACGACGGCACGCTCGCCAAAGTCGTGCTCCATCTTGCGAATGCCACCGCCACCGATCGCGCCAGCGCAACCGTGTGGCTCGACGCGAACGGCAACGTGCTCGCGAAGAAAGACACCCTGAACCAAGGTGCGCCGCCCTTGTTCCCGCGGGTCACCAATCTGCCGTTCTACACCGTGATCCAAGAGACGGTGCCGGCTTCGATGATGGCATCGCCGAGCGCGATGGCGTCGCCCGGCGCGATGGCGTCGCCCGGTGCGATGTCGGGCGGGATGATGGCCAAGCCGTCGCCCGCGGCGACCTAGCTCCGGCGCGGTAAACGAACCGGCGAGGGCGGAATACGGCGTATTCCGCCCTCGTTGCGTTTCCCGGTGATCGCGTCCGGGTCACTCGGGCTGCAAGGGCACGACCGGATTGCGGTAAGGCGTCATGATCGGCCCGCCGCCTGCGCCTGCGCCTGCACGCGCGAGGTAGCCGCCGAGAAAGACGTCGGCGGCCGTCGTGCTGATGTTGACGCCGCCGCCGGCGGCGCTGAGCGTCGTGGCGATCGTGCCGCCGTTGTTGGCCGTATCGTTGACGGTCAGCGATCCGTCACCGTTCTCGGTCACCGACTCGCCGTTCCCGAGGGCGACCGTTTGACCGGCTTGGATCGCGACCTGCGATCCGTTTTCGTAGATCGCGATGTTGCCGGCGTTGTCCATGCCGACCGTCGTCGCACCGCCGTCGGTCGTGATCGTGACCTGTTGGTTCATCGTGGTGCCGTTCGCCGCGACCGGGGTCACCTGGGCGCCCATCCGATAACCGCCCGCGAACGAACTCGAAGTCAAGAGGTCGGGGTGGCTCTCCATGTTGTTCCACGTCTGGCCTACCTGCGTGCCGTTCGCCGACGTCCCGCTGAAGCTCAGGTGCGGATCCCCTTGCGAATTGGCGCTGGCGTTCGAATAGAACTGTTGGTTTCCGTTGCCGCCGCCGAATGGGTTGACGATCGGGCCGCCGCCCAATGCTCCCAGCAGCGAGCCGATCAGGCTCACCAGCTGCTGCATCAGGCTCGCCAGCGAGAGCCCTCCGCCGCCGGGCAGCGGGCCCCCCGGATTTCCCGGCACGCCGACCGGCGGAGGGCCTGTCGGAATCGGGCCGATCGGCTGATATGAGGCCGAACTGTTGTAGACGCCGTCTCCGGCGGGCATGCCGAAGGCGCTTCCCGGATACTCCGCTTGCAGCGCCGCCTCGGCGCCGGTCATTGCCGTTCCCGCCGGCTGGTACGCCGGTCGCGCTTGAACCTCGATCATCGTCTCCTCCGTCTGCTGTCGCCGGTTCCATCACGCCGCCGGTGCCGCCGACAAGGACCGTCCCATCGCGAACCTGTAGTTCCGTCGCCAATGCCCCCCTCCGGCCACTCCGGCTCCGCGCCCGCGATCGACGTGATCGTCGTCTGCTGGAACGATCGCGAAAAAATCGTGACCGCCCTCGATTCGGTATTCGCGCTGCGTGAAGTCGCCGCCGATCCGTCCTTCGCGCGCGTCGTCGTCTCCGACAACGGCTCGACCGACGGCAGTCCGGAGTTCTTGCGCGAGCGCTACGGCGGCCGGGTCGAGGTGTTCGAAAACGGCGCCAACCTCGGATTCGCGGCCGCTTGCAATCGCGCGTTCGCGCGCACGTCGGCGCCGTACGCGTTCTTGCTCAACCCGGATGCCGAACTGCGCGACGGCGCGCTCGCGAACATCGTGGCCTTCATGGACGCCCATCCCCGGTGCGGCATCGCCGGTTCGCGCATCTACAACCACGACGGCACGATCCAAGAGTCGTGCGGCGAGTTCGACACATGGCTCGGGGCGTTCTTGCGCTCGAGCGCGTGGGGCGATCTGCCGCCGCTGCGCCGGTACGCCAACGGGGCGGCCCTGCGCGCGTGGGACTACGGCGCCGAACGCCGCGTCGACCTCGCCATCGGCGCAGCGCTGACGATCCGCCGCACGCTGTTCGCCGGCATCGGGATGTTCGACGAGCGCTACTTCCTGTATCACGAGGAAGTCGACTATGCGAAACGGGCCGCCGGCGCCGGCTGGGAAACGTGGTTCGTGCCGTCGAGCGAGGCCGTGCACGAAGGCATGGGCAGCGCGCGCGGACACTACAGCGTCGAAGCGCGCAAACAGCGCTCGCGTCGCAAGTACTGGATCAAGCATCACGGCCGCGTGTGGTACCTGAGCCTGGTCGCGGCGCTCGCCGGGCGCTACCTGCTCTATCTCGGCGCGCTCGTAGCGCTGGGGCGCGTCGCGGTGCGGATCGCGCGGCGCCGATGATCGCGCCGGATGCGGTCGTCACCTTCGAACGGGTCGACGGCTTCCGCGTCGTCAAGTCGTTCGGGTATGCGTACGGCTCGGCGAACCGGCCGCGCAATTTGCTGCGCGCGACCTTTCGCAGCCTGGGCGCGTTCATCGGTTTGGCGCCGATCGAATACCTGACCGATGCCGAGCGAGCGCGCACCGAATCGTTGAGCGCGCTGCTCGAAAAGGCCGAGGCGATGGGCGCCAACGCGGTGCTGGGCCTGCAGTTCCAGGCGTCGGAGCAGGCCGACGGATCGACGCGCGTGCTGGCGTTCGGCGAAGCGGTGCGGCTCGATCCCGATCCGCGCGGGGGCGCGGAATCACGCTGGATTCCGGCCGCTCCGAAGCGGTGAGCCTCGCCGAGCGCACCCGGCGGCAAGCCGCGATCGATCGGGCGGCGGCCGCCGTTGATGCGTGCCGCAAGTGCGGGATCGGGGCGACCCGTTTGCACAGCGTGTACGGCGAGGGCGACCCGTGCGCGCGTCTGATGGTGATCGGCGAGGGCCCGGGCGAAACGGAAGACCGGCTCGGACGGCCGTTCGTCGGCCGCGCCGGCGAACTGCTCGACAAGATGCTCGCCGCCATCGACCTCGCGCGCGAGGGCGTGTTCATCTGCAACACCGTCAAATGCCGCCCGACCGCGAACGACGGCGGCCGGCTGCGCAACCGTCCGCCCGACCCGGGCGAGATGCGCAACTGCCGTCCGTATCTCGACGAACAGATCGACATCGTCGCGCCGTCCGCGATCCTGACCCTCGGCGCACCGGCGTCGCGCACGTTCTTGGGGGAGAAGTTCTCGATCACGCGCCAGCGCGGCCAGTGGTTCGACGGACCGGGGGGCGTCCCGCTGATCGCGACCTTCCATCCCGCGTACATTTTGCGGCTGACCGGCGGCGAGATGACCGCGACGAAACGGCTCGTGTACAACGACCTGTTGCAAGTGCGCAAGAAGCTCGACGACGTGCAGCGCGAGATCGAGGCCCGGCCGCCCGAACAAGCGAAGCTGTTCGAACTGTGAGATGCGGGATGAACGGTCCGCTGCTGGTGCTGTTTGCGTGCGCGCTCGCGGCCGCGTTCGCGCTGAGCCCGGCCGGGGCGCAGTCGACGAGCCAGAGCGCGTTCACGGTGGGCACGCAAAAGGTCGGCGTCCTCATGCCGCCGTCGCCGGTCGGGATGGTCTTGATGATTCCGGGCGGGTCGACGAAGAGCCGCATCGACGCCGACGGCACCGTCGGCCCTGACTCGCGCGCGCAAGCGTTCCCCGTCAACGTGCGCGGCCTGTTCGCGAAGGAGGGCTACGCGAGTGCGGTCATCGACGATCCGGGCGACGTCGCGGCCGTGGTGGCCCAGCTGCGCGCGAAGTTCGGCGTCGCGGTGTATCTCATGGGGATGAGCCGCGGAACGATCCTCGCCGCCGAAGTCGCGCCGTCGCTCAACGGCGCGATCGCCGGATTGATCCTCGCTTCGTCGGTGACCGTTTCGTCGCCGAGATATCCGAGTGCCACGGCCCTCGACGCACGGTTGGGGAGCATCACCGTGCCCGTGTTGGTGATGGCGAACGGGAACGACGCGTGCAAGGTCTCGCCGCCTTCGGGCGCGCAGCAGATCGCGGCTTCACTGAAGTCGGCTGCGAGCGTGGAAACGGCGACCTTCGTCAGCACGCAGGTGCTGGGCGACAATCCGTGCGAGCCGCCGACGCCGCACACCTACACCGGCATCGAAACGACGGTCGTCGCGCGGATCGCCGAGTGGATGCACGCCCACCAGCCGGCGACGCCGGCCTCCACCGCGCGGCCGCTCCCCACGGCGAGCTGACTGCGGCTTCTCCCGGCCGGCGTGTGTTAGAATAGCTGCCGTGGATATCGCACCTCAGACGCTGTGGCTCGACGAGAAAGCTCGTCTCGCCGGGTATGCCGACGCCGCCGACCTCGCCGCTCGCCTCGACTTGCGGCCTTATCGCTTGCGCCAAATCTACCGGGCGGCAGCCAAGGAGCTGGTCGCCGACGTCGCCGCGGTCACCGTTTTGCCGGGCGAGCTGCGCGCGCGCCTGACCGCCGACGGGTTCGCGTTCGAGGCGCTCGAGCCGGTGACCGTGCAGCGCTCGCGCGACGGACAGACGTCGAAGGGGCTCTTTCGCCTGCGCGACGGCAGCGAAGTGGAAGCCGTGCTGATGGAACACCATCGCGACCGCAATACGGTGTGCATCTCGAGCCAAGCCGGTTGCGCGTATCGCTGCGCGTTCTGTTCGACCGGACAGGCCGGTTTCACGCGCCATCTGTCGGCGACCGAGATCTTCGACCAAGCCCGCTACTTCGCGCGCGAGCTGGCCAAGAAGGGCGAACGGATCACGAACATCGTGTTCATGGGCATGGGTGAGCCGTTCCACAACTACGACGCGGTGATGGGCGCGGTGCGCTTGCTGCACGACCCGCAAGGGCTCGGACTGGGCCACCGGCACATCACGATCTCGACCGTCGGTCTCGTGCCGCAAATCGAGCGCTTCGCCGAAGAAGGCGTCCAAGTGAACCTCGCCATTTCACTGCACGCGCCCAACGATGAGATCCGGTCGGCGATCATGCCGGTGAACCAGCGCTGGAAGATCGCCGAGCTCATGGCCGCCTGCGCGCGCTATACCGAGC
This sequence comes from Vulcanimicrobiota bacterium, assembly GCA_963749395.1. Lineage (GTDB taxonomy): Bacteria > Vulcanimicrobiota > Vulcanimicrobiia > Vulcanimicrobiales > Vulcanimicrobiaceae > CAVVMT01. Next base: position 94,601 of record CAVVMT010000013.1, read on the forward strand.
GAACCAAACGTAAGGTGTTCTTCGAGTACGTGATGCTCGACGGAGTCAACGACGGCGAGGCGCAAGCCCGCGAGCTCGCCGCGCTGATGCGCTCGCATCTCTACCACGTCAACCTGATTCCGTACAACGCGACGCCCGACGCCGTGCTGCAAGGCTCGCCCGACGAGCGCACGTGGGCGTTCGCGAAGGTGCTCGAAGCGGCCGGGGTCGCGTGCACGGTGCGCACGCCGATGGGGCGCGACATCGCGGCGGCGTGCGGGCAATTGCGCGCCGAAACGCAGCCCCGCGCGAAGCGCCCGCCGGAAGCGCTGCCGGCCTGACGCCGCGCGCTACGGCATCGTGACGATCTCAAGGCTATCGCTGAAGTTCCCCGGCAAAGGCTGCTGATTGGGCGGAATGCGGGCGTAGATGTACACCGTCGTCGGCCGTCCGCCGGCGAACGTCTGCGCGACGGGCGCGCCGTCGTGGCCGCTGCCCCAGACGACGGAGCGGTCGGGGGTGGCGAACAGATCGTAGTGCAGGGGGCGCGCCGAGCCGTCATCCAAGCGGTGCGAATAGATCAGTGAGATCGTCGTCGTTTGCGTGCGCGTGCACGTGACCACGAAGCCGGCGCGGCCGTCGTTGGGACGACTTCCGTCGTACACGGTATCGAAAGTCAGCGTCGTCGTGTTGGAAACGGAGCAGACCGGCATCGCCGGGGCCGCGGCCGGCGCGAGCGCAAGGCTCGCGACAGCGACGGCAAGGAACCAGCATGCACGAACGTGTTTCATCGGCTCAGCTCGCAGTATCGCGTCCCGACCGGCGTCACGGGACTGGCGTCGGCCGGGAGGGTGACGGAAAAAGCGCAGGTCAGCCCGGTCCCGGTTTCGACCGTCGCCGCATAGCTGCCCGGCTCGAGGTCTTCGACGTAGAACTGGCCTTCGCGGCCGAGATCGTATTGATGCGCTTGGCCGGCGCGGTTGAACGTGACGCGCCCGAGTGAAGGCACGAGCGGCTCGCCGTTGCGCTCGATGACGATGTGTCCGGCGTACGCATGGAAATGGCGGATCGTAAATTGCGAGACGACGCCGGACAGCGTCTTGGGCCGAACCGTGTTGACGGATGAATCTTCGGCGAGATCGAGCCGGCCGCGCAGATCGTCGATGCGGATCTGATTGTCGTAGTAGGGCGACAGATACGGCAGAACCATCGCGTCGCGCCCGTCGGTGCGGCCGGCGAATTGGTTGTTGAAGAACACCGGCAAGCCGGCGAAACCGGGGACGGTGACGAGTGAGTACGCGCCCGATACCGGTTGGGTGAAAAACACGCCCTGACGGAACGCGACGAGTCCGCCGGCCACCGTCATCGTCGTCGCGTCGGCGCCCTGGCCCGCGGTCGTGAGGAGTTGCGCGTTGCCGTACTGCGTCTGATAGGCGAACTGCATGGCTGCGGAGCGGTCGTTGCCGGCCGTCGCGGCGAGCTGATAGCCGAAGCCCGGTCCGGTCGGAGCCGATTTCGACAGCGCCATCGTGGTGGACGCAGTAGCACCGGCATTTGCTCCGACAGTGAGGTTCGACGACCCGCTCGTTTGGAGCGAAGCTTGAATGCCGAACGTCCACTGCGCGGCGGTCCTCGGCACCGCGATCCCGACGATCGAACCGGTGTCACGCTCGGCACTCAGCGTGATGAACAGACCGTGGCGCCGTTTCAGCGTCACGCCGGCGAGCAGTTGGGCGGCGATCGGCTGAGCGCTGAAGGCGATCACGGTGTTCGAGAGGCAGAACGTCGCGTTGGGCGCGAACGGCCAGTTGAGGCTCTCGCGCACGCTCGAGCGCTGGCGCGGCGCGTTGGCTTGGAGGCTCGCGGTGGAGTAGTTGACGCTCTCGCTCTGCGCTGCGAGATTGATGCTGAAATGGCGGCCGGAGTAGTCGTAGGCCGCACCGTACGCATCGCCCCGCGCCCCGTAGGCGCTGCTGCCCGCCGCGCTGAGAGAAACGTGGCCGACGGGGAGCGCGACGTCGACTTGCGGGCCGCCGCTCGTCGTGCCGGCCGTCCGTTCGAAGCGCCCGCCGACGGTCAGGGCATTCGTGAGCCCGACGCGATACTCGCCCAGCGCCGCGAGCGGCCCGTAGTTGTCGTTGCTGCCGAACGGATTGGGACGCACGAAGCCGACGTGGTAGTCGTAGTCGGTCAATCCTTTGCGGAGCACTTGCCGCGTTTGGTAGTAGAGGCCGCTGAGGGTTTGGATGTTGCCGTAAGCATCGCGCAGCACGACCTGGGTGACGCCGGCTCCCGGCGGGACCGGGATTCCGCTCAAGTCGAACGCGCCCGGTGCGATTTGAACGGAGCGCAGAAAGCTGCCGTTCACGTACAGGTCGGCCGTCGTCGGGCTCAGCGCCGTGCCGCTCACCCCGGGCGTCGGAAAGTACGCGTACCCGGGCTGGTACTCGAAGTGCCGCGTCACGCCGAAGCCGGCGACGACGACATTGGCCCCGAGATTGCCGGTCGAAGCGTAGTCGTCGCCGATCGTGTAGCTGCTCAAGCGCTGCTCGGACTCTTTTTGAAACGCGGTCAATCCGCGCCGGCCTTCGCCGCTCCCGTACGCGGCGCTCGTCGTGAACAATCCGGTGGTCGCGCTCCCCGCGCCCGCGAGAACGTAGCCGGCGGCTTGTTGGCCCAGATTGACGGTGCTGCTCGAGAGTGAGTAACTGACGAACGCGCTCGGGTCGGCCTTCGCGAGTTCGCGCGTCGCGCCGGGCGCGCCGACTGCGACGGTGGAGCGACCCAGGAGCGAAGTGGCGATCTGCAGATCGAGCGCGAGTGCCGCGACATCGACCCGAAAGGTGACGTTCGGCGCCAGTGAGGCGAGCGAAACGTAGCGCACGCCGTTGACGTCGACGAACGCGGCGCCCGGAAGCGGAACTTGGGCCGCCTGCAGATCGCTTTGCGCGACGAGCACGTCGGAGCCGCGCAGAATCACGAAGATCGCGTCGGCTTTCGGTACGCCGTTGACCACCAGCGAGAGCGGCGCGCGCCGGTCGCCGGTGCCGGCGAGACTATCGCGCAGTTCGATGCCCGGGCCGGTGGGAGTTGCCTGCGGTGCATCGGGGGCAGCCGCTGCGGAAAGCGCCAGCGGCCAGCGCGCTCCCAAGAACATCATCAGTGCAATGGCGACCAAACGCCTACGGACCGCATGCACCGGCGGGTACGTCGAACGTTCGCGTAAGTTTTTGATCGCCCGCGTCGGCGTAGATCGTCAGCGCGCGCAGCGAAGCGCATTCGGTTCTCGGCAGGTCCACGAGGTATTCTCGCTTTCCACCGGCGAGCACGTCGCCACCGTCGAGCGGTTTCGAGAACGTCACCCGCATCCCGGCACCCAAACCGGTAACGCCGACGTCGCGCGTGACGAAGTGAACCGTTCCGCCGTTGACGATCGCGAACGACAAGGCGTGTTTTTGTACCCCGCCCAGACTCAGCGCCGGCGCCTGTTGTTCGACGGTGGGCACGATGAAGACCGGAACGTTCACCTGCATCTCGATCGCGACGCCGGCCGCACGCATTCCCGGCGCATTGAAGCTCCCGATCTCGGTGATCGAGACTTTGTACGTCGCTTCGAGCGCGCCGGGGGCGTCGGTGGTTGCCACCCGAATGTTGCGCTGGCCGTGCGGCGGGAGGGTCAACAACTGCGGAAAGACGATCAGCGCGTCGCTCGCCACGAGCACGGGTTGGCCGTCCGCGCGCTGCGTCCAGCGGAACACTTGCGTTTCGAGCCGTTTCGGCACGTCGTCGGGGTTGGTCAGGGTGATCGCGCCGACGCGGTCGTGCGCGTTCAAGGTGACGCGCACCGGGGCAAATTGAAAGCCCGCCGCGCGGACGCTCCCGGTCGCGCCGAGGGCGAGACCGAGAGCGATCGCGAGCGAAGCCACGCGTTTAAGTGACATCCGCAGGGCCTTCATGGTTCTACGTGGGGTTGACCGCCACGACCAGGATGTCGGTGTAGGCATCGGCGGTGACGTTGGGCTGCACCGGGAGCCCGACGTTGAACGTCGAGGTGGTGCCGAGCGCCGGCGTCGGGCCGGGGTAGATCGTCGTGCCGAGCACGCCGTTCGTGTACGACTCGTTGTCCGCACCGGTGCCGGCAACCGTGTAGACGACGGAGTTGCCCGGGATGGCGGTGCCGAACAGTTTGAACGCGCCGGTCGCTGCGTTCGTGCCCGTGAAGGTGTACTGGTAGCCGGCGGCATCGTTGCTGACGACGGTGACGGTGAACGGAACCGCGGCGACTGCGGCGCCGGTCCACGACGTCGTGGTCGCGTTCGTCGTGGCGGTGATCGTGGCGTTCGTGCTCACCGTTGCGCTAACGTTGACGTTCGCGGCTTGGGCGGCGGGTGCGACGCAAAGCGCTCCGAGCGTGAGGATTGCTGCGGTGCCGATGATTTTGCGTAACATGTCGGGGGTCTTTCTCTCTGCTCGTGTCATGGAGCAGAGTTAGCAGAAGGTACGATCCTCCCGGCGAAATCGGCGAGCGATAAGTATCTTGCCGAACGGCTGCATGCTTGAGGACCTGGTATACTTGTTGCCGCATGCGAGAGGTGCTCCGAGTGTTGCACGACCGTCGACGCAATGTCATCAAATCCGTTCAAATCCAGCCACCGGTTGGGCACGTCACGGCCGACGAGGCGACGTGTTACGAATTCGGGCCGTTCAGGCTCGACCCGCTCGCGCGCGTCCTGCGACGCGGAACGGTGCGCATCCCGATTCAGCCGATCTGCTTCGATCTGTTGCTCGCGCTCTTGCGCAGCAATCACCACACGCTCACGAAAGACGAGTTGATCGCCGCTGCGTGGCCCGATGCGGTCGCGACCGACGCCAATCTCGCCCAGCACGTCTTGACCCTGCGCAAGCTTCTCGGCAGCGCGTCGGAGCACGACGCCTACATCGCGACGTTGCCGAAGTTCGGCTACCGTTTCGTCGCTCGAACGACGCAGCGGTCGTACGATCCCACGCGCTGTTTCGTTCCCGGCCTTTGCCGCACCGATCGGCGCAGTGGGCCGAAAGCCCAGTCGAGCGGCTCGACCATTCCTGAATCGAACTTCGTGCTCTGCCCGTTCGAACACGAAGTGATGGATGCGGCATGGAACCGCGCCGATTGGGTGAACGCCGCCCATGTGCGGCAAGAGATTTCGAACCGCCACGATCTCCAGCTCGATGACCTAGCCCTCGAAGCCGTGTTGGCGATCCTCTGTGACAAGGGCCATCTCAACAAGCGCACGGGGGCCGGCGGGAGCGAATTTCGCGCTCAGTCGAGCCGCAGCGATTTTGCCGCGCGCGCGGTGGAACAATTCGTGCACGATTCGCTCCACGAGCATCGCGACCAACTCATGCTTGCGCTCGCGGAGGAGATGCCCAGCGACGAAGCGCTGATCGCCAAACTCGAGTCGCTGGTAACGCAGAGCCGCGACCGGCAGCGCTACCGGTGCGCGTGCGTGCCGAAACGCCCCTGAATTCGCGCCGGCATAATTCTCACCGCGGAATGCCTACCGGTGCTCTTCGGTCAGGCAAATAGTTTTCGCGCGTAGGGAAGATGTGTGGAAACGACTTGCATATAGGTGCGCACTTGCAATAGGATAAACGCAACGCACCGCGGCGAGTTCGATATGCCGTTGGTGTTGCTCACCGCCGCGCGAGTTCGCATGCAGATGACAACGACAATCAATACGAAGTACCCCGGAGTCGCCACGGTCATTCACGGCAACGGAGCCGTCGCGCACGTGATGGCGCACGTCTGCGGCGGCGTCATCGGCTACCCGATCACGCCGTCGACCGAAATCTCCGAACTGTACGAAGCGTTTCGGGCGTCGGGCGGCTGCAACGTGTGGGGCAAGCACCCGTTCTTCTTCGAACCCGAAGGCGAACATTCGGCGCAGAGCGGGGCCCTCGGCGCGGCGCTGACCGGAGGCAAATACGTCTCGAACGCGTCGTCGAGCCAAGGAATTCTCTACGGGATCGAATCGCATTACGTGACCGTCGGCAAGAAAGCCGGCGGGTTCGTGTTGCACGTCGCCGCGCGCGCGGTGTCGCGCCACTCGCTCAACGTGATGGCCGGCCACGACGACGTCTACGCGCTCTTGCCCTCGGGCTACACGATCCTGTTCGCGAGCAACCCGCAAGAAGCGGCCGATCTCGCCGCGATCGCCTACAAGGTGAGCGCGCTATCGTTGCTCCCCGTCGCCAATGCGATGGACGGCTTCGCGACGAGCCACATGCTGTGCGAAGCGCTGATGCCCGAACCCGAACTGCTGGCTGAATTTCTCGGCGATCCCGAAGGGCGTATCGCCGGCCCCCACCGTCGCGCAAGAGATGCTGTTCGGCGCCAAAGGACGGGTCTTCCAACTCAAAGCGTATCTCGCGCGGCGCCGGGGCGACATCGCGCCGGGCGACTTCGCGCAGCTGACGACCTATCTCGACGGCCTCGGCGCCGAGATCGAGCGCGACAACGAAGGGCAACTCGTCGCCGGGACGGTCGCGTGGCTGCCCGCGGAACTGCGCGAACAGTGGCGGCGCCAGTGGGTCAACGCCCACGAAAAGGGCACCCGGCAGCGCGTCCCGGCGCTGGTCGACGTTCACAATCCGGGCTTGACCGGCGGGGTGCAGAATCAAGCCGACTACCAGGCGGGCTCGGTCGATCATCGCACGCACTTCGCGAGCGAAGTACCGCGCTTCGTTCGCGAAGCGATGGACGAGTACGGCCGGCTCACCGGACGCGCGTACGCTCCGGTCGCGACGTTTCGCATGCGACGATGCCGACGACGTGCTGCTCGGGCTCGGTTCGGTCACCGACGACGCCGAAGCGGTGGCCGCCCACCTGCGGGCGCAAGGCAAGAAGGTCGGCGTCGTGTCGATCAAGCTGTGCAGCCGTTCCCCGAGGCCGAAGTCGTAGAGGCGTTGGCCGGCAGAACGCGCGGTCACCGTGCTCGAACGCTCCGATGCGACCGCCCTGACCAATCTGGTGACCCACGCGCTCTTCAAAGCGCGCGAGAACGCCGACGGCATGCGGCACGAAGGCATCCCGCCGATCGACCGGCTCCCGCGCATGACGACCGCGGTCTTCGGCCTGGGCGCTCACGATCTGCAGCCCCGCCATCTGGTCGCGGCGTGCAAGAACATGGAGAGCGAACGCAGCGCGCCGTTCGTCTACCTCGGCTCGCAGTTCTTCGAAGACGAACCGTCGCCGCGCATCCTCGAACTGCAAGATCGTCTGCGCGCCGCCTATCCGCAGACGCAGTCATGGCCTTGCCGAGCGAGCCGAATCCGCACTTGTTGCCGCCCCGACGCGTTCCGCATCCGGTTCCACTCGGTCGGCGGCTACGGCACGGTCGCGACCGGCAAATTGCTGACCGATATCTTGGCCGGAGCGCTGGACTGCACTCGAAATCGGCACCGAAGTACGGCTCCGAGAAGAGCGGCGCGCCGACGAATTTCTACATCACCCTCAGCCCCGAGCCGATCAAGATCACCAACGCGGAACTCGAAGAGATCGAGATCGTCGTCTCGCCCGATCACAAGGTGTTCCGGCACACGAATCCGTTGGCCGGGCTCGCCCTGAGGGCACCTTCATCCTGCAGTCGGACCGCGATCCGCACGACGTCTGGAACGATTTGCCGGCGCACGCGCGGCGTACGATCCGCGAGCGCCGCCTCCGGTTCTTCGTCGTCGACGCGTTCGCGGTTGCGAAGAAGCACGCCCCGACGCCCGAGCTGGAGGTGCGCATGATGGGCGTCGCGTTCATCGGCGCGGTGTGCGGACACGTCGACCGGGTGGTTGCCGACGCGTCAGAAGACGTGGTTCTCGCCAAGATCCGCCAGCAGATCGGCAAGAAGTTCGGCTCCAAAGGACAGGGCGTCGTCGAGAGCAACATGGCGGTGATCCGCGAAGGGCTCGAAGCGACCGTGCGGGTCGACTACGACGACCCGTCGTTCGACCGAAGCCGTGACGAGACGATCGTCATCGAGCCCGATATCTCGATCTCGGCGCTGATGGGACGGCCGTGCGGCACCGCGTGCGACGGCGGCCTGTTCGACGGCGGCTACTACGACGACGTCGTGGCGAGCCGGTTCAAGGACGGAACGGTCGGCGAAGCGCCCGTCATGCCGGGCACGGGGCTGTTCATGCCCCCGGGCTGCGCTGCCTGGAAAGACAAAGGCCTCTTCCGCTTGACCGCGCCGGAGTTCGTCGCGAGCGCGTGCACCGGTTGCATGGAATGCGCGCTCGTCTGTCCCGACGCCGCGGTGCCCAACGCGGTGCACGAGATCCACGACCTGCTGCTGGCTGCGATCGCCACGCTCGACGTGACCGCCGCCGCAGGCGCGGACGTCCTGCGCACGCACGTCTTTGCGCTCGCGACGGCGGTGCGCGAAGCGTACCGTCAACTCCCGAGCAGGGATCCCGCGGCGCTGCACGAGCTCGTCGCGCGCGCGGCCGAAACCCTCGACACCGGCGACGTGATGGTGCGTCGCAACCTCGCCAAGCTCGCCGAAGCGCTCGCGGTCTATCCGGTCGCGAAGACGCGCCCGTTCTTCGACGCGGCAGAGAAGGCGTTGCCCGGCAGCGGCGGGTTGTTCGCGGCCGCGATCGATCCGTGGAAGTGCAGCGGATGCCTCGAGTGCATCGAGGTCTGCGGCCCCGGCGCGCTGGTCGCGCGCAAGCAGGACGCCGCGTTCAGCGCGCAACTCGAACGGCGCTTCACCTTCATGAGCCGGCTGCCCAACACGCCCGCGCGCTTCTACGAGAGACGCCACGAAACCCGACGGCGACACCAAGCGGCTGTTTGCTCGACCGCGCGAGCTACTACGCGATGACCGGCGGACACGGCGCCTGCCGCGGCTGCGGTGAGGTGACCGCGATCCGGCTCGTCGTCTCGGCGAACGCGCGCGATCTCCGAGCAACAGCGCAAGGAGCACGTCCAAGAACTCGTGTCCACGATAGACCGGCTGAACGCGAAACTGGCCACGATCCGACGACGAACGCGATCCGCAGCGCCGTGCGCGGATCTCGCGCACGCTCGCCCCACTCGAGAAACGGCTCTACCTCTTCGAGGGCGGCCCGACCGGGAACGGGCCGGCCGGCGGCGGCGATCGTCAATGCGACCGGCTGCAGCAGCGTCTACGCCTCGACGTTCCCGGCCAATCCCTACACCGATCCGTGGATCAACAGTCTCTTCCAAGACACGCCGGCGGTGGCCAAAGGCGTCTTCGAAGGGCTGGCCGCGGCGGCGGCCGGCGACTACCGGGCGCTACGGACGGCGAAACTCGACCTCGAGGACCACTACAACCCCGAGGTGCACGACCGCTTCTTCACGTTCTTCGACTGGCAACAGTTCTCGCCGGAAGAACGCGCGCTGATGCCGGTGGTGCTCAGCATCGGCGGCGACGGCGCGACCTACGACATCGGGTTCGGCGCGCTCTCGCGGCTGCTCGCCACCGACACGCCGATCAAAGTCGTCGTGCTCAACACCGGCGCCTATTCCAATACCGGCGGCCAGGCGTCGACGGCGAGCTTCACCTCGCAAGACTCGGATCTCTCGCGCGTCGGCGCGGCGCACGGCGGCAAGGAAGAAGGCCGCAAAGAACTCGGGCTGATCGCGGCGTTCCATCCGAACGTGCTGGTGATTCAGACCGCGACCGCGCTTCAGAACCACTTCTTGCGCAACGTCATCGATTTCTTGACCTACGACGAGTCGCCGGCCGTGCTCGACGTGTACACGCCGTGTCAAGCCGAGCACGGCATTGGCGACGATGCGGCCAACCGGCGCTCGCGCTTGGCGGTCGAGAGCCGCATGAATCCCGTCTTCGTGCACGACCCGCGGGCCGGGAGCACGCTGCACGAGCGGTTCTCGCTCGAGGGCAATCCCGACGTCGAGCTCGACTGGACGACGGCGACGCTCGAGTACGTCGACGACGAGGGCGTGACGAAGCTGCTCGACGTCCCGCTGACGCCCGCCGACTTCGCGCTGCGCGAAGGGCGCTTCAAGAAACACTTCCGCCCGCTTGCGCCCGATGCGGCCGCGGTGCCGCTGCACGAGTACGTGCTGCTCGGGGACGAGGCCACGCCGGCAAGACCCCGTTCGTCTACACGACCGGCGACGGCGGGAAACTCATCCGGCTCGCCGTGCTGCCGGCTATCGTGGCGCTGGTCGAAGAGCGGCGCCGCAACTGGCTGACGCTGCAGTATCTCGCCGGACTCCACGTCGGCCGGCTGCAGAGCGGACACGCCGCCGAGCTGGAAGCGTGGCAGCACCGCTACGCGGAATCGACCAGCGAACGCGAGTTCTCGATCGACTCGATCGCACGCGCGATGTCGGAGCTGGCGGCGGCCTCGGGCGCGCCGAGCCCGGCCGAGCCCGCGCTCGCGACGATCCCGCTGCCGGTGGCGCCGTCGAACGGCAACGGCCGCGCCGGCCACGACGGGGCGGCTCAGCCGCTGGTCACGATCGCCGACGACGACATGGGCAAGTGCACGAACTGCAAGACGTGCTACCAGAACCTCGGCGAACTCTTCGAGAAGACGAAGATCGTCGACGGCGGGGTGACCAAGGAGGTCGCGCGCGTGATCCCCGGGGTGCTCGAACGCATCGAGATCACCCCCGACCTGATCCGGCGTGCTTCCCGGATCGCGGCCGACTGCGACGCCGAGATCATCCGATGAACGGCTCCGTCGGGCACGCCCCGCCGCGCAACGATCGCGAGGATCTGCGCCGCTATCTGCGCGCGAGCGACGAGATCGCGGCCCATACCCACGAGCTCGGTGAACTCGAGCACAGCGAGGGCGTCGAGCTGTTCCAGAAGCAGCTCGCAGTGCTGCAGAAGCGCTTGGCGCAGCACCCGCGGGCGTTCCGCCAGATGTTCGTCACCGAAGGGACGCATGCGATCGCGTGGGAGTTCCAGCAGGGCGAGCTCTCGGCCGAGTTCACGGCGTCGTTCTGGAAGCTGCTGCTGCGCAACGACGACATGAGCGCCGTGCTGATGCGCTTCATCTGGAACTTGCCGCTGCGGCTCAAGCGCACGTTCGTGCGCGCGCTCGACCGCCATCTCTCCGAACGCTATCCGATGTTCGCGGGGCTCTCCCAAGGGTGGCCCTCGCACAACGGGATCGCGCCGTACGTGCGCCCGGCGCACGAGCGCGCGCTCGACTTCGGCCTGGTCAATCAAGGGTATCTCGGCTACGCCGGGCTCGGCTACGGTCCGCGCGAGATCGAGTTGTTCGTGTGGCTCGAAGCGTTGCGCGACAAGCAGTGCGAGGACCGGCCGTGCGAGGTCGGCGTCGCGGTCGAGGGCAAGGCCGAGAACAGCGGCGGCTGCCCGGTGAAGATCCACATCCCCGAGATGCTCGAACTGCTCGGCTCCGGCAAGTTCAAAGCCGCGCTCGAGTTGATCAAAGACTGCAATCCGCTGCCCAACGTCACCGGCCGCGTCTGCCCGCAAGAGCTGCAGTGCCAAGGGGTGTGCACGCACACCGAGCGCCCGATCGAGATCGGCCAGCTCGAGTGGTACTTGCCGCAGAGCGAGAAGCTCGCGCTCCTCGCGGGCACCGGCGGCGTGGCCGATACGGTCGCGAATCCGTGGGCTCACGCGCACAAGCCGCCGATCGCGGTCGTCGGCTCGGGGCCCTCAGGGCTGATCAACGCGTATTTGCTGCTGCGCGAAGGCTTTCCGGTCACGGTCTTCGAGGCGTTCCACGAGCTGGGCGGGGTGCTGCGCTACGGGATTCCCGAGTTCCGCTTGCCCAACGAGCTGATCGACGACGTCGTCGCGAAGATCGAACGGCTCGGCGGGAAGTTCGTCACCAATTTCGTCGCCGGCAAGACCGCGACGCTCGACGACCTCAAGCGCGCCGGCTTCTGGAAGATCTTCGTCGGCACCGGCGCCGGGTTGCCGCGCTTCATGAACGTGCCGGGCGAACATCTGCTGGGCGTCATGTCGGCCAATGAGTTCCTCACCCGCGTGAATCTGATGCAGGGACACGTCGAGAATTTCGAGACGCCGTTGCCGTTCACGCGCGGCAAGAACGTGATCGTCATCGGCGCGGGCAACACCGCGATGGACGCCTCGCGCACCGCGCTACGATTGGGAGCCAAGGTCACGATCGTCTACCGCCGCACGATGGACGAGATGCCGGTGCGGCGCGAAGAGCTGCACCACGCGCTCGAAGAGGGCGTGGCGGTGAAGGTGCTGCGCGCGCCGCGCGAATTCGTCGGCGGCGAGGACCACGCGGTGTCGCACGCGGTGCTCGACATCATGGAGCTGGGCGAACCCGACGCGTCGGGCCGGCGCAGCCCGGTCGTCACCGGCGAGACCGAACTGATGCCGGTCGACCTGGTGATCATGGCACTGGGCAACACGCCCAACCCGATCATCAAGGACGCCGAGCCGGATCTGAAGACGAGCCGCTGGGGCACGATCGAAGTGCGCACCGGCTCGCAGCAGACGTCGCTCGAGGGCGTGTTCACCGGCGGCGATGCGGCCCGCGGCGGATCGACCGCGATCCGCGCAGCCGCGACGGCCAAGCCGCCGCGCGCGAGATCGCCGGCCACGTTCCGTTCTCGCCGGTCGAGATCAAGTCGCTGGTCGCGAACGCCGAGCGCTACACGGCGCTGGGCCAAGCGCGCCAGACGATCGTCGAGAAAGTCGATCTCGCCGACGGCATCGTCGAGTTCACCGTGCACTCGCCGCTCATTGCCAAAGCCGCCAAGGCCGGACAGTTCGTGCGCGTGCTCGGCTGGGAACACGGCGAGCTGATCCCGCTGACCCTCGCCGACTGGGACGCGCAGGCCGGCACGATCGGCCTCGTGATCCAAAGCTTGGGCAGCAGCTCGATGGCGATGAACGACATGGAAGTGGGCGAAGCGTTCGCGGGCATCGCCGGTCCGCTCGGAATGCCCAGCCGCATCAGGCCGTATGCGAACGGCGAAACGGTTGTCTTCACCGCCGGCGGCGTCGGCTTGCCGCCCGTCTACCCGATCGTGCGCGAGCATCTGCGCATCGGCAACCACGTGACCCTGATCGCCGGTTTCCGCACCGCGCACCTCGTGTTCTGGGCGGCCCGCGATCAACGCATCGGGAAGCTGCAGGCGGAATATCCCGAGCAGCTCGACGTCATCTACACGACCAACGACGGCCGCTTCGGAATCAAAGGGTTCGTCACGTTACCGCTCGACGAGGTGCTGCAGAAGGGCCGCAACGGCACCGGCCGTGCGGTCGGCGAAGTCGTGACGATCGGGCCGCCGCTGATGATGCGCGCGGTCAGCGACGTGACCAAAGGGTACGGCGTGCACACGATCGCGAGCCTGAACTCGATCATGGTCGACGCGACCGGGATGTGCGGAGCGTGCATGGTGCCGGTGGTCGTCGACGGAAAGCTCGTGCGCAAACACGCTTGCATCGACGGCCCCGAGATCGACGCCCACACGATCGATTGGGACAAGTTCTTGCCGCGCTTCGGTCAGTTCAAAGCCCAAGAAGAAGCAAGCCGCCAACGCCGCGCCGGCGCGGTGTAGTTACGTCAGCTTGCCGGTCGTCTTCTCCATGATCTTCCAGCCGTCGGGGTCGAACTGGTCGCGCCACGTCGTGTAGAGTCCGGAATTGCGGATCACTTGCCGGAACGGTTCGATCGGCGGGGTGTTGAACACGCAGCCGCGGCCCTTGAGGCTCGCTGCGACCGTGGTTTCGCGCCCGATGAACTCGGCCGTGGCTGAAGCGGCGGCGGCCCCGAACGTCTTGTCGACGAGCTGTTGCAGATTCTTGGGCAGCTTGGCGAACACGTCTTTGTTGGCGAACAGCATGTAGACGATGTGGTTGTGGTCGGTCATCGAGATGTACTTGATCAGCTCGTAGAACTTGAAGTTCTCGACCGTCAAGAGCGGGATCGCCATGCCGTCGACGAGGTGCGTTTGCAGCGATACGTACACGTCGGCAATCGGGATGACGGTCGGTGACGCGCCGAACGCTTTCATGACCGCGACGTCGAGCGGGCCCGGCGGGACGCGCAGCTTCATCCCTTTGAGATCGTCGGGCACGTTGATCGGCTGCAGGCGGTTCTCCATCTCGAACGTACCGCCGTACCAGGAGCCGGGGACCATGCGCAGGTTCGCCTTGAGCGCCTGCGTTCCAATGTAAGTGCCGAGTTCGCCGTTGGCCGTCGAAAGCAATTGCTGCGTCGACGTGTACGCGAACGGCAATCCTTCCAGTGCCGCCGACGGCACGACGTTGGCCAGGATGTTGTTGCCGATGATCAGCATTTCGAGCGCGCCGGAGCGCGCCTGCGAGATCATGTCGGTATCGCTCCCGAGCGCGCTGCTCGGAAACACCTTGATCTCGAGTTGCCCGTCGGAGTCTTGCTGAATTTTCGCCGCCGCGTCGATCGCGTGCTGCGTGGGCGGGAACGTGACCGGCTGATCGATGCCGAGCTTGAACGAAAACTGCGCCGCGTCGCCGGGGTAGCGCAAAAATGCGATCGAGGCAAAAGCTCCGGCGGCCGCGCCGGCGGCGAGGACGCGCTTGCGTGAAGTCTTCAAAAGAAAATCCCTCCTGCGGTTAAGGAAGCGGCTTCACATGGCGCGCTGCGAATCCTTTCGATGAGAGGGGTCGAGCGCGGCCAGCACGTAGCTAGGCCGTGCGCGACGAATCGCCACGGGCTCGTCGCTTCCGGAACTTGCGAGCGGTCTTCTCTGTTGCCAGCGCGACGGAAGGCGCGACCGGCTCGACGCCAAGCCGACCTCCGGCCTGTCACGGCGTACGCTTACGTGCCGCGCGCACGATGAGTCTGTTTGCTCGTGCGGGAAGCGTACCGATCGGCCGAGGTCGCCGCTGCGGCCAGTCTTTCAGCGTCAAGGGAGATGCACGATGAGCACCACGTCCAACGTCGACGATGCGCCCGTCCAAGGCAAGATCACCGAAGAGATGATGGCCGCCGCGCAAGCGCTCGTCGGCATGCGCTTGCGTCCCGAGGGGCCGTTCCTCACCGATGCGACGGTCGATCTCTCGCGGAATTTCTGCAGCGGCATCGGCGATCTCAACCCGCTCTATCGCGATACCGACTACGGCCGCGAGACGCAATACGGCACGCTGCTCATGCATCCGATGTACCCGATCGTCAACGCTTGGATCGGGCGCTCGCGCTGGGGCTTCCCCGGCGTGCACGGGTTCTACGCCGGAAGCGACTGGGAGTTTTTCCGCCACGTCGTCCCGGGCGACCGCATCAACTGCATCGAGCGGATCGTCGGCGTCGAGGAGAAGGAGAGCAAGTTCTCCGGCCGGCTGATCTTGCAGTACACCGAAGGCAACTTCTACAACCAGCGCTTCGAGTTGATCGCCAAGGTGCTCGGCTGGTGCACGCGCCACGAACGGCGCGCCGCCCGCGAAA
The DNA here is from genome assembly GCA_963749395.1 of Vulcanimicrobiota bacterium. GTDB lineage: Bacteria > Vulcanimicrobiota > Vulcanimicrobiia > Vulcanimicrobiales > Vulcanimicrobiaceae > CAVVMT01. The sequence goes on from CAVVMT010000013.1 coordinate 109,997, forward strand.
AGGGCAAGTACAAAGAGATCACGCGCTACGAGTACTCACCCGAGGAACTCGACGCGATCGACGCGGCCGTCGCCGGCGAGGAAGCGCATATTCGCGGCGGCACGATCCGCAACTGGGAGGACGTGCGCGAGGGCGAAACGCTCGCGCGGATCGCGCGCGGTCCGCTCTCGCTGCAAGACGTCAACGCCTTTCTGATCGGGTCGGCGCACACCCGCGGGGCGCACGGCATCATCATGCAAAAGGCGATGAAGCACCCCCGCCACTTCTTCCGCAACAAAGAGGCGGGCGGCGGCATCGAGTACACCGGGATCGGCCATCTGCGCGAGAAGGTCGCCAAGGACGTCGGCGTTCCGGGGGCCTACGACTACGGTCCGCAGCGTTCGGCGTGGCTGTGCTCCGCGGTGACGAACTGGATGGGCGACGCGGCGTTTCTCAAGCGCTGCCGCACCGAGATCCGCCGGTTCAACACGTTCGGCGACACGACGTGGTGCGGCGGCACGGTGACGCGCAAGTACAAGCAAGACGGCTACGCGCTCGTCGACCTCGACATCTTCGGTGAGAACCAGCGCGGCGAAACGACCGCGACCGGGATCGCGACGATCGTGCTGCCGAGCGCCGACCTCGACAGCCCGGTGTTCATCGACGGGTCGGGTCTGGCGCTCGATCTGCCGCGAATCCGATGACCGCGACCGGGCCGCTCGCGGGCATCCGCATCGTCGAACGCGCCGAAGGCGCGGCCGCCGCCTACGCGGGCCGCATGCTCGCGGTGCTCGGCGCCGAGGTGACGATGGCGGAGCTTCCCGGAGGAAGCGCGTTGCGCGCCGAGCCGCCGTTCCTGACGCAGGCGCCGGAGGTCAGCGCGTTGTTCGCCTACTTGGGCGCGGGCAAGAAGAGCGTCGTGTGCGATCTCGATAGCCACGCCGGCCGGGCCAAGCTCGCCGCGCTCTTGGAAGGCGCCGACGTGCTGCTCGACGATACGCCGGTGGCGCAACGCGCCGCCCTCGAGCTCGATCCGGCGATGGTCGCCGCGCGTTTTCCCGGCCTCGTGTTCACGTCGGTGCTGCCGTTCGGCGCGACCGGCTCGCGCGCGAACTGGAGCGGCCACGACATCAACGTGCTGCATGCGGGCGGCGAGGGCTACCTGATGCCGAACGGGCTGGCGATCGAGCTGTTCCCCGACCGTCCGCCGGTGAAGATCTACGGACACTTCGCCGAGTACCAGGGCGGCACGGCGGCGGCGATCGCGACGATCGCCGCGCTGGCGGCGCGCCCGCAGGTGGGCGGGCAATTCGTCGACGTCTCGTCCCAGGACGCGATCGTCGCCGAGAGCTGCATCCCGCTCGAACGGTTCTCGGAAGAAGGCGTCATCGAACATCGCAGCGGGCGTTCGTTCCGCTACGGCGGCGTCATCGAGTGCGCCGACGGATACGTCGAAGTGCTGACGCTCGAACAGCGTCAGTGGGCCGGGCTCGTCGAATTGGTCGGCGCTCCGGAGTGGCGCGAGGGTCACGACGATCCGATGGAGCGCGGCCGTCGCGGCGCCGAGATCAACCGGCGGTTGCGAGCGTGGATGAAATCGAAGCCGGTCGCCGAGATGGTCGCGCAAGGACAAGCGCTGCGCGTGCCGATCGCCAAGTACTTCTCGCCCGGCGAAGTGCTCGCCGACCCGCACGAGCGGGCCCGCGGATTCTTCACCCCGGTCGACGTGCCGGGTTACGGGGAGTGCGAGGAATTGATCGCACCGTTCCAGCTGTCGCTGACGCCCCCTGCGCTCGCGGGCGGACCGCCCCGGATCGGCGAGCACGATGGATAAGCCGCTCGCGGGCATCCGCATCGCCGACTTCTCGTTCCATGCCGCGTGCCCGTTCGCGACCCACTTGCTCGCGATGATGGGCGCCCAGTGCATCAAGATCGAGAGCCACCTCCGGCTCGACACGCATCGCAAGCCGCATCCCGTCTACGGCCGTCTCGAAGCGTGTTCGTTCCATCAAGTCGCCGCGAACAAGTTGTCGGTGACGCTCAATCTCAAGGACCCGCGCGGGATCGAGCTCGCGAAGCGCATCGTCGCGATCTCCGACATGGCGGCCGAGAGCATGCGGCCGGGCGTCATGGAGCGTCTCGGCCTGGGGTACGCGCAATTGCGCGAAATTCGGCCCGAGATCGTGATGCTCTCGGTGTCGTCGTCGGGCCAGACGGGTCCCGATCGCAGCTTCGCCGGCTATGCGCCCCTGTTCGGCGCGTGGGGCGGCTTGAGCTACATGACCGGCTACGCCGACGGGCCGCCGGTCGAAATCCGCCACGTGATGGATCATTCGACCGGCATCACCGCGACGCTCGCCGCGATCTCCGCGCTCTACTATCAGCGCACGACCGGCAAGGGGCAACACGTCGACCTGGCAGCGCGCGAGGTGGCGAGCGCGTTCATCGGTGAAGCCCTCGTGCAAGCCGCGGCCGGCGACGCGCCCGCGCGCACCGGCAACCTGCATCAGACGATGGCGCCGCACGGCGTCTATCCGTGCGCCGGCGACGACGCGTGGGTCAGCATCGCGGTCGGACGCGAAGTCGAGTGGCGCGGGCTGGTCGCGGTGCTGGGCGACCCGCGGTTGGCGAGCGATCCGCGGTTCGCGAACGCGGCCGCGCGCGTCGAAAATCGCGACGCGCTCGACGCGCTCGTCGGCGCGTGGACGCGCACGCGCAGTGCGGACGAGGCGGCCGAGACGTTGCAGGCTCACCGCGTCCCGGCGGCGCCGTCATGGAACGCCCAAGCGCTGGCCGGCGACGCGCATCTTCGCGAGCGCGGAACGGTCGTCGACCTGCAGGTCGGCGAACGCACTTACGCGGTGGTCGGGGCGCCGTTCCGGATGTCGAAGTCGGCCGTCAAGCTCGAATTCGGGACCGCACCGATGGGCGAGCACAACGACTACGTTCTGGGCGAGCTGCTGGGCATTCCCGAAGCCGAGCGGCGCGAGCTGGAGCGCGAGCGAGTCATCTATTGAATCACGGCGAGTTGCTGCGCGGGCTGCGCGTCGTCGAGACCGGCGCGGGCGATGCGGTCGCGATCGCCGGCCGGCTCTTCGCCGACGCCGGCGCCGGTGTCGTCAAGCTCGCGCCGGACGACTACGCCGCGTTGACGCCGTGGGCGCGCGCGCTGGCGGCGGGCAAACAGATCGTCGCTCGCGGACCGCAGTGGGACGAGGCGCTGCGCGCGGCGCGCATCGTCTTGGCCGGCGATCCCGACTCGTCGACGGCGGCGCACGATCTCGAGCCGGTCGTGGGCAAGACTGTCGCCGTCGTGCGCACGTTCGACGAGACCGGTGGCGACGATCTGCTGGCGCAAGCCGAAGGCGGCATCGTCGCCGGTATCGGCGAACCGGGCCGTCCCCCGCTCAAACTTCCGCTCGACCAGAGCGCGCACCAAGGAGCCCTCGTGGCCGCCATCGCCGCTGCGGCCTCGTTGTTCACCGATGAAGCGACCCGCGTCGACGTCGCCGTCGTCGACGTGTGGAAGGCGTTCTACAGCGGGCCGTCGGTCGCGATGGCGCACTTCGGGCGCGCGCGCACGCGGCGCTCGGGGCATCGGGCGCTGCGCGTGCCGTGGCCGCGTACGATTGTGCGTTGTAAGGACGGCTACTTCGCGATCCAATGCGCGACCCGCGAGCATTGGCAACGCTTTCTCGATCTCACCGGCCGCCGTCACCTCGAAGCCGATCCGCTGTTCGCCGATCGCGTCAAGGCCAACGACGAGCGCGGCGACGAAGCCGAAGCGGCGTTTGCCGACTGGTTCGCGGCGCGCACGAAAGCCGAGTTGGAGCAAGCGTTCTTGACGGCGCGCGTTCCCGGCGCCCCCGTCTATACGATCGACGAGGTGGCGCGACATCCGCATTTGCGCGGGCGCGATGCTTTTCGCGAGACGGGCGAAGGGAAGACGCTCGCGGTCAACCTGCCGTTTCGCCTCGAGACCGGCGCGGCGGCCGCGATTCCCACGCCCCTCGAGCGCGCGGCGAACCGCGCGACCGCGCCACTCGCCGGCCTACGGGTCGTCGACTTCGGCTGGGTGTGGGCCGGGGCCGTGCCGGGCCACGTGCTCGCCGACCTCGGCGCCGAGGTGATCAAAGTCGAAACGATGACGCACCTCGACTACATGCGCCAGGGCAAGCCGATCGTCGGCACGGCGCGCGATCCCGAGCAGAACCCGATGTTCTGCGCCGTGAACCGCGACAAGCGGAGTTTGCGGATCGACATGACCAAGCCCGACGGTGCGGCGCTCCTGCGCGACCTGGTCGCGCAGAGCGACGTCGTGATCGAGAACTTCACGCCCGGCGTCCTCGACCGCGCGGGCCTGGGTTGGAGCGAACTCTCCAAGCGCCGCCCGGGGCTGATCATGTGCTCGATGTCGGCGGCCGGGGCGACCGGGCCCCTGCGCGACATTCGCACCTACGCGACGATGATCGCCGGACTGTGCGGACTCGACGCCATGGTCGGCTATCCGGGGGAACGCGTGCTGGGTTCGCAGTCGTCGTATGCCGACCCGAATGCGAGCTTGCACGCGACGTTCGCGATCCTCGCGGCGCTCTACCGGCGCGGCCGCACCGGCCAAGGATGTTGGATCGACCTCTCGCAGTGGCAAGCCGGCGCGTGGGCGATGGGCGAGGCGATCGCGCAGTGGTCGGCGACCGGCGAGGTGCCCGAACCGGCCGGGCTCGCGCACCCGGAGCGGCTCGTGTACGGCTGCTATCCGGCGCAAGGCCGCGACGCCTGGATCGCGCTCTCGGTGCGCGATCGCGGGGGATGGGACCGGCTCCGCGAGGCGCTCGGCGACCCGCCGTCGCTGCGCGACCTCGACCCGCTCGCGGACCGCACGCTGGTCGCGGAGCGCGTGGCCGCCGAGACCGTCAAACATGCACCCGCAGCGCTCGTCGCAGCGTTGCGCGGCGAGGGGATCGCGGCTACGGTTGCCGGCGCGCAAGAGATCGGCGGCGGCGCGCTGTTCGCCGAACTCGACCATCCGGTGCTCGGCAACGTGCCCGTCTACAAACTGCCTTGGCGGACGCGCGGGGAGTATCTCACGCTGCGCAAGCGCGCGCCGCTGATGGGCGAAGACAACCGGTACGTGTTGGACGAGATCCTTCGCGTGCCGGCGGCGCGGATTGCCGAACTCGAAGCGGAACGCATCTTTAGCTGAACGACGACGGCACCGTCGCCGGAGAGGAGCCTCGTGGACCGATTCGCTTTGGTGGTGATGGATCTCCAGGCCGGAGTCTGCGCGCGAACCGACGAGCCCAACCGGCGCGGCATCTTCCCGAAGGTGCGCGCGGCGCTCGCCGCGGCGCGAGATGCAGGCGTTCCCGTGATCCACGTCAGGGTCGCGTTCGACGAGCACTACACGTTGCGCACGAGCCGTAGCCCGCGCTTCGATCAAACGGAGAAGGTGCGGCGCATGCAACTCGGCACGCCCGACGTCGAGTTCGTGCCCGACGCGCAACCGTTGCCGGGCGAGCCGGTCGTCACGAAGGGGTGCCAGCGGGAACATGACGACGGGAAACAACGCGATCCAGAAGAGATTGTGCGACCAGACGCAGTGCGAGCCCTCGATGCCGAACGACATAAGCCCAAAGAGGCAAGGGCCAGCCCGGTGCCGGCACCGTATCGTGATCCTGGCTCCAGCCAATATGTAGACGGCAAAACCCGCCGCGTAATCCGCCAGGTAGGTGATGATTACCGGCAGGGTGTAATCCGACCGGTAGACATATCCCCAACCATCCGCGTAGCGGTAGGTGTAGAAGTCGCACGTCCAGGCCCATCAGTCACCCACACCGAGACCAGCGTAAAACGGGTGCAGGCCAAGGCCAGCAGCCAGATGCACGACGACGGCAACGATCATTTTCAGCATAGGGCACGACGGAGATCGGGCGATACAGGGCAGAAGGTCCTTCCAGAGGAATTCACCGCGGCCCGCGAAATCTTGGAAGTCCACGCGGGAATTCCACAGAACTGGCCGCAGCAGACCGTCATTATGACGCCGCGAACAAAGCCAGTGGGACGGCGATCAAGGAAATGTATGGGGTGCTAAGGCCGGGCGGAAAAGCGGTGATCTTCGACTTGCGAAAGGATGCAGCCCAAACCGACATCAATGCGGCAGTTGACGAAATGGGACTTGGGCGAATCAATTCCTTAGTTGCAAGATGGACCTTCAAGCACATGCTCCTCAAGCGGGCTTACTTGCAGGAGGACTTTAGACGAATGGCTTCCCAGACTCAGTTCGGCACATGCGACATCAAGGTAGTCTCGATTGCCGTCGAGGTGTCCTTGCAAAAGTGAATCCTCGGATTCGGCATTCGACGAGAATTACCTGAACGCCGAAGCGAAATTTTGCAGACGGTCCCGTTGGGATAACGATGGCTACTTCGTGCCGACGAGGATGATGATTGGAAAGGCGAACCAAATAGCTCCGTCCTTACGATGGGCACCCACGCCAAGCCGGTTCAATCCGGAGGTCTTCGGAGAAAATCTGGCGAATCTTGTCGGCATCGCCAGGATTTGGGAAAGACGCGGCCAGTATTTTTTCCAGTTCAACTTCCAGCTTGTAGAACCCGGTCCTGATGTCCGATAAGCCTACATCATGAAATAGGCCGGTCAATTCGTCCAGGTGCAAGGCCCTCGTGTGCGACGGGTCTCGCAGTTTCTCGACTTGATCGTATGCCGCAGCCTGCTCGGGGGTCGTCGTGAATACGTCTACGACGGCAACTTTGCCGCCCGGCTCGCAGACCCGCACCATCTCGGCCAGCACTGCCTCGGGGTCGAGGAAGTGATGGAATGAATAGCGGGTGAAGACCACCGAGAACGATGCTGCGGCAAAGGATAGCGGCAGTACGTCGCCCACTTGCCATGCCAGGTTCGTCAGCCCCTTCGATTTCTGCCTTGCCCTGGCCTGCTCGATCATGGCCGGCGTGAGGTCGATGCCGGTCACCTGGCGGGCAACCTGAGCGATGACGCAGGTGATGAGTCCTGGCCCGCAGGCGATGTCCAGCACCGTGTCCTCGGGGCCGATTCCGACTGTTTCCAGAACGAGCCGGTCGGCGTCCTCGTTGGAGTGGATGGGCATTTCGGCAAAAGGCACTGCCTGCCGCGAGAACTGCTCCACGATCAATCGTTGGTGTTGCTGATGGTCGTCTTGGCCTTGGCTCATGAATTCCTCCAATTCGTTCCTGTGATTAACCTATCATCACAGGAATTTGCGGATCATATCAGCCGCAAATGGCTTCCCGTGGGCCGAATACACGGTCTTCACTCCTTCGTCCAGCAAGCGTTTCCAACTCGCCTTTACCTTCTCAATATCGTCAGCAAAGATCGGCAGTCCGGGACTCAATCGAAGTGGGAAGCCGTTCACTGCCAAGTCCCCCACAAAAGCATCGCCGGTGTCCAGCACCACGCTCACCGACCCCATCGAATGACCGGGAGTGTAAATGATCTTGCCCGGAATCCCGTAATCGGCCAAGGATCGCTCGCCGTCGTCCAATACTACATCGACGTTAGCTGCCGGGAAACGTACGAGCGGTAGACACTGCTTCATTACCCCGGCAATGATACGGCCCCAAGCCGATACTGGGGGAGATGTCGGCTTCAATGCCTTTTCCAGCCAGTCCTTTTCCCGTTCGTGCATGGCAATCTTGGCACCAGTCATTTCGTTAACGTCCTTGGCAGAACCAATATGGTCCCAATGCCCATGCGTGATGACGATCAGGCGAATACTCCGGGGGTCGAGTTGTAGACCCTCCATTGCCTTACGAAAGCGTGCCGCCTGCCGAGGGCCTCCTGCATCGATCATGACCATGCCGCCACCACGAATAACGTAGCAGTGAATAAGGCCAAGTTTGATCGGGTGAATGCTAATCATTTTCCGCCCATTTTCAAGGAGTCTTCGACGGTAGGCTTCGCTCTCACCCGCCAAGTTCCTTCATCAGTTCGGCCCGTCGCCGGTCGAGGACTTTCAACCGGGCCGTGAGTTTCCTCGTTTCCTTGTTGATGTCGGCTAGTTCCTTTTCGAGCTTCTTTCTGCGAAGGTGATCCGGGCCGCTCCTTTCTTGACCAGGGCCTCGACTTCGTGCCGCAACAGCCGAAACCAGGGGTTGCCGTGCATGTTGCTTTCCCGGAACTGCAGCTTGCCCGCCCACCGGGACCACGATTTCCTCGCCACAAGCATCGCAGACGCAGGTGGCTTCCTCGCTCGGTCGTCGTTTCTTCTCGCGTTTCATTGAGGTTGAGAAGGGCTTTTTCCGAGGCTCATAGCCAACCGTGCAATATCGGACAAGGCACCTCGCTGTGTCGCTCATATCACAAATCTAGTTGGTTGGCCCCACAATGCGGGCAGATGCCGGACCCCTTGACCATCATCATGCGGCATCTTTCGCAAGGAACCGACGAGAACTGACGGGCATCAAAGGGGCGGTCCAACCCACGGGACTTCTGATAATGCTCGTAAAGTTCCCTCGGATTAGCAACTCGAAGTTCGATGTGGCCGCACTTCCCGCAAACATCTGCTTTGATCTCAGCGTATAGGCGATCCTTGAAAATCAAGGCTTCTGGGCTGCCAAAGATGACGGCCTTCAGTATCCGGTTCGACCCTCCGCCTTGATCCACAATGGTCAAGCCAGGGATGATCCTCGTAGACCCGCAGCGTGAACATTCGGTCGGCACGGCCGGTTCTTCATCGTCCGTTTCCAGAATTTCAGCGTCCTCAACGGCTGTCTCGGCTTCCTGGTCGTTCTCGTCCACTTGAGCAAGCAGTTCCCCGGCATCTTCGGATTGCTCGCCTGCCTTGGTGGTGAGGCATTTCCAGCATACGTCGAAGTCGCCGGGGACCATCGCCCCACAGTTGGAACATATCCAGTTAGGGCCATTCGATTCGCTCTCGGCCCCCGGCCTTTCTTCGGCCTCTTCGGCAGCCTGCACCGTCTCGGCAACGGGCGGAACGTCTGGCATCTCGTCAATGATGCCGCCACAAGCCCGACAAATTCTGCCTGTGCCGTCTGACGGCATGTTGCATTTTCGGCATATCCACATGACGATCTCCTTGTGTTCACTCTCCCTGCAACCTCTTCCTCAACGCCGTGAATCTCCTGGTCGTATCCTGCGCCCGAACGCTTGGGTGATGGCCCGTGGCAATCGGCCTTCCAAATATTCATCACATGATCAGATTGTCTAGCTCCGCTTGTTCGCTAGCTCGTTCTTTTCCATCTTCTTCCGGAGGTGGGCGAACTTGGTCGCCGGTTTGCGGGGTGCCTGTCGTCCTTTACCAGCCACAGAGGTTCTGCGTGTACCTTAGCTCAAAGTCAGTCCAATTCGTCGGAGGAATCGATAATCTTGAGATCGAATTGGAATCCTTCGTAGGTCTGGACAAGCTCGGCCAACTGCTTAAAGGTGAGGAAGAGTCCGTCCACCACAACACCGCCAGAAGAAATTCGTCCCCGTAACCTATCGTGCGTGAGCGACTGCCTTCCATCCTGCTTTATGAGATGGCGGGTCGAAAGCAACTTCCGAATTCTCCCACGAAGATCCCCAAGGGCGTGAAAAGCATCCACCGCAGACAATGTCCGGAACACATAGCCGTCGTCTCCTTCCACGTCTTCGGATGCACATACGCCGTATCCCGAAGGCACCGGATATTGCTCAATCGTAAACTTCCGTGTCCGACCAGCGAAGTCAACGAATTCCTCTTCCTTTGGAAAATCAGGCGGCTTCAACGGTCCGTTACTCTTGGACATACGCTATTCCGTTCTGGTTCGATATTGAAAAGGATCAATGCACCCGCTTGGTGAGCGCCAGGGCAAACTCCGTTGCACGGCCCCTCGCGTCCTCGCCGATTCGCCGCGGGGTCCGTGCGTGTGGGCCGAGACTGAGGATAGCCATCCTATTCTTATCGTGGTCGAATCGCCCGTTATGCCATCCTAAAAGTTAGCAAAGGAGTTGGCAATGTGAAAGTCAGCAGAATACCAAATAAAAAAGCCGTAAACCTTCGTCGAACCCGTCTATTGGGGTGAGTTATAGAGCAAATTGATCTGGCGTAGGTTGATCGGTTTGGGTAAATCGTGGCCTCATGAGTGCCACGTTGTTAGAACATCCGACCGAGACGTTGGGGACGGCGGTCTCCTGCGAAAATTGTCCTGCTGTTCAGCGTCTGGAGCGGGCGTTGGAGAAGTTAACGTTAGAGTTCCGGTGCGAGGTAGGTTATTGGAAAAGCCGGCATGCGGATGCCGTGAAACGCATCGAACAGTTGAAGGTGGAACTTGACCAATCCCGGGGTGAGAGACGAGCCCTTCAAGATAAGCTTTTTGGTCGCAAGTCAGAGAAGTCTACTCGTGGCGACCGTTCCAACGATTTAGTCGATCCCGAGGAAGTCCCGCCTTCCGTGAAGAAGCGAGGTGCGCAGCCTGGCCATGCGGGGCACGGTCGACGCGACTATTCGCACCTTCCGGTCCAGGAGGAATTTGCCCCCTTGCCGGAAGAATCGCTGGCCTGCCCACATTGCGGAAAGCTAGCTGTGATGATGTCTGCCACCGAGGATTCGGAATTGACGGAGATCGACGTGCGGGCGCATCGGCGGCGGATTCGACGGCGACGGTATCGAGCGACATGTGATTGCGATCCCACACGGCAAACGCTGACGGCTCCGCCGCCGCCCAAGCTGATCCCTAAAGGTAACTACGGCATCTCGATTTGGGTGCATGTCTTGCTGGATAAGTATTCGTCGTATCGGCCCACGGAGCGGTTATTGGGGCAACTCGAACAGTACGATCTGGACTTGCCGGCCGGCACGGTGAACGACGGGCTCAAGCGCATCGAGCCGATGATGCAGCCGATCTATGAGGCACTGTGCATACGGAACCGACTAGGCGACTTCCATCAAGCCGACGAAACGCGTTGGCGGGTTTTCGTGCTATTTGACGGAAAAAAAGGCTACGGTTGGTGGTTGTGGATGGTTCTCGGCAAGGACACTGTGATCTATCTGCTCGATCGCAGCCGAGGCCACGAGGTGCCGGAAGCGCATTTTGGCCCGGCGGCTTCGGGGACATTGGAAGTCGATCGGTACTCGGGCTACAAAGCCATGGCGCTGGTGAAATCGGGGCTGATCGTGCTGGCGTTCTGCTGGTGCATGTGCGGCGGGACTTCGTGGGAGTGGGCAAAGGTTGGCCAGAGTTGAAGCACTGGTGCTTTCCTGGCTGCGCCGCATTCGCCATCTCTACAAAATCAACGAGGAACGTCTCCGGCACCTCCAGGACTCAGCCAAATTTCAAGAACAACAGGCGCTGTTGTGTGGGGCGGTGGAGACGATGCACGCCGAAGCGGCGAAAGACCTTTCCGATCCAAAACTTCGCGAACCATGCCGTAAGGTTCTGGAAAGCCTCGAATCGCACTGGACGGGGCTGACTCGGTTCGTCGAGGACGCAAGGATTCCGATGGACAACAACGCTTCGGAACGAGAGGTACGCGGCCCGGCCGTGGCACGCAAGAACTTCTACGGTTCGGGCTCCTGTGGAGCGGCCGTTTGGCGGCGATGATGTTTTCGCTTTTCGCGACGCTCGCCCACTGGAAAATAAATCCGCGACGGTGGTTGATGTGGGGTACTTCGAAAGTTGTGCAGCCGCTGGCGGAAAGGCACCGAAGACATCCAACCGTTCCTGCCCTGGAATTTCTCCGACGAGCGTCGATCGGAATTAGCTGCGCCGATTACCACGACCTCGGCTAACAACACCTCCTGACGCCACCCGTAACTCCTGCGGCTTTGCCGTGCCCCCGCACCAGAACGGGTTCGCGCGAGGCGACCCCCCGCACCGGCGGGTTCGACGAAGGT
>CAVVMT010000014.1:0-86878 GCA_963749395.1 Vulcanimicrobiota bacterium
AGGGAAAACGCAGCTTCGCGGAACTGCTCGCCGACCGCCGCGGCCTGCTCGACGAACCGCGCTACGAAGCGGTCGTCACGCAGATCGTCGACGCGATGGTCGCAGCGTTTCGGCGGCGGCAAGGTGCTGTGGTTCGGCAACGGCGGCAGCGCCGCCGACGCGCAGCACCTCGCGGCCGAATTCAGCGGGCGCTTCTTGCGCGAGCGTCATGCGCTCCCGTCCGAAGCGCTCTCGGTCAACACTTCGGCGCTGACCGCCATCGGCAACGACTACGGCTACGAGCGCGTCTTCGAACGACAAGTCGAAGCGTTCGCGCGCCCCGGCGACGTCGTCGTCGGCCTCACGACCAGCGGCGGTTCGCGCAACGTCGTCGCCGGCCTAAAGGCCGCCAAAGCGAAGGGCGCCGTCACCGTCGCCTTCAGCGGCAACGGCGGCGGCGAAGTCGCCGCCCTCGCCGACATCGCCCTCATCGGCCCCGACGGCTATTCCGCCCTCGTGCAAGAAGTGCACATCACCCTCGGCCACATCGTCTGCGATCTGGTCGAGCAAGCCCTCTTGCTTTACAGGCGCTCCGCCTCAGGTCTGCGCCCCCACTTGCGCTTCGCGCAAGCGGGGCCCCCATGCCACATGCGCGCTCGCGATTTCCACAGGACTTCCATTCCCCGTGGGCGCGCTCAACAACATGACCGTGAAGGCTATCTTCTTCGATCGCGATGGGACGCTGATCGAAGACACCGGCTTCATAGGCGATCCGGAGCGGGTGCGGGTTTTGCCGACGGTGCCGGAGGCGCTGCGCTTGCTGGGCGAGGCGGGGTTCGTGCGCATCGTCGTCAGCAATCAGAGCGGGGTCGCGCGCAAGTATTTCGGCGTCGAAGACGTGTTGCGCGTGCAGGACACGGTGCGCGCGCATTTACGCGCGGCGGGCGCCGACGTGGAAGCGTTCTACTTTTGCCCGCATTACGACGAAGGCTGCGATTGCCGCAAGCCGGCCACGGGGATGATCGAGGCCGCGGTGCGCGATCACGGGATCGCCCTCGCGCACAGCGCGCTGGTGGGCGACCGCGGCAGCGACGTCGCCGCCGCGCACCGTGCCGGCATTCCGGCCGTCCTGCTTCCGGGGCCCGGAGGCGTGACCTACGAGGGGCCCGTGCCCGACTTCACGGCGCAGACGCTGCTCGAAGCGGCGACCTGGATCATCGATCATGTCGGCCGCTGAGACGCTCGCGCCGCCGTCGGCGCGCGACTTGTTCGCGCGCATGCGCGGCAAGCACGTCCTCGTCGTGGGCGACGTGATGCTCGACGAATGGATCTGGGGTGCGGTCTCGCGCATCTCGCCCGAGGCGCCGGTGCCGATCGTCGCGGTACGCGAGCACTCGTTCACGCTCGGCGGCTCGGGCAACGTCGCGCACAACTTGCGCGCGCTCGGCGCCGACGTCACGTTGATCGCGACGATCGGCGACGACGCCGAGGGGCGTCGCGTGCGCGAACTCTGCACGCGCAGCGGCATCGACGTCGGCGCGCTCGTCACCGTGCGCGACCGTCCGACGACGCGCAAGACGCGGATCGTCGCGCACAACCAGCAAGTCGTGCGCGCCGACTGGGAGTCGGTCGCGCCGCTCACCGACGCCGACGCGCTGCTCGTGCGCGAGCAGATCGCACAACGCGCCACCGCCTCGGCCGCGGTCGTCTTGAGCGACTACGACAAAGGCTTGATGCGCCGCGCCATCGTCGAAGCGGCGTTGGCGGCCCCGGTCGTCGTCGCCGATCCCAAGCCGCGCAACGTCGATCTCTTCGCCGACGTGACGTGCGTCGCGCCGAACCTCGCCGAGGCCGCGCAAGCCAGCGGCATCGCGATCACCGACGACGCGTCGCTCGAACGCGCCGGCTCGGCGCTGCTCGCACGGCTGGGCTGCCGCCTCGTGATCGTGACCCGCGGCGAAGCGGGCATGACGCTGTTCGGCGCCGACGGCGAACGGCGCACGGTCCCGTCGGTCGCGCGCACGGTGTTCGACGTCAGCGGTGCGGGCGATACCGTCGTCGCCGTCTTGACGCTCGCGCTCGCGTGCGGGGCATCGCCGCAAGCGTCGATGTTGCTCGCGAATTTCGCGGCCGGCGCGGTGGTCGAGAAACTCGGCACGGCGACGACCTCGCCCGACGAAGTGATCGCGCTGCTCGAGGACGCGCGGGAACGTGCCTGAACGCTTCTTCGGCGCGGTCCTCGGCACGGACGCCGCGGTCGAATGGCGCGAAGCGCAGCGCGCTGCCGGCAAGACGGTCGTGTTCACCAACGGCTGCTTCGATCTGATCCACGCGGGTCACGTCGAGTATCTAGCGTGGGCGCGCGCGCAAGGCGACGCGCTCGTACTCGGCCTCAACGGCGACGCGTCGGTGCGCCGCCTCAAGGGCGCGCAGCGCCCGTTCGTCGCGTTTGCGGATCGCGCGCGCCTGCTGGCCGCGTTGCGCAGCGTCGACGCGGTCGTCGGCTTCGAGGAGTCGACGCCGGAACTGCTGATCGAGCGTCTTCGTCCCGACGTTCACGTCAAAGGCGCGCAATATCGTCTCGAGGATCTGCCCGAGCGCCACGTCGTCGAAGCGGGCGGCGGACGGATCGTGCTCGCGCCGCACGTGGCGGGGAAGAGCACGACCGACCTCGCGGCGCTGATCCGCGGGCGGTTGCCATGACCCGCATCGCGATCACGTGCAACGGTCCGGGCGAATTCGCGGGCTGGGTGCGGCCACTCGTCCACGCGCTCGGCGAGCGCGATCCGGCGCTGGCCGTCAGCTTGTACTTCGTGCCCGACGACTACGCGACCGGGCGCGAACCCGACGTCGCGCGGCGGCTCTTTCCCAACGCGACGATCGTGCGGCCGCGCGACTACGTGCGGTTCGCGCTCGGCGGCGGCCCGGCGCCGGGGCGTGCGGATATCGTGCAGTACTTGGGAGGCGATCTGATGCACGCCGCGCGGGTGCACCGCCGGCTCGGCGGCGTCGCCACGACGTACAAGTTCTCGCGCCCGCGCTACCGCGAGACGTTCGCGCGCGCATTTGCGGTCGACGCGAAGAATCGGGGCGAACTCGAAGCGTGGCGCGTGCCCGCGGAGCGGATCGAGACCGTCGGCAACCTCGCGATCGACGGCGCGATGATGGAGGCGGCCGGCGCGTTCGCGGATCGCGACGATCCGCACAGCGCCGCGCTCGGAAGCGACGGCATCGTGATGCTGCCGGGCTCGCGGCGGCAGGAAGTGTCGAGCGGCATCCCGTTTTTCACCGCCGTCGCGCTGCGGGTGCGCGAACGGCGGCCCGACATTCCGCTCGTCTTCGCCGTCTCGCCGTTCACGACCGACGACGAGGTGCGGCGCGCGATCGAGTCGGGCGGCAATCCCAACTTCTTCGGCGTGCGCGGCACGTTCGAGCAAACCGGCGACGGCATGGCGATCCGCCCGGCGGGGACGCGGCACGCGTTCCCAGTCGTGCGGTCGGCGATGCAAGCCGCGGCGCGCGCGCGGCTGGTGGTGACGATTCCCGGCACCAAGACGGTCGAACTCGCGGCCCTGGGGATTCCGGCAATCGTGTGCACGCCGTGGAACGCGCCCGAGGTCGTCGTGATCAACGGTCTGCTGCAATACATCGACCGCGTTCCGCTGGTCGGTTTACCGCTCAAGCGCTCCGCCGTGGTCGCGGTCGCGCGGCGCTTCCGCTTCTACGCGCAGCCGAACATCGACGCGGGCCGCGAACTGCACGCCGAACTGGCGGGGACGTTGACGCCGTCGCGGGTCGCATCGGTCGCGCTCGAACGCTACGACGACGTCGCGTGGCGCACCCACACCGCGGCTGCGTTGCGCGCGTTGTATGCCGGCCACGCCGGGGCCGCCGGACGGATGGCCGACGCGCTGCTGGCCTGCGCGGCCGGAGCCGCGCGCTGATGCCGGCGGTGCGCCTCTCGGTCGTCATCGCGACGAAGGACCGCGCCCCGTTCCTCGAACGCGCGCTCGCGTCGCTCGCCGCGCAGCGCGAGGCGCCGCCGTTCGAAACGATCGTCGTCGACAACGGCTCGTCCGATGCCACGCCCGAAGTGGTCGCGGGCGCGGAAGGGCTTGACGTCGCGCGCATCTACGAGCCGGTGCCCAATCGCGGCGCGGCGCGCAATCGCGGCATCGCCCGCGCCCGCGGCGACATCGTCGTGTTCGTCGACGACGACGTCATCCTGCCACCGCACTTTCTCGCCGCGCACGCCAAGGCGCACGCGCTCCCCTTCCCGCGCGCGGTGTCGGGCCCCATCATCAACGTGCCCTCGTTCGACGCGCGCCCGGAACCGGCACCCGCCAACTATTCGCGCGCGTTCTTCTGCACCTGCAACGTCTCGGTGCCGCGCTACGCGCTGCGCGCCGTGGGCGGCTTCGACGAGAGCTTCGCGCTGTACGGGTGGGAAGACACCGACCTGGGCGTGCGGCTGCGCGGCTTCGACGTCGCGCGCACGTTCGCGTGGGACGCCTATCTTTGGCACGTCAAACCGCCGCATCACGAGACGCTCGAGGCCGCGCTCGCGAAGACCCTCGAGAAAGCCCGGATGGCGGCGCGCTTCGTGCGCAAGACGCCGAGCGTGCGCGTGCGGTTGGCCACCGGCGCGCATCCGGTCAATCTCGCCCGGGCCGCGTTGCTCGCGCCGGCGTGGGCGCTGCCGTTCTTCGCCGGCGTGGCGACCGCACCGGTGCCGCCGCCGATCGCGAAGTTCGCGCGCAGCCGTCTGCTCGACGGGCTGTACGTCGACGAGCTGCGCCGCGAGCTCGCCCATTAGCCGCATCTTGCTCGTCCGCCTCGACGGGATCGGCGACGCCGCCGTGTGCGCGCCGCTGATCGCGGCGTTGCGCGCGGCCGGCCATCGCCTCGGCATCGCGCTCTCGACCCGCAACGCCGGGCTGTTCGCGCCCGGCGTCTTCGACGAAACGTACGCGCTCGAACGGATCCCGTGGCCGCAGCACGGCTCGACGCCCCAGACGTATGCACCGGCACTCGCCGCGGTCAGGCGCGCCGGGTACGACGTCGCGTTGATCGCCTCGGAGGAACCGGAAGCGTTCGCGCTCGCGCGTGACGGCGGCGTGCGGGTGCGCGCCGGCTTTTGGAACGGTTGGGAAAAGCCGCTCAAGTCGCTGTGGGTGCGCACGCAGGTGCGGCGCGCCGTGTATCGTCCCGCCTCACAGCGCGTGCCCGAACACGAAGTGCGTACGCTCTTTCGCCTAGGCCGCGGCTGGGTTCCGAGCGCGGAACCGCCGCGCGATCCCGACGTGTTGCGACCGCTTTTCCTCGCGATGCCGGTCGAGCGCGGCCGCGACGTCGCGATCCAGGCGACCGCGAAGTGGGCGCAGTGCGGGGTCGACGAGGATGCGCTCGCCGAGACGATTCGCGCGCTGGCGGCCTTCGGGCCGGTCCGGCTGTTGCACGACGCGCGCGAAGCGGACTACGCACGCCGGCTCGGCGAGCGCAGCGCGCAACCCGCCGAGTCCTTCGCGTCACTGGAGGCCTGGGTGCGAGCGCTGGCCGCCGCGCGCGTCCTCTTGACGCCCGACACCGGCGCGCTCCACGTCGCCGGCATGCTCGGCACCCCGGTGGTTGCGGTCTATCCGCACACTCCCGACCGGGCGCTGCAGATCGAGCGCTGGTCGCCATGGGCCGCCCCCTACCGGGCGCGAACCTTCGGGGAGGCGCGCAGCGCGGCCGTGGCTGCCGCGCTGGTGGATTGCACGGCCGAGCTGGAAACGATACGGTCGTGAAAAAACTCGATGCGGTCGCGGCCGACGTCTTCCTCAGCGCACCGGACGAACGGTATCGCGATTCGTACATCGCGACCTTGCGCGAGCATCAAGCGCAGGGGCGCTTCCTGAGCAGCCGGCAACTCTTCAACGATCTCGACGCGCTCGAAGCCGACTTTCCGCTCTTCGTCGCCAACTTGCGCAAAGGCGCCGATCCGGCACACGTAGCGCCGGGCAACGTTCCCGAGTCGTTCTTTTGGCTGATCGAACGCGCCTCGAACGACGTCGTCGGGCGTTCGTCGATCCGTCACGCGCTCAGCGACGAGCCGTCGCTGCGCGACATCGGGCACATCGGCTACGACATCCGTCCCTCCAAGCAACGGCGCGGATACGGCAACGCGATCCTGGGCTTGACGCTGATCGAAGCGCGCCGGTTCGGGATGGATCGCGTGCTGCTCACGTGCAACGCGACGAACCTGGCCTCGAAGCGGATCATCGAGCATTGGGGTGGCGTGTTCGAGCGTTCCGCGCCGCTTCCGGGGCGCGAAGACGTTCGCTTGCGCTACTGGATCGCCGTGCCGTGAGCGAGCGCGCGCTCGTCATCAGCGCGGGCGGCGGCATCGGCGACGCGCTGCTCGCCACGCCGGTTGCACGTGCGCTCGGCTCGCGCTTCGCGCACGTCGACATGCTGGTGATGGCGTCGCAGCGCGACACCGTCGCTCACGCGCCCGCCGTCGGCAAGGTGCTGGTCGACGAAGGTTCGCTGCTCTCGATGGCGGCGGCCCTGCGCGACGGGCGGTATGCGGCTGCGATCACGACCTGGGCGACGCTGCGCACGACCTTGTTGCCGTTGCTCGCGGGGATCCCGGTGCGCGTCGGTCAAGCGCGGCGCCTCTATTCGCCGCTGTTCACGCGGCGGGTCACGATCCGTTCGGAGCTCGGCGACCGCACGACGCATTGGACCGAGGTGTTGCTCGACTACGCGCGCGCGCTCGGGTGCAACGGAGCGGCGCAGCCACAGTTCGAGGTCGCGCCCGGCGACGTCGAGCAGGCACGCGCGGTGCTGGCGGACGTGGGCGCGCGGCGCTTCGTCATCTTGCATCCTACGCGCGGCATCTCGCACGCCCGCGACCGTTGGCCGCGCGAGGGATTCGTCGCGCTCGCGCGCGCCTTGGCGAGCCGTTGCGAGGCCACGGTGCTGGTGAGCGGCAGTCTCCCCGACGCGCCGATCGCCGACGAGATCGCCGGGGCGTCCGGAGCGCGCTCGATCGCCGGCCGGACCGCGATCGGGACGTTCGCCGCGCTCGCCCGGAGGCGGTGGCGGTGGTCGCGATGGACAGCGGACCGATGCACGTCGCCGCCGCCGTCGGCGCGCCGACGGTCGGTGTCTTTGCCCTGCGATCCGACGAGCCCGGCCGCTGGGCGCCGCTCGGCCCGCGGGCCGCGGCCGTGCGCGGCACGTATCCGTGCCCGGTGGCCCACCGCAAGGAGACGTGCCCCGATTTTCCGTGCGTCCGTGACTTGCCGGCGGCGGAAATTCTTGCCGCGGTCGATCGGCTGCGGGTGAACTGAAGGCCCTTCGGAGAAGCGGTCGCTGTGTCGATCATCGCTTACGACGACTTCGACCGCGTCGACATCCGCGTCGGCACGGTGCTCGAAGCCGAACCTCTCGCCGGAGCCCGCAAGCCCGCATTCGTGCTGACGATCGATTTCGGCGAACTCGGCGTGCGGCGCTCGAGCGCGCAGCTGACGGTGCACTACACCGCGGAGTCGCTGCGCGGGCGCCAGGTGGCGGCGGTCGTCAACTTCGAGCCCAAGCGCATCGCCGGTTTCAAGAGCGAGGTGCTGACGCTCGGCTTTCCCGATGCCGGCGGGGCGGTGGTGCTCATCGGCCCGGAACGCCCCGTTCCCAACGGCGCGCGGCTGTTCTGATGCGGGCGACCCTGCAACTGTGCACGTACAACCGCGCGGCGCTGCTCGCCCGGGTGCTCGAAGCGTGCTTCGAACAGACCGTTGCCCCCGACGACTACGAGATCGTGCTCGTGGACGACGGGTCGCGCGACGACACCCCGGAGGTCATCGAACGGCTGCGCCCGCTCGCGCGGTGCCGCTTCGAGGTGATCGCGCAACCCAACGCCGGGCTCGCGCGGGCGCGCAACGCCGGCATCGCGCGCGCGCGCGGCGAGCGCATCATCTTCATCGACGACGACATCCTGCCGATGCCGACGTTCGTCGCCGAACATCTGCGCGCGGGCGCTGCCGATCCCGCGGGGATCGTGCGCGGCGCGGTGATCAACACCGCGAGCTTCGACTTGTTGCCGCCGCCGTATTGGTCGCCGCTCAACTACAGCGGCAACTTCTTCTGGACGAGCAACGTTTCGGTCGGCCTCGCGCGGCTGCGCGCGGTCGGCGCGTTCGACGATTCGTTCACCGAATACGGTTGGGAAGACATCGAGCTCGGCTTGCGGCTGCGGGCCGCGGGCACGCGCGCGCGCTTCAATCCCAAAGCGGTCGTCTTCCACTACAAGCCGCGCCCACGCGCGGCCGACGTGCCCAAGATGGTGCGCCAAGCGCGCGCGCAGGCGCGGACCGCGGAGCGTTTGCGCGCGTTGCATCCCAACTGGCGCGTCGTGTTGGCGACCGGCGACAATCCCGTGCAGCGGTTGGCCAATCGGGTCGTGAGCCGGCTCTTGCCGCCGCGGCGCTTGGAACGGGTCGTCGGCGATCAAACCGCCGATCGCGAATTGGGAGCGCTGCAACTGCTCGCCGCGCGTACGCTCGCGAGCGAAGCCTACTTCGAGGAACTCGCGCGAGCCGGAGCCGTCAACTGACGTGCGGATCGTCCTCTCGCGCACGGATCGCGTCGGCGATCTGATCCTTTCCACGCCCGCGATCGCGAGCATGCGCCGCTCGTTTCCCGACGCGCACATCACGATCGTCTGCAGCCCGTACAACAGCGTGGTGGTGGAGAACAACCGCGACGTCGACGCGGTCGACCGCATCCCCGACGGCGCGAAGCCCGAGGCTTTCGGGCGCCGCTACGCGGGGAACTGCGATCTCGCGATCGCGCTCGCACCGCGGACCGCCGACTTCCGGCTCGTCGCCGCGACGCGGGCGCCGCGCCGCATCGGCTACACCTACGCGCAACGCTTTCTCACCCGGCTGTTCGCACGCCGGTACTTGACCGACCTCGGCCTCTCGGAAGCCGATCCGGCCGAATGCGACCGCCGCCCGCGCTTCGTGCGCCACGAAGTCGATCAGGTGCTGGCGCTCGCGGAGATGGCCGGCGCCGGCGAACTCGTGCACGACCTCGTCCTGCCGATCTCCGATGCCGACCGCGAGCGCGTCGCGTATCTGCCGGCGGGCGCGATCGCCGTGCACGTCGCGCCGCGGTGGCGCCGCGACGGGAGCACCGAGGCGAGCTTGATGGTGTTGCTCTCGGAGCTGCGGGCGCTCGGGCGGCCGCTGGTCATCACCTACGGCGAGGACAGCGCCGGGCTCGGCGAGCGGATCGAGCGTTCGGGCCTTGTCGACGCGGCCGCGGGGTGCCTGCCGTTCGCGAGTTGGGCCGCCGCGTTCGAGCGCGCGAGCGTGGTCGTCACGGTCGATACCGGCGCGACCCACGTCGCGAGCGCGATGCGCAGGCCGACCGTCGTCTTGTTCGAACATCGATATTTTCGCCTCAACTCGCAAGAGTGGTCGCCCTACCGGGTGCCGAGCGCCATCTTGCGTAAGCCGGTCGACGAGTCGCCCGGCGCGCTCGCCGCCTCGCGCCGCGAAATCGTGCAAGCCGCCGCGGACTTGCTCGACGGCGACGCGCTCGGCGCCGCCTCCTAAGGCGACAGAAAGCACCATGCTCGACATCTCGGTCGTCATCCCGACGTACAATCGCATCGACACGCTGCAGACGGTGATTCCGGCGCTGCTGCGGCAAGACGTGCGCCAGGACCGGTATGAGATCGTCGTCGCCGACTCGCGCTCGAACGACGGGACGGCGGAATATCTCGCCGGGGTCGCGCGCGAGTATCCGAACGTGCGCCATCTGCCCGGCGGGTACTCGGGCCGGGCGGCGGCGCGCAACGCGGGCATCGGCGCCGCGCGCGCGGCGCTCGTGCTCTTCACCGACGCCGACATCATCGCGGCGCCGGACCTGCTTTCGCGTCACCTCGCGCATCACGCGCAGGGCGAACCGCACGCGGTCGTGGGACTCGAAGTGCAGGTGACGTCGTACGACGACTATCTCGCCAAGAGCATCGACGCGCGCAAGCGCCGCGCGCTGCACCCCGCCGGCCGCTCGCGGCTGTCGTGGCTCTATTTCCTCACCGGCAACGCGTCGGTGCCGCGCGCCGACCTCGATCGCGTCGGCCGGTTCGACGAAGACTTCACCGGTTACGGCCACGAGGACCTCGAGCTCGGTTACCGGCTGCAGCAAGCCGGCCTCTCGATCGCCTACGAACCGCGCGCCGTCAACTATCACTGGCATCCCGTCGGGTACGAGGAGCAGATGGGGCGCATGGAACTCGCCGGCCGTTCGACCGTGCGCTTCTATCGCAAGCACCGTGCGTTCGACGTGCAGGCGCGCTTGGGCATGACGCCGTTGTCGCTGGGCATTCACGCGCTGATCGCGCGCGTGCCGGGGCTGCCCGAAACGCTCGAGCGCGAAGGCGCCCGCCGCCCCTTCGCGCGCACCCTCGCGTACCAGTATCACTATCTCAACGGCGTCAAAGCGGCGCTCGCGGAACCGTCCGCGGGCGCATAACGGAAAGGCAGCACGCGACCTGATGGAATCGCCAACGATACGGCACTCTTGCGGTTCGCTCCGCGCGAGCGACGTCGGAACGTCCGCCGAGATCAACGGCTGGGTCAACCGGCGCCGCGATCACGGCGGCTTGATCTTCATCGACGTGCGCGACCGCGACGGCATCACCCAGACGATCTTCGACCCGGCCGACGCGGCCACGTTCGCGCAAGCCGAAACGCTGCGCTCGGAGGACGTCGTTTGCGCGCGCGGGCTCGTGCGCCGGCGTCCCGCCGGAACCGACAACGAGCGCCTCGCGACCGGCGAGGTCGAACTCGCGGCGCAGGAACTGACGGTGCTCAACCGTTCGAAGACGCCGCCGTTCCCGATCGCGACCGACGAGGACGTCGACGAGGCGTTGCGCCTGGAATACCGCTACCTCGATCTTGCGGCGTCCGCGGTTGCAGCGCAACATCACGATCCGCCACAAGATCGTCAAGGCGATCCGCGACTATTTCGACGCGCACGACTTCCTCGAGATCGAAACGCCGGTGCTCATCAAGGCGACCCCCGAAGGCGCGCGCGACTACCTCGTGCCCAGCCGCGTCAACCAAGGAAAGTTCTACGCCTTGCCGCAGTCGCCGCAACTGCTCAAGCAGATCTTGATGATCGCCGGCTTCGGCCGCTACATGCAGATCGCGCGCTGTTTCCGCGACGAAGACTTGCGCGCCGACCGCCAGCCGGAGTTCACGCAGCTCGACGTCGAGATGTCGTTTCCCACCCAAGAAGGCGTGATCGAGATCATGGAAGGGTCGATGATCGCGACTTGGCGCGAGGCGCTGGGCATCGAACTGCCGCACCCGTTCCCGCGGATGAAGCACGTCGACGCCTTACGCCGCTTCGGCAGCGATAAGCCCGACTTGCGTTTCGGCCTCGAACTCGCCGACGTGGCCGAGGTCTTTGCCGATTCGGAGTTCGAGCGCTTCCGCTCGGTGGCCGCCGATCCGTCGAGCCGGATCGTCGCGGTGCGCTATCCGGGCGGAGCCGCGCTCTCGCGCCGCGACTTCGACGCACTGACCGAGTTCGCCAAGAGCTCGGCGCCAAAGGGCTCGTGTGGATCGCGCTCGGGGCCGACGGCGTCAAGAGCCCGATCGCGAAGTTCCTCGACGACGCGCGCGTGGCCCAGCTGCGCACGGCGCTCGAGGCGGCCGACGGGGACGCGATCCTGATCGTCGCCGACGAACGCGAGGTCGCCTCGAACGTCGCCGGGCAGGTTACGGCTGGAGATCGGCGAGCGGCTCGGGCTGCGCGATCCGGCTGCGTTCGCGTTCACGTGGGTGCTCGACTTCCCGCTGTTCGAGCGCGATCCGGAGACCGGGATGCTCGGGCCGGCGCACCATCCATTCACCGCGCCGCTGCCGGGTCAGGAAGACCTCGTGTCGAGCGACCCGCTCGCGGCGCGCGCGCAGCACTACGATTTGGTGCTCAACGGCTTCGAACTGGGGAGCGGCTCGATCCGTATCCACCGCCCCGAACTGCAGCGGCTGGTGTTCGCGACGATCGGGCTCACCGACGCCGAGATCGACCAACGGTTCGGATTCTTCGTGCGCGCGCTCGACTACGGCGCACCGCCGCACGGAGGCATGGCACTGGGCATCGACCGGATCGTCATGATCGCGTGCGGCGACACGAGCATCCGCGACGTGATCGCATTTCCGAAGAATCAGGCCGCGCGCGACGTCATGATGGACGCGCCGGCCAACATGCCGCCGCAGTCGCTGCGCGAACTGGGCATCACGGTCAAAGCGCCGGCCGGGCGCTAGCGCCGGCGCAGCGGCCGGCGCGTGTCCTGAAACAACATCGCCTTGTTCAGCTCGCGCAGCGACGCGATCGCGCGGCGGTGTTCGGCGGCATGCAGCATGCCATCGGATTCCCGAACCGAGTCGTCGAGGCTCCGTTCGCGCGCCGCGTAGACGAGGAACGCGTCCAGGGCGCGCTCGTCGATTTGATAATAGGGCAGGCCCGATTCGTTGCGCTTCATAGCAGCTACGTACCCAGCTCGTCGCGCCGCCTAATCGCCGAGCAGGGTGCGCGCGGTCGCAAAAATCGCGTCGAGCATCGGCTCGGTCAGCTTGCCGGTGTTCGTGTTCTGGCGGCTCGGATGGTACGAGGCGACGACGTCGAGCGCGCGTCCGCCGGGTGCCACCATCCGCGTGTGCGCGCCGTGGGCGAACGCCGCCCGCGCGGGGACCGGCGTGAACCGGCCACGCAGCAGCGCGTAGACCGTATCGTCGGCGAGTTTACCCAAAGCAACGACCACGCGCACCTGCTCCAGGGCGGCGAATTCGCGCTCGAGGAACGGGAAGCAGTTCGCGCGCTGGCGAGGGGTCGGCTTGTTCTGCGGCGGCGCACACCGGATTGCCGCGCTGATGAACGCGTCGCGCAATTCCAACCCGTCGCCGCGCGCGTGTGAATCGGGCTGCGAGGCGAAGCCGGCGCGATAGAGGGCGCGGTAGAGCCACTCGCCCGAGGCGTCGCCGGTGAACATCCGCCCGGTGCGATTGCTGCCGTGCGCTCCCGGCGCCAGCCCCACGAGCAGCACCCGTGCGCGTGGATCGCCGTAGCCCGGCACCGGCTTTCCCCAGTAGTCCCAATCGCGATACGCGCGCCGTTTCTCGCGCGCGACCTCGGCGGTGTAGGCGCGCAGCTCCGGGCAGCGGCGGCACGCGACGATCTCACGCTCGATTTGGTCGAGCGCCTCAGGCAACGGAGCGAACGACCTCGACGCGCCCGTCCTCGAACACTTCCACGTAATCGTACGCGGTCGGCGCCGGCAGCGGCAAATCGAAGAACGCGGCCGGCGCGGCCGACGCCGCCGCCACCGCGGCTTCGAACGGCATGCCGAGCGAGACGACGTCGGCGATCGTCTCGGCGATGTCGTAGGCGCGTAGCCCGCCGCGCACGAGCGACACGATGTCGGTCGATACGAAGTCGGGATAGAACTTTTGCGCGAACGCCGTCTTGGCGACGTCGCGGTCCATGTGCCGCAGTCCCCGGCCCACGTCGAAGCGGATGCCGCGCGCGCGCGCACCGTAGGCCGCATTGTGGATGCGCCCGGTCGAATCGATGATGCTGAAGCGGCCGCCGCAGAAGCAGTGGGTCACGATGTCGCCCTCGTCGAGCGCGCTGAAGAGCGTGCTCGGATCGAGCCGGGCGTTGGTCACGTGAACCATCAGCGGCAGCCCGAGCGCGCGTGCCGCGGCTTTGGCGTTGGTGAGATCGCGCGCGTCGTCGGTCGCCTTGGGTTCGCCCAACCGCACTTTGACGCCGTCGGCGTGGATGCCGGTCATGTACGAGAGCGGATCGGCCGGCGGCGCTTCCCAGCCGTCGCGGTCGCCGCGCAAGCCGCTCGGCACGACGTTGACGAACGCCCGCAGCGGGATCTGTTGGCGCCAGCGCGCGACCGTCTCATCGAAGCCGTAGGCACCCGAGGTGCCGGCCTCGACGATGCCGGTCACGCCGCGGGCGCGCAATCGTTCGACGTCGACGCCGAGCGGAGCCCCGTCGGCGGCCAGGTGGACGTGGGCGTCGACGAAGCCGCCGACGCGCAGTGATGCGGGCACGGTGACGCGCCTAATGCAGGGCGAGCGCGGGGCGTTCGAGGGGCTCGGCGCCGGCGAGCGCCGCCCGCAGCACACCCGCAGCGCTCGCGAGTTTGGCGGGGTCGATGCCGGTTTCGTAGCCGCAGGCGAGCACGAAGCGGTTGAGCCGTTCGAGATCGAGGTTGCCCGACACGTCGGGCGCGAACGGGCACCCGCCCAAACCCGCGAGCGCCCCTTCGAAACGGCGCACGCCCGCCTCGAGCGCGGCGTAGATGTTGGCGAGCGCCCACCCCTGTGCGTCGTGCAGGTGCAGCCCGAGCGGCACGTCGGCGACCTCGCGCACTTGCCGGATGCGGGTCGCGACCGTCGCCGGGTCGGCGCGTCCGACCGAGTCGGAAACGTTGAGCGACGAACAACCGGCGGCGACCATGCGGCTTGCGAGGTACTGCACGCGCTGCGGATCGATCGTCTCGCCGGGAAAGGCCGACACGTACGCGCACGCGATGCCGCCGTGCAGATGCACGCCGTGCTCGCGGGCGCGCGCGCCGATGCGGTCGAGGAACGCGAGCGATTGCTCGATGTCGACGCTGTTGTTCGTGCGGTTGTGCTCTTCGCTCGCGGAGACGACGAACAGCACCGACCAGCGGTCGTGCGGCAAGTGCGCGAACGCCGCGAGCGCGCGGTCGAAGCCGCGTTCGTTGAAGATCAGCGCGACGTAGGCGGCCTCGCCGGTCAGCCCGCGCACGAATTCGTCGGCGTCGCGCAGCTGCGGCACCTTGTCGGCGCGGGCGAACGACGTCACTTCGATCTCATCCGCCCCTGCGGCGATCAGCGCGGCGAGCACGTCGCGCTTGCGCGCGGTCGGGACGAACCGCGGTTCGTCTTGCAGCCCGTCCCGCAGGCTGACGTCGATCAAGGTCACGCGGTCCGCCATTATCGATGGGCCTCCTCGAAGAGCTGGAGTTGTTGGGCGACGCCGGCCGTGTCGCGTCCGATCGCGCCTGCGGCGCGGCGCAGCGGCGCGGCGTGATTGCGCAGACGCGGCACGACCGCCGCCATCGCGACCTCGACGCCGTGCTCGTCGGGGACGCGGACGATCATCTCGCGCGCTTTGAGCTGCGGGTCTTCACAGATGTCGGCGATCGAGTTGACCGGTCCGACCGGGACGCCCGCGGCGGCACACAAGGCTTCGATCTCCGCCGAGTCGTGTTCGGCGGCCCACGCGCCGATCAAGGCGTCGAGTTCGGCGGCGTTCTCGGCGCGCCCGGCATTGCCGGTGTAGCGCGGGTCTTGCCACAGGCCGGGCCGGCCGATGACGGCGCACAAACGCTTGAAGATCGAGTCGCCGTTGCCGGCGATCACGATCCACTCGCCGTCGCGCGCCTTGTACATGTTGTTGGGAGCCGACCGCAGATAGCGGTTGCCGTGGCGGTGGCGCACGACGCCGTGATGCACGTACTCGGGCAGCGCGGCCTCCATCAAGCTGAAGACCGATTCGTTGAGCGCGACGTCGACGAAATCGCCTTCGCCCGTCGTTTCGCGCGCGCGCAGCGCGGCGAGCGCGCCGAGCGCCGCGTACATCGCGGCCAGCTCGTCGCCGATGCTGATGCCGATGCGCATCGGCGGCCCGTCGGGCTCGCCGGTCACGTAGCGGATGCCGCCGACGGCCTCGCCGATGTTGCCGTACCCGGCGCGTTGCGCGTACGGCCCGTCGGCGCCGTAGCCGCTGATCGCGACGTAGATCAAGCGCGGGTTGAGGGCGCGCAGCTGTTCGTAGCCCAGCCCCCACTCCTCGAGCTTGCCGGGCCGGAAGTTTTGCACGAGGATGTCGCTCTGCAGCGCGATGCGCTGCACGATCGCAGCCTGCTCGGGGTCGTGCAAATCGTAGCAGACGCACGCTTTACCGCGATTGGTCGCCTTGAACCACCACGACCAACCATCCGGTGCGCGCAGGCCCCACGTGCGCAGCTGATCGCCTTGCGGCGGTTCCACTTTGATGACCTCGGCGCCGAAGTCCGCGAGAATGCGGGCGGCGACCGGTCCGGCGAGCGCATTCCCCAATTCGAGGACGCGGACGCCTTGCAGCGCAGGGACTCCCATGCCCTGGAGTTGCGCGCGACGTCGAACCGTTCCTCGCCGCGGCTACTCGAGGCCGGGAAAACCGAGGGCCGCCAGGGCGGCGTAGGCAGCGATGCCGGCCGCCGTCGAGAGGTTGAGGCTGCGGACGGCGCCCGGGCGCATCGGCAACCGCACGGCGCGCTCCGGGTGCGCGTCGAGCAGCGCCTGCGGCAGCCCGGCGGTCTCCTTGCCGAACACGAGCGCGTCGCCGCGCTCGAACGGCGCTTCGCAGTAGAGGCGCCGAGCGCGCGTGGAGAACAGCCACGCGCGCTTCACGTCGAGCGCGGCCCAGCACGCGTCGAGCGACGCGTGCACGACGACGTCGAGGCTCTCCCAGTAGTCGAGCCCGGCCCGCTTGAGCTCGCGGTCGTCGATGCGGAAGCCGAGCGGCTCGACGAGGTGCAAAGCGCACCCGGTCGCCGCGCACAGGCGCGCGACGTTGCCGGTATTCGGCGGGATCTGCGGTTCGACGAGCACGATGTGCAGCGGCGCCGCCCCGACGTTCGACGGCCGGGTGAGCCGCTCGTGCGGCTGCGCCTTCACGCGTTCGCGAGCGCCGCCGCCGCCCGCACGTCGCCGCGGATCAGCACGTACGCGACGCCGCCGTGCGCGAGCCACGCGCGCGAAAACTCGTCGCGCCGGTAGGTGCGCCGCACCGGCTCGGCGGCCGGATCGTTGACGATCGGATCGCCGCTCGCGTCGAACCCGCGCAAGACGACGATGTGGCCGGCGCTCGACGGCAGCGGCGCCCCGGCCAGCGTGCCGGGCTCCCACGCGATCGAAAGCGCGAGCGGCATGCCGCCGGCGAGAAACCGCCGCGCGTGATCGAGGTCGCGCAGGTATGCGACGAATCCGGTCAGCCCCGAACGCGCGGCGAAGGCGACGTTCATCGTCCAGTTCCCGGTTCCGCCGTACGCTTCGTCGTAGACGCCGGCCACGGTCGCCATCACGTCGGCCTCCCGGCGATGATACTGCAGCAGCATCGTGAGCGAAGCCGGGCTGCACCACCCCCGTTCTCCCGGCACGAGGTACTGCGAAATCTGCGGGACGTCGCGCTCGCACGCCTCTGCGGGCGCGGCGGAAATGCTGGCGGCGTGCGGAACCGGCGGCGTCGCGAGGGCGAGCACCGACGCCGCTGCGCTCAGCCGGGCCTCGACGGCGTCGAACGGGACGTCGCTCTCGATGACGTCGGTCGCGATGCGCACCCGTTCGCCGGCCGGGCTGTGCGAGGTACGCGAGCGCTCGTCCCACTCGACGTAGGGCATCCACGGCGACCATTCGCCGGTCGTGAAACGCACGCGCAGCTCGATCGTTCCGCGCAGCGCGCCGCTGTTCCAACTCACCACCGCGCGTTGGGCCGGCGCGCACGCGAGTTGCTGCACCGGCAGCGGCGGATAGGCGAACGCCAGGGGCATCAGATCTCCCACTCCCACGAGTTCCAGCTGTTCGCGATGAACGCCGCCGGCTTGAAACCGTGCAAGTCGCTATTGTACGCGCAGTATGAATTCTCCCAATACAGGAACACCGCCAGCACCAGCGCGTGGATGCGCTCCTCCTCCCGCTGGTAGAGGGCCTTGCGGCGCGCGCGGTCGTAGGTGCGCAGTGCGGCTTCGCTCGTCTGCGTGATGACGGGGTCGTTGTAAAAGCTCGTGTTGGCGCCGTGCGGGGGGATGAAAGCGCCGCTCCAATTGCCCTGGTTGTCGGGGTCGGGCCCGTTCGTGTCGATCGTCCACGACATGTCGTAGGTGCCGCCGTAGAGCGGGCCGTTCTGCGCGAACAGATAGCCCACCGGGTAGTTCTTGATCGCCAGATCGATGCCGACCGCGTGCACGCGCTGCTGCATCTGCACTTCTGCCTGCTCGTTGGCGAGCTTGTTGGTACCGGTCGAGATCGAGAGCCGCAGCGTGCGGCCGTCACGATGGCGCAAGCCGTCGGGCCCCATCGTCCAGCCGGCGGCGGCGAGGAGCCGGGACGCGCCGTCGAAATCGAACGGGTAGAGGGGGATGTTCGGTGCCGCCCACGACGTCGGAATGATGTCGCTGCGTGCCCGGAGGTTGTACCCGTGGTAGATCGTGGCGTTGATCGCGTTCCAGTCGACGGCCTCGGCGATCGCCCGGCGCACCCGCACGTCGGCCAAGATCGGATTGCGGGTGTTGAATTCCAAGTGACGCCAATTCGCGACCAGACGTTTTGTGACCGTGATGCCCGCGATCGTCGACAGGCGCGGGAT
This sequence comes from Vulcanimicrobiota bacterium, assembly GCA_963749395.1. Taxonomy (GTDB): domain Bacteria; phylum Vulcanimicrobiota; class Vulcanimicrobiia; order Vulcanimicrobiales; family Vulcanimicrobiaceae; genus CAVVMT01. The sequence goes on from CAVVMT010000014.1 coordinate 18,436, forward strand.
CTGGCTCTCCGCCACGGCGTCGTACACGTCGACCTCGTGGGTGGCGAGAGCGTTGAAGAGCGTCTGCGCGTCGGGAATGACGTCGATCGTCAACGCATCGAGCTTCGGGCGCCCGCGCCAGTAGCGCGGATTGGGCGCGAACTCGAGCGACGCGCTGCGGTTCCACGCTCGCAGCAGCCACGGACCACTCGAGATCGGGTGCTGATCGAACGGCACGCGGTTGATGTCGGGATACTTCGCCAGCAGATGCGCGGGCAACGGCGGATATGCCCCGCCGCCGAAGCAGTTCGCGATCACGGTCGCGTTCGGTGCCCGCAAGTGCACGATCGCGGTCGCCGGGTCGGGCGTATCGATCGCCGTGATGTCGTCCCAGCCGGCTCGCGAACGGACGTTGTTCCGGTCGTTCATCACCGCTTGCCACGTGAAGCGCAGATCCCGCACGTCGAGCGGCGCGCCGTCGCTCCACCCGCGCCTTTGCGGAAATGGAGCACGATCGTGCGCCCGTCCTTGGCGATGCCACCGTTCGCGTACGTCGGGACGGTGGTCGCGAGTTCGGGGACGAGCTCGCCGCGCTCGTCGAACCGGAACACCGGCGCGAAGAGCAAGTTGTTGATCTCGTCGGTCGCCGCGGAGTTGCCGAAGAGTTTGATCAGCGCATCGGGGTCGTCGAGCGTGCCGATGCGCAAGTGGCCGGGAATCGTCCAGCTGTGTCGCCCGTTCGCGGTCGTCTGGTCGACCTTCGTGCACGCCGCGACGGTGATGCAGACGAGCGCGAGCGCGAGCCGGACGAAACGCTCGAGCGGGCGCTTCACGCCTCGCGCACGCCAAGCCCGGGTGCGTCGGGCAGCACGATCTTCCCGCCGTCGTACGTGATCCCGGCGTACGGATCGTTGCGGGTGAGGAACGGCCCGTCGAGGTCGGCCCAGTCGACCAGCGGCGTCAGGTGCGCGGCCGCCGTCGTCAGGATCGCGCTTTCGACCATACATCCGAGCATGATCTTGAAGCCGAGCGCGCGCGCGACCGCGATCATCGCGAGCGCACCCCGAATGCCGCCGCACTTGACGAGTTTGATGTTGACGCCGCTCGCGCAGCCGCGCAGCGCGGGCAAATCGGCCGCGTCGCGCGAATCCTCGTCGGTGACGATCGGGATCGGCGAACGTTCGTGCACGTAGCGCAAGCGTTCCGGCGCGCCGGCGGGGACCGGCTGTTCGCAGAACTCGATGTCGAACCGCGCCAGCTCGCGCAGGATGTCGACTGCCTCTTCGGGGGTCCACGCCTCGTTGGCGTCGATGCGCAGCGTGCCGGTATAGACGGCGCGGATCGCCGCGATCGTCTCGACCCCGTGGCCGGCCCCGAGCTTTACTTTGAGGATCGGATGGTCGCGCACCGCGCGCGTCTTCTCGACCATCACGTCGAGCGTGTCGAGCCCGATCGTGAACGACGTGACAGGGGTGCGCGCCGGATCGAGGCCGAGCATCCGCCACAGGGGGCGGTCGAGATCCTTGCCGATCAGATCGTGCAGCGCCGCGTCGAGCCCGCAGCGCGCGGCCGGGGGCGGCGCCGCGAGCAGTTCCTCGAGCCGGTACGGGTCGTCGCCGGCCGGCGGAGCGGCGGCGAAGTAGGCGATGACGGAAGCGATCGACTCGCCGTAGCGCTGCGACGGCGCGACCTCGCCCAGGCCGGTGCGCCCGTTCCACTCGAGATGAAAGATCGCCGTCTCGGCGCGCTCGCTGGAGCCCCTGGCGATCGTGAACGGGTGCTCGAGATCGATGGCGAGCGGCGCGATCGAAAGGCTCAGGGGCATGGCGGGCCTTTCGCGCTCGGTCGTGGCGACGCTTGCCGGCGTTCGCCCGGAGTGAGAACCGCCGTCCGTTGCGGAAAGTCTACTCAAGCGATGACCTCTTCTCACCGGCGCGCGCTCGTCTGGATGCGCCGCGATCTGCGGCTCGACGATCACGCCGCGCTGTTCGCCGCCGCCCGCGAGGGCGAGCGGGTCGCATGCGCCTTCGTGCTCGATCCGTCGCTGCTGCGCTCGGAGCGCGTCGGCGCGCCGATCGTGCAGTTCTTCTTCGACGCGCTCGCGTCGCTGCGCGCGTCGTTGCGGGCGATCGGCTCCGATCTGATCCTGTGCGAAGGCGACGCCCGCGACGAGATTCCCGCGCTGGCGCAAACGCTCGGTGCCGACGCGGTCTACTTCAACGAAGATTACGAGCCTGACGCGCTCGCCCGCGACGAGCGCACCCGGGAGGCGCTGCGCACGCGCGGGGTGGCGGTGTCGACGCACCTCGACCACGTCTACTTCGGCGCGCACGAGATCGCGCAGGAGAGCGGGAAACCCTACGTCGTCTACTCGCCCTATCGGCGGCGCTGGGAGCAGCGCAGCGCCGTCGAGCGCCGTCTTCCCTATCCGTCGCGAGATGGTTTGGAAGCGAAGCTGTTGCGCGCGGACGACTTGCCGGCCCCGCGCGCGCTGCCGCAGCCCGAAGACTACGGGCATACGCGTTCGGCCGCCTATCCGGCCGCCGGGGAAGCGCTCGCGGCCGACATGCTCGCGCGCTTCATCGCCGCAGGCGCGCGGCAGTACGGCGACGCGCGCAACGAACCCGCGCGCGAAGGCACCTCGCGGCTCTCGCCGCATCTGCGCGCCGGCACGATCGGCATTCGCACGTGCATCGACGCGGCGCTGTGCGCGCGCGAGCGGTCCACCGGCCGCGCGACCGCCAACGTCGAGGCGTGGCTGCGCGAACTGATCTGGCGCGACTTCTACCAGATGATCTTGCGCGTCTTTCCGCGCGTCGCCACCGGCCCGTTCATCGAAGCGGCCACCGCGTTGCCATGGCGTGACGACGAGCCGGCGTTCGCCGCATGGTGCGCGGGCGCGACCGGCTATCCGATCGTCGACGCAGCGATGAAACAGCTCAACGAGACCGGGTGGATGCACAACCGCTTGCGCATGATCGTCGCGTCGTTTCTCACCAAGCATTTGCTGATCGATTGGCGCCGCGGCGAACGCTACTTCGAACAGCGTCTAGCGGATGCCGATCTCGCGGCCAACAACGGCGGATGGCAGTGGTCGGCCTCGACCGGGAACGACGGCGTGCCGTACTTTCGCGTGTTCAATCCGATCTTGCAGGGAAAGACCTTCGATCCCGGCGGAACGTTCGTGCGCCGCATGCTGCCCGCGCTCGCGCGGGTGCCCGACCAGTACGTGCACGCGCCGTGGGAGATGCCCCCGCTGATCGCAAGCGCCGCGTCCTGTGCGATTGGTGAGGATTATCCTGCTCCGATCGTCGATCACAAAACCGCGCGCGCACGCGCGCTCGCAACGTATGCGCCAATTCTCGGTAAACGACCCAAAGAAGCTTGACAAAAGTCGCGAACTGATGCTGGCGAAGCTGTCAAGACTTGACGCTGGTGGGATAATCAGACCCAGATGCCGACTGCGCTGGCGCGCGCACGCACCACGGTGTTGGACCAACGTTAACACCTAGGGAGCCAAGCTCCGGATCCGATAGGCTTAGCGGCACGCAAGTGTTGCTAGACTAGCGCCCGGGCCGCACCCACCTGCGAGACTCGCAGGTTCAAACCTGGGGCGAAGACGGCCAATGCGGTCTGCATCTTTCACGACGAATCCCACTGCCGATCCCCTGCACCAAGCGCCGAGCGCGAAGCGCGGGGCGGCGCGTTCAGGCGCAAGGCCTGAACGCACTATGCGCCGAGCGCGAAGCGCGGGGCGGCGCGTTCAGGCGCAAGGCCTGAACGCACTATGGAGCTTCTGAAGTCTCGTAGCGGGCGATCGTCCGTTCCGCCAAGGCTCGTTTGAACCACCCTACGAGCCCAGGGACGGCAGCCGCCTCGGGGACCGAGCCGGCGTAGTCGAGGCACAGGAACCCGCGCATCGGTTCGAGCGACGCCAGCACCCCGGCGACCGCGCGGGCCGAATCGACCCCGCTCGGCGTGACCGCGACCGTGCGGTGATAGAAGATCGCGCACGAGCCGTGAATCGCTTCCAGCTCGCCGAGGGCTCCGAGCGCGACCCCGTCGGCGGCCGCGCGCAGCCACGTGCTGTCGACGTCTTTCATCAAGCGCTTCAGTTCGCCGGCCGCCGCCGCCATCGACGCCGGCACGTTGCGGACCGCGAGGGTGACGTTGCGCGCCTTGGCGTGCTGGGCCGCCGCTTTGGCCGCCACCACCACGTCGTTCCAGCTCGCGGCCGGAACGTCGCCCGGCGGCCCGAGCCGGGTCAGGACGACCGGGGCTCCCAACTCGTAGGCTAGGTCGACGACCGCGTTGCGCTCGTCCGCCTCGCGGCCGGCATCGAAGAAGCCGTCGTCACGCACCGCTGCGACCGTCAGGCCGGCGTCGGTCGCGAGCTTCTTGAGCTGAGCGAGATATTCGACGTCGCGGCGCGGAAAGTGCTCGAGGTCGAAGACGACCCCGTCGACGTCGAGCGCGTCGCGGCAGAGGTCGAGCCACTCCAGCTGCGTCAGATCGCCGGCGCGCAGTAGTCGATCGTAAGCGGAACTGGCACAGGCTAGGCGCATCGCTGCCCCTTGGCTTTGGCGTGGGAAATCATCCGCCCTCCGCGAAGCCAGCGCAGCCATGAATGACGCAGGCGATTGGGTTCCGCCCGGCAGCGGTGGCCACGGGTATCACGACGTGGGCGGTAGTGCGGGCGGCCCGATCGACCGCACCGAGCACGAGCTCGCGTTTTGGGAGAAGCGCGTCCACGCGATGATGTCGTGTCTCGGGCGTCCGCGCGACGACGGCGCCCCGCTCGTGCGGGTCGACGAGATGCGGCGCAACATCGAGGCGCTGGGCGCGGCCAAGTACGACCAGCTCGCCTACTACGAGCGCTGGATCGCGTCGCTCGTCGAAACGATGATCGAGAAGGGCGTGCTGACGGTCGACGAACTCGGGCGCAAGATGGCGGAGATCGAAGCGCGAGAGACGGCGTGAGCGCCGCGTTCGCTCCGGGCCAGCGCGTGCGCGTGCGCACCGGCGACCCGCCGGGTCACGTGCGCACGCCGTGGTACGTGCGCGGCAGATCCGGCGTCGTGGAACGCATCTGCGGCACGTTCGAAAATCCGGAACGGCTGGCCTACGGGCGCACCGGCGACCGGCAGGTGCTCTATCGCATCCGTTTCGACGCGGCCGAGCTGTGGCCCGAAGGCGGCCGCGACGTCGTCGAAGTCGAGATCTACGAACATTGGCTGGAAGGGGCGCACACATGACCGCGACGCACGATCATCCGCACGCGCACGACGCGCCGATGGGCTACTACGAACGGCTGGCATTGGCGGCCTACGAGTTGCTCGTCGAAAAGGGTGCGCTGTCGCCGGAAGCGGTCGCGAATGCGATCCAGGCGATGGAAGGCCGAACCCCGGACAACGGGGCGCGCGTCGTCGCCCGCGCATGGACCGACCCGGCGTTCAAAGAGCGGTTGCTGCACGACGCGAACGCGGCCTGTCTCGAACTCGGGCATCGATCTGAAACCGATGCGCTTGCTCGTCGTCGAGAGCACGCCCGGCGTTCACAACATGATCGTGTGCACGCTGTGCTCGTGTTATCCGCTGATGCTGATGGGCACGCCGCCGGCCTGGTACAAGAGCACGAGCTACCGCGCACGCGCGGTTCGCGAGCCGCGCGCGGTGCTGCGCGAGTTCGGCGTCGAGCTCGCCGACGGGGTCACGGTCCGCGTGCACGACTCGACCGCCGACATGCGCTACATGGTGATTCCCGTGCGTCCGCCGGGCTCCGAGGGGATGAACGAAGCGGAACTGGCGGCCCTCGTGAGCCGCGACGCGATGATCGGGACGGCGGTGCTGCCGCCGGTCGCGCGGTGACCGCGGCGCGCGACGAGATCGCGCACCTGATCGAGTCGCTCGCGTTGAAGCCGCATCCCGAGGGCGGGTGGTACCGCGAAGTGTACCGCGCGGATGCGCGCTATCCGGTCGACGCACGCTACGCCGGCGGCATGCGCAGCGCGGCGACGTCGATCTACTATCTGCTCGGCCCCGGCGACTTCTCGGCGTGGCACCGCATCGTCTCCGACGAGACCTGGTACTTTCACTCCGGCGGCGCGCTCGAACTGTTCCGTATCGACGGATCCGGAACGCTCCACGTCGATCTCGTCGGCGATCCGCTCCGCCACCCCGGCGCACGCTATCAGGTGACGGTCCCCGGCACCCAGTGGTTCGGCGGCCGTCCGCGCGATCCGCAAGGCTACGCGCTCGTGAGCTGCGGGGTGGCACCGGGGTTCGACTTCCTCGACTTCGAATTGGCCGGCCGCGCGGCGTTGCTGAACGAGTACCCGCAGTACGAGGCGGAAGTCGTCGCCTTGACGCGCATGAGCCCGGTGCGGTAGTGGCTGCCGCCCCTGCGCTGCCCCTGGCCGGCGTCGTCGTCCTCGAGTTCGCGCATACGATCATGGGGCCGTCGTGCGGCGTGATCCTGGCCGACCTCGGAGCGCGCGTCATCAAGATCGAGCCCCCCGACGGCGATCAAACCCGGCGCTTGCAGGGGATGGGCGCGGGGTTTTTCAGCGTCTTCAACCGCAACAAAGAGAGCCTCGCGCTCGACTTGAAGTCGCAGCGCGGCCTCGAGATCGCGTACGATCTGCTCGGCACGGCCGACGTGCTGGTCGAGAACTTCGCGCCCTCGACGATGGCGCGCCTCAAACTGTCGTACGACGCGCTGGCGAAGCGCTTTCCGCGCTTGATCTACTGCTCGCTCAAGGGTTTTCTTTCGGGACCGTACGAACACCGGCTCGCGCTCGACGAGGTCGTGCAGATGATGGGCGGCCTGGCCTACATGACCGGTCCGCGCGGCCGTCCCCTGCGCGCGGGCTCGTCGGTCGTCGACATCATGGGTGGGATGTTCGGCGTGATCGGCATCCTGTCGGCGTTGCGCGAACGCGCGACGACCGGACTCGGGCAGCGCGTGCAGAGCGCGCTCTTCGAAAGCGTCGTCTTCCTGATGGCGCAGCACATGGCGCAGAGCGCGGTGACCGGCGTGCCGGTGCCGCCGATGCCCGAGCGCGACAGCGCGTGGGCGATCTACGAAGTCTTCGCGGCCCGCGACGGCGAGCAGCTGTTCCTGGGCATCACGAACGATCGCATCTGGGAGCGCTTTTGCGCCGAGTTCGAGCGACCCGACCTCTTCGGCGACGAGCGCTTGACGTCGAACAACGATCGCATCCGCGAGCGCCCGTGGCTGGTCGGCGAGATCGCGGCGACGATGGCGCGTTACGACGCGGCCGACATCCTGGCGCGCTGCGAGCGCGCCCAGATCGCATGTTCGCCGATCGGGCGGCCCGAAGCGCTCTTCGACGATCCGCACCTGCTCGCGACGCACATGCTGCAGAGGTTGCGTCTGCCCAACGGCGCGACCGCGCTGCTGCCGGGTCTGCCGCTTTCGATGGACGGCCACGCGTTCGAGATCCGGCGCCAGCCGCCGGGCATCGGCGAGCATACGGGCGCACTGCTCGGCGAACTCGGCTACGATGCCGCGACGATCGCGGAGCTCGCGGCCGAGGGCGTCGTGACCCTGGGGAGTGCCGCCGACACGAAGACCGTCGGAACCCGCGCTTGAAGGCGTATCGACAGCTCGGAACGGAGATGATCGCGTGCTGAACAATGCTGGAGCCCGCCTGCGGGAACTGATCGCCAAAGACGGGGTCGTGTGGGGCCCGGGCGTGTACGACGGGATCTCGGCGCGCGTTGCGACCGCGGCCGGTTTTCCGATGCTCTACATGACGGGCTCGGGCACGTCGGCGAGCCGCGTGGGCCATCCCGACCTCGGAGTCGCGACGCTCAACGAGATGGTCGAGAACGCGCGCACGATCGCGAGCGTGGCGACCGCGCCGGTCGTCGCCGACGCCGATACGGGCTTCGGCGGCCCGGTCAACGTCGCACGCACGGTGCATCTCTACGAACAGGCCGGCGTCGCCGCGATTCACATCGAGGATCAGACGTTCCCCAAACGCTGCGGCCACCTCGCGGGGAAGGCCGTCGTGTCGACCGACGAGTTCTTGCAGCGCATTCGCGCCGCCACGCGCGAGCGTTACGATCCCTCGTTCGTCATCATCGCGCGCACCGATGCGCGCGCGGTCAACGGCTTCGACGATGCGGTCGACCGGATCGTGCGCGCGTTCGACGCCGGCGCCGACGCCGGTTTTCTCGAAGCGCCGCAGTCGCTCGAAGAAGTCGAGCAAAGCGTGAAGCGCTGCCCGGGGCCGATGCTGATGAACGTCACCAGCAACGGGCGCACGCCGACCCTGCGCGTCGGTCAGGTCGCAGCGCTGGGCTTCAAGCTGGCGATCTTCCCAGGCGCGCTGACGCGCGCGGCGCTGCTCGCGATGCGCCGGGCGTGCGCGATCCTGCAAGAGACCGGCACCGACGAGGGCATCCTCGAGGGCATGGGGCCGCGCGACTTCTTCGCGGCGATGGGGATCGACGAGGCGATGGCGATCGACGCGCGCGCCGGCGGCGAATCGCTCGCGAAAGCGTAGACTCGCGATGGCGATGACGATGGTCGAGAAGATCCTCGCGCGCCACGCGGGCCGCGCCCACGTCGCCCCGGGCGACATCGTCGTGTGCGACGTCGACATGGCGATGCTGCTCGACATCTTTTTCAGCAACTCGATGCCGCTGCCCAAGCGCGTGCCGTACCCCGAACGCGTAGCCTTGATCATGGACCACTTCGCGCCGGCCCCGACGGTTCACGATGCGACCGCGCAGAAGACCGCGCGTGAGTTCGCGCGGCGCTTCGGCATCGAGCGCGTCTTCGATATCGGCGCGCAGGGCATTTGCCATCAGATCGCGTTCGACCATGCGCTCGCGGTGCCGGGCGGGACGCTGGTCAGCAGCGACTCGCACACGATCGCGTCGGGAGCGCTGAACTGCGCGGCCCGCGGCTTGGGCTTGGCGGAGATGCTCGAAATCTTGTGTACCGGCAAGACGTGGTACAAGATCTCGCCGACGGTTCGCATCGTGCTCGAGGGGGAACGCCCCGCCAACGTGTTCGGCAAAGACATCTTCCTCCACATCGCCGGCACGCTCGGGAGCGTCGAAGGGCACGCGGTCGAGTTCGCCGGCGAGGGGCTCGCGCAGCTCTCGATGGACGACCGTTCGACGCTCGCGACGATGCTCGCCGAGATCTCGGCCGACTTCGGGCTCTTCCCGGCCGACGAAGCGACCCTGGCGCATCTCGCCGCGCTCGATACGGTGCCGTTCGAACCGGTCGAGCCGGATCCAGGCGCGCGCTACGCGCGCGAGTGGGTCGTCGACCTGGGCGCGGTGCGGCCGGCGGTCGCGCTGCCCGGCTTCGTCCCGAAGAACACGGTCGATATCGAGGCGTGGGCCGGCGACGTCGCGATCGACCAAGCCTTCATCGGTTCGTGCGCCAACGGTAAGCTCTCCGACTTGCGCGTCGCCGCCGCGATCCTGCGCGGGCGCAAGATCCATCCGCGCGTGCGGCTGATCGTCACGCCTGCTTCGCAGCAGATCTACCTCGACGCGGTCAAAGCCGGCTACGTGCAGACGCTGCTCGAGGCCGGCGCGGTGGTGACGAACTCGACGTGCGGCGCGTGTTTCGGCGGCCACATGGGGCTGCTCGCGCCGGGCGAAACGTGCATCACCTCGAGCACGCGCAATTTTCGCGGCCGCATGGGCAGCCCCGACGCACGCATCTACATCGGCTCGTCGGCGACGGTCGCCGCGTCGGCCATCGCCGGCCGCATCGTCGATCCGTCCGCCGCGCTCGCCACGGCCGGCGCCGCATGAAGCTGCAGGGGCGCTGCTGGGTGTTTCCCGAGGCCAACGTCAACACCGATCTGTTGCGGCCGACCTCGGTGTTGCGGTTGCCGGTCGCGGAACAGGCGCAGGCCGTGTTCGAGACCGTGCGGCCGGGCTGGTCGCAGCAGGTTCGCGCCGGCGACATCCTCGTGGGCGGGAAGAACTTCGGCACCGGCTCGAGCCGCCCGGCGTCGCAAGTGCTCGCGCATCTGGGGATTCGCCTGTTGATCGCTGAGAGCATCAACGGTCTCTTCTTTCGCAACTGCATCAACTACGCGCTGCCCGCGCTCGAAATTCCCGGCATCCTGTCCGCGGTGAGCGAAGGCGACGTGTTGTCGGTCGACGTCGAGGCCGGTACGGTGCACGATGAACGCACCGGGGCGACGCTGCGCGGAGCGGGAATCCCGCCGGAGCTGCTGGCGCTGATCGAGGCCGGCGGTTTGCTCGAACGGCTGAAGGCGCAGCAGCTGATCTGAAGGTGGAAAGACTTCTCACTGTCCGGCGGAACCCAAGGGGGCATGCGCGCGGGCACTCGTTGACGGTGGAGCCGGACGCCTTCGGGCAACTGCTGAAGCGCCACCGCACCGCGGCCGGTCTTTCGCAAGAAGAGTTGGCCGTCCGGGCGCGCGTGAGCGCGGGCGCCGTCGGTGCGCTCGAACGCGGCGCGCGGCGGGCGCCGTACCCCGAGACGGTGACCTTGCTCGCCGACGCGCTCGTTCTCGACGACGCCGCCCGCACCGCATTTGCCGCCGCCGCCGACCGCGCGCGCAGCCGCGGCGCGCGGTCGGACGCCGTCAAACCGAGTCCGCACCACAACCTGCCGTGGCAGTCGTCGTCGTTCGTCGGCCGGGGCCGCGAACTCGACGAACTCGTCGCGCTGATCGCACGGCACTCCCTCGTCACCGTGACCGGGGGCGCGGGGCTCGGCAAGACGCGCATCGCGGTCGAAGCCGGACGGCGGGCGTTGGGGACGCGGCGCGACGGGGTGTGGTTCGTCGGGCTCGCGCCGCTGCGCGACGGGTCGCTGATCGTCGGCGAGATCGCGGCGGTGCTCCAGATCGGCGTCCCCGGCGAAGGCGATCCGGCCGCGTCGTTGTTGGCGCGCCTGCAGACGCGGCGCATCCTGTTGATCCTCGACGGTTGCGAAGAAGTCTTGGCGGATGCGGCCGAGGCGGCGCGCGCGATCCACGCCGGGTGCCCGCACGTCACGATCGTGACGACCAGCCGCGAACCCTTAGGCGTGGGCGGAGAAGCGGTGTACCGGCTGCCGCCGCTGGCGCTGCCGTCGCGTCCGGTGATGACGGCGGCCGAGGGGAGGACGTTTGCCTCGCTCGAGCTCTTCACCCAGCGGGCGGAGCGAGTCGAACGCCGTTTCGTCTTCAGCGACGAACGCGCCGGCCCGGTAGCCGACATCTGCCGGCGCCTCGAGGGCATCCCGCTCGCGATCGAACTCGCGGCCGCACGCGCTCCGGCGCTCGGTTTGCTGCAGTTGCGCGCGCGGCTCAACGAACACTTCGGGGCTTTACAAACTGCGCCGGCGGCGTTGCCGGCGACGCTCGCGTGGAGCTATGCGTTGCTCGACGAGCCCGAGCGCACCCTCCTGCGCCGGCTGGCGATCTTCTCGGGCGGCTGGCGACTGGAGGCGGCGGAGACCGTCTGCCCGGGCAACGCGTTCGCCGGACGGCGCGTCGCCGAAGTGCTCGCTTCGCTGGTCGAGAAATCGCTGGTGACGGCCGATCGCGGAGCGGAAGCCGAGCGTTACGCCCTCCTCGACCCGGTCCGCTCGTTCGCGGGCGCGAAGCTCGACGAGGCCGGCGAACGCGCGGTGCTGGCGCGCCGCCATGCCGAGTGGCTCGCGGAATTTGCCGAACGCGTCGATGCGACGCACACGTTCGTTGCCCGCCGGGCGTGGCTGGCGCAGATCGAGCCGGAGCTCCACAACGCGCGCGCGGCCCTCGCGTGGGCGCTCGGACCCGACGGCGACCCGCTGCTCGGGGCGCGCATCGCCGGCGCGCTGCGAGGACTGTGGAAGCGGGCGCGTTTGGGAGCGGAGTGCCGGCGTTGGGTCGATCTGGCGCTCGCGCGGATCGATGCCGGCGCGCATCCGCGGCTGGCCGGACGGTTGTGGCTCGCGTTGGCCGGGACGCTTTCGGGCACGGCCAAAGCCGGCGCGGCGGAGCGCGCCGTTGCGCTGCTCGACGGGCCGGAGCAACGCCGCCTGTGCGCGGCCGATACGTGCAGTTGGGCCACGGTTGGCGGCAGGCCGGGCGGCTCGCCGAGGCCGCGACGGCGTTCGATCGCGCGTTCGCGCTGCTGGACGATGAGGGATTGCAGCGCTCGCTGTTGGCGGCGTGGGTGCGAGCCGACCGCGGCTGGATTTTGCGCAATCAGGGGCGTCCCGACGAAGCGCGGCGCGAGCTGGAAGCCGCGGCCGGCATCGCGGCCGAACTGAACGAGGAATACAGCCTGTCCGACTTTCAGTTGATGCGCGCGGAGATCGAGTTCGATGCCGGCGACATCGGCCGCGCGGCCGAGCTCGCCGGCGACGTGCTCGAGATCTTCCGGCGCATCGGTTCGAGCGCCGGCGAGATGTACGTCCTGTGCAATCTCGCGACGTACCGGCTGTTGCTCGGCGACACCGGCGCCGCCGAAGCGGCGGCGCGGACGGCGCTGCTGCTCGCACGCGCGCGCGAGATCTTGGTGGTCACGTTGGCGGTGCAAGTGCTCGCGGCGGTCGCGGCGCGACACGGACGCTCGCTGCGCGCGGCGCGACTGCTCGGCTACGTCGACGCCTGGTGCCGCCGCGAGGAGTATCTGCGCGATGCGACCGAGCAGAAGGGCTACGACGCGCTGCTTGTCTCGCTGCGCGAACAACTCTCCGAAGGCGAGATCGCGGCGCTCGCGGCGGAAGGCGCCCAGCTGACCGAGGAGGCCGCGGTCGACGAGGCGCTCGACGTCTAGCGCGTCCGAAAAGATGGCGCCCCGGCCCGGGCCGTGAAGCCTGAGCTACGATGCTCGACGAGGCGCTGCAAGCCACGCTGCGCGAGCTGCTGGAGCGGCTACCGCTCGTGCCCGAAGTCTACGCGTCCTACCGTCCTCTCGTGACGGACGGCTTCGTGTATTTCCTGAGCGCGCTCCCCCGCGAACGCGTCGAGGCGCTGATCTTCGCGCAAACGCAGCTGCCGCCGCACGCCGGCGTCGAGGATCGCATGGTGGCGTTGCTGCGCGCCTGCCCGACGTTGCACAAGCTCGGGCAGGTGATCGGACACGACCAGCGGATCGCGCCGGAGCTACGCGTGCGGCTGCAGTCGCTCGAATCGCTTCCGCCGTCGACCGGCCGCGACGCGCTCGCGGCGGTGCTCGCGCGCGAACTCGGCCCGCTGCCCGTCGAAATCGAACTCGCCCCCGAGGCGTTGGCCGAGGGCAGCGTCGCGGTCGTGTTGCCGTTCGTCTGGAACGTGCCGGGCGAGGCACCCCGGCCGAGCGTTTTCAAGATCCTCAAACCGCAAGCCGAAGCGCAGCTCCGCGAAGAGCTCGCGCTGTGGCCGGAACTGGGCGCGTATCTGGAAGAGCGTTGCGGTTTTTACGATTTGCCGTGGCTCGACTACCGCAACACCCTCGAGAGCGTGCGCCGGCTGCTGTTGACCGAGATCCGGCTCGACCTCGAGCAGGAGCACCTCGCCGAGGCGGCGCGCTTCTACGAAGGCTCGCGGGGCGTCGTGGTGCCGGAGTTGCGGCCGTTCTGCACGCCACGCGTGACCGCGATGGAACGCATCGAAGGGCGCAAGGTGACCGATCCGGCGTTGCCCGCCGCCGAGCGCGCGCGCATCGCCGAGACGATCGTCGAGTCGCTGCTCGCCCAGCCGTTCTGGAGCGAAGCGCCGTCGGCGCTGTTCCACGCCGATCCGCACGCGGGCAATCTGTTCGCGACCGGCGACGGGCGGCTGGCGATCCTCGACTGGGCGCTCGTCGTGCGCCTGGGCCAGGAGCAACGGGCCGCCGTCATGCAGGCGATCGTCGGGGCGGCGACCCTCGCCGAGGCGCAGACCGCCCACGCGATCGCCTCGCTCGGCACGGTCATCGACGAGGCGAAGCTGGCCGCTGCGGTGGGGGAAGCGTTCCGGCTCGTCCGGCACGGCGTCTTCCCGGGATTCGACTGGCTCACCGGACTGCTCGACGGCGTCATGACGAGCGGGGCGATGCGATTCCCCGAGGAGCTCACGATCTTCCGCAAAGCCCTGCTCACGATGTCGGGCGTCGTCGCCGACCTCGGGGGGCGGCCGCTGCTCGACCGCGTGCTCGCCCAGACCGCGGTCGAGCAATTCGCCCGCGAGGCCGGCCGCCGGCCCTTCGCGGCCCCCGGCTCGCGGGCGTTCGGCAGCCACCTGTCCGACGCCGACCTCATGTGCACGTGGGCCGCCCTGTTCTTCGTCCCCTCGCGCTTCTGGCTCGCGACCTGGCGCGACGCCCTCGGGCTGCGCCCCCACTGATCGCCGGCGCGTAGCCCGGAGTCGGGGCCGGCGGCAGCGAAATGCCGCCCCATGCAAGTCCTCGAATCGTCGATCGTCGCCAGCCAAGATCCCGAGCTCTATGCCGCCATCGAAGGCGAAGAGCGCCGCCAGCGTGACAACCTCGAGCTGATCGCGTCGGAGAACTACGCGAGCCGCGCCGTGCGCGAAGCGATGGGCTCGGTGTTGACCAACAAGTATGCGGAAGGGTATCCCGGGCGGCGGTATTACGGCGGGTGCGAGTTCGTCGACGTCGCCGAGCGGTTGGCGATCGACCGCCTCAAGGCGATCTTCGGGGCCGACCACGCGAACGTCCAGCCGCACGCGGGCGCGCAGGCCAACATGGCGGTGATGATGGCGGTGCTGCAGCCCGGCGATACGGTGCTCGGCATGTCGCTGGCGCACGGCGGCCACCTGACCCACGGCACGAAGGTCAGCTTCAGCGGCAAACTGTACCACGCGGTCGCCTACGGCGTGAAGCGCGACACCGAGCTGATCGACTTCGACGAAGTGCGTGCCCTCGCGCGCGAACACAAACCGAAGCTGATCATCGCCGGCGCGAGCGCCTATCCCCGGACGATGGAGTACGCCCCGTTCCGCGAGATCGCCGACGAGATCGGGGCGCTCTTCATGGTCGACTTCGCGCACATCGCCGGGCTGGTGGCGGCCGGATTGCATCCATCGCCCGTCCCGCTCGCGGAGTTCGTGACGACGACGACCCACAAGACCTTGCGCGGCCCGCGCGGCGGCGCGATCATGTGCAAGGCCGACTACGCGCAGCCGGTCGACAAGAGCGTGTTCCCCGGCATCCAGGGCGGCCCGCTGATGAACACGATCGCTGCCAAGGCGGTCGCGTTCAAGGAGGCGCAGCAGCCGGATTTCCGCGCCTATCAAGCGCAGGTCGTGACGAACGCGCGCGCCCTCGGCGACGAACTGCTGCGCGCGGGCGTGCGGCTCGTCGCGGGCGGCACCGACACGCATCTGCTGCTCGTCGACCTCGGCCCCAAGAACCTCACCGGCAAGGCGGTCGAAGCGTATCTCGATGAGATTCGCATCACGGTCAACAAGAACGCGATCCCGTTCGACCCGCAGAAGCCGATGGTCACCAGCGGCATCCGCATCGGCACCCCCGCGATCACGTCGCGCGGCTTCGGCGAAGCGGAAGCGCGCGAAGTCGGCAAGATCATCGGCGAAGCGCTGGGCGACATCGAAGCGCGCGCGAAGCAAGACGCCCTGCGCGCGCGCGTCGCCGAGCTGACGTCGCGCCACGACGTGCCGTAAGCGGCTCGACCATACGCAAAGACACGCTGCTCGCGCTGGCGGGGCGCGCCACGGCCGGGCGCGGCGCGATCAACCCGCCGGTGCAACGCGCTTCGACGATCCGGTTCGACACGGTCGCGGAATACGAAGCGGCGCAGGCGGCGCGCCATCGCCCCGGTGAGCTCTACTACGGCACCTATGGAACCGGGACGACGTTCGCTTTCGAAGCCGCGATGGCGGCGCTCGAAGGCGGCCACGCGGCGATCGCGATGCCGTCCGGGCCTCTCGGCGATCGTCGCAACGCTCCAAGCGTTTGTGGGGAACGGCGAACACCTGCTGGTGCCCGATTCGGTCTACGGTCCGGTCCGCATCGCGTGCGACGGCGTGTTGCGCGCGCACGGGATCGAGACCACGTACTACGACCCGAACATCGGGGCCGCGATCGCGGCCTCGATCCGCCCGAACACGCGCCTCGTGTACCTCGAGTCGCCGGGCTCGCTGACGTTCGAGGTGCAGGACGTGCCGGCGATCGTCGCGGTCGCGCGCGAGCGCGGGCTGCCGACGGCGATCGACAACACGTGGGCGACGGGGTACTACTTCGACGCGTTCGCGCACGGCGTCGACGTGTCGATCAACGCGGCCTCGAAGTACGCCGGCGGCCATTCCGACCTGATCCTCGGCGCGATCGTGGCAAACGAGGCGCACTATCCGCGCCTGCGGCGCGCGGTCGCAGCGCTGGGGTACTCCGCGGCACCCGACGATTGCTGGCTCGCGCTGCGCGGGTTGCGCACCCTCGGCGCGCGGTTGCGCGTGCACGCCGCGAGCGCGCTCGCCGTCGCGACCTACCTCGCGCGCCGGCCGGGCGTCGCGCGCGTGCTGTACCCGGCGCTTGCGGAGGCGCCCGGTCACGCGCTGTGGCGGCGCGATTTCACCGGTGCCACGGGGCTCTTCTCGATCGTGTTCGAGCGCGACGTTTCGCGTGCGCAGGCAGTCGCGTTCATCGAGCACCTGTCGCTGTTTTCGATCGGCGCGAGCTGGGGCGGCTACGAGAGCCTCGTCATGCTCGTCGATCCGGGCGCGTTCCGCTCGGATCCCGCGTGGCGCGATTGCGGGCCCGTCGTCCGCTTGCACGTCGGGCTCGAAGACCCGGCCGACTTGCTGGCCGACCTCGAGGGCGCGCTGAGCGCGACGTTATCGCCGCGCTCGACCGCTCAGTGACCGAGGTTCGCGATCGCGCCCTGATAGATCGCGATCAGCCGTTGCTCCTCGAGGGGCTTGGTATTGTTCCACGTGGCGGAGACGCAGTAGCGCGAGTTGCCTTTGATCAGCGCGGTCGTGAAATTCAGCACGCCCGGCTCCGAGCCGCCTTTGTAGGCGACGCTCTTCCACTGGCGCGGGTCGGCGAGCCCGGGATTGACGCCCATCAGGGGAAACGTCGCGACGCGCTCGATCAGCGTGCAGAGTTCGTGCGTCGTGAAGTACCATTCGATCTGCGGGAAGCGCACCTCGGTCCAGCCCTCGCCGGAGGGTAGCGGCGACGCATCGAGCGCGGACAGCAACCCGCGCCGCGTCGCCTCGTCGCCGGCGAGCCACTTGTCGCGCAGCGACGCATTGGCCGGGTCCTTGAGGACGAACGCTTCGCGCGTGGTGAGGAACGGTTTGTTGCGCGGGGCGACCGCCTCGACCGCTTCGCGCCCGACGACCCCGATCAGCATGTCGGCCGCGGTGTTGTCGCTCTCGGAGATCATCATCGTGGCTAGGGTCGCAAGCGTGAGCGGGGTGCCGTTGGGCCACGTCTGCAGCGTCCCCGAGGGCAGCGATTTCACCGATGCGGTCAGGTTCGCGGTGTCGTCCCAGCGCTTGGTGCCGGCCTGGATCTGGCTGACGAGCGCCACGAGCACCGCGAGCTTGAACGCCGACCCGACCGCCAGCGGAACGTCGGCGTTCGCCGCGGCGAGGCTCGCGCCGTCGTGCTCGATGCTGATCGCCGTCTTCCCTTCGAGCGCGGCCAGCTCGGTCAGGGTGCCCGATGGGCCGACCGCCTCGACGGTGGGCGGCTTGAACAGCAGGCCGGTGAACCGCCCCTGACCGTCGAGTTGCACGAGGGTCGGAAAGCGGGCGTGCTGCAGCACCGTCACCAGACCGCCGGACGCGTCGGTTTCGACGCGCTGGAACGGCCCGTACTGGGCCACGAGGGTGTGCAGGATGTCCGTGACCTGCGCGAACGGGACCGAGTCGAGGAACGACGGCGCGAACCATTCGCTCTTGACGGCCGGCGCCGTGAAGAGCCGGCTGACGGCGGCGGCAGGCGTGACCGCTTGCGCGGCGGCCGGCACGGCCGGGCCGAACCACCCGGCCATCGACACGACGGCGAGCGTGGCGAGCACCACGGCGGCGGGACGAAAACGTTTGGACATGCGCACCTCCGGCGCGGTCGCTTCCTGCTGGCGGCCGCTTCTCCTACGCGCGGGCGTGCGACCAAGGTCGCATGACGGCCCGGCGCGGCCCTCGTAGGATAGACGGATGGAAAAAATCGCGCGCGGAACCCCGGCGTTCCGCCGCGTGGCCGTCGCGATGCTCGCGGGCGGCGTCGCGACCTTCGGACTGCTCTACTGCCCCCAGGCTCTGCTCCCGGCGCTCTCCCGGGCCTACGCGATCACGCCGGCGCAGGCCAGCCTCACCGTCTCGGTGACGACCCTGGCGCTGGGGTGCGCGATGCTCGTTTCGGCCGTCATCTCCGACCGGGTCGGGCGCAAGAACGTCATGATCGTCTCGCTCCTGGCGGCCGCCGTGCTGGGCTTGGGATGCGCGCTCGCGCCGTCGTTCGAGACGCTGGTCGTGATGCGCGGGCTGGAAGGCTTCGCGCTGGGCGGCTTTCCGGCGATCGCGCTGTCGTACGCGATCGAGGAGATCGACTCGTCGTCGCTCGGGCTGATCACCGGGATGATGGTCGGCGGGAACGGCTTGGGCGGGATGACCGGACGCCTGACGACCGCCTTCTTCGCGGGCGAAGGAGCGTGGCGGATCGGATTGGGGCTCGTCAGCGTCGTCGCGATGCTCGCGGCTCTGTTGCTGTGGCGTTTGCTCCCGCCCTCGCGCCACTTCGTGATGCGCCGGCGCGCGCTCGGGCAGACGTTCACCGCGTATCGCAACGTGCTCGGCGACGTCGGCTTGGGGATGCTCAACGTCGCCGGCTTCATGTTCTTGGGCGCCAACATGACGATGTACAACTACCTGGCGTACCGGCTCGAAGCCGCGCCGTTCTTCTTGAGCGCGCAGATCGCCGGCTGGGTGTATCTGATGTACGTGATCGGGCCGTTCGGTTCGATGTTCTTCGGCCTGCTCTCCGACCGGCTCGGGCGCCGCGGGGTCACCTGGATGGCGGCGCTTTCGATGCTCGTCGGGGCGCTCTTGACCCTCGCGCCTTCGCTCCCGCTGACGTTCGCCGGCGTCGCGCTCTTGACGTTCTCGTTCTTCGGCGTCGCCTCGGTGCTCAACGCGTGGGTCGGAATTCGTGGCGGCGACGACCGCGCGCACGCGTCGTCGGTCTACATGTGCTTCTACTACGCGGGCGGAGCGGTGATCGGCACGCTCGCGGGGCTGATCTTCCACGCCAGCGGATGGACCGCCGTGATCCTGGTCGACGCCCTGTGCATCCTCGTCGGCCTGACGCTGAGCCTGATCATGATTCGCGTTCCGACCGCGGCGGCGAGGGCTGCCCAGCGTGCCGGAGGAACGGCACGGGCGTGAACCGCGAAGGACTGCACGTCGTCCGCCATCCCGCCGTCGCGGACCGGTTGGCCCGGCTGCGCGACGCATCGACCTCGACGCCGGTGTTCCGCGCGATCACCGAAGAGCTCGGCGCGTACCTGGCCTTCGAGGCGACCCGCGACCTCGCGCTGCGCGACGACGTCGTGCAGACGCCGCTGGCGCCCGCGCCGGTGCAGCGCTTCGCGGAGCCGCCGGTCGTCGCGCCGATCCTGCGCGCGGGCCTGGGACTCTTGCCGGGCTTCCTCGCGGTCGTGCAAGAGGCGGTCGTCGCGCACCTGGGCTTCTATCGCGATCCGGCCACGCTGCAGGCGATCCCATACTACGCGAACTTTCCGCCCGAGCTGCAAGCGCGCCGCATCTTCGTCCTCGATCCGATGCTCGCGACCGGACACTCGTTGATCGCCGCGCTCTCGAAGCTCGCCGAGAACGGCGCGCAGGCGATGACCGTCATCTGCGTGATCGCCGCGGAGCCCGGCGTCAAGGCGCTGCTCGACGCGCATCCCGGGACGCAGATCTACACCGGCGCGCTCGATGCGTCGCTCGACGGTCACGGCTACATCGTGCCCGGCTTGGGCGACGCGGGAGACCGCCTCTTCGGATCGATCACGTCGGTCCCCAACAGCGTCAAACCGGTGTAGCTCTCAGGCTGCGCGCGTTTTCCAGGCGCGCGCCGGGCGCGGGCCGAAGTGCATCGGCCATGCGCCCCGGCTGGGACGAATATTTCATGGAGATCGCCCGGACCGTCGCGACCCGCGCGACGTGCCCGCGAGCAAGCGTCGGCTGCGTGATCACGCGCGACCGGCGTATCCTCACCACCGGCTACAACGGGGCGCCGGCCGGGGTCGCGCACTGCACCGAGATCGGCTGCATGCTCGTCAACGAGCATTGCCAGCGCGCGACCCACGCCGAGGCCAACGCGATCGTCCAGGGGGCGCTGCACGGCGTCAGCCTGCACGACTCGTGGGCCTACTGCACCCACCAACCGTGCATCAACTGTTCGAAACTCTTGATCAGCGCGGGGGTACGCCGTATCGTGTTCGACCAGGCGTATCCCGACCGGTTCGCGACCGAATTGCTGGCCGAAGCAGGCGTCGCCCTGTTGCCGTTCGGCACCCTCGAGCGGCCCTTGCAACGGAGTAACGCATGATCGGGATCGTCCTGCTGGCGGCTTTCCTCATCGCCGGCGCGACGGCTGCGCTGGTGACCCCGTTCGTGCGCAAACTCGCGCTGCACGTCGGGATGCTCGACGGCGTCGACGACCGGCGCATGCACGAACAGCCCAAGCCGCGCATCGGCGGCATCTCGGTCTACCTGGGATTTGCCTTCGCGCTGTTCGCGGTCGTCGGGTTCGCGCTCGAATCGACCAAGCTCTTCCACGATCCCGACAGCATCCACAGTTTCCTCGGGCTGTTGTTCGGCGGCACCCTGATCCTCGCGGTCGGCATCTGGGACGACGTGATGTCGATGCGCGCACGCAACAAGCTGATCGCGCAGATCGTCGTCGCGCTGATCTCGATGATCTACGGGTTCGTGATCCAGGGGACCGACAATCCGTTCACCCACCAGTGGATCGCCTTCCCGGCGTGGGTCGGCGTGCCGTTGACCCTCGTGTGGTACGTCGGGATGATGAACGCGATCAACTTCATCGACGGGCTCGACGGGCTGCTCTCGGGCGTCACCGCGATCGCCGGCATCTTCATCTTGGCGATCAGCGTCGGCCACGGGCATCTCGAGGTCGCGCTCGTGCTGTGCGCGCTCACCGGCGCGGTGCTCGGATTTCTGCCGTACAACTTCAATCCGGCGAAGATCATCCTCGGCGACTCCGGTGCGCTGTTCATCGGCTACGTGTTCGCGACGATCTCGATCATGGGCGTCAGCAAGATCGCGATCTCCGTCAGCTTGCTGATCCCGGCCGTCGTGCTCGCGCTGCCGCTGGTCGATACCGCGGTGACGATCGTGCGCCGCACGCGCGCCGGCCGCAAGATCACCGACGCCGACCGCGGGCACTTCCACCACCAGCTGGTCTTTCGCTTCGGGCTCAACGTCAAGCAGGCCGTGCTGCTGATCTACGCGGTGCAAGTGGCGCTCGGGCTCGCGGCGCTCGCGCTCTCCGGAGGCCTGAAGGTGTGAAGCCGCTCCGCGTGATGCCGGTCTTCGGCACGCGGCCGGACACGATCAAGATGGCCCCGGTCGTCGCGGCGTTGCGCGCGGCCCGGCCGGCGATCGACCCGGTCATCTGCGTGAGCGCGCAGCATCGCGAGATGCTCGACACGCTGCTCGGCCTCTTCGAGATCGTCCCCGACTACGACCTCAACATCATGACGCCCAACCAGACGCTGACCGAGATCACGACGCGCGTGCTGGACGGCATGGAGCGCGTGCTCGCGCAAGCCCAGCCCGACGTGGTGCTCGTTCACGGCGACACGACGACGAGCACCGCGGCCGCGCTGGCCGCGTTCTACGCGAAGATCCCGTGCGGCCACGTCGAGGCCGGCCTGCGGACGCACGACCGCTGGGAGCCCTACCCCGAGGAGATGAACCGGCGCCTGACCGGCGCGATCGCCTCGTTCCACTTCTCGCCGACCGAGATCGCGCGCCAGAACCTGCTGCGCGAACACGTCGCCTCGGAGGACATCTGCGTCACCGGCAACACGGTGATCGACGCGTTCCTCGAGACGAGCCGGCGCACCGAACGCAGCGCGCCACCGCCGGCGCTCGCCGGGCTCGACCCGGCCCGGCCCTTGATCTTCGTCACCGCGCACCGGCGCGAGAACCACGAAGCGATGGCGGGGATCGCCCGCGCGGTGCGCGAGATCGCCGGCCTTCGACGGGCGGCCGCAGATCCTGTGGCCGGTGCACCCGTCGCCGATGGTCGCGCCGGTCGTGCGCGGCGTGCTCGACGGCGTGCCCGGGGTGCGGCTCATCGACCCGATCGACTACGCGGAACTGGTCCCGTGCGTGCGGGCCGCGCGGCTGGTGCTCACCGACAGCGGCGGACTCCAAGAGGAAGCGCCGTGCCTGGGCAAGCCGGTGCTCGTGATGCGAAACGAGACCGAACGCCCCGAAGGGATCGCCGCCGGCACCCTCGAGCTGATCGGGACCGATCCGCAGCGCATCATATCGAGCGTCAGCCGGCTACTGACCGATCGGGTGGTATACGAACGGATGGCTCGGGCGAGCAACCCCTACGGAGACGGGCAGGCGTCGGGCCGCATCGTCCAGTGGCTCCTCTGGCGATTGCGCTCCGGGGTCGCGCCGGCGGAGTTTCGCCCGCGAGCTGCTTGACGGCTTAGCGACGCGGGCAGGTCCCGGCGCGCCCATCATGAGAAGGCCGGTTCGGTGAAGCTCGCAGATGCCGCCGGTTTGGGTGCGATATTTGTCGGATACGTCGCCTCCGGATTCGCCGGCGGCTGGATCGCCAGCCATAACACGCACGCCACGATATGGATTCCGATCGGCATGTTCGCCGGAATCGTGTTCGGCGGCGCGGTCGTGCTGCTGCAATCGCTGAAATTCGTACGGTGATCCAGTTGGAGGAGACGCCAACGGACGGTCCTAATATGGGCCACGCCGACGCGGTCACCGACCTGCAATCGTACTATGCCTTAAAACGGTTGATCTCGCGGCGATCGCTGCTCTTCGCGACTCCCCTCGCCGTCATGCTGGCGGTACGCGTTCCGGCGCTTGGTCTCGACCTGATGCTTGGCGTCGCGTGCGGGATCGCGAACATCTTGCTGATCATGCGGGCGAACGAACGGCTCCTCGACGGACGGGGATCGCTTCGGACGCACGCGATGTCGGGGCTCCTGCGTGTCGTCCTCTTCGGGGCAGCGCCGGTAGCGACGGCGGCCCTTGGACCTTGGTGGGGCATACTCGTGTACTTCGCCGGATTCTTCACGCCGCTCATGCTCTACGTCATAGAACTCAATCGGCGCTACCAACGGGGACGGACTTGAACGAAACGATCGGCGATCATCCGGTGTGGCAGGTGCCCCTGCTGGGCACCGTGCATGCCGATACGATCCTGACGACGTGGATCGTCATGGTCGTCGCGCTCATCTTCTTTTGGTACGTCGGCAAGTCGTACAATGCGCCGCGCGTCAACAAGACGCAGACGGTGTTCGAAGGGCTGACGAACTACCTCTCCGATCTCGCAGTCGGCACGCTCGGCCGCGGGGGCGAACCGTTCGTCCCGTTCTTCATCGCCCTCTTCGTCTTCATTTTCTTGCTGAACCAAGTCGGGTTCTTGCCGTTCAAGGCGCTGGGGCTGCCGTTCGGCGGCTCGCCGACCGCCGACCTCAACACGACCGCCGCCTACGCGGTGATCGTGTTCGTCATGATTCAAGCCGTCGGCATCAAGAACCACGGCATCAAGCAGTACGCGCACCTCTTCCAGCCGTTCGCGGTCATGTTCCCGATCAATCTGCTCGAAGAGATCGCGCGCCCGATCACGCTCGCGCTGCGGTTGTTCTTCAATATCTTCGTCGGCGAGATTCTGCTCTTCGTCATCGCGACGATCATCGTGCAGCAGGTGAAGATCGGCAGCTTCGACCTCTCGCTCGCCGCGTCGATCGTGCCCTTCTTCATTCAGTTTTTCAACTTCTTCGTAGGCACGCTGCAAGCGTTCGTGTTTACGCTGCTCACCATCGTGTACTTGTCCTCGGCCGTGTCCGAGGAGCATTAGAAAGGATACCCCGCTTGAGTTCTGAGAGCTTGATTCTGGCGGCGATCGTCGTCGGATTCTCCCTGATCGTCGCGGCGGTCGCGTTCGGTTCCGCGATCGGCGACGGCATCGTATCGTCCAAGGCGGTCGAGGCGATCGCACGTCAGCCCGAAGCGCGCCCGAACATCTTCACGTTCCTCTTCTTGGGCGTCGGCGTCCTGGAAGCGTTCCCGATCATCGGGCTGGGATTGGCGCTGTACCTGTTCTTCGCGGTCGCGAACGTGCCGTCGCTCATCGCCGACATCACGAAAGCCGGCGCCGGCCACTAGTGGCGGCGGAGAGCTAACATGTTCCTCCAAATCGACGGGACGTTCATCCTTCAGATCGTCAACTTCTTCGTGTTCTTGGCGATCTTGAACGTGGTGTTCCTTAAACCCGTCGGGGCGGCGATCGCGAAGCGCCGCCAGTACATCGATAGCGTGACCAGCGACTACGAGCAGCACGTGGGCGAGGCCAAGGCGCTGCGCGCCCAGGCCGAGAACCTGCGCGCCGAAGCGCGCCGCGAGGCGGAGGCGAAGGCCGCCGCGTACCGCAACGAGACCGAGGATCAAGTCCAAGCGATCGCCGATGAGTACGGCGCGAAGGTGCAGGCGCTGGTCGAATCGGCGCACGAGACCGTCGCGCGCGAACTGGCCGCGGCCAGAGCCAAGGAGCCGCAGTTGGTCGAGCAGCTGGCGCAGACGATGGTCGCGCGCGCGATGGAGGCCGGCAGCCGATGAACTACGAGAAGATCGCGCTCTGGAGCGAAGTGCTCTCGAGCTTCGCCTTCCTCGCGGTGCTGATCTGGGGATTCCGCAAGTTCATGATCCCGGCGATCATTTCGCAGCAAGAGCAGAAGAATGCCGACCTCGCGACCGCCGAGCGCCGCCGCGACGAGGCCAAGGCCTCGATTGCCGGCGCGCAGGCGGAACTGTCGTCGGCGAGCTCGGACGCGCAGGACATCCGCGCGCGCACCCAGCGCGACGTCGAGCACGAGCGCCAGCGCTTGCTTGTGGACGCCCGCGAACAGGGCGAGCGTGCGGTGCGCAATGCCGAGGGTGAGCTCGGGCGCGCGCGCACGACGGCCCGCGACCGCCTGCGCATCGAGATGATCGAGAAGGCGCTGCAGCTCGCCCGCCGCAAGGCCGACGAGCAGATCGACGCGGCCGCCAACGCGGAGCTGGTCGAGCGCTTCGTCGGAACGATCGAACGCGACCACATCGGAGAAGACCGTGGCTAACGAAACGGTCGCCCGCCGCTACGCGCAGGCCGTCTTCGAGCTCGCGCACGAAGGCGATGCCGTCGAGCAGGTGGGCCGCGAACTGCGTACGGCCTACGGGGCCATCGACAGCGACGACGGGACCCGCAACTTCTTCTACGCGCCGATCATCGACCGGGCGGAAAAACAGCGGATCTTGCTCGAGACCTTCGGCCAAAGCCTCGGCGACGTCGCAATGCACACGCTGCTGCTGCTCGTGCGCAAGCGCCGCGAGCGCTTGCTGCGCGAGATCGTCGAGCAGTACGCGCTGCTCGAGCAGGCCGAACGCGGCGCGAAGCCGCTGCTGGTCTCGACGGCGCGCGAGCTGACCGCCGATCAAGTGAACGACCTGGTCGCGCGGCTCTCCAAGTTGTATGGCGCGAAGTTCGACGTGACGACCGAGGTCGATCCCGAACTGATCGGCGGCATGCGGATCCAAATGACCGACAAGCGCATCGACGGCACCGTGGCCGGCCGGTTGGAATCATTCGCGCGCGACCTCACGCAACACCGTTAGTTTCGTAAAAGGACTGTAGGCATGATCAACGCTGACGAAATCGCCGGCATTCTCAAGCAACAAATCGCGAGCTTCAAGACGGAGCTGCACGAGGACCAAGTCGGGACGGTCATCGAGGTCGGTGACAACATCGCGCGCGTGTGGGGTCTGGAAGCCGCCCAACAGTCCGAACTGGTCGAGTTCCCCAACGGCCTGCAAGGCATCGTCCTCAACCTCGAAGAGGACAACGTCGGCATCGTCATCATGGGCCCCGACACCGACATCAAAGAAGGCGACCAGGTGCGGCGCACGGGCCGCATCGTCTCGGTCCCGGTCGGCGAAGTGCTGCTGGGGCGCGTCGTCAACCCGCTCGGCCAGCCGATCGACGGCAAGGGCCCGATCGCGACGAACAAGTACCGCACGATCGAGAACACCGCCCCCGGCGTCGTCGAGCGCCAGGGCGTCAAGCAGCCGCTGCAGACCGGCATCCGCGCGATCGACGCGCTGATCCCGATCGGCAAAGGGCAGCGCGAGCTGATCATCGGCGACCGCGGCACCGGCAAGACCGCGATCGCGATCGACACGATCATCAACCAAAAGGGCAAGAACGTCCAGTGCATCTACGTCGCGATCGGGCAGAAGAACTCGACCGTCGCGGCGATGGCGCAGACGCTCGAAAAGTTCGGCGCGATGGAGTACACGATCATCGTTGCCGTCAGCTCGTCGGAGCCGGCCGCGCTCAAGTACATCGCTCCGTACGCCGGCTGCGCGATGGGCGAAGAGCTGATGTACCAGGGCAAAGACGTCCTGATCATCTACGACGATCTGACCAAGCACGCGCAAGCGTACCGTGAAGTCTCGCTCCTGCTGCGCCGCCCGCCGGGCCGCGAAGCGTACCCGGGCGACATCTTCTTCCTGCACTCGCGGCTGCTCGAACGAGCCGCCAAGCTCTCCGACGAGAAGGGGGGCGGTTCGCTGACCGCGCTGCCGGTGATCGAGACGCAGGCCGGCGACGTGTCGGCTTACATCCCGACGAATTTGATCTCGATCACCGACGGGCAGATCTACCTGCAGACGGGGCTGTTCTTCCAAGGCGTGCGCCCGGCCGTCGACGTCGGTCTGTCGGTCAGCCGCGTCGGCGGTTCGGCACAGATCAAGGCGATGCGCTCGGTCGTCGGGCAGCTCAAACTCGACCTCGCGCAGTTCCGCGAGCTGGCGGCGTTCGCGAAGCTCTCGAGCGATCTCGACAAGAACACGCAGAACCAGCTCGCGCGCGGCGAGAAGATCACCGAGCTGCTCAAGCAGCCGCAGTACCACCCGCAAGCCGTCGAAGATCAGGTCATCGTCCTGTATGCGGCGACCAAGGGCTTCGTGATGAACATCCCGACCCCGCGCCTGCAAGAGTGGGCGGCCGGCTTCGTCAAGTTCGCGCACGAGAAGTACCCGCAGATCACGCAATCGATCGTCGACACCAAAGCGCTGTCCGACGACACGGCCAAAACCCTCGAGGCCGCGCTCACGGAGTACAACAAGAGCTTTTAATGGCAACCGTCCGGGATCTTCGCGACCGCATCCGGTCGATGAAGAACACGCAGCAGATCACCAAGGCGATGAAGCAAGTCGCCGCGGCGAAAATTCGCCGGGCCGAGATGCTGCAGAAGCAGTCGAAGCCTTATGCCGAAGCGATCGGCGAGATGCTGCGCGACTTGATCGCCTCGGTCGGCGCGGTCGACCATCCGTTCATGAAGCCCGGCCAGGCGGGCGCGCCCAAGGGCGTCGTCTTGCTGACGGCCGACAAGGGGCTGGCGGGCGCGTTCAACTCGAACGTGACGCGGCTCTCCGAGACGTACCTGCGCGAAAATCCGCAGGTTGCGTGGTACACGGTGGGGATCAAGGGCCGTAACAACCTGCGCCGGATCGGGCAGAGCTGGGCCCAGTTCTGGGCGTTCTCGCAAGGTTCGAAGTTCGACACCGCCCGCGAAGTGACGGCGCGCGTCAGCGACGACTTCACGAGCGGCAAGATCAGCGAGATCGTGTTGATCAGCTCGACGCTGGTGTCGATGATGTCGCAGAAGCCGGTCGTCCGGCCGCTGATCCCGCTGGTCGCCGGGCAGGCGGCGCATGGGGATGGGGCGCCTTCGAACGCTCCGCGCGGCGCGGTCGAGTTCGCGCCGTCGCCCGAGTTCGTGCTGGGGCGGCTGTTGCCGAAGTACCTCGAGTTCACGATCTACTCGGCGATGCTCGAAAGCGACGCCGCGTTCTTCGCGGCCCAACTGCTGGCGATGAACAACGCCTCGGAGAACGCCGGCAAACTGATCGACGAGCTGACCGTCGTGATGAACAACGCCCGCCAAGCGGCGATCACGAAGGAGATTTTGGAAATAGTCGGCGGCGCCGAAGCCTTGGCGGAATGAGGCATTCTTTGGCGCATGGCTTCGTTGCCGAGGAGCTCACGTGCCATAGCACGCTTCGCCCCTCGGCGCCTCGCCCTGCACCAAACAATGCCTCATCATCAGGATCGTGATCAGGATCGTAGCGAGACAGATTAGCGGATTACATGCAAAGCAACGACAGGAAGCGGATAGTATGAGTTCTACGCAGATTGTGAAGCCTACCGGGAAAGTTGTGCAGGTGCTTGGCAACGTTGTTGACGTTGAGTTTACGGCGGAGACGCTGCCGAACATCAACGACGCGCTGACGGTGCACGTGGGCGGAGGCGACAAGAACTCCGGAACCAACGGGGTCACCAAGCTGCACACCGAGGATGCCGAGGGTCATCAGACCGACATCGAACTCGGCGGCACGGCGATGCAATCCCGCGACCTGACGCTCGAAGTGCAGGACGAACTCGGCAACAACCAAGTGCGCTGCTTGGCGATGGGCTCGACCGACGGGCTCGTCCGCGGGGCGCCGGTCACCGACACCGGTGCGCCGATCACGGTCCCGGTCGGCGAAGGGACGCTCGGGCGCATCTTCAACGTGCTCGGCAAAACGATCGACTCCGACGAACCGTTCAAGGCGGCCGCCTTCTGGCCGATCCACCGCCCCGCGCCCGACTTCGTCGCTCAAGACCCGACGACGAAAATCTTCGAGACCGGCATCAAAGTGATCGACTTGATGGCGCCGTATGCGCGCGGCGGAAAGGTCGGCCTCTTCGGCGGCGCGGGCGTCGGCAAGACGGTGCTCATCCAAGAGCTGATCCGCAACATCGCACAAGTGCACAAGGGCTTCTCGGTGTTCACCGGCGTCGGCGAACGCACGCGCGAAGGCAACGACCTCTGGGTGGAGATGAAAGAGTCCGGCGTGCTCGCGCAGACGACCCTCGTATTCGGCCAGATGGACGAACCGCCGGGGGTGCGCTTCCGCATCGCGCAGACCGGCGTCACGATGGCCGAATATTTCCGCGACGAGCTCGGTGCCGACGTGCTGCTGTTCATCGACAACATCTTCCGCTTCATGCAAGCCGGCTCCGAAGTTTCGGCGCTGATGGGCCGCATGCCCTCAGCGGTGGGCTACCAGCCGACGCTGGCGACCGAGATGGGGCGTCTCGAAGAGCGCATCACCTCGACGCGAAAGGGTTCGATCACCTCGGTGCAGGCCGTGTACGTGCCGGCCGACGACTACACCGACCCTGCCGTCGCCACGACCTTCGCCCATCTCGACGCGACCACGGCGCTCTCGCGCCAGATCTCGGAGCTCGGCATCTATCCGGCGGTCGATCCGCTGGCCTCGAGCTCGCGCATCCTCGATCCGACGATCGTCGGCGAGGAGCACTACAGCGTCGCGCGCCGCGTGCAAGAGACGCTGCAGCGCTACAAAGACCTGCAAGACATCATCGCGATCCTCGGCGTCGAGGAGCTCTCCGACGAAGACAAAGTCGTCGTCGCGCGTGCCCGCCGCTTGCAGCGCCTCTTCTCGCAGCCGTTCTTCGTGGCCGAACAGTTCACGGGGCGTCCGGGCAAATACGTCAAGCTCTCCGACACGATCGCGAGCTTCAAGGAAGTGGTCGAGGGGCATCTCGACGATCTGCCGGAGCAGGCGTTCTACATGGCGGGCGGGATCGACGAAGTCAAAGCCAACGCCGAGAAGCTGCGCGCGACCGCCTAACCGTCGATGGCCAACACCGTTGCGTTCAAGCTCATCACGCCCCTCGCCGTCAAGTTCGACGGCGAGGCGGAGCTCGTCATCGCCGTCGGCACCGAGGGCGAGGAGGGCATCCTCGCCAAGCACGCGCCGTTCCTGACCGCGCTGCGCCCGGGGGTGCTGCGCGCCAACGTGCGCGAGGGGGCCGAAACCAAACGCCTCGAGCTCGCGACCAGTGCCGGCTTCATGCAGGCGCTGCCCGACCGCGTCACGGTGCTCGTCGACGAGGCCTTGCTGTACAACGAAGTCGATATCGCCGCCGCCAAGCGCGACCTCGACGCGGCCTCCCAGCGCCAGCGCGACGCCGCCGGGGATGCCGAGGCCTACATCCGCGAACAGGCGATCATCGACTTCGCGCAAGCGAAGCTGCGCATCGTCGGCCAGTAGCCCGCATGCCCACGGCCAACGGGGCCGGAGGTGAAAGGCGGCCGGGGCGGCGGTGCGAATTCTTTTGTAAGCGCTCTGTTAAGCTCGCATTGCTCCGGCGCACTAGAGGAGTTCCCGGCCGGGCCTCTCGGGTATAGGTGACTGAGTTCGCCGGGTGGAGGCTGTCCAATCAACGTTGTCATCATCGACGACGACGCATCGATCGTAAAACTGCTGTCGGTCATCGTCAAAAAGACGCAGCAATCGATCCCCGTGGGGTTCGTTTCGCCGACCGACGCGCTGAAGTGGTGCGAGGAAAACGAAACCGGGCTCGTGTTCGTCGATTACCAGATGCCGATGCTCGACGGGATCGGCTTCATCGAAGCCTTCCGCCAGCTGCCCGGTAAGCTCGACGTGCCGGTCGTCATGGTGACCGGCACCGTCGATCCGGAACTGCGCCGCCGGGTCGTGGCCTTGGGATCGATCTGCACGGAGAAGCCGATCCGCGTCGATCAGATTCGCGCCTTCGTCACGAATGCGTCGCAGGCTGCGACGCCGTCGACGCCTTCGTAAAGAGCGGCAACACGGCGCTCACCGCCTGCTGGTAACGGGCGAAGTATGTGCGATATCGTGCAGAGCGCTCGGCGTCGGGGGCGATCGTTTCCGGATAGGTGAGGGTCTTGGCGATGCTTTGCAGGTCGGGGAAGAGTCCGACGGCTTGCGCGGCCATCATCGCCGCTCCGTATCCCGAGGCCTCGCTCTGGCTCGGGCGCAGCGCCGCGGTCCCGAAGATGTCGGCGATCATCGAGCGCACGAGCGGAGCGTGGGTGAGCCCGCCCGAGAGCAGTATCCGCTGCGGTGCGCCGGCGCGCTTGTTCAGCAGTTCCTGGACCGAGTAGAGCGCGAACACGACGCTCTCGAAAGCCGCGCGCAAGATGTGCCGCCGGTCGTGCGCGAGGTCGAGCCCGACGATCGAACCGCGCAGCTCGCTCATCCAGTACGGGGCCCGCTCGCCGGAGAGGAACGGTAACATCGTCAGCCCTTCGGCGCCGGGCGCGACCTGGCTCGCGAGCTCGACGGCCCGGTCGAAACGCGCGCGGTCGTCGACTTCACCGAGCAGCAGCGCGAGCAGCCAGTTGAGCACCGCGCCGGCCGAGCTCGTCGGGCCACCGACGATGTAGTGGTCGTCGTCGGCCACGTAGCAGAACGTTCTTCCCTGTTCGTCCAAGAGCGGTGCGTCGAGCATCGTGCGCACCGCGCCGCTCGTTCCGAGCGTCAGCGCGACGTCGCCGGGGCCGATCGCTCCGACGCCGATGTTCGCGAGCGCTCCGTCGGACGAGCACAGGACGATCGCGGCGTCTTTGGGAAGGCCGAGCGCGGTCGCGACCGCGGGGCGCAAGTCGCGGTACGCGGTGTGCGTCGAGACCGGCGTCGAGAGGCGCCCCGGCTCGACGCGGGCGAGCTCGAGGCCGCGCTCGTCCCACGCGCGCTTGCGCCCGTCGAACATCCCGGTCGCCGCGGCGATGCCGTAGTCGATCGCCCATTCGCCCGTCCAGCGCGCGACGATCAGTTCTTTGAGCGAGACGAAGCGCGCGGCGCTGCGAAACGCGTCGGCGCCGTGTTCGCTCATCCAGCGCAATTTGCAGATGGGCAGCATCGGGTGCATCGGCGCGCCGGTGCGCGCGTAGAGGTCGAGCCCGGTGCCGTCTTCGCGCCAGCCGTCGGCGATCGCGGCGCTGCGCCGGTCCATCCACGTCAAGAAGGGCGAAACCGGATTCCCGTTCGCATCGACGGCGAGCACGCCGTGCATCGCCGCCGAGAACCCGACCGCGCGCACCGCGCTGCCGCGCAGCGCGACGTCCGCGAGCGTCTTGCGGATCGTCTGCACGACGGATGAATAGAGCGCCTCCGCATCCTGCTCGACCCACTCGGGATGCGGTGTTTGCAGCGGGTAGAAGTCGCTCGCGCTCGACAGCACCCGCCCGTCGAGCGTGCACGCCAGCACTTTCACCGCGCTCGTCCCGATATCGACCCCGAGCACGACGTCCTGCGAAACAGCCATCATGGGTCTCCCTTAGCGAGGGTCCGGAAGTTTTTCGATCTTGCCGAGCACGAAGACGTACGACACGATGCCGACCGCAAGCACGACGGCCGCCGTGATGAACGCGTTGTTGAACGAGTTCGTCGCGCCGACGATGTAGCCCGTCACGATCGGGGCCGCGAATCCGGCCGCATTGTTGGCGAAGTTCATGATGCCGCCGATCGTGCCGACGGAGCCCTTGGGCGCGATCAAGGCCGGGATCGACCAGCCGATCGGGGCGGCGAACGCGAGCCCGCCGAGCGCGATCGAGATGTAGAACACGGCGACGTTGGGATCGGTCGTCGTCGTCGCGCCGACGATCGCGACCCCCATCAGCATGCCGATCACGAGCAGCGTCTTGCGCACGCGCGTCTGGTCGAGCCCGCGCCCGATGAGATAGTCGACGAGCCAACCGCCGATGACGAGATCGGTCACGGTCGCGACCGCCCACGGGATCGCGGTGTAGCTCGCCGACTTGAGCACGTCCCAGTGTTGCGTGCGGATCAGGTAGCCCGGCAGCCACGTGAGGAACAGGTAGAACGAGTATCCGTAGGCCGCGAAGCCGATCGTCAAGCCCCACACCTTGCGCTGCGCGAGCAGATAGCCCAGCGTCGCGCCGCCCCCGGCGGCCGGCGCGCCTTCGGGCTGCGCGCCGCCCTCGACGATGTAGCGCCGCTCGCTCTCCGAGAGGCGCGGATGCGTGCTCGGGTTGTGATAGAAGAAAAAGAATGCCGCGAAGTACGCGAGGCTGATCAGCGCGGTGACGATGAAGCTCGCGCGCCATCCCCACAGGGTCAGCACGAGCGCGACGAACGGCACGCCGATCACGTTCGAGAACTTCGCGGCCGCGTCGAAGATCGAGGTCGCGAGCCCGCGCTCGCTGCTTGGGAACCAGTAGCCGGTCGCCTTCGAGCTGACCGGAAAGGCCGGCGTCTCGGCGACGCCGAGGAGCGTCCGCGCGACGAAGATCGGCCAAAACCCGCTGGCGATGCCGGTGAGGAACGATGCGATCGCCCACAAGAACGCGCCCGCGCGCCCGATCAGCACGACGCCGAAGCGGTCGAGGAACACCCCGACCGGAATCTGTAGCACCGCGTAGGTGATGAAGAACGCCGAGGAGAGCAATCCGAACTGCTCCGGGGTAATTCCAAATTCGGCGTGCAGCGACGGCAGCGCGACCGAGAGGTTGACCCGGTCGAAGTAATTGATCAGAATGCCGAAGCCTAAGAGCAGCCCGATGCCCCAACGGACGTTGGTCGCGGGCCGAGCTTCGGTAGCCGAACGTGCCATGAGCGCCTCGTACCCGGGTATGCCGACCGCACCTTCCGCAGAAGAGAACGAGCGAACGAGGAGAAACCGTAGTGCCGATGGGACGCACACCAGGCTGGATGGTGCTGGTCGCGACGATGCTCGAAGTGTGTACGCTGCAATTCATCGAGTTCGTCACCGAACCGCGGCCGGCGGCCGCGCCGGGCGAGCCGGCCGCGCCGGCCGCGCCGGCCGCTGCCGGCCATACGAACGCAGAGCCGTTGCCCGTCTCGTTGCCCGCGGACCCCGCGCCGCCTCCGGCGGACCTTGTGCCGCCACCGGCGGAGCCCGCACCGGCGCCGGCGGAGCCTTCGCCGGTCGCGGCCGCTCCGCTGCCGGCCGAGCCCTCGCCGCCCGAGCCGCCGCCCCGGCCGGTGATCGTCGAACCGCCGCACTTCACTCCGCAGCCGGTCGCGCCGCCCGCCCCGGTGCCGGCCCCGCGCGGCAGCGGCGAAACGCCCCGGTTCTTGCTCGAAGTGGCGGATCGCACGGCGCAGATCATGCGCGCGGAGTCGCGCCTGGGGACGGTATTCGCCGGTTTCTATCCCGACGGAAGCGTCCGGTTCGTCGGCTCCGATGGCGTCGGCTACGAAGGGCGCTCGGAAAACGCGGTCGCGTTGCTGACCGAACACGGCGGCACGCGGTCCGTTCGGATGCAGGTTGGCGTGTCGCCCGAGAGCAAGCTCCAAATCACTGTGCACGGCGGTTTACACGACGGCGAGACGCTCGAATTGGAGATGATCGCGGAGCGCCTCTCGCGATGAATGTGCTCGACCGGTTGGAGACGACGCTGCGCGTCCGAGGCGGTCACAAGCTCGACGGATCGGTCGCGACCCACGGCGCGAAGAACGCGGCGCTCCCGATCATGGCCGCGTCGGTCCTCTCGGGCGGCAAGGTGACGCTGCACCGCATCCCCCGCATCACCGACGTCTCGGTCATGTGGTCGCTGCTCGAGGCGCTCGGCGCGCGGCTGCGCATCGAAGGCCCCGGGACGGTGACGATCGACGCGAGCAACGTGTCGATGACGCGGGCTCCGTACACGCTCGTGCGCAAGCTCAACGCCTCGTTCGACCTCACCGGCGCGCTCCTCGGGCCGTTTCGGACGCGCCGAAGTCCCGCTCCCCGGGGGCTGCATCCTCGGGACGCGCGCGACCGACATGCACGAGGCGGCGTTTCGCGCGCTCGGCGCGACCGTCACGAACAAGCACGGCTTCCTGGTGGCCGAAGCCAAGGGCGGCCGGCTGCGCGGCGGCAAGATCGAATTTCGCATGCCGAGCGTCGGGGCGACCAAGAACGCGCTGTTGGCGTCGGTGCTGGCCAAAGGCACGACGACGATCGAAAACGCTGCCATGGAACCCGAAGTCGTCGATCTGGCAAACTTTCTCTCGGCGATGGGCGCGAAGATCGCCGGCGCCGGCGAGGTGACGATCGAAGTCGAAGGCGTCGACGCGTTGCGCGGCGTCGAGTACACGGTGATCCCCGACCGCATCGTGACCGGGACGCTGATGCTCGCGGGCGCGATCACGCGCGGCGACGTCGCGGTCACCGAGTGCGAACCGGAGCATCTCGGAGCGCTGCGCGAGAAGCTGGTCGAGTGCGGGGTGACCGTGACGACCGGGAAAGATTGGGTTCGCGTGCAGGCGGATCACATTACCGGCGGAACGGATATCATCACGGCACCGTATCCGGGCTTTCCCACCGACCTGCAGCCGCCGATGCTGTCGTTCCTGTGCACGTGCCCGGGGACGAGCGTGATCGAAGAGACGATTTTCAACGCGCGCTTCTCGTACGCCAACGAACTGTTGCGCATGGGCGCCGACGTCCGGGTCGCCATGGAGAACAACACCGCACTCGTCCGCGGTGTCGATGCGCTTTCGGGCGCACCCGTCGAGGCGCCCGACATTCGGGCCGGCGCCGCCCTCGTCGTTGCCGGCCTCGCGGCGGTGGGTGAGACGGAGATCATCGGCCTCGAATACATCGACCGTGGCTACGAGCGACTCGAGGAACTCCTCTCGTCGCTAGGAGGACAGGTGCAGCGCTCCAGCGGGATTACCCCGTTCCTCGAGCCGACCGGAACGTTCGAGACCCACGCTTTCCCGCAGGTGGGTCTGTAGCGACTCTTCGCGAATTCTACAAAGTCGGCTGTGCGCGCGCATTGCGGTCTTTTCCGCGGTGCGGAGATCTTTTGGGGGAGTAGTTGGAGATCGGTATCGACCTGGGGACGGCGAACGTCCTCGTCTACGTCAGAGGCAAGGGAATCGTGTTGCGGGAGCCCTCGGTGGTCGCCAAGGATATCCGCACGAACAAGACCCTCGCCGTCGGCGAAGAGGCCCGTCAAATGCTGGGCCGCACGCCGAGTAACATTCAAGCGATCCGGCCGCTGCGCGACGGCGTCATCGCCGATTTCGAAGTGACCGAAGCGATGCTGAACTACTTCATCAAGAAGGTGACGCGCAACCGCTCGTTCCTTGCCAGCCTGTTCAAGCCCAAGCCGAGCGTGACGATCTGCGTGCCGGCCGAGATCACGAGCGTCGAAGAACGCGCCGTGCGCGACGCGGCCAAGCTCGCGGGCGCGAAGGACGTCGAGATCATCGAAGAACCGATGGCGGCGGCAATCGGCGCCGGGCTGCCGATCGACGGGCCTTCCGGCAACATGGTCGTCGACATCGGCGGCGGCACGAGCGACGTGGCGGTCATCTCGCTCGGCGGCATCGTCGTGTCGCAGTCGATTCGCGTCGCCGGCAACAAGCTCGACGAAGCGATCATCCGCCACATCCGCCGCGTCTACAACCTGATGATCGGCGAACGCACGGCGGAAGAAATCAAGATCAAGATCGGCTCCGCGTATCGCTTGGAATCGGAACTGGCGATGGAGATCCGCGGTCGCGACTTGATCAACGGGCTGCCCAAGACGGTGAAGATCACGAGCGAGGAGGTGCGCGAAGCGCTCTCCGAGCCGGTGCAGGCGATCGTCGAAGCAGTCAAGTCGGTGCTCGAGAAGACGCCGCCGGAACTGGCTTCCGACATCATCGACCGGGGCGTGATCTTGACCGGCGGCGGCGCGCTGCTGCGCGGGCTCGACACGTTGCTCGGGGAAGTGACCGGCATTCCGGTCATCGTCGCCGACGATCCGCTGTCGTGCGTCGCGGTCGGCACGGGGCAACGCGTTCGCGTCTGATCGATGCTCGGAAGACGGCGCTGGATGCGGTGCTCGGCGACGCTGCGGCGACCGTCGTTGCCGGCGGCACGCTCGTCTTTCCCACCGATACGGTCTACGGCATCGGGGCGTCCGCGGGGCGCCTCGACGCCGTCGCGCGGATCTTCGAACTCAAGCACCGGCCGCGCAGCAAACCGCTCGCGCTGCACCTCGGCAGCCTCGATGAAGCGCTCGCGTACGCGGCCGGCAATCCGCTCGCGGTGCGCGTCATGCGGGCGCTCCTGCCCGGCCCGGTCACGATCGTCGTCGCGCGTCCCGCGGCAATCGATCCGCTCGTCACGGGCGGCAGCGCGACCGTCGGCGTCCGCGTCCCCGCCCACCCGCTGTGCGCGGCCCTGTGCGCGCGGTGCGGTCCGCTGGCGGCGACCAGCGCCAACGAGAGCGGCCGGCCCTCGTTCAAAGGCGACGGACCGCTCGCGGGGCTGCCCGCCGCCGACCTCGCCATCCTCGACGGGCCCACTCCGCTGCGTGGCGAATCGACGGTGATCGACGTGACGGGGAAGCAGATTCGCTTGATTCGGGAAGGCATGGTACCGGTGGCGCGGCTCGAGGAGCAGTTCGGAGCAGTCGTTCGATGATGCGCGCGGCCCATGCTCGCGCGGCGTTGGCAGCCGCGGCGCTCGCGTGCGCCCTGCCGGCCCTGGCCGCAGCGCAGTCGCCGGCGGGTGGTCCGGCGCCGGCGAAGTCGCCGCCGCGCGCGACCGCCGCACCCGCGCCCACGGCGGTCGCCGAGCCCAAGAGCGGGTTCAGCAACGGCGACTTCACGGTCGAAACCGACCAGACGAATTACAACCTGAAGACCGGCGAGTTCTCGATGCCGCACCACGTGAAGTTCACCCGCCCGGGCACCGACGTCGTCGGTGACAAAGCGGCCGGCAACGCGCAAAAAGACGCGATCACGATCACCGGCAACGTCGTGCTGCACCAGACCGGGCCGCTCAACGAACTCGGTCCGTCGACGTCGCACTTGGGGAACGAGCCGTCGACGTTGACGACCGACGCGCTCACGATCGACGGCAAGAAGAAAACGTACATCGCGAACGGCAACGTCGTGTACACGCAAGGTGAGAAGAAAGTGACTGCCGATCACGGCACGCTCGACCAGCTCAACCACACCCTCGATCTGAGCGGCAACGTGCACATCAATCAGGGCGAGCAATCGATGACCGCCGACACCGTGCACTACAACACGCTGACCGAGGACGTCGAAGCGCACGGCGCGCCGGTGCTGATTCGCGCCCCGGCGAACACGCCCGGGCCGCCGTTGCCGACCGCGACGCCGGGCCCGAAGAAAAAGCGGCGTTAGGCTCGCTACGGTTCGAAGTCGAAGTACTTCAGCTGCGGCTCGCTGCGCACCATCACGCCGGCCGGGCTGACGAGCACTTTGCGCGAGTCGGGATAGAAGCACGCATCGACGGGCGCATTGTTGGCGATCATCAGGATCGTCGCGTCGCCGGTGCCGCGATTGACGATCTTGTGCGCACCGTCCGGTCCGGTGACGAAGCAGACGATGTCGCCGCGGCGCAGCGGCGTCTCGCCGCGCGGTGATAGCAGCACCGGCGTCCCTTCCCAGACGACGAACACTTCCTCGTCGCCGGAATGCCAGTGCAGCGGACAGATCGATTCTCCGGGAGGCAGCCGGGCGGTCTGATAGCCGAGCAGGCTCGCGCCGAGCAAACACCCGACCTCGGCGGAGGTGACGCCGTATCCTTGATGGACGATCGTTTCGGGCAGATACGTGAGTTCATCGAAGTTGACGACGTTGAGCGCCGCATCGGTGCGTGCGGCTAGGCAGGCGTTGAGCGCGTCGTAGCCGTTCCCGAAGACCGGCGCGCCGGCCGTCGTCAGCACGTGTTGCGGCCACAGGGCGCGCAGCGTGCGCAGCGAGAGTGCGGCATTCCGCGGATCGCGGAACGCGTCGTCGGGCGCCATACGCAGCGCGCCGACGGGCTCGCCGCGCACTGCAGCGCCGGCGATCACGGCGCGCGCCCGGCGCAGCCACAGCGCGATCTCGGGAACCCGCGTTCCCTCGATGCTGAGGGCGACCAGCGGACCCACCGCCTCGCCGTCGGCCGGCGACGCTACTTCGGCGCCGAAGCGTTCCGCGAGCTCCGCCGTCTCGCGGCGTTCGCCACCGCCGGTTGCGACGACCCATTTTACGCCGCCGCGCGCCGCGATCTCGTGCGCTACGGAATCGGAGAGTGGCAACGGGTCGACGACGATGTTGCCTTCGTCAGCCGCGATGAAATACGCATGCTCGGGAGGCGTGCCGGGCTGCCAACGCGACCACATCGAGACGTTCGGAATCGCCGTATTGTCCATGCGCGACGCTTCGCAGTGCTGTCCGCGCG
This sequence comes from Vulcanimicrobiota bacterium, assembly GCA_963749395.1. GTDB lineage: Bacteria > Vulcanimicrobiota > Vulcanimicrobiia > Vulcanimicrobiales > Vulcanimicrobiaceae > CAVVMT01. Next base: position 57,693 of record CAVVMT010000014.1, read on the forward strand.
CACCGCCCGAGTGCTCGCCCGCAAGCGCAGGACGATGCCGCACGACGGTAAACGGCTTGCGGATGGGACCCTCCCTGTTCGAGCCCGATCCCGGCGCGGACGCCCGTGCGGGAACGGCCGGGCGACCGCGCAGCGCCGTCGAACCACGCGCGCCGCTCGCGGCCCGCATGCGCCCGCGCACGCTCGACGAGTTCGTCGGGCAGACGCACGTGGTCGGCGAGGGGCATGCCTTGCGCCGAGCGCTCGAAAGCGGCCGGCTTCCCTCGATCATCCTCTGGGGACCGCCCGGTACGGGCAAGACGACCCTCGCGCAGATCGTGGCGCACATGGCGGGCGCGCATTTCGTCGCGCTCTCGGCGGTGAGCGCCGGCGTCGCCGATCTGCGCCGCGTCGTCGCCGACGCCGCCAAGCTGCGCCGCGCCGGGCGCGCGACCGTGCTCTTCATCGACGAGATTCACCGCTTCAACAAAGCGCAGCAAGATGCGGTGCTGCCGTACGTCGAGGACGGGACGGTGACGTTCATCGGCGCGACGACCGAGAACCCGTCGTTCGAAGTGAACTCGGCGCTGCTCTCGCGCTCGCGCGTATTCACCCTCAACGCGCTCACCGACGGCGACGTGCGCACGCTGGTGTTGCGGGCCGTCGCGGATTCCGAGCGCGGCCTCGGCGCGATGAACGTGCACGTGACCGAAGCGGCGCTCGCGGCGCTGGTCGGCTTGGCGAACGGCGACGCGCGGGTCGCGCTCGGCACGCTCGAGTTCGCCGCCGATGCGGCCGCCGTCGACCACGATGGGAAGCGCGTCATCACGCCCGAGCTCGTCGGCGACGCGCTGCAGCGCCGCGCGACGACGTATGACAAGAGCGGGGACGGGCATTACGATACGATCAGCGCGTTCATCAAGAGCGTGCGCGGAAGCGATCCCGACGCGGCGGTGTACTGGCTCGCGCGAATGATCGACGCCGGTGAAGACGCGCTCTTCATCGCGCGGCGCATCGTCGTCCTCGCCAGCGAAGACGTGGGGCTCGCCGACTCGCGCGGCCTCTTGGTGGCGATGGCCGCGCAGCAAGCCGTGCACTTCATCGGGATGCCCGAAGGGTTCTATCCGCTCGCGCACGCGACGCTCTATCTGGCGACCGCGCCCAAGAGCAACTCGGTCGGCCGCGCGTACGGAGCCGCGATGCGCGACGTGCAAGAGACGCGCAACGATCCGGTCCCGCTGAACCTGCGCAACGCGCCGACCGGCTTGATGAAGCAGCTCGGCTACGGCGAAGGCTACCGCTACGCGCACGCGGACTACGCGGCATTGGAAAGCGAAGGCGATCTGCCGCCGGCGGCGCGCCTGGAAGACTATCTTCCGGCCGCCCTGCGCGACCGCGCCTACTTCGAGCCCGGCGCGCAAGGCGACGAGGCCCGCCTGCGTGCATGGCTCGAGGAACGCCGCAACTCGTTATAACGTAACGAGGGAGGCAGGACGCCGCGCGGGGTAACGCTCGTCCCATGGATCCCGTTGCGCTGATCGCTGCTACGAACGTCCCGCCGCCCGAGGTCGCCGCCCGCCTGCGCGCGCTCGGCGAATTGGTGACGTGGGAGAATGCGGCCCGCCCGTCCGCGGCCGAGATCGTCGCGCTCGCCAAGGGTGCGCACGGGTTGCTCGCGTGGCCCGGCGATCCGCTCGGGCGCGCGACGATCGACGCGTTGCCGGAGCTGCGGGTGCTGGCGACCATCGCGGTCGGCTACGACAATATCGACGTGGCGGCGTGCACTGCGCGTGGGATCGCGGTCGGGAACACGCCGGGCGTGCTGGTCGACGCCGCGGCCGATCTCGCGCTCGGTCTGATCATCAATGCCGTGCGCCGCATCCCGGAACTACTCGCGTGGGTGCGCGCCGGGGAGTGGAAAGAAAATTTCCAGCTGCCGTTCTTCACGCCGGACTTGACGCGCAAACAGGTCGGGATCGTCGGCATGGGCGGCATCGGCGGCGCGCTCGCGCGGCGGGTGCGCGCCTGCGGGATGTCGGTCGCCTACTCCAACCGCAACCGGCGCGCCGACGAGGACGAGCTCGGCGCGACCTACATGAGCTTCGACCACCTGCTCGCGACCTCTGACGTGGTCGTCGCGCTCGCGCCGCTCTCGGAGCAGACGCGCCGGCTGTTCAACCGCGCGGCGTTCGCGAAGATGCGGCCGCACGCGATCTTCGTCAACGTCGCGCGCGGCGGGCTCGTCGACACGCAAGCCTTGTACGACGCGCTGGTCGACGGCACGATCGCCTTCGCCGCGCTCGACGTCGTCGACCCCGAACCCCCGCCGGCCGACTTGCCGCTGCTGCGCTTGCCCAACGTGATCGTCACGCCCCATGCCGCTACCGGGACGCAAGAGACGCGGCTCGCGATGGCGTTGATGTCGGCGGAGAACATCGCGGCCGCGCTCGAAGGCCGGCCGATGCCGTCGTGCGTCAACGCCGCCGCCTTGCATCTCGCCCGTTCGCCCGAGGTGTCCTAGGCGAGCGATGCGCATCTACCTCGACCATGCGGCGACGACGCCGGTCCGCCGGGACGTGCTCGACGCCATGCTGCCGTTCTTCATCGAGGACGGCTTCAACCCGAGCTCAATCCACGCCGAAGGCCGTCGGGCCAAGGGCGCGGTCGACGACGCCCGGGGGCGGGTCGCGCGCGTCCTCGGGGCGCGTCCGCGCGAGATCGTGTTCACCGCCGGCGGCTCCGAGGCCGACAATTTGGCGCTCGCCGGCGTCGCCCGGGCCCGGCGCGACGAGGGCCGCCACGTCGTTTCGGCCGCCACCGAGCACCATGCGGTGCTGCATGCGCTCGACGCGCTGCGCGAAGAGGGCTTCGAGGTCACGCTGCTTCCGGTCGACCGCGCCGGCCGCGTCGATCCGGCGGCCTTCGCCGCCGCCCTGCGGCCCGGCACGGTGCTGGCCTCCGTCATGCTCGCAAACAACGAAATCGGCACGCTGGCGCCGGTCGCCGCGCTGGCCGCGCTCGCCCGCGAACGCGGCGTGACGTTCCACACCGACGCCGTCCAGGCGCCCGGCCAGGTGCCGCTGGACGTCGGCCAGCTCGGCGTCGACCTGCTTTCCCTCTCCGGCCACAAATTCTACGGGCCCAAGGGCGTCGGCATCTTGTACGTGCGCGAGGGCACCCCGCTCGTTCCCCACGTGCGCGGCGGCGGACAGGAATACGGGCGCCGGGCCGGCACCGAGAACGTCGCCGGGATCGCCGGCATCGCGCGGGCGCTCGAACTCGCCGAGGCCGACCGGGCCGTCGTTGCGCCGCGCATGGCCGCCTTGCGCGACCGGCTGCAGGCGGCGATCGAGGCTTCCGTGCCGGACGTCCAAATCAACGGGGCACCCGCCGATCGGCTGCCGAACAACTTGAGCGTCGCCTTCGCGGGCGTCGATGCGGAAGCGCTGCTGATTCGCTTGGACCTCGAAGGCATCGCCGCATCGGCCGGAAGCGCTTGCACCTCCGGCTCGCTCGAACCCAGCCACGTCGGAGCCGCCATCGGGTTGGAGCGGCGGTTCGGGACGGGAGTCATCCGTTTCTCGCTCGGCCGTACGACGACCGAAGGCGAGATCGATCGCGTCGCCGCGATGCTGCCCGGCATCGTCGGCGAGGTCCGTCACTTTGCCGGGCATGGAGTGTGAGAATCGTGGGAATTGGGGATAGACACCGTAGTGGGCCGACCGAGCACTTGGAGGATTGCGTGTGACGAGCTCGTTCGACTGGGCGATCGTCCTCGACGTCGGGGTCGGCCTGGGGATTCTGCTCGTGGGGATCGGGGCGCTCATCGTCTGTCGAGCGCTCGCTACGACCCTGGAACGGGTCAACGTGACGCTTGGCGAGGTCGACAAGCAGATTTCGACGTTATCGGTCCCGGTCGTGCGGACGCTCGACCACGTCGGCGGGATCGCCGATACCGCGGATGCGACCTTGGCGCGTTTGGGAGCGGCCGTCGGCCAACTCGAGACGGCCGCGGGCGCGGTCGCGAAGACGACGGCGCTGGCCTCCGAGGCGGTCAGCCCGGCCGTGGTCAATGTCGGGGCGACTTTGACCGGAGTCAGCGCCGGCATCCGCCGCCTGATTCGTGGCGGGCGCACCAACGGCGGCCTGCACAGCGAAGACGGCGTGCACGACGTGATGCCCCATGAGGACCGGCCGTGAAATTCTTTCTCGGCTTCGTTCTGGGGGCGATCGCCGGCGCCGCGGTGGCGTTCTACACCTCGCCGGCCGACCAAAGCGGGCCGGCCAAAGTCCTGGGTGACGAGTTCTCGACCCTCTATGCCCGCGGAAAGCGCGTCGTCGACGACGCGCGCGCGCAGCTCGACGACGCGGTCGACACCGGCAAGGCTGCCGCCGAAGAACAGCGGTTAACACTCGAAGCGCAACGCAAATAGGAGCGGATTTGGATATCAAAGTGAACGTGCGCGAGTCAGAGGGCGACGCCTACGTCGTCGAACTGACCGGCGAAATCGACGTCTACACCTCGCCGAAAGTCAAGGACGCGATCACCGAGTTGATCGATCAGGGGCATTACAACCTCGTGATCAACCTGGAGAAGGTGCGCTACATCGACTCGACCGGCCTCGGCGTGTTGATCGGCGGCCTCAAGCGGGTGCGCGAACACGGTGGCTCGGTCAATCTGGTGTGCACGAACCCGCAGATCAAGAAGATCTTCGACATCACGGGCTTGGTGAAGATCTTCGGGATCTTCGACGACGAGCACGCCGCCATGAACGCACTGGTGTGAACGAGCCGCTGCAGCGCGACGACGAATCGGGCGTCGTCGAACTTCGCATTCCGCGGCAGGCGGAGTGGGTCGCGGTCGCGCGGCTCGCGCTCTCCGCGGTTGCGAGCCGTCTGCGCTTCTCCCTCGAGGAGATCGAAGACCTCAAGCTCGCGATCGCCGAAGCCTGCACGAGCGCCATTCAACACGGCGAATCGGGGACGATCGACATCCTCTGCGACGCGCGTCCCGACGCGCTCCAGGTGACGGTGCGCAGCGGGCCGGGCCGTCCCGACGACGCGACGCGCTCGCGCGAGGACGACCCGATCGGCGAGTTGGGCATCTTCATCATCCGTTCGCTGATGGATTCCGTCGATTATTCGGTCGATCCGCGTACCGGGACGACGCTGGTGATGACCAAACGCGTGTCGGCGTAGGCTTCCCTTCACATGTTGAGAGCCGCGCATCCCGAAGAGGAACGCTGGAACCGGCAAAAAGCGCGCGACCTCTTCGCCGCGTTCGCCGCCGTCAAGCGGCAAAAGCTCGCCGGTGAACTGCGCAACGACGATACGTCGTACGACGCAGTGCGCGACGAGCTGGTCGTATCGCACCTCAATTTGGTGCGCTATCTCGCGGTGAAGTTCGCCAACCGCGGCGAGTCGCTCGACGACCTGATCCAAGTCGGCACGGTCGGGCTGCTCAAGGCGATCGACCGCTTCGACCTCGAGCGCGGGGTCGAGTTCACGACCTACGCCACGCCGACGATCGTCGGCGAGATCAAACGGTATTTCCGCGACAAGGGCTGGGCGGTCAAAGTGCCGCGCCGCCTGCAGGAACTCAACCTGGCGGTCAACCGCGCGAGCGAAAAGCTGACCGTCAAGCTGGGCCACAGCCCCACGGTCGCCGAGCTGGCCGCCCACCTGGGGGCCTCGGAGGAAGAAATCCTCGAAGCCCAGGAACTCGGCGGCGCCTACAACTTGCTCTCGCTCGACACCGAGCTCTCCGGCGACGGCGACAAGAAGTCGCAGACGCTCGCCGATTACGTCGGCCAGACCGACGCCGGGCTCGAACTGCTCGAGGACCGCGCGAACCTCGAACGGGCCTTCACGATCCTCTCCGGCCGCGAGCGCGTGATCCTCTACCTGCGGTTCTACGAGAGCGTCAGCCAGACCGAGATCGCCAAACGCCTCAACGTTTCACAGATGCACGTTTCGCGCTTGCAGCAAAAGGCGCTCGAGAAACTGAAAGGCTTCTTGAAAGAGAAGTGAACGCGGCGCGGGGCGTCGTCACTCCGGCTTGATGGCCAGCACCTGGACCCGGTTCGCTTCGAACAAGTTGGCCCAGTCCGCCAGCAGCACGTCGGCGAATCCCACTTCGTACAGCAGCGATACGAGCGACCGCTGCGTCAGCCAAAAACTGCGCGGATTGTCGAGTGAAGCCCATCCGCTCGCCAGGCGCTGCTCGCGCGTGGTCGAGGGATCGTGTTCGTCGATGCTGTGACCGATATACTCTTTGCCGCGCCAGCGCTCGCTGCGGTTGGGCGTCTTGCTGATGTGCGTGTCGATGAGCGCGACGCGCGTGGTCACGTCGGCGACGCGGGCGACGAAGTCGAAGACGTCCGGCGCGTCGAGATGGTAGAGGATGCCGTTGCAAAACGTGACGTCGAACGAACCGTACCGATCGCGGTTCAAGTTCCGCACGTCGTCGAGAAAAAAGGCGACGTTGTCGAGTTGCGCCGCACGGGCCGCGAACACGGCCTTTTCGACGGCTTGCTCGCGTCCCTCGATGCCGACGGCCGTCGCTCCGCGGCGTGCCATCTCGATGGCGAAGCCCCCCTCGAGGCATGCGAGGTCGAGCGTGCGCACTTCGGCCATGGGCTTCCTGACGAAGTAGGAGACCCACCGGATGTAGGCGGCCACCCGGATATCGAAACCGTTCGGCTCGTCGATCGTGTACACGTCTCCGGCCAGCGCAATCCGGTGCGCGGTCCAAGGCCCGCACCTGCGGACGATTTCGTCGCGCGCTGCGATCAGGGCGGCGGAGCTCTCTGGCATGGTGCAGAATTGCCCCGGTCAGGATTTTGCCCCCTTCCCTGCCAGGCCGACATGCAAGCTCGAGGATTCCCGGACGGCTCCGCCCAGGTTGGCGGGGAGGCATCGATCTGATCGAGCGCCGAGGGCTCGACGATTTCGCCGTCGATCGGTTCGCGGCGACGTTCCTGGGATTCGGATCGCTATCCGCGCCCTACTGGACGCTCGGGATGGAGCCGGTCGACACCCGGATCGGCGAGAGCGCCCGCATCGCGGCCTGGCAGGCGCTCGGAGCGCCGGCCGTCGTCGACCGGGTGCGCTTCTACGACGAACTGATCGAAGCGCAGGTGATCCGGGTCGCCGACCGGTTCGAGCCGGTGTGGAGCGCGCTCGTCACGATGCTCCTAACGGCGCTGCACCGGCCCTCGAACGACCGCGAAGTAGAGCTGTACGTGCGCGAGCGGTTCGCACGCACCGGCGGCGAAACGGCGGCGCTCGACTTGCTTGCCTTGCCGCTGCACCGCGCCGACAATTGGAAGGGACACGAACTGAGCCGCCGCGACGCTTACGGTTCGCGGCGTGCGTTCGTCGAGACGTTCGCGCCGGCGCGGATCGAGGCGCTGCGCGCTCAGATCGCCGCTCACGGGCCGCGCCTCGTCCTGGCGTACGGGAACGTGCACGGTGAATGGTGGCGCCGGCTTGCGGGCGGCCCGCTCGAGCTCGCCTTGAATGCGCCGCTGCGCTTCCGGCGTGGCGGTGCGACCTTGTTCGCGCAGGTCCCGCATCCGCTGGCCGGTGGTAGCGCGAGCGACTCGGTCTATCGCGGAATCGGCGCGCGTTTGCGCGAGCTGATCGGCTCGAGCTGATTCACGACTCCTTCAAGCGCGCCCTTGCCTTTTGTGCTATGGTGGTCGAACGGCAAAGGTGGAGATGCCATGAACCAGGCAGCGTTCGAATACCGGTTCCAACTCGCGTGCGGCTGCGTTGCCGTCACGACCGAGCGGGGCGAGCATCGCGTCGAGTGGTGCCCGCGCCATGAGGCGATGCACGAGGCGCTGCACGGCACGATGCCGTCGCGCGCGGACGTCCGCCGGCCGACTCCGCGCCCGTAATCTCGGTCAGCCCGAGCCGCCGCCCGGGTGGGATGGGCTAGCCCGGAGTTGAAGAGCGCACGTGGTATGCGATCTGAAGAACTCCGTGCGGCCTTCGTCGACTTTTTTGTGGCCCGCGGGCACAAGCATCTGCCCTCGGCGAGCCTCCTGCCCGACGCGCTTTCGACGACCTTGTTCACGATCGCCGGCATGGAGCAGTTCGTGCCGGTATTTCTGGGCGAGGCGCCGGCGCCGGCGAACCGCGTCGTCACCGTGCAGCGATGCCTGCGGGTCGCGGGCGCCAAGAGCGACATCGAGAACGTCGGGCGCACCGGGCGGCACGGCACCTTCCTCGAGATGCTCGGCAACTTCAGCTTCGGCGACTACTACAAGCGTGAGGCGATCGCGTTCGCGTGGGAATTCGTCACCACGGTGCTGGGCCTCGATCCGGCCCGGCTCGCGGTCACCGTCCACCTGCACGACGATGAAGCAGCGAACATCTGGGAGCGGGAGATCGGGCTAGCTCCGGCCCGTATCTCACGCTTCGACGAAGACAATTTTTGGACGATGGGACCGACCGGGCCGTGCGGCCCGTGCAGCGAGATCTTCTACGACACCGGGGCCGAGCACGCGTGCGGCCCCGAGGACACCGGGCCCAATCTCGGCAGCCGCTTCGTCGAGATCTGGAACGTCGTGTTTCAACAGTACAACCGCACCGCCGACGGCAAGCTCGCCGATCTGCCGCGCAAAGCGATCGACACCGGCGCCGGTTTCGAGCGCATGCTCGCGGTGGCGAACGGCCTCGCATCGATGTACGAAACCGACTTGTTCGCCGATCTGGTCGCGGCCCAGCCCCGGCGGGCAACACGTCGCTCGGCCCCAACGAACGGCTCGTGCGGCAGCGGATCATCGCCGACCATGCGCGCGCGGTCACGTTCCTGATCGCCGACGGCGTGTATCCGTCGAACACCGATCGCGGCTACGTCCTGCGCTTTCTGATCCGGCGCGCGATTCGCAACGGACGGCTCCTCGATTATCCGCGTGAGTTCATGCCGCAACTCGCCGGCGCGGTCGTCGCCTCGCTCGAATCCGGCTATCCGCTGCTGCGCGGACGCTTGAACGACGTCGCAATCGGCGCTGCGCGCCGAGGAGCAGAGCTTCGAGCGCACCCTCGACCGCGGGATGGCGAGTGCTCATCGCACTTGATCGACGACGCGATCGTCGACTGCACGATGCTGGTGTCGGGCGACGACGCGTTCATGCTGCACGATACGTACGGATTTCCGTTCGAGCTCACGCGCGAGATCGCGAGCGAAAAAGGCGTCGCGGTCGACACGGTCGGCTTCGAGCGCGAGATGGAGGAGCAGCGCGCGCGCGCCCGCGCCGACGCGGCCTCGAAGCGCGCCGTCGTCGAACTCGCGGATCTCCCCGCGATGCGTTCGCGAGTTTACCGGCTACGAGGGCCTCGAGGCCGATGGCGGCGATCGTCGCGCTGCTGCGTGACGGCAAGCCGGTCGCGACGCTCGAACCCGGGCAGGAAGGCCAGATCGTCCTCGATCGCACGTCGTTCTATGCCGAAAAAGGCGGTCAGATCGGCGATCGCGGGACGATCTCCGGCGCGACCGGCGAATTCGCGGTGGCCGACACGCAGTTCGTGGGTGAAGCGATCGCGCATCACGGACGCGTGACCCGCGGGAACGTTCGCGCCGGCGATGACGCGGTGCGCACCGCGGTCGACTCGGGGTGGCGCGAGAGATCCGGCGCCATCACACCTCGGCGCATTTGCTGCAGCGCGCGCTGCGCGACGTGCTCGGCGACGAGGTCGTCCAGGCCGGCTCGTGGGTCGGGATCGAGCGGATGCGCTTCGATTTCCGCAGCCCGGGCGGCGCGCTGACGCCCGAGCAGCGGCTCGCGGTGACACGGCGCGTCAACGAGATGATCCGCGCCGACGACCCGCTCGTCACCGAAGAGCTGCCGCTCGAAGATGCGCACCAAACCGGTGCGATCGCGATGGCCGGCGAGCATACGGCGAGCTCGTGCGCGTCGTGCGCGCGGGGCCTTCGGTCGAGTTCTGCGGCGGGACCCACGCCGCACTCGACCGGCGAGCTCGGGCTCTTCGTCATGCTCTCGGAATCGTCGATCGGGAGCGGAATCCGCCGGATCGAAGCGGCCGTGTCGAAGGCGGCCGAAACCTACGTCGAGCAGCAGCAGTCGCTCGTCGGCGCGCTCTCCGAGACGCTCGCGGCCAAGCCGGAAGACTTGCTCGAACGCGTCGGCAAGCTGCAGACCGACGTGCGCGATCTGCAGCGCGCGATCGGCGAGATCAAAGCGCGGCTCGCCGCGAACGACGCGCAGACGTACGTCGAGCGGGCCGAGTCGATCAACGGCAGAGCGCTGGTCGCGGCGGTCGTGCCCGAGGCGAACGCCGAGGCGCTCAAGCACTTGAGCAACGCGATCCGGGCGCGGTTGCGCAGCGGGGTCGTCGCGCTCGTCGGCGTCGACGACGGCAAAGTGTCGCTGCTCGTCACGGCATCCGACGACCTCGTCAAGAGCGGCGTGCACGCCGGGAACCTGCTGCGCGCGGCGGCGCCGTTCGTCGAGGGCAAAGGCGGCGGAGCACCCGCGCAGGCGCAGGGCGGCGGCAAGAACGCGGCCGGGGCCGGCGCGGCGCTGGCCGCGATCCGCGAAGCGCTGGCGGCGTGAGGGCAGTTGCCCTCGCGGTGCTGATGCTCGCCGCGCTGGTGCCGGCGCTGCCGGCGCGCGGCGCGCCGCCGGTGCGCGAAGAGCCGGCCACCGGCGGCCGGCCGGCGGCGCTGCCGGCCAAGACGGTGTTGGCGCGCTACGCGGTCGCACTCAACGCGGTCGAACTGCCGAAGGCGGTCTCGTTCGAGTACGCCGTCGAGCAGGCGGGGACGCACCAGCTCTTGCAGCGGCATCGGATCTACCGCAGCGGCGACCTCGAGCGCGACGAAACGCTGGCAGTGGACGGCGAACAGCTCCCGTACGCGATCATTCGCGTCTTCAACGGGCGCCGCGATCGCTACGCGATCACCCGCATCGCGCCGCGCCAAACCGATTACGATTTCAGGCTCGTCGCGACGGCGCGCAGCGGCAAGCACGTCGACTACGTCTTCCGCACGACGCCGAAGTCGGCCGCCGCCTACACCGTCGAGCGGGTGCGGATCGACGGCGTGCACTTTCTCCCGGTCACGGTCGATTTTTCGACCGCGCAGAACGGCGTGCAAGCGCACGGTTCGATCAGCTACGCAAAGGCCGAGCAGTACTGGGTCCCGGTCGCGGCTTTGGCGGTCGCGACGATCGGCGGCGAGCCAGCGCGCGAGACGCTCGCGTGGTCGCATTACGATTTCCCCGCGTCGCTGCCGCCCTCGACGTTCATCGCGCCGCGGCCGTTCGTCACCCCGACCGTCGAACCGCTGTTACACTAACCGTATGGAGTGGTTGAGGTTTCGCGATCTCGAGCGGCACTACGGAGCACGGGAGATCTTCGGCGGCGTTTCCGGTGCGTTGCGCGACGGCGAGCGCATCGGCCTGGTCGGCCCGAATGGGGCCGGGAAATCGTCGCTCGTGCGCATCCTCGCCGGCATCGACGAGCCCGATGGCGGCGACCTCGTGCGGGCCCGCGATTCGCGCCTGGGCTATCTCTCGCAGGCCGCGAGCGAGCGCACCGACTCGACCCTGCGCGCTTTGCTGGCCACCGCGTTCGAGCGCATCCACGAACACGAACGCGAGCTGCGCGCGCTCGAAGTCGAAATGGCGGCCGCGGCGGAGCGCGGTGACCGCGCGGCCGAGGAGCGGCTCTTGCGGCGCTACGGCACGGCGCACGAAGCGTTCGAACGCCACGGGGGGGCGGCGGTCGAGTACCGCATGCACGCGATGGTCGACGCGCTCGGCTTCGACGCGAGCGACCTCGACCGCCCGATCGCCGAATTCTCCGGCGGCCAGCGCACGCGCGCGATGCTCGCCCGGGTGCTGCTCGAAGAGCCCGATTACCTGATCCTCGACGAGCCGACGAATCATCTCGACATCGAGACCGTCACCTGGCTCGAGGGCTTCATTCGCGACGACCCGCGCGCGTTCTTGATCGTCTCGCACGACCGGCTCTTCCTCGACCGCGTGTCGACCGCGATCTGGGAGCTCGACCGCGGCACGCTCGTCGCCTATACGCCGGCGGCCAACGCCTACACCGCGTACGTCGAAGAGAAGGAAGTGCGCGCCGAACAGGCCGCGCGCGAGTACGAGAAGAGCAAGGCCGAATTCGACCGGCGCAAAGCGGTGATCGCCGAACTGCGCACGCACGGTTCGCACAACTACGCGCAGGTCAAAAGCCGCGAGAAGCAGCTCGCCAAGGCGGCGCCGCTCGAAGCGCCGCCCGAGCGCGGGCAGCGGCTCTCGGTCGCGCTGCAGGCCGCCCGCATCGCGACCAACGGCGTCGCGCTTGACGGCGAAGAACCTGGGCAAGAGCTACGGCGACATCGCGCTCTTCTCGAAGCTGTCGTTCGAGATCGCGCGCGGCGAGCGGATCGCGATCCTGGGCCCCAACGGAGCCGGGAAGTCGACGCTGCTGCGGATCATCGCCGGAACGGTCGTCCCCGATGCGGGCAGCGTGAGATTCGGCACGGGGATGCGGGTCGCGACGTTCTCGCAAGACTCGGCGGACGAACTGCCGCAGGGCGTCAGTGCGGTCGAAGCGGTGATGGGATCGTCGGCGGCCGACGATTTCACGGCGCGCTCGCTGCTCGGGCGGCTCGGGCTCGGCGGCGACGCCGGCGACAAACCGGTCGACGCCTTCTCGGGCGGCGAACGGCGGCGCATCATGCTCGCCCGGCTGATGGCGTCGTCGGCCGACTTGCTGCTGCTCGACGAACCCACGAACGATCTCGACATCCCCAGCCGCGAAGCCCTCGAAGGCGTGCTCGCGTCGTACGGCGGCGCGATGGTCGTCATCTCGCACGACCGCTATCTGTTGCGGCGTTTGATCGACCGTTTCATCTGGCTGCACGACGGCACGTGGCATGCGATCGAAGGCGGGTTCGAGGCCTACGAACGCGCCGAGATCGCCGTCAAGCGCGGCGGCGTCGTCGACAGCCCGGTCGCGAAAAAAGCGCCGTCGAACGAGACGGTGCGCGAGTCGTCCAAACGCGGCGAGCGTGCGAAGCGCGACGTCGAGAAGTGGGAAGCCGAAGTCGCGCGCCTCGACGCGCGCCGCGCCGACATCGAACGCGAATTCGCCGACCCGGTGCTCTACGACGATGCCGACCGGCTCGCGAAACTGCGCGCCGACTTGGAGGCGACCGAGAAGGCCGCCGCGGCCGCGCTCGAACGCTGGGAGCGCGCGTTGGAGGCCGTCGAAACGGCGTAGCGCGCTTCGCGCTTGACGCAGCCGGCTCGAGTTTTCCGCCGAGGCGGGTATTACAAATGCGGAAAAGTAATAGAAGCTTCGTGGAATCAGCAATCACGAGCAAGGGTCAAGCTACGATCCCCAAGGCGGTTCGCGAACATCTCGGGTTGCGGCCGGGCGATCGTGTGAAGTTCTTCGTGCATCCCGACGGGAGCGTCGTTCTGCTGCCGAAACGGCCCGCGGCGACGTTGCGCGGCATCCTCGCGTCGCAACGGAAGCGCGTCGAAGCGGCGGCGATGGACGACGCGGTTGCCGCCGGCGCGCTCGAAGGGACGCGACCCCGCAAACGGCGATGATCGGAATCGACACGAACGTCCTCGTCCGCTACCTGACGCAAGACGATGTGGTTCAATCCGCTAAGGCCACGCAGCTCATCGAGCACGAGCTGAGCGACGAGGAACCTGGATTCATCAGCGTGGTGGTGATGGTCGAGATCGTATGGGTACTGGAGCGAGCGTACGGATTGCCGGCGAGCGCGATCGCATTGACGATCGAGCGCATCCTTGCGGTCGGCGTGCTTTACGTCGAATGCGAACAACAAGTTTTCGCGGCCGCGATCGTCTTGCGGGAAGGGCGCGGCTCGTTCGCCGACGCGCTGATCGGGGCGCTCGGCGCCCGAGCGGGGTGTTCGCGTACGGTGACGTTCGATCGAAAAGCCGCGCGGCTCCCGGAGTTCGCCCTTCTCTCGTAGGCGGAGCGGTGCGTTCAACGCCGTGGCTTGAACCGATCGGTCGCGGCGAGCATCGCATCGCCCGGCCGGGAATGCCGGACGGCTCGATCGGCGCTGACATCGACCCGTCATTTCTTGCCGCGAGTGTGAAATCTTGGTTTCAAGCAAGGGCACGTCAGCAGGGCTCGCCAAACCGTTGCGGATTGCCCTACTGCGCCCAGGAGACACATAGCGTGGAACGATTAGGTTGGCTGGGTTTGCCGGTGACCGTGGCGACGATGCTGCTGCTCGCCGCACCGGCCGCCGCTACCGGATCCGCTCACATCGAACACCCCGACGGGACGGTCAAGAACTACACGGACGTCCGCATCACCGTCGACGGCACGAGCATGGCGATGACGTCGAGCGACGGCCAGGGGACGGTTTACATCGGGAAGGCAGCGTGCACGAAAGTCGGCGTGTTGGTCAAGTGCCTGCCTTACGACGCGACGCTCGTGCAGCACGGGACGACGACGCACATCCCGTTGCAAAGCGGGACTGTTTGGTTGAATCCGACGGCGAGCGCGGCGGTGCTCCCGAATTCCACCTCGAAGCTGCCGCCGCTCGGCGTCGTGCTGACGATGGAGACCAAAGGCGGGACCACCGTGTCCCTCAGCGGCACGGCCGACGTGGTGAAGAAATGAACGCCAAATGTGCGGCCATGCTCGTTCTGAGTTGCGCCCTCGCGCTCCCGGCGCCGGGCGCCGCCATGGGCCGCGGCGGAGGCGGCGGCGGCTTCGACTTCCACGGTGATCCGTCGATGGGCGGCGGCTCGCATTCGAGCACGGGCCCGATGGGCACGTCGCGCACGACGACGGCGACGAACACCGGCAGCGGGTACCAACGGTCGACCACGGCGACCAACGGTGACGCATCGCGCACCAGCACGGGATCGTACGACAGCAACAACGGCAATTACAGTCACAGCAGCAGCGGATCGACGGCGTACGGCAATCACAGCAGCAGCACCAGCGGCAACACGTATTCCGGCAATTACAGCCATAGCGGCAGCGGGAGCAATCCGTACGGTTCCTACAGCAATTCGGGCAGCGGAAACGCCTACAATCACACCTACAGCGGTTCCGGTACGGCGACCAACGCGTACGGCCAAACCTATCACACCGCGACGTACGCGAACAACGGGAACGTCTATCACGGCGCGACGGTGACGAATCCCGTCTACGGCGGTTCCGCCTGGGGCTGGAACGGCGGCTATGCGTGGTACCCGGCACCGATCTATTACGGCGGCGCCTTCTGGGGCGCGGTCGCCATCGGTGCCGCTTCGGCCGTCGCGTACGGGAGCGTCGTCGCCGCGAACAACGCCGCCATCGCTTCGTACCAAGTGCAGCCGGAGAGCCCGGGGGCCAAACTTCTGGCCAGCTACAAGCTGACCCAGACGCCGTGCGGGCCGCCCGGGCTGGTCGTGATCTACGGCCCGAATAGCAGCGTGATCTGCGCTCGCCCGAACAATCTGGTGTCGGCCGGAAACTACAGCGTCAACCCGACCACGCTGACGATCGTCTCGCAGTAAGCGCGGCGCGCTCGGCGCTACAGCGCCTGACCTTCGGTGGCGGCGCGCAGGCCGGCCAGGTGGGCGACGGCGCACTCTTGGTGCAGCGTCCAGCGTTTGCCGTCCACGTCGAACTCCGCAAAGCCGCAGTTCTCGACGTTCGCCTTCCACAGGTCGGCGAGCGGGCGCCCCGAGATCGAGAGCACGCCCACGCGCACGACGGCGTCGTGGGTGACGACGAGCGTGTCGACTTGCGGATCGAGGTGGCGTTGAAAGTCGTCCCAGCGATCCTTGACGTGCCACAGCGTTTCGCCGTTGTCGAAGCTGACGTTGTGCGGGTCGAGCCGCCACGCGTGGTAGGTCTCGGCGTCGTTTTGCGAGATCTCGTCGCGCATGCGGCCCTCCCACGTGCCGTGGCCGATCTCGATCAGCCGTTCGTCGGTCTCCACCTCGAGGTCGAGCCGGCGCGCCGACATCAGCGCGGTCGCGTGGCAGCGCAACAGCGGGCTCGACACGATGCGCTTGACGTTCGAGCCGGCGAAGTGTTCCGCGAGCGCCGTCGCCTGTTGCGCGCCGAGTGCCGATAGCGCCGACTCGCGCCGCCCCTGATAGCGGCCGGCGAGATTCCACGTCGTCTCCCCGTGGCGGGCTACGTAGACCTTGGGCATCGCGCTACAGGGTCAGGCTGAGGACCGAACTGACGCCGGCGATCGCGCGCAACGCGTCGAGCGTCGCCGCCTCGGCCGGACGGTCCACGGAGAGCACCATGATCGCGTCGCCGCCGATCGCGTTGCGCGACACTTGCATGGTCGAGATGTTGACGGCGTCGTTGCCCAGGATCGTCCCGACCTTGCCGATCATGCCGGGCACGTCGCGGTGACGCGTGACGAGCAGGTTCCCCAGCGGCGTCGCATCGATCTCATACCCGTTCATCTCGACGATACGCGGTTCGCCGTTGATCACCGTGCCGGTGATCGAGGTCTTGCCGCCCGTCAACCGGATCGACGCGGCGAACGCGTTGGCGTGTTTGTCGGAGCGCACGTCGACCGCGAGCCCGAGCTCCTGCGCGATCGCCGCTGCGTTCACCACCGAAACGCGGCGCTCGGTCGTCGATTGCAGCAAGCCGGAGAGGAACGCGGTGCGCACGGGATCGGGCGCGAGCTCGGCGAGGTCGCCTTGCATCGCGAGCGAGAACGCGGGCAGCGCGCCCTGATGGTTGAGCTGCGGATAGAGTTTGCCGATGCGATACGCCAGGTCGACGAACGGCACGAGGAAGTCGGCCTCCGGACCGTCGGGGACCGGCGCGTTGACCGCCGCGATCGCCGGCTGGCCGATCAGCACGCGCGCAACGTCCTGCGCGATCTCGGTCGCGATGCGCTCGAGCGCCTCGTGGGTCGAGCCGCCCAGATGCGGGGTCGCGATCACTTTGGGGTGCTTGTGGAGCTTGCGGCCGGTACCGTCGTCGGGCGGCGGTTCTTGCGCGACCACGTCGATGGCCGCGCCGGCGAGCGTGCCGGCATCGAGTTCCTCCAAGAGGTCTTGCTCGACGATCACGCCGCCGCGCGCGCAGTTGATGATGTACGCGTGCGGGCTCATCGCGCGCAGCTTGGCGGCATCGATCATCCCGCGCGTCTGGCCGTTGAGCGGCACGTGCAAGGTTACGATGTCGGCCTTGGCGAGCAGTTCGTCGAGCGGCATCAGGGTCACGTCGAACGCGTCGGCCCGCGCTTGCGAGATGAACGGGTCGGTCGCGATCAGCGTCATGCCGAAGGCTTTGGCGCGGATCGCGACGTTGCCGCCGATGCCCCCAAGCCGACGATGCCGAGCGTCTTTCCGTACAGTTCCGTACCGATGTACGGTTTACGATCCCACTTGCCTTCGCGCAGCGACTGCACCGCCTGCGGCGTCTTGCGCGCCAGGGACAGCATCAGGCTGAACGTTTGCTCGGTCGCGGCGAGCGTGTTGGCCGCCGGCGCGTTGAGCACGATGATGCCGGCCGAGGTGGCCGCGTCGACGTCGATCGCGTCGACCCCGACGCCCGCGCGCGCCACCACGCTGAGCTTCGGACCGGCCGAGAGCATCTCGCTGTCGACCTTGGTCTCCGAACGGACGATGAGCCCGTCGGCCTCGGCGAGCCCCGCGAGCAGCGCCGCCCGGTCTTTGCCGACGTACGAGTCGACCTCGATCCCGTGCTTGCGCAGCACGGCGAGGCCGACGTCGGCAAAAGGTTCCGCGACGATGACGCGGCGCGGTCGCAACAGGCTCCCTACAGTCATACCGCGTAGTTGCACGCCGTTGTCCAGCAGCCTTCGTCCGTCCCTCCCGCTGTTCGCCTCGGTGGCCGCTTTCGTGCTGCCGGCGGCGCTGTACGTCGTCACCCTGCGGACCGGGATCGAAGGCTGGGACACCGGCGAGATGCAGACCGTCCCCTACATCTTGGGGATCGCCCATCCGACCGCGTTTCCGACGTTCGTGCTCCTCGGATGGCTGTTCACCCACCTGTTCCCGTTTGGCGAAGTCGCATGGCGCATGAACCTCTTCTGCGCGCTGGCGGTGGCGGCGGCAGCGTGGCTGCTCTACCGCGTCCTGCGCGACCGCGACCTCGATCCGGGCAGCGCGCTCGGGGCCGCGCTCGTGTTCGCGGCCGGACCGATCGTTTGGGCGCATGCCGTGCATACCGAGGTGCACGACCTCGCGCTGTTCTTCTTCGCGCTGGTCGTCTTTCTCGCGCTGCGCTGGTACCGCGACGCGCGCCCGCGCGACCTCTATCTCTGCGCACTGTGCGGGGCGCTCGCGGTCGGCAATCACGAAGTGGCGGTGTTGCTCGTCCCGGGCGTGCTCGTGCTGGTGCTCGCGCGCTGGCGCGCCTTGCGGCTGCGCGTGATCGCGGCGACGTTGCTGTGCATCGTGGCGGGCGCGATGGTCTACGCGTACTTGCCGATTCGTTCCGCGATCGTCTACGCCGAGCGCAAAGACCCGACGCTCTCGATCGGGCTGCCGCCGGGGCGTCCCTACTGGGATTACGATCATCCCTCGACGTGGGACGGTTTCGTGCAGTCGGTCACCGGGTCGCAGTTCCACGCGAGCAACAGCCTCGCCGCGATCGTCACGCCGTCGGCCTACGCGCAGTTTCCCGCGTACTGGCAGCGTTTGTACAACGAGTACGGGTGGGTGCCGATCTGCCTGGCCGTGCTCGGCGCGCTGCTGGTGCTCGTACGCCGGCCGCTGCTGTTCGCCGGACTCGTGCTGTGCGGCTTCATCGCCTTGCCGTTCGTGCTGAACTATCCCGCCGAGTCCGACATCGAGCGGTATTTCATGCCGTCGTTCTGGATCGTCGCGCTGGCGGCCGGGTTCGGCACGTCGGCGCTCGTGCGGGTGGTGGCGGCGAGCGCGCCGGAGCAGCGGCGTTCGCTCGTCGCTTCGGGGTGCGCGCTCCTGGTGCTGGGCTCGTGCACGCTCGGGACGCTGCGGCGCAACGAGTCGATCGCATCCGCCGCGAACCTCGCGTCGATGAACGCGTTCATCAACGTCGTCGTCAACAGCACGCCTTCGAACGCGATCATCATCAGCCCGTGGATCACCGCGACCGGGCTCGCGTACGCGGCCTACGTGCAGCACCGCCTGGGCGACCGCATCCTCGAGACGGCGTGGTACACCGACGACGCCGCGTACATCCCCCAGTGGGTTAGGGAACGTCCGGTCGTGATCGTCGGCGATCCGACGTATCCGCTGCCGGGCTACAAATTCACGCCGATCGGCACGAACACGCATCTCTACCTGGTCGAGCCGGCGTGAGCACCGCGATCGAACGCGCCCGCGCGCGGACCCGCTTCGCGCTCGATCCGCGGCTGGAACCGTGGCTCGCGGGCGCGCTCGCGGCCGCGCTGACCGCGATCTCGGCCCACGGCCGCTGGTCGCAGTACGACAACTACACGCGGCTCGCGGCGGCGCTGCTGCACGGGCACGTGTGGATCGACTGGCCCGGCCCGTACATCGACGCGCTCGGCTTCGGCGCGCAGCACTACGTGATCGAAGCGCCGTTTCCGGCGCTGCTGCTGCTGCCCTTCGTCGCGCTGTTCGGCACCGCGAACCAGACGCTGCTCGCGATCGCGCTCGCCGGCGTCGCGATCGGCGCGGCGTGGCAATTCGCGCGCAATCTCGGCGCGTCGCTCGACACCCGCATCTGGATGTGCGCGTTCATGTTCGCCGGCACCGACCTGTGGTGGTGCGCGATGCTGGGCGACGTGTGGTTTCTGGCCGGCGTCAGCGCGACCGCGTTCACCTTCCTCGCGTTGGCCGAAGTGACGGGAAAGCGCCGCGGATGGCTGGTCGCCTTGTACGGGGCGGCGGCCTTCGAATCGCGCTTCACCCTGGTGCTCGCGCTGCCGGTGTACGCGTATCTGCTGTACGAAGCGGGCGACGTGGCGCGGTTGCGCCGGCGGTACATCGGGTTTGCGGCGGTGCTTGCGGCGGTTGCGGTGCTGTGGGTGGCGTACAACGAAGCGCGTTGGGGCTTGCCGAGCGACATCGGCTACACGATGTGGTACCATCAGGACTCCGCCGGCTCGCCGTTCGGGAGTCCGTTCCAACTGCGCTATCTGCCCTACGAGATGTGGTCGTTTTTCGCGCAACTGCCCGACTTTCCGGGCAAGTGGCCCTACGTCGTGCCCGGCTTCGGCGGGGTCGCGCTGACGTGGACGAGCCCCGCGCTCGTGCTCGCGGTGCTGGCGCGCGGGCCGGCGCGCATCGTGCTCGCGCTGGTCGCGCTGACGATCCTGACCGCCGGCCCGAGCTTCATCTACTACGTGAACGGGTACGCGCAGTTCGGGATGCGGCACGCGCTCGATTTCGAACCGTTCGTCTTCGGGCTCATGGTGTTGGGAACGCGCGCGCGCGTTCCCGTCTGGGGGAAAGCCTTGATCGCGTGGTCGTGCGTCGCCGGGTTCTGGGGCGTGTGGTTCTGGAACTACTTCTACCGGCAGCAGAGCTGATGGGCTGGCACATCGCCGCCGACGTCGGCGGGACGTTCACCGACCTCATCGCGTTCGACGAGCGCGGCCATTACGCGGTGCGCAAGTTACCGAGCACGCCGGACGGATTCGAACGGGCCGTGTGCGACGGCATCGTCGAGCTCTTGGCGCTCGCGGGCGCGTCGCCCGGCGACGTCGAGCGGATCGCGCACGGCACGACGGCCGGCACCAACGCGATCCTCGAACGCAAGGGCAGCCCGACGCTGTTGTTGACGACCAAAGGGTTTCGCGACGTGCTCGAGATCGGGCGGCTGCGCGTGCCCAACAGCTACGATCTCTACTACACGAAGCCGGCCGCGCTCGTCCCGCGCCGCTTGCGCATCGAGTTGAACGAACGCGTGGCCGCCGACGGATCGGTGCTGGTCGAGCTCGACGAAGGCGAGATCGACGCCGCGATCCACGGTGCGGGCGACGGGCTCGAAGCGGTCGCCGTGTCGCTGCTCAACAGCTACGCGAACGGCGTGCACGAGCAGCGCATCCGCGAGCGCCTGGCGCAGGCGTTTCCGCACCTCTACGTGACGGTCGGGACCGACTTGGTCAACGAGCCGGGCGAGTTCGAGCGCGCGAGCACGGCCGCCGTCAACGCCTACCTGCAGCCGGTGCTCTCGCGGTATCTCGACCGGTTGAGCGCGCGGCTCGATGCGATCGGCGCCGGCGGCGAGCGGCTGATCATGCAGTCGAGCGGCGGGATGATGACCTTCGATGCGGCCGCGCGCGCACCGGCCTACTGCATCGAGTCGGGGCCGGCGGCCGGGGCGCTGGCGGCGCGCTCGATCGCCGAGGCCCTGGGGCTGCGCAACGTCATCAGCTTCGACATGGGCGGCACCACCGCGAAAGCCGCCGTCATCGAAGAGTACGCGCTCTCGTACGGCAACGAGTTCAGCGTCGGTGCCGAGATCTCGGCGATGGGGCGGCTGTTGCGCGGCGGCGGCTACACCGTGCGCCTGCCGACGATCGATTTGGCCGAGGTCGGCGCCGGCGGCGGCAGCATCGCGCGGCTCGACAGCGGGGGATCGCTGCGGGTCGGGCCGCGCAGCGCGGGTGCGGTTCCAGGGCCGGTGTGCTACGCACGCGGCGGCGTCCATCCGACGGTGACCGACGCGAACCTCGTGCTGGGCTATCTCTCGGCCGAAGGGCTCGCCAAGGGCGGGATCAGCGTCGACGCCGACGGGGCGATGCGCGCGCTCGACACTGAAATCGGAGTGCCGCTCGGGCTCGACACGGTCGAGGCCGCGTTTGCCGTCCACACGGTCGCCGATCAGCAGATGGCGCGCGCGCTGCGCGCGGTGACGACCGAGCGCGGGCGCGACATCCGCGCCTACACCCTGGTGGCGTTCGGCGGGAGCGGCCCGCTGCACGCCGCGACCCTCGCCGCGTCGGTCGGCGTCGACACCGTGATCGTGCCCCCGCTCGCCGGATATTTCAGCGCCATCGGATTGAGCTACGCGCCCAAGCAGCTCTCGATGCTGCAGCCCTTGAGGATCGCGCTGCGCGCGCCGGGAGCAGCCGCGAGCATCGAGCAGCAGTACCGCGCGATGCTCGCGCGCCTCAACGGCACCGTCAGCGGCAACCCGAGCGCCGTCGTGCTGCGGTCGATCGACATGCGGTACCGCGGACAAGCCTACGAATTGAGCATCGATGCGCCCGACCGGTTGGACGACGATGCCGCCGGCGAACTCGCGCGTGCGTTCGAGAAGCTGCACCGGGCGACGTACGGTCACGTGCCGACGACCGAGCTCGAGGTGATCCGCCTCAAGCTGACGATCGCGACGCCGCCGCCGGCGGTCGCGCTGCGCACGCAGCTCGGCAGCCGGTTTTCGACGGTTCGCGAGCGAACCGCTCACTTCGGCGACGGCCGCCGAACCTACCCGGTGGCGACCCGCGACACGGTCGCGGGGATGCTGGCGGGTCCGGCGTTCATCGACGATCCCGATACGACGATCGTCGTTCCGCCGGGATGGTCGGCGCGCGTCGACGCCATGCACAACGTCGTCCTGGAGCAAGCGCGATGAGCAGACTGGCCGACCTGATGCGCTTCGAAGTGTTGCGCACCGAACTGCAGACGATCGCCGACGAGATGGCGATCCGCATCATGCGCTCGTCGTTCAGCCCGGTGATCCGCGACCTGCTCGATTTCTCGACCGCGATCTGCGGCCCGGGCGGAGCGATGATCGCGCAGGGCTTCTCGCTGCCGCTGCACCTCGGGGCGGTCCCGCGCGCGATCGAAGCGACCCTTGCGAAGTTTCCCGGGGGGCTGGCCGAGGGCGACCTCGTGATGCTGAACGACCCGTACGCCGGCGGCATGCACCTGCCCGACATCTTCATCATCGCGCCCGCCTACTTCGAAGGAGCGCTGGTCGCGTACGCGGTGTCGGTCGCGCACCAAACCGATATCGGCGGGCGCGTCCCGGGCGGGTCGGCGACCGACAACCGTGAGATCTTCGAAGAGGGGATTCGCCTCCCGCCCGTCTTGCTGCGCCGCGGCGGCGAATGGAACGAAGCGCTGCGCGACGTGCTGCGCGCCAACGTGCGGCTCCCCGAAGCGCTCTGGTCCGACGTCGAATCGCAAGTGGCAGCCTGCACGCACGGCGCCGCCGACGTCGTCGGGCTGATCCGCCGCCACGGACGGGACGCGTTCGAGGAGTTGGCGGCGCGCATTCTCGCCTACTCGCGCGACGCGCTGCTGGCCGAGATCGGCCGCTGGCCGGCGGGGACCTACGCGTTCACCGACTACGAGGATCACGACGGGTTCACCGACCGGGTCGTGCCGATCCACGTGAGCGTCACGATCGACGCCGGCGGGATCACCTTCGATTTCACCGGCACGTCCGAACAAGTCCCGGGCTCGATCAACTGCACGCTTTCGTATACCGAGTCGGCGTGTTTCGCCGCCGTGCGCGCGCTGTGCCCCGACGACATCCCGGTCAACGCGGGCTTTCTCGAACCGATCCGTGTGATCGCGCCCGAGGGGACGTTGTTGCACGCGCGCTTCCCGGTCGGCGTCGCGGCGCGGGGGATCGTCGGCTACCGTATCATCGACGCGATCTTCGGGGCGCTCGCGGATGCGCTCCCCGAGCGCGTGCCGGCGGCCGGCGACGGCGGCACGTCGGGCATCCGCATGGGCGGCTACCGTGCGGACGGGACGCGCTTCCAGCTCAACGACATCGTCTGCGGTTCGTGGGGCGCGCGGCCGCTGGCCGACGGGTTGGAAGGCGCGGCCAGCATGGCCGTCAACTTGGCGAACCGCTCCGTCGAGATCGCCGAGCTCGAAGACCCGGTGCGCATCCACGCCTACGAGTTCGTCGCCGATTCGGGCGGCCCGGGACGTTATCGCGGCGGGCTCGCGATCCGGCGCGTCGTCGAGTTGCTCGCCGACAACGCGATCTTCTCGCTGCGCACGCACCGGCGCACGACGCCGCCCTACGGATTGCGCGGCGGGCTGCCGGGGAGCACTTCGGCAACGTACCTGCATCGCGACGGGAAATCCGAGCTGCTCCCGGCAAAAACGACGATGCCCGTCAGGCGCGGCGACATCGTCGAACACATCACCGCGAGCGGGGGCGGCGTGGAGCCGCCCCAAGCGCGCGATCCCGAGCGGATCGCGCACGACCTCGACGAGCAGAAGATTACGCCGCAGCACGCGGCCACGGTGTACCGCTACGAACGCACGGCGGCTGCGACTGCCGCGGGAGGAACGTCATGACGTCACGCACTGCACGGCTGCGCGAACTGCTCGCCGGCGACGGCCCGATCGTCGTCCCGGGCGCGGTCGATTGCTTCACCGCCAAATTGATCGAGCAGGCCGGCTTCCCGATCGTCTACGTCACCGGCGCGGGCGCTTCCAACGCGCAGCTCGGCATGCCCGACATCGGCTTGATGACCCTGACCGAACTGGCGAGCCAAGCCGAGCGGATCGCGAACGCGGTGTCGGTCCCGGTGATCGCCGACTGCGACACCGGCTTCGGCGGGGTCGCGAACGTCAAGCGGACCGTGCGCATGTACGAACGCGCCGGCATCGCCGGCTTGCACATCGAAGATCAGGTGTTCCCCAAGCGCTGCGGCCATTTCGACGGCAAGTCGGTCGTGCCGCTCGAAGAGATGCTCTACCGCCTGCAGGCGGTGCTCGACGCGCGCACCGATCCCGACTTTCTCGTGATCGCGCGGACCGACGCGCGCGCTCCGGAAGGCTTCGAACGGGCGCTCGAACGCGCGCGTGCGTACCTCTCGCTCGGGGTCGACGCGCTGTTCGTCGAGCAGCCGCGCAGCCTCGAAGAACTGACCGCGATCGGTCAGGCGTTCCCCGGCACGATTTTGATCGCGAACATGGTCGAGCGCAGCAAGACGCCGCTGTTACCGGCGGCGCAGCTCGGCGAGATGGGCTTCAAGATCATCATCTATGCGAACGCGGCCTTGTACCTGGGTGCGTTCGCGATCCGCGAAGGGATGCGCGTGCTGCGCGAAGAGGGTACGACGGCGAGCATGCTCGACCGCATGATGACCTTCACCGACCGGCAAGCGCTGGTGGGGCTCGACGACGCCGACGCGTACGAGCGCGACGTCGTCGAGCGGGTGAAAGCCCACCTCGCGCCGGCCGGCGTTCGCGGCTGACCGGCGTGGCGCGAAGAGTCGCCCGCCGGACGTTCGCGGCCCTGGCAGCGTCGGCGTTCGCGAGCATCGCGATCCTCCCGCGGGGCGTCCGGGCCGAAGACGCTTTCAAGTGGAAATGGAGCATGGACCTGGGTCCCGAGCATCCGATGTCGGTGCGCAGCGTCGAGGCGTTCGCCAAGATCCGCCGGGAGACGAACGGCCAACTCGACATCTCCGCTTTCCCGAACAGCGCGCTCGGCGGCGTGTCGAACATCGTGACCCAGGTGCGCAGCGGCGCGGTCGAGATGTGCGCGATGCCGGGCACCGTGTTCGACACGATCGTGCCGCTGGCTTCGATGGAGAATTTGGGGTACGTCTTTCCGACCCGCGACGCGGCGCTCGCCGCGATGGACGGCGATCTCGGTGCGTTGATTCGCGCGCAAGCGGCCGATAAAGGCATGTTCCTGATGCCGCGGATCTTCGAGAGCGGCTGGCGCGATTTCACCAGCAGCAAGGCGCCGATTCGCAACGTCACCGACCTCGACGGACTCAAGCTGCGCGTCTCGCCGGGAAAGCTGCGCTACGACACGTTCAAGTCGCTCGGAGCGTCGCCGACGACGGTCGGGTCGAGCGAGTTGTACGTGGCGCTCCAAACGCACATCGTCGATGCGATGGAGTCGTCGCTGGGCGTCATCGAGTCGTTCCGCACGTACGAGGTGCAGAAATACTGCAGCCGCAGCCACCATATGTGGAGCGGCTACTGGACGATGATCAACCTCGACAAGTGGAAGGCGCTGCCGCCCAATTTCCAGGCGATCATGAGCAAGAACCTCGATCAGGCCGCGCTCCTGGAGCGCAACGACAACTTCATCCAAGACAAGTCGCTGCAGGATCTCTTGCACCGCCAGGGGCTCGCGTTCAACGAGCCCGACCGGGCGAGCTTCAAGGCGCGGCTGGTTTCGAGCGGCTACTACACGCGTTGGAAGGCAGAGTTCGGCGACCGCGCTTGGGCGGCGCTGGAGAAGTACACGGGACCGCTAACATAGGGGAACCTTCATGCCGCCTTCTCCAAACCTTCGCCTGCGGCGCCCATGCTGTGAGTCGACAGCTCACTTTCCGGCATGCCGAGGGCGCCATGAGACCGACAAAGTTCGACGCCGTGGATCACGCGCGATGGATCGTCTATCACTCCCTTGCTCGGGAAGAGCCCGTCAAACCGGCCCCGCCGCCGCCCGACACGCGCGCCGCCGGCGCGCAGAGTGCGGCTCGCCCGTGGCTCACTGCGGTGGCGATCCTATGCTGGGTCGTGCCCTTCCTCGCCGGCGCGGTCTGGGTGCTGTTCTTCCGCTGAGGTGACGCCCGCGGCACCGGCGGCGGAGCCGGACCAGCGCGAAGCGATCGCCTTCCTCGCGCGGCGCGAAACGTACGGCGTTGCGGTCGACGCGGTCGAGCGGATCGACACCCACATCTCGATCGTATTTCTGGCCGGCGACCGGGCCTACAAGCTCAAGCGCAACGTCGGCTTCTCCTATCTCGACTTCTCGACGCTCGCGAAGCGTGAGGCGGCGTGCCGGGCGGAGCTCGCGCTCAACCGCCGGACCGCGCCCGATCTCTATTTGGGCGTCTCGACGATCGCGCGCGCGGCCGACGGTTCGCTCGCGCTGGACGGCCCGGGCGAGGTGCTCGACTACGTCGTGGTCATGCGCCGCTTCGACCAGACGCTGCTCTTCGACCGGCTGGCCGAGCGCGGAGCGCTGACCGACGCGTTGATCGAAGCGCTGAGCGTCGAGATCGCACGCTTCCACGACGAGGCCGAGCCGACGGCGGGCCGGGGCGGCCGCGCGTCGCTCGAGATCGAGATCCGCGGGAACGAAGCCAACCTCGCGTTAGCGCCCGAGGGGGCGTTTGCGCCCGGGCTTTGCCAATCGCTCGTGCAGCGCTGGGACGCGGAGCTCGCGCGCCACGCGGCCGCGCTCGACCGGCGCGACGAAGGCGGCCACGTGCGGCGCTGCCACGGCGACCTTCATCTGCGCAACATCTGCCTGTGGAACGGACGCCCCACGCTGTTCGACTGCATCGAGTTCAGCGAGCATCTCGCGTGCATCGACGTCCTCTACGACCTGGCGTTCCTGCTGATGGACCTGCGCCGGCGCGGGCTCGACGCGTTCGCGAACCGCGCGTTCAACGCGTACCTCGACCGCAACGACGAGACCGGCGGGCTCGGCGCGCTGCCGTTGATGATGTCGCTGCGCGCCGGCATCCGCGCGCACGTCGGCGTCGCCGCCGCGCGGGCGCAGGCCGACGCCGCGCGCCGCGCCGCGATCGTCGACGAAGCACGGCAGTACCTGGCGTTGGCCGACGGCTTGATGCGCGCCGCGCCGCCGCGGTTGATCGCGATCGGCGGCGTCAGCGGGACGGGAAAATCGACCCTCGCCTTCGGCCTGGCGCCCGGAATCGGCCTCGCCCCCGGCGCGCGACTGCTGCACACCGATGCCTTGCGAAAGCGGCTCCACGGGCACGCGAAGACCGACCGCCTGAGCAGCGACGCGTACCGGCCGGCGGTCAGCGAGCGCGTCTACCGGCTGCAACGCGAAGCGGCCGCGGCAGCGCTGCGCAGCGGCTACAGCGTCGTCGTCGACGGCGTGTTCGCGCGCCCCGACGAGCGCGCGGCGATCGCGGCAACCGCGCGCGAGGCGGGCGCGGCGTTCGCGGGCCTCTGGCTGACCGCGGACCCGGCAGTGCTACGCGAACGCGTCGCCGCGCGCACCGGCGACATGTCGGATGCGACGGTCGGCGTGTTGGACGAGCAGTTGCACTACGACCTCGGAACGATCGAGTGGGCGCGGGTCGAGGCGGGAGGTGACCGTGACGACGTTCTCGCCTCCGGTAGTCAAGCCGTAGAATCGGTAAGCCGCTAAGGCGAACCGTCGCTTGACTCGTGTGGCCAATCATCTTACTTATGCTTGCATAGGCGAACCGTGGTGTGGGCAGCCTTCTACGACATAATAAGTAGGTTACGAGTCAATCGTCGCGGCCTTTTTGACCGGTTGTCATAGTATTTTCGGCGCGACAGCATGTTCACGCGAACTATCGGCGCTTCGCGAACCACCGATTTGGACTACGCGTGCATTTGCACCACTGATTCCTGCCGCGGTTGATGAGCCGAGTTTGAGTTCGATGGGGCGTAAATATGAGCTTTGATTCGAGACGACGTACAGTCGAAGCGCTGGTTGCCGCCGGCCCAAGATCTTTGACCCCCTTGGCTTTTGCTGCATTGTTGTTTCTCGGCGCCTGCGGCGGTGGCAGCAATTCCGCCGCTCCTGGAGGCTCGAGCGTCTCAAACTGCCCCGGCATCCCGGCCTATTATCTGGTCTATCCACAAAGCGGGAGCGTGGGGGTTTCTTCTGGTATCGGGTCGGTCATCGTCGGCGGCGCCTTCGGGAACCTGAACCAAGCGCAAGTTGCGTTCAGCGTCATCGCGGCATCGGGAACTGTAGCGGTGCTGCAGGCTTCGCCGTCGGTGCCGCCTTCGCCGTTGCCTAGCCCTTTGGCGACGGTTCCGCCAAATTATACGACGGCGACTAATGCTAGCATCCAGATTCCGACATTGCAGCCAAAGACCACGTACGCGGTTAGCTCGACCTATTCGTTTCCTATCGACCCGACCAACTCGTGCACCGCGACCGCGCAGTTGGGATCGTTTACGACGCAGTAGCCATACCGGAGACGACCTACGGCGTGTGGCTGGCTGCGGATCGGCCTCTGTAGGGCGACCCTTCGTTTCGACCGACTCGGAGCCGCCGTCGAAAGGGCTTACGAAGCCCGGGTCCCGGGGCCGTCTCGTGCGAATTAGGAAGCCGCTCGGGTGAGAAGTGCGCTTGCAGGCCGTTGGCGCATGTTCTGAGTTGCGTCGACCATGGCGAGCGCGTGTGCGTAGCGTACGTCGTTTCGGCCCTGTCGTTCCACCAATCAACCGTGGAAATCTACAACCAGACTGGGCGCCCGCCTCGCGCGCGGCCGCGAATTTCCGCGCCCCGGTCGTGCCATGCGATCTCCGTCATTCGTCCTC
>CAVVMT010000015.1:0-117109 GCA_963749395.1 Vulcanimicrobiota bacterium
GTTCTGTAGCGCGTCGAGTACGTATTGCTCGCAGCACCTGGGCCGCGGCGGCAAACTCGGCATTCACGCTGACGGCAATGCCGCGCAGCGCCTGTTTCATCTGAGGCCCTGCCTGGCCGGCGGCAAGCCGCTCAAGCTAATGCGCCACCGTGAACCCTTCCGGCAGTTCCACCGTGGCCTCGGAACCGCCCAGCCAATCTTTCAGCACGCCAAAGTGAAGAACTCGCACTTGCATCATCAGAAGAAAAGAATACCGCCTGCCAGTTAGACGCGGCAGGCGGCAAACGGTCCATGGCAGACCGCGAATCCTGAATCAAACCATTTTGTACAGGAATGCTGTAGGCGTTCCCCACAGATTGCGCGCGCGGTCCTCATAGAAGATGCTGAACTCGATGCCGCCAATGTCGTAGTCGAACAGCGGAACGCGGTCGAAGTACTCGCGGCCTTTGATCTCGACGAGCGTGAACGCGCCGGCGCGGAAGTCGTCCACGCGCCCAACCTCGATGTCATCCGCCATAACGGTCCTCACGGCAAAGGCACGGCAAATCGCGTGGTGTATACAGGGCGAGAAACATAAGTCCTGCGCGGGAGTACGCGCCGGAAGACCGTTTGCGAGAAGAGGATCGACCATGGACCTTCTGGAGCGGCCGGGCGAAGCGGCCGGAGAGCCGGCCCTGCAAGTGATCGATTGCGACGTGCACCCATACGTCAACAGCCTCAAGGAGCTCTATCCGTACATGCCCGATGCGTGGCGGGAGCGCTTCATCCGCAAAGGCGCCGACGTCGCGGGCCGCGGCGACAACAAGTCGTTCCGCGTGCTCAACCCCAACGGCACGTCGCTGCGCCGCGACGCCAAGCCACCCTGCGGCGGAATGGCCGGATCGAATCCGGCCTACATCGTCGAGCACCTGTTCCGCCGCAACGGCATCCAGAGCGGGATCCTCAACTGCATCCAAGCCGGCGCGCTCAACGTCCTCGCGCAGGCCGAGGAGAGCATCGTGCTCAACGCGGCCTTCAACGATTTGTTCATTCACGAATGGATGCCGGTCGACCCGGGCCTGAAGTTCGCGATGACCGTGCCGATCGCCGATCCGCTCGCATGCGCCGACGAGATCCGCCGCGTCGGCGCGACGCCGCAGATCGTGGCGGTTTCGCTCCCGACGCTCGACATGCTGATGGGGATGCGCTACTACTATCCGGTGTACGCGGCCGCCCAGGAGATGGACTTGCCGATCCTCGTGCACATCACCGGGACGGAGGGCACGTATGCGGGCGCGCCCACGAGCGCGGGCGGCCTCGCCGACTCGTTCGTCGAGAAATACTCGACGACGAGCCAATACGCGCAGGTCAACATCGCAAGCCTGGTCTTCAACGGCACCTTCGAGCGCTTTCCCGAAGCTGAAGTTCGTCTTCGTCGAGTACGGCTTTCTGTGGCTGCTCCCGCTCCTGTGGAAGATGGACCACGCGTGGCGCTCGCTGCGGCACGAGGTGCCGTGGGTCAAGAAGTCGCCGATCGAGTACGTGCACGAGCACTGCCGGTTCACGACCCAGCCGCTCGACGAGCCGGCCGATCCGAGCCACCTCGACAAGATGATCTCGATGATGGGTTACGACCAGCTCTGCTTCAGCACCGACTATCCGCACTGGGACAACGACATGCCCGGAAACTCTCTGCGTTCGCTGCCCAAGGCCGAGCGCGACAAAGTTTTCTACGGCAACGCCGCGGCGACGTTCCGCCTTGATTAGGAAGCAATTCGCCGTCGCGACGGCGGCAACGTTCGCCTCGATCGCCGTCGTGCGCGGCCGGGCCCGCGCGGCGCAGTTCGAATACAAACAGGGCCACGATCTACCGGCCGGCGATCCGCTCAGCGTGCGGGCCGTCCAGATGTGGGACGCGGTCGCCAAGGAGACCGGCGGCCGGCTCGTCGTGCGTAGTTTCCCCGACAGCCAGCTCGGCAGCGTCATCGCGCAGCTCTCGCAATTGCGGTCGGGCGCGCAGCAGTTCATGTTCAATTCCGGCGCGCAGTTTCCGATGGTCCCGGTCGCGCAGATCGAGAACGTCGGCTACGCGTTCCGCAGCACGCCCGAAGCGCTGGCCGCCTTCGACGGCCCGCTCGGGGCGTACGTGCGGCAACAGATCGAGGCCGCCGGAATCGTCGTCATGCCCCGCATCTGGGGCAACAGCATGCGGCAGCTGACGAACAGCATCCGCCCGGTGCGGGTCGCCTCCGATCTCGACGGGATGAAGCTGCGCATGCCGCCGAGCAAGATCTTCATCGACATGTTCAAGACGCTCGGGGCATCGCCGACGCCGCTCAACTACAACGAACTCTATTCGGCGCTGCAGACGAAGCTCGTCGACGGGGCCGAGATGGGGCTCTCGGCGATGGAAGGCATCCATCTCGCCGAGGTGACGAAGTATTTGAGCTTGACGAACCACATCTGGTCGGGCAAGTGGCTGATCGCCAACAAAGACGCGTGGGATGCGCTGCCCAAGGACGTCCAAGACGTCGTCGTCCGCAACTCAGCGAAGTACGGCGCGCTCGAACGGCAAGACTATGCGAGCCTCGAGGGCGCGCTCCGCGACAAGCTGGCCCGCGAAGGGATGACGGTGAACACGCCCGATCCCGCGACGTTCCGCGCACGCTTGGGCCCGTACTACGCGTATTGGAAGACGCAGTTCGGCCCGACCGCCTGGAGCTTGCTCGAAGCGTCGACCGGAAAACTCGGTTGAAGATTCGCGACGTCGAAGCGATCGCACTCGACATTCCGCTGCGCAAGGTGTTCGGCGGAAGCAAATATACGGTGCCGAAGCGCTGCACGGTCGTCACCCGCATCCGCACCGACGACGGGCTCGTCAGCGAGGTCTACAACGGCGACGACCGCGATCACTCGCCGCAGATCGTCAAGATCGTCGTCGACGAGTTGGCGCCGCTGATCGCCGGCGAGGATGCGACCCGCCTCGAGTTCTTGTGGCAGCGCATGGCGCGGCTGGCCGAGGAGATCCGCAACCGCCACTTGGTGATGCAGGCGATCGCGTGCGTCGACACCGCGCTGTGGGACCTGCTCGGCAAAGCCGCGGGAATGAACGTCGCGCGGCTGCAAGGCGCGTATCGCGACACGATCGGCATCATCTCGATCGGCGGCTATTACGAGGAGGGCAAGACCCTGGCCGACGTCGGCCGCGAGATGGAGTTCTTGCGCTCGGAAGGGATGGCCGGCTGCAAGTTCAAGGTCGGCGGCCTCTCACCCGAGGAGGACGCGCGCCGCGTTGCGGCCGCGCGCGAGGGCGGCGGACCGGATTTCGTCCTCGCGGTCGACGCGAACCGCGCCTGGAACGTCGCCGACGCGGCCCGCTTCGCGCGCCTGATCGAACCGTACGACATCGCCTGGTTCGAGGAGCCGTGCCATTGGTACGACGATGAGACGATGCTGGCCGACCTGCGCTACCGGACGACGATCCCGCTGACGGCCGGACAGAGCGAGATCGACGCGCACGGCATCCGGCGGCTGCTCGACGCGCGCGCGGTCGATCTGGTCAACTTCGATGCCTCGGAGGGCGGCGGCCCGACGGCGTGGCGCCGGGCGGCGCTCGCGAGCGCGTTGCACGGCGCGCGCATGGCGCATCACGAGGAGCCGCAAATCGCGATGCAGCTGCTGTCGGCCGTGGCGCACGGCACCTACGTCGAGTGCTTCGCCGACCCCGAGCGCGACCCGATCTGGCAGCACATGATCCTCAACCGTCCGGCGCCGGTCGACGGCACGATCGCCGTTCCGCAAGGGCCCGGCTTCGGGCTCGAGCTCGACGCGGCGATGATCGTCAAGTACCGCAGCACCTGACCGCGGCCGGAAAGGCTCCGTTCAGAACGTCGCGACGCGTTTGGGGGCGCCGTGGCGCAAGTCGACGATCGCCAGCGCGTAGCCGCGCGCGGTTTGGGTGCGTACTAAGTAGCCGGTCGCCGTGCGGTCGTAGACGGTATAACCGGCGTGGAGCGCTTCGGCCAGCGTCGAGAAGACTATCAATCCCTTCATCTCTGCTCGTCCTCCTGTAGACGACTAGTATGCCCAGCCTCGGGGCGAATGACAATGCGGCTGGGCACAGGTTCGGACAAGCAACGGCCAAAGAAGTGCAAAGAGTGCGTATTACGCCCGTGCTGCCACCACCGCGTTCGTCACCGAGCAAGCGATGGCGCAGGCTTGTTCGAGGCCGAGAAACTCCGTGTTGAGCACGAGATCGTAGTCGCGCGCCGCGTACATGTTGACGTTGAAGTAGCGTTCGAGGTAGAGCGCGCGCGCTTTGTCGACCCGCTCGACGCGGCGCCGGGCTTCGTCGAGCGCGATCCCGAAGCGGGCGGCGATCTCCGCGATACGCCAGTCGCGCCCGGCGTGCAAGAGGATCATCAGCTTGTCGGCGCGGCCGACGTTGCGCAGCAGGCCCGGACCGCCGTGACCGATGACGACGACGTGCCCGTCGCGCGCCGACTCGGCGACGAGGGTGCGCGCGGCGACGATCAGCTCGCGGTCGGTGGGACGATACACCGGTTCGTAACCGAACATCGCCGCCTCGACCGCCAGATCGAAGAGCAGCCCTTCGGTGATCTTCTGCGGGCGTTCGACCCGGTCGGCGACGTACTCTTCGGAGAGACCCAGTCGTTCCGAGAGGATGCCGATCATCGTCCGCTCGTCGAGCAGCCGCGCGCCCAGCGTCTTCGCGATCGCTTCGCCGACGGTCAAGCCGCCCGCGCCCAGTTCACGCGAGATGGAGACGATCACGTGCGGCGGCCGAACCCGTCATCGATCATGGCTCGCCATTCGTCGCGCGACCGCCAAGCCCCGGCCGCTAACGCGCGTGCCGGGAGCGCTCGAGCAGTACGCGAAAGGTCGCTTGCATGGATCTGCAGCTCGCCGGGAAGCTCTGCCTCGTCACCGGCGCGAGCTCGGGGATCGGCCGCGCCACGGCGCTCGCCCTCGCAGCCGAGGGAGCGCACGTCGTGGTGACCGCGCGCTCGCGGGAACCGCTCGCGACGCTCGCCGCCGAGATCCGCCACGCAGGCGGGCGCGATCCGGTGCTCTTGACCGCCGACGTCACGCAGCCCGCCGGGCCCGAGGCGCTCGCTGCCGCGGTGCTCGCCGAGGTCGCGCGCATCGACGTGCTGGTCAACAATGCGGGCGGCTCGCGTCCGCTCGAGCGCGCGGGCGACGAAGCCGCGTGGGAAGAGTCGTTCTTGCTGAACTTCGCGGCCGCGCGCAGGCTCACCGAAGCGCTCGTTCCCGCGATGCTCGAACGCCGTTGGGGGCGAGTCGTCAACGTCTCCGGCGCGCTCGTCGCGAAAGCGCTCAACGCAGCCGCGCCGGCGAAAGCGGCCCTCGAGAGCTGGTCGAAGGCGGCCGCGGCTACCTATGCGCCGTTCGGAGTCACGGTCAACTGCGTCGCGCCCGGGCGCATCAACTCCCCGCAAATCCTCAACGCTTGCATCCGACGGAAGCGGCGCGGCGCGAATACATCGCGCGCAACATCCCGGCGGGACGCTTCGGTGAACCGCGCGAAGCCGCCGCGGTGATCGCCTTCCTCGCCTCGGAGGCGGCGAGTTACGTCACCGGGGCGACGGTACCGGTCGACGGCGGGGCGCTGCGGCTGGCATTCTGATCGCGTCAGGGAATCTCGCCATCGTCACGGAAAGACAATAGTACATGAATGAACGGTTGTCGGTCGCCCGGCGGCTCTTAGGAGGCGCCTTTCTCGCCATGGCCTTCGCGGCGTGCAGCACCAGCGGCGCCTCGGTGGCGCCGCAGCCGCAGCCGAGCGCAACGGCATCGACCGGCTCGGTCACCTTGAGCGTGGAGCTCCCGGCGGGCAACGCGAACGGCGGCATCTCGCCGTCGGCGCGTTCGATCGGCGTATCGGTCATCCCGGCCGGTGCGACCGCGGGGCCGGTCCAGACGGCGAATTGCACCGGCTACACCTGCGCGATCACCGTGGCGGCGCCGCTCGGCGTCACCTCGTTTGCGGTCACGTTGACCGCCGGCCAAAACGGCACCGGGAGCATCCTCTCGAGCGGCACCTTCGGCGCGCAGGTCGCCGCCGGAAACAATGCGTTCTCGGTCGTCTTCCAAGGCGTCGTCGCCAAGGTCACGCTCGCGGCCGGCGTCTCGACGATCGCCGTCGGCGTCGCGACCGAGTTTCCGGTGACGCTCACGACCTACGACGCGGCGGGGAACGTCATCGCGGGCTCGCATCCGGTTCTTCCGGAGTCGTTGGCACTCGCGGCGAGCGACCCGAGCGTCACGACGCAGGG
Organism: Vulcanimicrobiota bacterium; assembly: GCA_963749395.1. Classification (GTDB taxonomy): domain Bacteria; phylum Vulcanimicrobiota; class Vulcanimicrobiia; order Vulcanimicrobiales; family Vulcanimicrobiaceae; genus CAVVMT01. The sequence continues at coordinate 6,297 of CAVVMT010000015.1, forward strand.
CGCGACGGAATACATCACCGCCGGCGCGCCTACGTTCGAAGTGTTCTACAGCGGCGCGCTGCCGGCCGCACCGTCGGTCTCGCTCACGACGTCGCCGGTCAGCGGCGTCACCAGCGTCCCGCTCGCGATCAATTTCGCCGGCGCGCCGCCGACGTTCGCCCCGGTCCCCGCGTCGCTCGTGCAGACGATGCAACAGTCCGCCGCTTCGGTCGAAGGCTTCGCCGCAGGGACCACCGCGAGTGCCATGGCGATCGTGCAGTCGAACAACTTCTTGGTCCAGTCGAATCCGGTTACCGTGACGATTCGCAGTGCCGCCGGCACCTCGCCCCTCTCGTCGGCGCGGGCAACGTCGTCGCTCGCGGTGCCGGTCCCGGCGGCGACCGCGAACGACCGCGAGATCGACCTCGGTCCCGACTTGACCGCGACCTGGGCCGCGCACCGGCCCCGCGCCGCACTGCGCGCCCCCGCCTCGGCGCCGACGCCGCCCGCATTGGGCACGATCCGGCAGTTCCAAGCGACGAACGGCATCGACACGTTCGTGTTGGCGGACATCTCGCAGCACGGTTACATCTGGATCGCGCAATCGCTCCCCACCGCCATGCAATACGCGCAGCAGATCGGCGCCTTGTGGGACAAGGCGTACCAAATCGATACGCAGACCTTCGGGCCGGTCGACTATCCGAACGACGCGGCCGGAATCGTCGGCGCACCCGCATGCGACGCCACCGGCAAACAGACCGGACAGTACGACGACCTCATCGTTCCCGATTCGACGCCCGGCATGATCAACGTCATCATCAGCGATCCCGGCCCGAACGCCGACATCGCCAACGGGTTCTTCAACACGCTCAACTACTTTCCGCAAGACGTCGCGAACTGCTATCCCAACAGCGGCAAACAGTGGCTCTCCGCGCAGGGGCCGGCCGTGGTCAACGACTTCCTCGACCGCGGCGTCAACAACGATTACACCCTCAACGTCGATCTCTACGACACCTTTGCGCACGAACTGCAACACCTGATCAACTTCGTGAACAAAGGCGTGCTTCGCGGGACGCAGGAGGAGCGTTGGCTCAACGAAGCGCTGGGCGTGCTCGCGCAGGACTATGCCGACCCGCCCGGCCTCGAGGACGGGCTCGGTTCGGTGATCCGCATTCAGAATTTCCTCGGACGATCGTCGACCGTGGGACTGTTCAGCTTGGGCGCGTCGTACGGCCATCCGTATCTCTTCGTGCGCTATCTCGTCGACCGCTTCGGCGACGGCATCGTGCCCAAGCTGATCCAAAGCTCGCCCACCGGCGTGCAGAACATCCTGCAGGCGACCGGGTCGCCGAGCTTCGATCGGCTCGTCAGCGATTTCAACGTGATGCTCGCCATCAGCGACACCGGCACGACGACCGATCCGCGCTACCAGATGCACACGTTCTCGATCCGCAAGACGTACGTTTCACCCTATCCGCTCTTCGCGGGAAAAACGTACGTCCTCAACGGTCCGCAACTGACCTCGCCGCTGACGGTGGGGACGAACGCGACCGACGACCTGACGTTAGGAACGGCGCAATACATCCCGCTGCAAGGGTTCGCGCCGGGCGGCGCGACCGTGCGCGTCGACGACACCACCGGCGGCACGGCCAGCCTCGCCGGCTCGCTCGTGCAGCATTAGCGGCGCCGCCGGTCTGCGCTTTAGGCTGCCGCCTAACGCACCGCGATCGTGAGGATCGCCACGTCGTCGCGCGAGCCTTCGGCCAGCATGACGTCGTGCAGCGTCTGGGCCGGATTCTCCGCCTCGTAGACCGCCGGATCGAGGAGCGCAGCCCGCAACCGCGCGATGCCCTCGAGGACGTTGTGGGTCGACTCGATCAGCCCGTCGGTGTAGAGCGTCAGCAGGGCGCCGCGCGGCAGGCTGACGACGTGCGTCCGTTGCTCGTGGCCGGTGCGCAGACCCAGCGGCATCCCGTCAACCGGGAATTCCGTCAGCGTCCCGTCCGGCAATCGCAGAACCGGCGCCGGATGGCCGGCGGATCGATAGGCGATCGTCGCCGTCACCGGATCGAGCACGCCGACGAATGCGGTCACGAAACGGTGCTCGGGGTCTTCCAGCGCCGCGCGATCGGCCGCTGCCAGCATGATCTCCGGATCGGCGACGACGTGCGCGGCGCTGCGAATCGCTTGCCGCAAGCCGGCCATCGCGACCGCGGCGGAGAGACCTGAGCCGGCGACGTCGCCGATCGACACCGCGATCCGTCCGTCGTCGAGCGCGAACGCGTCGTACCAGTCGCCGCCGACCAATGCTTCGGCCTTGCCCGCTTCGTAAATCGCCCGAAACGCAAAAGCCGTTCCGTCGGGCAGCGACTTGGGCAACGCCGCGTCCTGGAACAACTGCGCGACCCGGCGCTCGCGCTCGAAGAGCTCGGCGTTCGCGATCGCCGGTGCGAGCCTCCGGGCGAACTCGACGAAGAAGTCGCGGTCGCCGGGCTCGAACGCGGCATGGCCCGGCTGCCGGTAGAGGTGCAGCGCGCCGCGAACGGCGGAGCCCGCGTACAACGGGACGATGATGGCGCTCCCCATTCCGGCGTTCCACATCGCGGCGAGTATCGGCGGGTTCAAGTTACGCGCCGCCAGCGAGTAGTCGACGCGCTCGCGAAACACCGGCGAACGGGTGCGCACGACCGCGGGATGCAAGCCCGTGCCGTCGGGACGGGCATAGCGCTCTCCGACGAGCAGCGCGATCGGAGCGTGTTTCGCGTCGTCGGGATGGTACACCGCCGCCAGTCGCAACTCGCCTTGCTCGTCCATGAGCGTGATGCACGCCCAGTCGGCACGGGCCGGCACGATGACGCGCAGTGCAGCGTCCAGCGTCGCCTGCAGCCCGAGCGATCCCGAGAGCGATTCCCCCATGTCGGCGAACGACTGCAGATCCCGGGCCAAGGCTCGCTCGCGCTCGCCCAGGCGCAAGTTCTCGATCGCCACGGCGGCGCGCCGCGCAACTTCCTCGACGACCTTCACGTCGGCGGCCTCGAACGGCACGCTGGTTCCGGTGCGCAGCAGCGTCAGCGCGCCGAGCGCGCGCCCGGGCGCGATCATCGGCGCGCACACGAGCGACCGGATATCGACGAACCTCCACGCCGCCTGACGTTCGGCAGGCATGACGGAGCGTTGGATGAACGCTTCGTCGACGTCCGGGACGTGAATCGTTTCCCCGGTATACATCGCGCGCGCGATCGGATGCGGCTCACCGCGCTGCGGCGCGTGAAAGGCCGACGTGACGTCGACCGTCGAGTGCGCGACGTTCGGGGCCGCGACGACGAGGCGCCTGAAGTGTCCGTCTTCGTCTTCGACGTCGAAGATCGAGATGTCGGCCAGCCCTTCGAGCGCCGCGTGCGCCAAGCGGTCGAGGAGTCCCCAAGCGTCCTGCGCGCCGGAAACCGTGGCGCCCGTTTGGGCGAGGAACTCCAACGCATCGATCGCGCGCCGTTGCACGTCGACGTTCGTCCCGGAACCGAACCAGCGCCGAATCTCGCCTCGCGCGTCGCGCTGCGCTTCGGCCTGAATCTCGGTCCATCGGTAGGTGCCGTCGGCACGTCGAAAGCGCCACTGCGAATGATACGGCTCGCCGGTCGCGAGATGGCGCGACCACTCGTCGAGCACGCGCGGCAGATCGCCCGCGTGCACGAAGCGCGTCCATCCCGATCCCAACAGCTCGTCGGCCGCCGCCCCGATGAACGTCGTCCAGCGGGCGTTGACCGAGTCGACCCTTCCCGCCGGGTCGGCCGTGAACAACAACGCCGGCGTGTTGACGGAGATCTCCCGCAGGGTCGCGCCGGCGGCGCGTTCGTTCAACTCGTGAAACACGCCGAATGCACCGGCGATCGCGCCTGTCCGGTCGCGCAGCGGAAACGTCCCGGTCGCACTGCGGGCGTTCCGGCCGCATCGATGAGGTCAACGGGTTCGCTGCGCAAGCTGCTGGGACGCATCGCTCGTTCAATGATACCCGACCGGGCGCTCACCAAACGCCCCGCAGAACAAGCGTGCTACGGTTTCGTGAGCCGCGCCGCACGCTCGGCCAGCTGCTCGGCGATGACCTTTTTGATCGGCTCCGAGTCGTGAAGCAGCGAGGCCATGTTGTGCATCGTCGCGAGGATCGCGATCTCTTGGACGCGCGGGTCGATCTGCTCGTAGCGAAATTGGGCCGGCAACATCGACCGCATGGCCATGGTCCAAGCGCTAAACCAGCCCGCGGGATCGGTCGGATCGAAGCGTGGCATGTCCATCTGCGCGACTTCGCAACCGAGGGCCGGAATCTTTCCTGGGCGCAGGGAGGCACGGCGCGGCGCAAAAGAGCCGACCCATGCGCGTCGTCAGCCTGCTCCCGAGTTCGACCGAGATCCTGTTCGGCATCGGTGCCGGCGACCTGCTCGTGGGCGTGACCCACGAGTGCGACTTTCCGCCCGAAGCGGCGCGGCTGCCCCACCTCACGTCGTCGTCGCTGCCCGCGGAGCTCCAGACGCATCCCGGGACCGAGCCCGCCGCCGCCGGCGCCGATCTGCCGCGCAAGATCGACCGGCACGTGCGCGCCAACGTCCACGCGGGATCGAGCCTCTACGCGCTCGACGAAGCATTGCTCGCCCGGCTCGAACCCGGCCTGATCGTGACCCAAGAGCTCTGCGAGGTGTGCGCGGTCAGCTACGAGATCGTGCAGGGCGCAGCGAAGCGGCTGCGCGGCGACCCGCGCGTGATCTCGCTCGAACCGTCGAGTCTCGACGACGTGCTCGGGACGATCGCGTTCTTGGGCGACCTCGTCGACCGCCGTGCCGGCGCCGCCGCGTTGATCGCGTCGTTGCGCGAGCGCATCGAGCGTCTGCGCGCCCGCACGGGACGGGCGGCGCCCGCTCCGCGCGTGCTGGTCCTCGAATGGACCGATCCGCCGATGGGCGCCGGGCACTGGACGCCGGGCTTGGTCGAACTCGCCGGCGGCGTTCCGGTGCTGGGCACGCCGGGCGCGAATTCAGCGACGCTCGCGTGGGATGCGATCGCCGCGGCCGATCCCGACGTCGTGCTGGCGGCGCCGTGCGGATTCGACCTGCCGCGCGCGCTCGAAGCGGTCGCGGCGCTCGACGCGGTGCCGCAGTGGCGCGCGCTGCGGGCGGTGCACCAAGGCCGGGTCTACGCGATCGACGGCAGCGCGTACGTCAACCGTCCCGGCCCGCGGCTGGTCGATTCGGCGGAGATCTTCGCCGCATGCTTACGCGACGAGCCGGTCACCGGCGCGGCGCGGATCGCTATCGCGCGGGCGTAACCGACGGCGGCAGCGAGTCGAACTCCGCCTCTTCTTTGAAACGCTGCTGCGACTCGACGATGATGCGCCGGGCCGTGGCCGCGTCGCGCCAGCCCTGGGTGCTCGTCGTCTTGTTCTCGAGCGTCTTGTACGTCTCGAAGAAGTGCGAGATCTTGCGCAGCGTGTGCGGAAAGATCTGCGAGTAGTTGTGCACGTCGTTGAACGACGGCTCGCCGACCGGGACCGCGAGCACCTTGTCGTCGGGCGCATCGCCGTCGATCATCTTCAGCACTCCGATGGGGCGCGCGACGACGAGGCAGCCGGCGAAGGTCGGCTCGATGACCAGGATCAGGACGTCGAGCGGGTCGCCGTCCTCGGCGAGCGTCTGCGGCGCGAAGCCGTAGTCGCCGGGGTAGTGGATCGGCGAATGCAGCACCCGGTCGAGCCGAAAGATGTCGAGGGTCTTGTCGTATTCGTACTTGTTCCGCGAGCCTTCGGCGATCTCGACGACGACGTTGATCTCGTCGGGCGCGTGCTCGCCCAAGGGCAGCTGCAGGTAGTTCGGACGGGCGCTGGACGGCATAGAGGGGTTCTGTTCTTACTGCGGGCCCGCAAGCCTGCGCTCAGGGCGTCGCCCGCTCGCGCGGCCGCACGCCGCACAGTTGGTACGCGAGGTCGGCATCGGCGGCCGCCACCACCCGATAGGTGGCCTTCGGATTGGGCACGAGCTTCGGCTCGTCGCCGTCGGCATCGAACACGACCCCGCCCGCCTCGCGCACCAGGAGGTAGGCCGCCGCGAGGTCGTGGACGTGGGTCACCGCGCGATCCAGCGCCACGAATGCGGCCAGCGAACCGTCCGCGACCCGCACGAAATCGCTGACCGTGCTGCCGCTCATGCGCACCCGTTCGGCGCCGGGCGGCACCGGCGGCGGCGCGACCCCGGGCTCGGGGCTCGGCGCACCGACGAGCGGGCCGCGGCGCGCCGACACGCGCATGCCGTCGCGAAACGCGCCTTGGCCCTCGCAGGCGTGATAGCGTCGTCCGGTCACCAGATCGCCGACGAACGCGGCGATCGGCCGCGAACCGCTCACGAGCGCCATCGACGTAGCGTACGCGGGAAAGCCGGCGCGGAAGTTGCGCGTCCCGTCGAGCGGATCGACGCACACCCACAAGCCGCCGGGCTGCAGCGGACCGCCGAGGATGCCGGCTTCCTCGCTGACGATCGGGATCGAGAGGCCGCCCAGCGCCACCAGGATCGCATCTTCGGCGGCCGCGTCGGCGGCGGTCGTCGGCGCACCGTCGGCTCCGCGCCCGGCGTCAGGATCGCGTTCCAGCCCTGCGATCGCATGCATCACCCCGGTCGCGGCGCGGCCGGCCGCAGCGAGGAACTGCTCTTGCACGGTCGTGCGCGCGGCGTCGATGGCGCGCACGAACCGGCGCGCCGGGGCGATCTCGGCAAACTCTTGGCCGTGGTAGAACGCATGCGCGCCGTCGCGCCACATCGAGCTCTCGAGCGTGAGCGCCGTACACCCGAGCACGAGCGCTTCGCGTTCGACCGCGGCGAGCAACGCCGCGCCGACGCCGCTCCGGCGGGCGTCCGGCGCGACCGCCATCACTTCGAGCCACGCTTCGCGCCGGTCGTACAGCGCGGTCGTCAGCGCGGTGACGACCGCGACCCCGACGAGCGCACCGTCGCGTTCGGCCACGAGCGCGCGCGAACACGGCGACGCCGTGACGTGCCGCAGCACCGCGAGCGGGTCGCTGCGCTCGAGGATGTCGCCGTGACCGCCCATCGCGCCGATCAACGCGACGATCGCGGCCCGGTCTTCGCGGCGCGCCGCGCGCGTGGTCGCGTTCATCGCCGCGCCTCGCAGCGTGCATAGCAGGCGACGACGTCGTCGATCGAAGGCGCGGCTGCGCCCGGCACCTTCGCGCCGTCGTCCCAGCGCCGCAATTGGATCGCGTCGGCGGCCCACGGGTGGCGCCGGAACTCGCGCGCGGCCGCCGCATCGAAGGCTCCGCCTTGCACGCGCAACGACGCCTGCGAGACCGCGCTCAAGCCGCGCGCGTAGCCGGGATCTTCGGCCACGAGCGCGCGCTTCGCGGCGACGTGCGCGCCGACGAGCCAGGCGACGCGCTCGCTCGCGATCGTGCGCACGAACGCCGCCCCGATCGCCTCGTGCGGGCCGCGCCCGAAGCGCGCCACGATCTCCGGCGCGCGGCCGATGTCGTGCAACGCCGCCGCCAGGACGAGTTCGTCGCCGCTGCCCGCCGCCGACGCGAGGCCGGCGGCCTGCAGCGCGTGTTCGAGCGAGTCGACGCCGTTGTCGTAGTAGGGCAGCGCCGCCAGGCCCGCCAGCAACGCACGCACCTCGGCCACGCTCGCGGCGGTCATGCGACCCGCCGCCCGTCGCGATAGACGGCGGCCACCCGCGGGACCGGCCCGCTGGTATCGACCGCGACCAGATCGGCCCGCAGGCCGACGGCGAGGCTGCCGCGATCGCCGTCGAGCCCGATCGCGCGCGCCGCGTTCACCGTCACCGTGCGCATCGCGACGTGCACCGGGATGCCGAGCTCGCGGGCGGCGACGAACACCCCTTCGAGCAGGCTCTGCGGCACGTAGTCCGAGGAGAACACGTCGACGATGCCGGCGCGCGCGAGCTCGATCGCGGCGACGTTTCCCGAGTGCGAACCGCCGAGCACGAGGTTCGGCGAACCCATCAAGGTGAGCAGTCCGGCTTCGTGGGCCGCCCGCGCGGCCTCGACGGTGGTGGGAAACTCCGCCACGACCGCGCCGTCGGCCACCGCTTCGCGCACGTGTTCGAGGGTGGCGTCGTCGTGGGTGGCGAGCGCGATCCCGTGCTCGCGGGCGAGCTCGGCGACCCGTCGCCGGTGGGTCGCGGCGAATTGTTCCTGATTGCGGCGGCGATGGGCGATCAGCGCGTCGATCTCGTGGGCCCGCACGCCGTGTTTGCCGATGTAGTACTGCTTGAACTTGTCGAGGTCGACGAACTGCCGCTGGCCCGGCGTGTGATCCATCACCGAGACGATCGAGAGCAGCGGATGCGCGACGTAGCGCTCGAGGATGTGCAGCAAGTCGTCGTAGGTCAGCTCGCACCGCAAGTGCAGGCGGTGATCGGCGGCAAAGCGCCCTTGCTCGACTCCGCGCGCGATCGCTTCGATCATCGTCTCGTACGCGTGGACGCGCGGCGACGCGCGGGTGATGTCGCCGAGCGCGACCGCGTCGCACACGGTCGTGATCCCGGCCGAGATCATCGCCCGGTCGTGATAGACCGCGGCCGAGTCGAACGGCCAGCGGATGCCGGGGCGCGGGGTCACGCAGCCTTCGAGGTTGTCGGTGTGCAGTTCGATCAGCCCGGGGAGCAGCATGTGACCTTCGCCGTCGACGCCGCCCCGCGCCGGGCCCTCGACGATCTCGGCGATGCGGCCGTCGCGCACGACGAGCGTGCCGCGCACCTCGCCCCCGGGCGTTTGCAGGCGCAGATTGCGCAGCACGGTCTCCGCTTCGGCCGATGCCACCTCGATCATCGAACCACTCCCTCGCAGACGTGAAACTCGCGGTCGGCGAGCGCCGAGCGCACTGCCGCATCGTGGAAGATGCCGACGAGCGCCGCCCCTTCGCGCTTGCGCTCGGCGAGCAGGGCGACGACCAGATCGCGGCCGTGCGCATCGAGCGCCGACGTCGGCTCGTCGAGCAACAGGATCGGATAGCGCACGACGAGGGTGCGGGCCAGGTTGACGCGCTGTTTCTCGCCCCCCGAGAACGTCGTCGGCGAAATGGCCCACAAGCGCGCCGGAACGGCGAGCGCGTGCAGCATCGCCGAGGCCCGCTCGCGCGCGTCTTCGGGGTCCGCGCCCCGTTCGATCAACGGCTCGGCGACGACGTCGAGCGCGGGCACGCGCGGGATCACGCGCAGGAACTGGCTCACGTAGCCGAGCGCGCGGCGGCGCAACGCGCCCAGTTCGTGCGGGGCCAGGCCCTCGACCGCGACCATCCCGTCGCCGTCGCGCACCCGGATCGTCCCCGCGTCGATGCGATAGTTGCCGTAGAGCGCGCGCATGAAGGTCGATTTTCCCGTGCCGGAGGGGCCCGCGAGCGCGACGCACTCCCCGCCGTGCACCGTCAGGCACGTTCCGTCGAGCACGGGCAGATGCACCGCGCCCTGTTCGTGCAGGATGAAACCTTTGCGCACGTCGCGCGCTTCGAGCATCGCGGTCACGGCGTCAGCGCTGCACTGACGAGGAGTTGGCTGTAGGCGTGCTGCGGATCGTCGAGCACCTGATCGACGATGCCCCGCTCGACGATGCGGCCGTGCCGCATCACCGCGAGCTCGTCGGCCAAGAGCCGTACGACGCCCATGTCGTGGGTCACCAGCAGCACGCACAGCCCGAGGCGGCGCACGAGCGTACGGATCAGATCGAGCAGGCGCGCCTGCACCGAGACGTCGAGGCCGCCCGTCGGCTCGTCCATCAGCAGCAACCGCGGTCCGGTGACGAGCACGCGCGCGAGCTGCAATCGCTGCTGCATTCCGCCCGAGAAGGTCGATGGCCGGTCGTCGATGCGCTCGACCGGGATCTCGACGCGTTCGAGCCATTCGCGCGCGGCCGCGCGGATGTTGCCGTAGTGGCGCACGCCGCCGTCGAGGAGCCGTTCGGCAACGTTGGCTCCGGCGCTGAGGTGCATGCGCAAACCGTCGCGCGGGTTCTGGTGCACGAGCCCCCATTCGGTGCGCAGCAGCGCGCGCCGGCGGCTCGGGTCCATCGCGGCGATCTCGTGTTCCACGCCGGCCGCATCCTCGTAGCGCAGCTCGCCCGAATCGGCGTCGAGTTCACCGACGATCGCGCGCAACAGGCTCGTCTTGCCCGAGCCCGACTCGCCGACCAACCCGAGGATCCGCCCCGGATAGACCTCGAGCGATACGTCGTCGAGCGCCACGACCGGGCCGAACCGTTTGGAGAGCCGCTCGACCCGCAGCAGCGGCCTCATTGCGGCTGCTCGCGCCGGCGGCTGCAGAAGTCGGTGTCCGAACAGATCCAGATGCGCCGCCCCCGGTCGTCGACGACGACTTCGTCGAGGTAGCTCTCGCGCGACGCACAAAATTCACACCCGTGCGTCCACCGCTCGGTCTCGAACGGCACGTCGTCGAAGGCCAAGCTGCGCACCGGCGTGTGCGGCGGGATCGCGTAGAGCCGCTTCTCGCGCCCGGCACCGAAGAGTTGCAGCGCCGGATTGCGGTGCAGCTTCGGGTTATCGAAGCGCGGGATCGGGCTTGGGCTCATCAAGTAGCGTTCGTTGACGACGACCGGGAAGTCGTAGGCGGTGGCGACGTGGCCGTGCCGCGCAACGTCTTCGTACAGCCGCAGATACATCGCGCCGTATTCGCCGAACGCGTGCATGCGCCGCGTTTTCACTTCCGACGGTTCGAGCCAACGCAACGGTTCGGGGATCGGTACCTGATACACGAGAATCTGGCCCGCGGCGAGCGGGTGTTCTGGGATGCGATGCCGCGTCTGGATCACGGTCGCTTCGGCGGTGCTCCGCGTCGTTCGCACCGCGCACACGCGCGCGAAGAAGCGCCGGATGGCGATCGCGTTGGTCGTGTCGTCGGCGCCTTGATCGATGACCTTCAGCACGTCGTCACGTCCGATGACCGAGGCCGTGATCTGCGTTCCGCCGGTTCCCCAGCCGTACGACATCGGCATCTCGCGGGAACGGAACGGAATTTGATGGCCCGGGATCGCGACCGCTTTCAGCAAGCCGCGCCGGATCGAACGCTTCGTCTGTTCGTCGAGGTACGCGAAGTTGACGCCCGGCTGCGAGCCGTTGCGCCGGGCCGGCGCGATCACGTCGCGGCCTCCCGGCGCAGCGTGCGCACGAGGTTCAATTCGGCTTGGAAGTCGACGTAGTGCGGCAGCTTCAGGTGCTGAACGAAGCCCTGCGCTTCGACGCTGTCGGCGTGCAGCAGGACGAACTCCGGATCTTGCGCCGGGCCGTTGCGCCGCTCGCCGAATTCGTCGGCGCGCATCGCGCGCTCGACCAGCGCCATCGCCATCGTCTTGCGTTCGTTGTAGCCGAGCGTCAAGCCGTACCCGCGGGTGAACCGCGCCGGCTCGCCGGCGCCGGCGGTGAACTGGTTGACCGTCTGCACTTCGGTCATCGTGATCTCGGCGATCGTCACCGCGAAACCGAGTTCCTCGATCTCGACGGTCACCTCGACGGCCCCGACCCGGATCTCGCCCGCGAACGGATGCGTGCGCCCGTAGCCGCGCTGCGTCGAGTAGGCCAAGCCCAGCACGAAGCCTTCGTCGGCGCGTGCCAAGCTCTGCAGCCGCGCGGCGCGTGCGGCGGGCAGCGCGAGCGGTTCGCGCGTGACGTCCGCTACCGGCTCGTTCGGGCCGCGCTCGCCCGGCGCGAGCAGTCCTTCGTCGACGAGCAGCTGCATGATCGACGGCATCGCCTCGTCGCCGGCGGGCGCCTGCGGAGCGGCGACCGCGCCGTTGGAGGCGAGCAAGGTGAAGTCGAGGAGGCGTTGCGTGTAGTCGAACGTCGGGCCGATGATTTGGCCGCCCGGAATGTCCTTGAAGATCGCCGAGATGCGGCGGTCGGGGTCCATCGCGCCGGTGTCGACCGGCAGGCTGTCGTAGAGTCGCGGCAACGTCGTGCGGTAAGCCCGCACCAAGAACGCGGCTTCGATCAGATCGCCCCACGCCTGCTTGATCGCGAGCGCCGCGAGTTCGCGATCGTAGAGGCCGCCTTCGGCGATGACGCGGTCGACCGCGAGCGCCAGTTGCTGTGCGACCTGCGCGACCTCCAGTTCCGGTGCACCGGCATCGCCGCGCCGCAACGCGCGCAACAGCCGCTCCGCGTTCTCGATGGCCCGCTCGCCGCCTTTGGCCGCGACGTAGGTCATCGCACGACCGCCGCATGCGCGGTGCGCGGCAAGCCGATCACGCGATGCGCTTCGAACAGCAACGCGTCGAGCCCGCGCGGGAAGCGTTCCGTATTGCGCCACCACGCCTCCCAGAACGGCGCTCCGAGCCCGGGCGGGGCGATGCGCACCGCATCGGCGATGCCGGGGCCGCGGAGCTCGACCGGCAAGCCGCCGTCGAAGCGCTCGACCGCGATCAGCAGGGTCGCCGACCGTTCCGGAAATTCGAGCGTCCCGGCGTCGAACGCCGACAAGAGCGCGCCGTCGCGCGGACCGGCCAGGATTGCGAAGTGCGCCGCGGCGTGTTTGGCCACGACCGGGCTCGCGGTGTGGAAGCCGATCCATTGCCGCACGTCGAGCGGCACGGCGGCATCGTACCACACGGGCGTATCGCGGTCGAACAGGGTCAAGGCGGCCGCCGCCAACGCCGGCTGCCACGCTGACGGGCACTCGAGGGGCGCATCGACGGCGTACGCGACGCCGGGGTTCGCCATCGCCCCGAGCAACGTGCGGAAGGTGCGTTGCGCGTCGTGCACGGGATCGGCAAAGCCGGGCAGCGCGGCGGTCACGACTCGCCCGACCGCACGACGGTGACGAAGTCGGCGCGCGTCGCCGCCCGGCGCGCTGCCCGCTCCGCGCGCCGCGCGTTCCGCGCCGCTTCGCACGGCCCGAGCACCGCGTCGCGGACCCGCGCGTGCCATGCCGGATGCTGCAGCAGCGCGTCGCACACGGCGACCGCTTCGGCCGCGCCCGGATCGCGTCCGGCGATGCAGCCGAAACCGGTCAGCGTCGCGCCGTCGAGCACGACCCCGACGCTCGCGCGGGTGACCGTCATCTCGCCGACGTTGAACGGCTCGCCGTCCCCGTCGGCTCGTCCGCGCACCATGACGAGCCCGATCTCCGGCCCCCGCAACACTGCGTGCGGCGGCACCGCGCCGAGCGCGGCGAGCGCGGCGAGCGCACTCGCGACGACGCCCGGCGGTGCCGTCTGCAACGCGCGCAGCCACGTTTGGCGCGCGCCGGCGTCAGCCGTCACGGCGCTCGCCCATGTCGAAGATCACGCGGAAGACGTCGGCGCGCAGCCACGACTGGGTTACCTGGATCGGGCGTGCGTAGCGCTCGGAGTCGGTGCGTCCCTCGAGCCGGAACACCATCGGACGGCCGCCGACGCCGAGCTTCCGCGCGACCGGCGCCGGCGCGACAACCATCTCGGCGCGCGACGTGGCGCGGTAGGGTTCGAGCCGGTACGTATCGCGCAGCGTCTCGTGCAGCGATCCTTCGGGGCCCATCGCGCTCGCCAGCCCGGGCACCAAATCGGGCGCCAGCCAACTCTCGGCGAGCGAGGCCACTTCTTCGTCGACGTACCGCAAGCGCACCAAGTGCAACGCATACGGATCGCCGGTCAACGCGAGTTGCGCGCGCACCCACAGCGGCGGGCGGCGCAGGCGCAGCTCCTCGGTGACCGAGCGCGGCACGCCTCCGCCGCGGCGCACGGTCGCGCTCCAGCTCGGCGGCGTGTCGGGTCCGACGCCGTAGTCGATGCGGCGGCGCACGAGGGTACGCCGTCCGCGGCTGCGCTGCACGAGCGAGCGCCGCTCGAGTTCCTCGAGCGCGGCGCGCGCGGTGAGGCGGCTCGTCTCGAAGCGTTCCGCCAGCTCGTGCTCGGAGTTCACTTCGTCGCCGGGGCGGCGGCGCACGATTTCGCTCTCGAGCCGGTCGGCGATCTGCAGATACAACGGTTCGCTCGCTTCGAGCTGCCGCGCGCGATGGTTCATGACCGCTCCAGTGTACACGTCACCGCGCAACGTGTCTATACAAGTTGGGCGATCTCACAGGATCGACCGGCGCAACGCAGCCGATACCCGTTCGACGGCGACCACGAGCACGAACGTCACCACGAGGTACAGCGAGACGGAGCGGTACTGAAAGAGGTTCATCGCCGAAAGGATCTGGAAGCCGATGCCGCCGGCGCCCACGAAACCCAGGACGAGCGACGAGCGCACGTTCTCGTCGAGACGGTAGAGGCCGATGCCGACCAGCGAGGGCGCGACGCCCGGAATCACGGCGTGGGTGAACACCGCGATCCGCGATGCGCCGGTCAGGGTCAGCGCTTCGACCGGCCCCATGTCCATGTCTTCGATCACCTCGGCGAACAGCCGTCCCAGCATCCCGATCGAGTGCACCGAGAGCGCGAGCGCTCCGGGGAACGGGCCCAGCCCGACGGCGGTGACGAAGAGCAGCGCCCAGATCAGATCGGGGACCGCGCGGGTCAGCGCGATGACGCCGCGGGCGAGCGCATAGAGGGCCGGCGACGGGGTCGTATTGCGCGCCGCGAACACCGCGAGCGGCAGCGCCATGATCACCGCGGCGACCGTCCCGAATAGCGCCGTGTCGAACGTTTCGAGCGTCGGCCAGAGCGCGTTGCCGAGGATCGCGAAGTCGGGCGGCAGCGCGCGGCGCAGGATGTCGGCCATGCCGAACACGCCGGTGATCAAGTCGGCCGGCCGCGCCCGGACGACGATCGCCGCCTGCAGCATCAAGAGCACGAAGCCCGCGACGACGGCCGCCGTCACCCACGGCCCGCGGCGCGCTGTGGCCGGGTCGTACGCGGCCGCGCCGGCGTTGGTGACGAGCTTCACGCGGCGACGTCGTGCGCGTAGAGCGAGGAGACGTGCGACATCGTGACGGCCGCCGCCGGCATGTCGAAGGCGACCGTGCCCGCGCGCATCCCGATGATGCGATCGGCGTAGCGCAGCGCGAGTTCGGGCTGGTGGAGCACGGTCACGGTCGCGAGCCCCTCGTCCGCCAAGCGGCGCAGGATCGCGAGCACGTCGTCGGCCGCTTCGGGATCGAGGCTCGCCACCGGCTCGTCGGCGAGCAACAGGCGCGGCTGCTGCGCGAGCGCGCGGGCGATCGCGACCCGCTGCGCCTGGCCGCCGGAGAGCGTCCCCGCGCGCTGCACGCCGAGTTCCTCGAGCCCGACCGCGCGCAAGTGACGGACGGCGCCGCGCAAGTCGTCGGCGCCGAACGAACCCAGCGCGGCACGCCAGCCCTGCGCGCGCCCGAGCATGCCGGTCGCGACGTTGGCGAGCACGCTGCGCCGCCCGACCAGGTTCGCCTTTTGCGAGACGATCGCGATCTCGCGCCGCGCGGCGCGCAGTTCGCGGCCTGCGACCCGCGCCAGTTCGCGGCCCGCGACCCGCACCGAGCCTTCGCTCGGATCGAGCAGCCGCACGATGCACCGCAGCAAGGTCGATTTGCCGCACCCGTTGCTGCCCAAGATCGCCACGAGTTCGCCCGCTTCCGCATGCACGCTGATCCCGCGCAACGCGGTGAAGCCGTTGGGGTAGCGCATGACCAGATCGCGGACCTCGAGCAACCGATTCATCCGCGCCTCACATCTTCGTCAAGTCGATGTTGAGCGTCTTGACCAAATCGCGCACGACGTCGTACTGGGCGTCGCTCTGTGCGACGTACTTCGTCGTCCCCTTCGACGGCATCACCTTGACCGCGTCGGGGGGCAAGTCGCTGAAGTTGAGCGCGAGCAGCACGGCGGCGAAGCGTTTCTTGAAGCCCTCGGGCAGGTCGCGGCGCAGCGCGATCGGGTCGTTGGGAATCGGGTCCGACTTCCAGAGCGTCACCCAATCGGCCGCGACGTACTCGTTGGCTTGCTGCGCCGCGGCGATCTGCACGCTGTTGAGTTCGCCCGCGTCGACCTTGTGGTTGCGGATCACCTCGAACGAGGCGCTGTGGCTTCCGGCATAGACCGGTTTCACGCCGGTATCGGGATCGATCCCGGCCTTGCGCAAGCCCATCGCGGGAAACAGGTGGCCCGAAGTCGAGTCGGGGTCGGAGTACGCGAACGTCTTGCCGGCGAGGTCCTTCACCGTCTTGATCCCCGACGACGGATAGGTGACGATG
The DNA here is from genome assembly GCA_963749395.1 of Vulcanimicrobiota bacterium. Taxonomy (GTDB): domain Bacteria; phylum Vulcanimicrobiota; class Vulcanimicrobiia; order Vulcanimicrobiales; family Vulcanimicrobiaceae; genus CAVVMT01. The sequence goes on from CAVVMT010000015.1 coordinate 22,440, forward strand.
CTCGCATAGTACGTGCTCGGATTGCCGCTCGCGTCGCTGTAGGTCGCGATGACGTCGGCGTTGGCGATCTGGTGCGCGAGCACGTAACCGAGCGGCCCGAACTCGCCGGCCTCGAGCTTGCCGGCGCGCATCGCTTCGATCTCGGCGTTATAGCTCGTCGGGATGAAGATCTGGACGTCGCATCCGAGCTTTTGCGAAATCAGCTTGGCGAGCGCGTCGAACGCCGGCACCATGCGCGCGGCCGACTCGTACGGCTCGATGCCGAAGCGCACCGTCCCCCCGTTGGGGCAGTCGGGCGCGGTGGCCGCGCGCACGGGCGCCGGCACCGTCGCTCCGGCGACCAACAGAGCAGCGGCAAAGGCGATGGTTCTCCCAAGCATGCGGATCCTCCAACGAACATGTCGGCGTAGGTTGTATAGACATGTTGCGGGGCATCGCTTAAGAGCGCGTTATGGGCGCCTCAAGGTCTCGTTATCGTCAGCGCGCACAGCACGCCGGCCTCGAGCACGACGATCATGAAGCCGTACACGTCGCCGACCAGGCCGCCGCCCAAGCGCCGTTTCAGCAGCGCGCCGAGCACGAGCCCGGCCACGCCCGCGCCCACGATGGCGCTCCAGGCCCAAGGTCCGATCGTCAACGACATCCCGCACAGGGCGGCGGCCACCAGCACCGTCACCCACCAAGCCGGCCGCCGCTCGAAGACCGGCACGTTCGCGCCGGGCCGCGCGTACGGGACGACGTACGCGTTGAGGATCGCGCCGAAGCGCGCGCTGCCGGCGGCCAGCGCCATCGCGCCCGGCAAGCTGATCGGGTCGAACGACCACAGGGCGGTGAGCCAAAGCGCCGCGACCGCGGCGAACGCGGCGATCGCAAACGTCCCGTGGTGCGGATCCTTGAAGATCGCGAGCCGCCGTTCGACCGGAACTTCCGCCCCCAGCGCGTCGGCCGAATCGAGGAACCCGTCGACGTGCAGCGCGCCGGTCAGCGCGAGCGACGCGGCGAACGCGATCGCGGCCACGATCGGGTGCGGGAAAGCGAACGACGCCGCCCACGCGATCGTGCCGGCGACCGCGCCGAGCAGCACGCCGACGAGCGGCAAGAACGCCAGCGTGTCGGGGTCGGGGCCTGCGCTCGTCGCAGCTCGCGGCACCGGCACGATCGAGAAATACGCGAAGGCCGCCAGCAGCGACCCGAGGATCTTCAGCGCGCGGCTTCCGCTGCGACTTCCGCCGTGGCGACCCCGGCTTCTTCGAACGTCTTCATCTCCGCGATCATGCGCGTCGCCGCCTCGAGGAACGGCAGCGCCAAACACGCCCCACTCGCTTCGCCCAAGCGCAACTCGAGATCGAAGAGCGGACGCAGTCCGAGCGCTTCGAGCGCGAGCCGATGGCCCGGCTCCTGCGAGCGGTGCGCGGCGATGCAATAGCCCAGCGCCTGCGGCGCGATCGCGCCCGCGATCAACGCGGCCGCGGCGACGATCACGCCGTCGAGCACCACCGGAATGCGTTCCGCGGCCGCGGCCAGGATCACGCCCGCCAAGCCGACGATCTCGAAACCGCCGACTTGCATGGCGATCTCATCCCACGTGAAGTCGGCGCAGCGCGCGAGCGCGCGTTCGATGACCGCGATCTTCTTCTCCAAGCGCGCGTCGTCGATGCCGGTCCCGCGCCCCGCGACCTCGCGCGGCGGCTTGCCGGTGAACGCGGCGATGATCGCCGCCGCACTCGTCGTATTGCCGATCCCCATCTCCCCGATCGCCAGCACGTCGAACGGGGCCAGCTCGCGGGCCGCCGCGAACGCGAAGGCGCCGGCTTCGAGCGCGCGCTCGACGAGGTCGCGCGTCATGGCCGGGCCGTGGGCGAAATTCCGGGTGCCCGGGCCGACGTTCGCGGCGATCAGCGCCGGATGCGGCGGCAAGCCGGAACGCACGCCGAAGTCGGCCACCAGCACTGCCGCGCGAGCCGTCCGCGCGAACGCGCTGATAGCCGCGAATCCGGCCGCGAAGCCGCCGACCATTTGCGCGGTGACCTCCGAAGGATACGCGCTGACGCCTTCGTCGGCGATCCCGTGGTCGCCGGCGCCGATCAAGACCGTGCGGCGCTCGAACCGGTGCGCCGGGATGCCGCCCGCGATCGCGCACAGCGTCACGGCGAGTTCTTCCATGCGCCCGAGGCTCCCGACCGGTTTCGTCAGGCAGTCGATTCGCGCGCGCGCTGCCGCCCCGGCCGCCTCGTCGACCGCAGCGATGCGCTCGCGCCAATCCAGTGCACTCATGCCGGGGTATGCGGGATCGTATCGGCCGCGACCTCGTTCACGCTGATCAGGCGCACCGCGTCGCCGTCGTCGGCAAACCGGGTGATGCTCGCGGGCAGCAGCCGCACCTCGAGCGCGCGCTCGTCGGAGCCCGAAAAAATCCGCAGCAGCGCATGGATGACGCCCGCGTGCGTCACGAGCAAAACCCGTGCGCCGGCGGATGGGCTGCGCGCAAGTCGGCGAGGGCGGCGGCGACCCGTTCGCAGACCGCGTCGAACGACTCCCCGCCGGCCGGCGTGTAGAATTTCGGCGACGCCTCGTAGGCATCGCCGAGTTCCGGGTGCCGTTCGACGATCTGCGGCCACGTCAGGCCTTCCCAATCGCCGAAAGCCATCTCGCGAAAGCGCGGTTCGACGACCGGCTCGAGGTCGCGCTTTTCGAGGATCGCCTCAGCGGTCTGGCGCGCCCGCGAGAGATCGCTCGTATAGGCAGCATCGAAGCGTTCGTCGCGCAAGTAGCCGGCGAGGGTGCGGGCTTGCGACCGGCCGGTGAGGTCGAGCGGGACGTCGATGTGGCCTTGAAAGCGACGCGCCGCATTCCATTCGGTGCGCCCGTGACGCACGCAGATCAATTCGATGGTTCGCTCCTTGATGACGGGGATTCGCTCGAATGCTTGTCAAACGGGTCGAACGCATGGCAGCGCCGCCGCGGACCTTCGAGTTCCGCTGATGCACCCTTCAGTACTGCCCGCCGATGCGCAACGGCTGCGCGCGATCGCAGCCATTCAACGCCTGCTTTCGAACGAGACGAGCGAGGGGGTGATCCTGCAGCGCGTCTGCGACATCCTCGCCGAGCACCATTTCTATCCGTTGATCGGCGTATGCGCGGCCCGGCCCGACGGCACGGTCGCGCCGATCGCCACCACCGATGGACGGTGGCGCGAACGCTTCGAGGAGCAGCGCGTGCGCTGGGATCGCAGCGCCCAGCTCACCGGGTGCATCAGCCGCGCGATCCGCACCGGCGAACCGGCGATGGCGGCGATCGAGCATCAGGAGACGCCATGGTGCGGAATCATCGAGGAATACGGCGCGACGGCGATGGCGGCCGTGCCGTTCCACCTGACCGAAACGGTCGGTGTCTTTGTCTTATACCGTACAGACGGCGCAGCGTTTCCCGACGACGAACTCGACTCGATGCGCGGGCTCGCCGACGACATCGGACGGGCGCTCGAGAACACGCAGATGCGGCTGCTGCTGGCGGTGGAACGCGACCGGGCGCGGCGCCGGGAATCTCGCCTGCAGGCGCTCTGGACGCTGGCCGTGGCGCGCGAATTCGACCTCGACGGCCAGGCGCAGGCGATCATCGGCGAAGGGACGCGGACGCTGGGGTTCGAGTGGGGCGCGATCGGTCATGCCGACGGCGGGACGATGCTGCTCGACTTCGTCGCCACGCTCGACCCGAGCGTGCCGCGCTGGCATCCCCTCGACACGACGTTAGCTGCCGAAGCGATCGCCAGCGGGCGGACGTTCGCGCACTCCGACCTCACGAAGGAGCCGCGCTTCGCGCTGGCGCCGGCGGTGATCGAGAACAAGCTGCGGGCGTTCGCGGCGACGCCGTTCAACGTCATCGGGCGCACGTACGTCTTGAGCTTCGGCTCGTCGCGCGCGCTCGACCACGCGATCGACGCCGAAGACCTCTCGTATCTCGACTTGCTCGTTTCGTTCTTCTCACGCGCGCTGCGCCAGCGCGACGACGAAGCGAAGATCCGGTATCTGCAGAATCACGACGCGCTGACCGGGCTCCCCAACCGCACCCGCTTTCGCGAGCGGCTCGACGCCCTGGTCGAACATTCCGGCCGCACGCCCGAACGGTTCGCGCTGTTGACCGTCGACCTCGACCGCTTTCGCGCGGTCGTCGATCGCTTCGGCGTCGAAGCGACCGACGAGATCATCGCCGAGATCGGGCGCCGCATCTCCACCCTGATGGTCGACGGCGACCAGTTGTTCCGCATCAGCGCCGATGCGTTCTCGATCATCGTCCCGGCCGTGCAGCAGCCCGAACAGCTCGACCGGCTCGCGCGTTCGATCGTCACCCGCATCGGTTCCCCGATCGCGACCGGCGGCACCGAGGTCATCGTGCACGCGAGCGTCGGCATGGCACTCTTCCCCGACGACGGAACGACGACGCACGAGCTGACGACGGCCGCGACGACCGCGTTGCAGCGCGCCAAGCGCGACGCCAGCGAATACCGCTTCTTCTCGCCGGTCCTCGACGACCGGCTCAGCCGCCGCCGCCGCTTGAGCGAAGATCTGCAGGGCGCGATCGACCGCGGCGAGTTGACGATGCGCTACATGCCGTTCATCGAGCTGCAGTCGCAGGCCGTGCTGGGATGCGAAGCGCTGGTGCGCTGGCAGCATCCGCAGCTCGGCGTCATCGAGCCGTTGGACTTCATCGCGCTCGCCGAGGAGACCGACCTGATCCACGCGGTCGGCGCCTGGACGATCGCGCAAGCGGCGCAACAGGTCGTCGTGTGCGAAAACGCCGGCTTCCCGCTGACGATCGCGATCAATCTCTCGGCGCGCCAGTTCGGCGATCCGCATTTGCTCGAACACATCGACAGCGCGCTCGAGCGCAACGGGCTGCAGCCGCACCGGCTCGAGTTCGAAGTGACCGAGAGTTTCGCGATGCGCGACCCCGAAGGGGCGCGCGCGACCCTGCAGACGATGCGCGCGCGCGGGCTGCGCATCGCGCTCGACGACTTCGGCACCGGGCATTCGTCGCTGGCCTACCTCAAGCAGCTCCCGATCGACATCCTGAAGATCGATCAGTCGTTCACGCGCGGCTTGCCGGCGTCGAGCGACGCGGCGATCGCGCGCGCGATCCTCGCGCTCGCGGAGAGCATCGGCTGCGAAGCGCGCGCCGAGGGCATCGAGACCTACGATCAGGAGTTATGGCTGGCGGCCGCCGGTTGCCGCACCGGCCAGGGCTACTGGATCGCCAAACCGCTGCCGCCGCTCGAACTCGTCGAGTGGCTGCGCTACCGCAGCGCGACCCGCCGTTGAATGGGTTCAGGCCTCGCGCTAGGCGCAGTCGACCTGCGGTTCACGGTTAGACCGGCTGGGCGGGAACGGCCGCAGGAACGATCGGGAAGACCCGCCCTTCGAAGACGGTGCCCCAGATCGCGACGTCCTTGAGGCGCTCGGGAGCGACCGCGTACGGATCCTCGTCGAGCACGGTGAAATTTGCGATCTTGCCGGGCGCGATGCTGCCGAGCTCGTGTTCCTTGCCCCACGAGTAGGCCGCTTCGATCGTGACCGCGCGCAGCGCCACTTCCACGGGGACGCGCTGCTCGGGGCCGGCGACCCGTCCCGAGGTCGTGATCCGGTTTGCGCCGCACCACGCGAGGTAGAGCGGGTCGCTCGGCCCCATCGGCAAGTCGGAGTGGTACGAGAGCGGGATCCCGCTGTCGACGACGGAGTGCGAGCGCACCATCGCGTCGGCACGCTCCGGCCCGAGGCCCTGTGCGCCGTACCGGTCGGCGAACGCCGTCACGTAGTACGGGTTCGCGCTGACGATCGCGCCGAGCGCCTTGATCCGGGCCACTTGCGCCTCGCTCGAGTTGGCGAAGTGCACGACGACCGTGCGGTGATCGGGGCGCGGCTTCTCGCGCAGCCGGCGTTCGAGCATGTCGAGCACCACTTCGAGCCCGAGGTCGCCGTTGACGTGGATGTGCAGCCGGTAGCCCGCGTCCCAGTAGAGCTTCGAGCGCTCTTCGAGCACGTCGGGCGTCATGATCCATTCACCGTGATGGCCGTCGGTGTAACCGTCTTTCATCTGCATGAGCTGCGAGATGATCGCGCCGTCGGCGAAGAGCTTGATCTGTTTGGGAAAGAACATCAGTTTCTTGCCCGGCCCCTCGGGCGAAACCGCGATTTGCTCCTCGGTCGCGTCGAGCGCCTTCGCCAAGCCGACGCGATCGGGGATGCCGCGGCCGTCGGCGAGGAACGTGCTGTAGAACGGCGTGTCGGGCGCGCCGAGGATCTGCTCGTACAGCGCCCACATCGGCGGCGTGTACAGCGCACCCGGTTCGTTGTACGCGGTGACGCCGCGCGAGTGCAGGTACGCGACCATCTGCCGCAGGCCGTACGCGAGCCGCTCCGGCGTAGCCAGCACGGCCATCATCGGGCCCATCACCAAGTTGAGCCCGGCTTCCCAGAAGTGCCCGCCGGCCCAATCGACCTGGGTGCTCGCCAAGCCTTTGCCGGCGGTCGATTCCTCGGTGACGCCCAACGCCGTGAGCGCGGCCGTGTTGAGGTAGAACTCGTGGCACGAGCGCTGCCACACGGCGATCGGGCGGGTCGCGCTGATCGCGTCGAGGATGCCCCGGTCGAGCTTGCCGTGCCACATCGCGTGGTAGCCCCACGAGAATAGCCACGCCTCGGGGTCGCCCAACCGGCGTTCCGCCGCCTCGAGCCGCGCGCGGTACTCGGCCTGATCTTGCGCGGCTTTGCGCGTCCCGGTGGGCAGCACCCAGTCTTCGATCGCGATCACTTCGACGGCCAACGTCAGCGCCCCGAGGATCGGGTGCAGATGCTGGTCGATGAACCCCGGCATGACGACCTTGTCCGCGAACGTCCGATCGATGGTGTAGGGTCGCGTCCCGAGTGCGGCTTCCACCGCTTCGAGCGACCCGGCGGCGACGATGCGTTTGCCGGCAACGGCGACCGCTTCGGCCGCCGGCGCATCGCGTTCCATCGTGACGATTTTGCGCGCAACGTAGACAGTGGCCGGCGCGACGTCGCCTTCGCCGTTCGCCCCCGCCGCGTGGGGCTGCGGTGCGGCGCCGGAAAGCGGCTTCAAGACGCCCGCGATGACGTCTTGGAAACCGGGGCAGCATGCGATGCACATCGGAGATTCCCTCAGTCGCCGTGGCGCAGGTCGGTGATGAACATCGCGCCCGGCTCGTGGGTGATGACGAACGGCAGCTTCGACTCGACCGCGACGCACTGCGGGGTGACGCCGCACCCCCAGAAGACGGGGACTTCGCCGGCTTCGAGCGGCACGGCGTCGCCGTAGTCGGGACGCTCGAGCGCGCCGATGCCCAGCGCCGCGGGATCGCCCCAATGCACCGGCTCGCCGTGCGCCTCGACGTACGCGCGGGTGATTGCGCGAACGCGCGCGACGTCGCGCTCTTTGAACGGCCGCATGCTGACGACCATGTGGCCGCGCAACGCGCCGGCGGGCATCAGCGGCACGTTCGTGCGATACATCGGGACGTTGCAGTTGCGCGCGAGATGGCGCACTTCCAAACCGCCGGCGAGCAGCGCGCGTTCGAACGTGAACGAACACCCGATCAGGAATGCGACCAGGTCGGCGGTCCACAGCCCCCGGACGTTCGCGCGCTTCTCGACGAGTTCGCCGTGGCGCCAAATGCGATACGCGCCGAGATCGCTGCGGATGTCGGCTTCCGGTGCGGTCCGCGGCTCCCACGCGCCTGGCGGAAGCTCCTCGACCACCGGGCACGGAACCGGATTGCGCGCGCACAGCAAGCGCAGATCGTCCGCCTCTCGCGCCGGGACGACCACTAAGTTCGCCTGGACGAATTCGGGCGCTAGGCCCGCCGTCGGGCCGGCGTGCGAACCGGTGCGAATCGCGCGCCGCGCGTGGCGCGGATCGGCGAGCGACGCTTCGGGGAGCATGACGACGCCTTCACACTACAAACCTAGAAAGGCCTTCTGGACGAGGTCGCTCTGCAGCAAGTCGGGCGCCGGGCCCTCGAGCACCATGCGCCCGGTCTGGAGCACGTAGCCGTACTCGGCGACGGTCAGCGCGTCGCGCACGTTTTGCTCGACCAGCAACACCGTCGTCCCGCCCTGCGCGATCACCCGGATGCCGGCGTAGATCTGCGGGATCAAGATCGGCGCGATGCCGAGGCTCGGCTCGTCGAGCATCAACAGCTTGGGACCGCTCATCGTGCCGCGTGCGATCGCGAGCATCTGCTGTTCGCCGCCCGAGAGCGTCGACGCGCGCTGCGCGAGCCGTTCGCGCAAGCGCGGGAACGCCGTGAAGGCCGCTTCCAGCCGCTGCTCGCGGTCGCGGCGGCTGCGATTGACGAACGCGCCCAAGAGCAGGTTGTCGCGCACGGTCGCGGTCGCGAAGACCCGCCGCCCTTCGGGCACGTGCGCGATGCCGCGGCGTACGATCGCGTGCGGCGCGATGCGGGTGATGTCGCTGCCGTCGAACGCGATCGTGCCGCGCTCGGGCCGTAGCAGCCCGCTGACCGCGCGCAGCAGCGAACTCTTGCCGGCGCCGTTCGCGCCGACCAGCGCGACGATCTTGCCGCGCTGCGCCGAGAGCGAAACGCCTTGCAGCGCACGGATGCCGTCGTAGTTCGCGTGCACCTCGCGCACCTCGAGCAGCACGTCGCCGGCGGGCTGCGCGAGCGCCGCGCTCATGCGCTTTCCAACGGGCGGCCCAGGTAGGCCTCGATCACGAGCGGATCCTGCGCGGCGGCGGCGGCGCTGCCGGTGAAGATCGTCTTGCCCGCGCTCAGCACGACGACGTGGTCGGCCACCGGCATCAGCACTTCCATCACGTGCTCGACCATCACGACCGTGATCCCACGCGCGACGATCGTGCGCAACAGCGCGACCGCGCCCTGACATTCGGACGGCGTGAGCCCGGCCATCACTTCGTCGAGCAGCAAGAGTTGCGGCTGGGTCGCGAGCGCGCGCGCGACTTCGAGGCGCTTCTTGTCGGCGATCGTCAGCGCTTTGGACAGCACGCCGGCGCGCGGCGCGAGCCCCGTCCAGGCGAGCGTCTCCAGCGCGAACGCGCGCGCCGCGGCCACCCGCGGGTGGCGCATCAACGCCCCGACGGTCACCGCTTCGAGCACCGTCATGTCGGCGAACGTCTGCACCACTTGGTACGTGCGCGCGATCCCCAGCCGGGCGACGCGATAGTACGGCAGGCCGCCGATCTCGCGGCCGCCGAAGCGGATGCTGCCGGCGGTCGGCGCCTGCGCTCCGGCGATGCAGGCGAACGCGGTCGTCTTGCCCGCGCCGTTGGGCCCGATCAGCGCGGTCAGCTTCCCGCGTTCGGCGCGGAACGCGACCCCGTCGAGCGCGAGCAGCGAGCCGAAGCGCTTCTGCAGCCCGTCGACCTCCAACAGCGCGTCGCCGTTCACGCCGCAGCCTCGGCGGCGGCCCGCGCTCGCCGGCGCGCGACGCGCCGCAGCAGCCCGCTGATCCCGGCCGGTTCGAGCGCCGCGATCGCGCAGATCAGGCCGCCGTAGAGGATCAAGTCGAGCCCGTTCCCGCTGCCGCCGAGCTGCGCGCCGAGGTAGCGCGCGAGGAACACGTACACGAGCGCGCCGAGCCCCGGCCCCCACAAGCTGCCCGCGCCGCCGACGACGCCGACCAGCGCGATCGAGATCGACACTGCGAGCGAAAAGACGCTTTCGGGATCGACGAATAGCGTGTACTGCGCGTAGAGCGAGCCGGCGAGCGCGGTGACGACGGCGCTGGCCGCGAACGCGCCGAGCTTCCACGTGCGTTCGTTGATCCCGACGCTCGCCGACGCGTCGTGATTGGCGCGCAGCGCGCGCAGATAATAGCCCATCCGCGAGTCTTGCAGCCACATCGTCATCAGCTGCGCGACGATGAAGAGCGCCACCACCAGCACGACGTAAGGGCCTTTGCTCGCGAACTGCAGGTTCGCCAAGCTCGAGGCCGCGATCGGCAGCTCGATCCCGTTGGCGCTGCCGATCGCGTCCCAGTTTTGCGCCAGCACTTCGACGATCGCCGCGACCGCGATCGTCGCGATCGAGAAGTAGTGCCCGCGCAAGCGGAAGCACGGATAGCCGACGATCAACGCCAGCCCGGCGGCCGCCGCCGCGCCCATCGGCAGCGCGGCCCACGGCGAGCCGTGCGCGCGCGCGACCAGCGCCGATGCGTACGCGCCGCAGCCGAAGAACATCGCGTGCCCGAAGCTGATCTGGCCGGCATAGCCGCTGATCCAGTTCCAGGCCTGGCCGAGGCACGCGAACAAGAGCGCGTGAACAACAGATCGAGCAAGAACGGGTTGGGCAGCGCGAATCCGAGCGCCGATGCAACGACCGCGACCGCCGCGAGGATCAGCAGATTGTCGCGGCGGCTCACCGGCGCCCCAACAGTCCCTGCGGCCGGGCCAAGACGACCACCAAGTAGAGCAGGTACACCGGCACCATCTTGAGCGCCGGCAACAGGTAGAAGCCGCCGAGCACCTCGACGAGCCCGACCAGCAGCGCCCCGACGAACGCGCCCTGGATGCTGCCGAAGCCGCCCAGCGCCACGACGACGAACGCGGTCAGCGCGAACTCCGCGCCGACGCGCGGGTACGCTTGATAGGTCAGCATCAAAGCGCGCCGGCCGCGCCCACGCACGCCGAGCCGATCCCGAACGCGAGCGCGTTGACATGCTGCACGTCGATCCCCATCAGGGTCGCGGCGATCCGGTCTTCAGCGGTCGCGCGCATCGCGCGCCCGGTCTCGCTATACTCGATGAACGCGTACAGCAGGCCCATCATCAGGAGCGCCCCGGCCCCGGCGACGAGCGAGGCCTCCGACAGGTCGACCGCGCCGAAGTGGAGCGTCTGCGCGAACCAGGGGTTCGGCACCGAACGATAGTCGCTCGAGAAAAAGAACTGCGCGCAGCCCTGCAGCAGCACGAGCAGCCCGAACGTCCCGAACACGGTCGCTTCGGGCGGCCCGGTCAAGAGGCGCGCGACGAACACGCGGTAGACGAGCGCCCCGAACACGAACAGCGCGACCGCGGCGAACGGCAGCGCCGCGAGCGGCTGCAGTCCGAACGCGGCGAGCCCGACGGTGGCGTACATCGCCAGCATCAGGAACTCGCCGTGCGCGAAATTGACGACGTCCATCACGCCGAAGATCAGCGTGAGCCCGACCGAGATCAGCGCGAACAGCAGCCCCGCGAGGACGCCGCTGACGATGAGCTGCGGGAGAGGCCCAAGGTCGATGGCGGCTTACTTCCAGCCGGGAATCGGCCACACCGGCGCGTGTACCGCGAACTGCGATGGCCACACGCACAGATACTTGCCGCCGATGATCTGCACGATGATCCCGCTGCCGAGCACGTTCTGGCCGCGGCTGTCGAACTTGATGCCCTTCCACGGCATGATCGTGCGGTCGCCCGGGATGTCGGTCGCGGCCAGCGCCGCGCGCACCGCTTCGGGCGCGGTCGACTTCGCGCGGTTGATCGCGTCGGCGAGCACGAGCGTGCCCATGAAGTCGCGCGCGACGTTGCCGTCCATGTTCGAGCCGTAGCGGGCCTGGAAGAGATCGTTGACGAGCCCGACCCCGGGATTCTTCAGCTTGGAGTTGAGCGACCACACTTCGCGGCTGAGGATGAAGTCCGCGTCGGGGCCGAGCGTCTTGACGAACGAGGGATCGACGTAGCCCGCATCCTGCGCGAGCGTGCCCTGCGCGACGACGCCCTGTTCCTTGAACGTCTTGGTGAACAGGATCGCGTCGCCGATCTGCGCGTTCATGATGATGACGTCGGGCGCGGCCGCCTTGATGCGCTGCACCTCGGCGTTCACTTCGCTCGTCCCCTGCGGGAACGCGATGCTGGCCACCACGTCGTAGCCCGCGGCCTTGGCGTCGGCCGCCTCGTAGGTGGCGGCCGGCTTGCCGAAGAGCGTGTCCTCGTAGCCGATCGCGACCTTCTTGGGCTGCACCTTGACGGTCTTCTTCAGGTCGCCGAGAAAGTCGAAAAAGTTCTGCGAGAAGGTCTCGTCGTCGGGCGTCGTGCGGAAGAACCACTTGAAGCCGCGTTTGATCAAGTCGGGGCTCGACGAATCGGGGTTGAGGAACGGGACGCCGTAGCGCTCCGCGACTTGGCTCGCGGTCGCGGTGACGCCGCTCGCGTAGCAGCCGATGATGCCGACCACGTGATCTTGGGTGATCATCTCCTCGGCGACGGTCTTGGCCTGGTCGGGCTTGCCCTGCGAATCACCGAAAATGACTTTCAGCTTCGCATGGCCGAGGTTGGGGAAGCCGTTCTGCCCGGTCATCGGCAGCGGATAGTGCACGCTCTGGTTGCCGTTGACGATGTCGGCCGCCATCTGGATGGCGTTGCGCAGGCGGTTGCCCGTCGGTGCCAGCGATCCCGTCAGGGGCAGGATCGCCCCGATGACGACGTCGGGCGCACCGGCTTGCGCCGGTTGCGTGCCGCACACCGTGGTGGCGACGAGCGCGGCCGCGAGCGAGAAGGTCAACCAGCGTTGCATCGGGGTCCTTTCCGGATCAGGTGATCAGTTCGTTGCGGCGGTCGGTTTCGCGGGCCGCGGGATCGCGCTGCGCGGGATCGCCGTACCCCGCGCCGCCGGGGGTCTGCACCGCGATCCGGTCGCCGGGACGCAAATGGACCGTCGTCTTCACGCCGAGCGGCGTTTCGGTGCCGTCGCGCAGCAGGGTGTGGCGCCCCGGACTCGCGTCCGTTCCGCCCATGAATCCGCGCGGCGGCAACGTGTGCCGGTCGGCCAAGAGGACGAAGGTTGCGTCGCCGTCGATCAGCTCGAGCGTGCGCACGAGTCCGCATCCGCCGCGGAACGTCCCGTCGCCTGCCGTATTCGGGACGAACTCGTAGCTGCGTGACGCGCAGGGGAAAGTACTGTTCGATCGCTTCGATCGGCGTGTTGAGGGTGTTCGTCATCTCGCAGTGGATGCCGTCGATGCCGTCGGTCGTCGGGCGCGCGCCCATGCCGCACCCGTTCGTTTCGTAAAACGTCCACGCGCGCCCGGCGGAGCGTCGTTCCGCCGGCCATCACGTTGCTCATCGTGCCGCCGCTGACGGCGCGGCGACGCGTTCCGGCGCGGCCTGCGCGAGCGCGCGCAGGATCACGTCGGCATTGCGCGTCGAGGTTTCGACGTTGCCGCCGCTCACCGGCGCCGGCCGGATCGGCGATGAGCAGCGTGCCCGGGGGGACGTTGACGACGATCGGGCGGAAGCAGCCTTCGTTCATCGGAATCGTCGGATCGGTGACCGCGCGCAGCGCGAAGTACACGCCCGAGAGCGTGACGCCGTAGACGGCGTTGATCGGCAGCGCCAACTGCGGGCTCGTGCCCGCGTAGTCGATCGTCGCCGTTCCATCGGCGATCGTCACCGCGGCGCGGATGCGGATCGACGGCGTGCCGTCGGGCGCTTCGAGCAGTCTTCGGCGACGTACGTTCCGTCGGGCAGCCGCGCAGCACCGCGCGGGTGCGCCGTTCGCTCTTCGTCAAGAAGCGTTCGATCGCGGCGTCGAAGGTCGCGGCACCGTATCGTGCGACGAGTTCGAGCATGCGCCGCTCGCCGATCACGTTGCCGGCGACCTGCGCGCGCAGATCGCCGGTGCGCACCTCGGGCGAACGCGAGTTCGCGCGCACGAGTTCGATCGTCGCTTCGACGACCGCGTCGCCGGCCATGATCCGCATCGGCGGCAAGATCAGCCCTTCGGCGAACAGTTCGCGCGCGTCGGACGACATCGAGCCCGGCACCGCTCCGCCCACGTCGGCGTGGTGCGCCTTGTTCCCGCGTATCCGACCAGCTCGCCGGCGTGGAAGATCGGCGCGGACAGCGGTGATGTCGTTGAGATGCGTGCCCGCGACGTAGGGATCGTTGACGACCCACATGTCGCCGGCCGCCATAGCTCGCCGCGGGCGCGAGCACTTCGAGCGTGCGCGCGAGCCCCCACGGGAGCGAGCCCAGGTGCACCGGGATGTGTTCGGCCTGCGCGATCAGCCGGCCGCGCCGGTCGAAGAGCGCGCACGAATGGTCGAGACGCTCCTTGATGTTCGGCGAGTACGCGGCGTTACGCACCGCGATCCCCATCTCTTCGCTCGCGTAGATCAACGCGTTCTTGATCACTTCGACGTGATCGGATCGACCGTGCGGCTCGCAGCGATCACGGGCGCTCCTTCTCCAGCACGAGATGTCCGTACGCGTCGACCGCCGAGCTCCAGCCCGGCATCACGAGCGTGCACGAGTCGTACTGTTCCACCACTGCCGGGCCCGCGAAGCGATTCCCGGGGGCGCAACCGTTCGCGCTGCACACCGGCGTCGGCACGCGGCCGCGTCCGGTGAAGTAGACGGCGCGCGTTCCGAGCAGCGCTTCGGGCAGCGATCCGGCGGCGCGAGCGCCGGCGCGCGCGGCACTGGGTTTCGCGCCGCTGCCGATCGCGGTGACCCGCGCGTTGACGAGCTCGACCGCCTCGGAGCGCGAGGCGTAGCCGTACGTGCGCTGGTGGCGATCGTGAAAGGCCTCGATCGCATCGGCGAGCGCACCGTCGTCGAAGGGGGCGCGACCGGCTGCAGCTCGAAACTCTGGCCGGCGTAGCGCATGTCGAGTTCGCGCACGAACGCCGACATCGCCGCCGGGACGCTCTGGCGCGCCAGCCGTTCGGCGCCGTCGCGTTCCAGGCGCGCGAACACCCTTCGGCCTGGGCGGCATCGAATCCGAACGCGAGCGCGACGATCGACTGCACCGCGGTCGAGCGCACGTCGGCCGTCAGCAGGCCGAACGCCGAGAACAAGCCCGGGTTGCCCGGGACGATCACCCGCGCGACCTGCAGATTCTTCCGCCAGGGCGCAGGCATGCAGCGGGCCGCCGCCGCCGAACGCGAGCAGCGCGAAGTGGCGCGGGTCGTGCCCGCGTTCGATCGAGACGATGCGCAGGATCTTCGCCATCTCCATCGTCGATCAGTGCACGATCCCGGCCGCCGCTTCGTCGACGCTCGGCCTCCGAGGCGCGTGCACAGCGCGCGCGATCGCGGCGCGCGAACGGCGCGCGTCGATCGGCATCTCGCCCCCCAGCAGCGCGCGCCGGATTGAGCCGTCCGAGCACGACGTTCGCGTCGGTGACCGTCGCGCGATCGCCGCTTTCCGTAGCGGCCGGCCCGGGGTCGGCGCCCGCCGACAGCGGCCCGACGCGCAGCGCGCCGCCGGCGTCGATGTACGCGATCGTCCCGCCGCCGGCGCTGACACTTCGGCGAGGTCGATGAACGGAAAGCGGACCGGATAGCCCGAGCCTTGACCGCGCGGCCCGAATGGGTGCGGCCCGCGGCTTCGAACTCGGCCGTCACCTGCGGTTCGCCGCCGACGATCGTGCCGGCTTTGGCGGTCGTGCCGCCCATGTCGAACGAGAGCACGTTCTCGATCCCGAGCAGCCGGCCCACGAAGGCGGCGCCGATCACGCCCGACGCCGGCCCGCTCTCGATCAGCGTCGCCGGCCGCGCCGCGGCTTCTTCCACCGACGCCATCCCGCCCCCGGACTGCATGACGTAGAGCGGCGCGCGCACGCCGGCGCTCGCGCAACTCGTGCGCCAGCCGCTCGAGGTACGTGCGCACGAGCGGGACGAGCAGTGCGTTGACGACCGTCGTGCTCGTCCGTTCGTACTCGCGATATTCGGGATCGATCTCGCTCGAGAGCGAGACGTCGACGTGCGGGAAGCGTTCCCGCAGCGCAGCGCCGAGCGCGCGTTCGTGGGCCGGATTGCGATAGGCGTGCAAGAACGAGACCGCGACCGCGCGCACGTCGCGGCGCGCGATTTCGTCGAGCGCCGCCTCGATCGCGCCGTCGTCGAGCGGCACGAGCGCGGTGCCGCCGGCATCCATCCGCTCGCGCACGCCGATGCGGTCGCCGCGCGCGACGAGCGGACGCGGGCGCGCGCACGAAGAGGTTGTACACCTCGCTGCGGTTCTGGCGCCCGATCTCGAGCACGTCGCGAAAGCCTTGCGTCGTGAGCAGCGCGACCCGCGGCAGATCGAGGTGGATCTGGCCGAGCAGCGCGTTGGTGGCGATCGTCGTCGAGTGCGCGACGATCCCGACTGCCTCCGGCCCGGTCCGCTCGACGAGCCGCTGCACGGCCGCGATCACGCCTCGCTCCGGCTCGAGCGGAGTCGAGGGCACTTTGATCTTCGTCAAAGCCCCGGTCGACTCGTCGAGCGCGACGAGATCGGTAAACGTCCCGCCGACGTCGACCCCCACGCGAATGGTCATTGCCGCCCATCTGCCTTACCGGGCGCGTGCCTTCCTATCTGCAAAAGGCCAGCGCGGAAGAGAATCGCCGCCGGCCGTCCGCGCCGCGGCGCGCGCAGGAAAGGGCCGCTGCGGCCCGGGAATCACGGTCGGCTGGAGAGGTGGCAGAGTGGTCGAATGCACTCGCTTGGAAAGCGAGCAGACCCCTTAAAGGTCTCGGGAGTTCGAATCTCCCCCTCTCCGAAGCTCACGGCTCGATGCCGGCGATCGGGAGCACGTCGCGCAGCGTCGCGATCGTGCGTTCGCGGCGGTGCACGCCTTCGGCCACCGGAACGCCGCGCTGGCACCAGACCGAGCGCATCCCGAACTGCGCGGCGCCGCTGGCGTCCCAGTCGTGCGACGCGACGAAGATCAGGTCGTCGGGGGCGCACTCGAAGCGTTTCGTCGCCAGTTCGTACACGGCGCGCTGCGGCTTGTAGGTCCGCACGGCGTCGGCGGAGAGCACCGCGGTGACGAAGGGTAGGACCTCCGCCCTTTCGAGCGCCGCGGTCGCCGCGGCCGGCGTGCCGTTGGTCAGTACGGCGGTGTCGATGCGATACGTGACGAGCATCCCGAACGTGTCCAACACGTCGTCGTAGAACGGCCCCTCGCGCCACCACGCCATCATGGCTTCCTTGACTTCCGGCGTGAGCCGGATGTAGTAGCGCGGCGCGACCTCTTCGAGCGCGCGCGCGGTGACCACGTCGAAATTCTCGTAGCGCTTCGACGATGCCAACGTGAAGGCGATCGCGAGCTGACGGCTGCGCCAATCGGCGACGAATTGTTCGGGCTGCTGCGTGTACGGCTTGGCGAATTCCGTGAACGCCGAGATGTCCAGGAGCGTTCCGTACAGATCGAAGACGACGGCGCGAACGCTAGGAACCATGCAGCACTCCCGGCAGTTCGGCCAGCGAATGAACAGTGTGGGCCGGCGCCGCTCCGATCCGCTCGGCCGGCAGGCCGCTGCGGTTGCACCACACGACGTGCAGGCCGAACGTGCTCGCTCCGGCGGCGTCCCAGCCGTTCGAGCTGACGAACACGATCTCTTCCGGTTTGGCACCGAAGTGATCGGTCACGACGCGGTACACGCGCTGCGCCGGCTTGAACGCTTGAGCCGGTCCGACCGTGAGCAAGGTGTCGATCAGCTCGTGCGCTTGCGCGCTGCGCAGCACCGTCCGCGCCGAGGCGACCGTGCCGTTGGTGAAGACCGCGGTGTGGATGCCGCGTTCGCGCATCGCCGTCAGCGCCGTCAGCGCGTCGGGATACATGCGCACGCCCAGCCACGCGGCGCCGAGTTCGGCGCGCGCCGCCGTCGAGAGCGTCACCGCGAACTGTTCGAGGACGTAGTCGAGCGCATGCGCGGTGATCGCGTCGAAGTCTTCGTAGCGCTCCATCAGCGTCGCCGACATCGCGTAGGCGATCTGCTTGTCGCGCCAGGCGCGCACGAAGGCCGGAGCGTCGGCGACGTGGCGCGCGACGACCGTTTCGAGCGAACCGATCTCGAGCAGGGTGCCGTAGAGGTCGAAGACGACCGCGACCGGCTTCACCGGCGCCCCCCGAGCAGAAAGCGCTCGATGACGCGCATGACGCGCGTCGTGATGAATCCCTGTTCGGTCAGCGGCTCGGTGAGGATCGCGCGCAAGCCCGCGAACTTGGCGCCTAGGACGTCGGTGAACAACTGGTCGCCGACGACGACGGTTTCGTGCTTGCGCGTGCCGATCAGGGTCAGCGCGCGCAAGAAGCCGCGGGGCAATGGTTTGAGGGCGCTCGGCACGGTGGGAACCTCGAGATGCGCGCCGATCGCGGCGACGCGTTCGGCGAAGTTGTTCGAAACCAAAGCGATGCGAAAGCCCCGGTCGCGCGCCGCCACGATCCAGGCGACGACGTCGGGAGCCAGCACCGACTCGTTGTAGCCGACGAGGGTATTATCGAGATCGACGATGATCCCCCGGACGCCCTCGCTTGCGAGCTGGTCGAGCGAAATCTCCACGAGCCGCGATGCGAAGGCGTCGGGTCGAAACATCGGCGGTGGTTACCCCGCGGCGCGCACCCTCTCCTCGCCCGGCCGCCCGCGGCTCTCCACAACTTTTGCGCCGCTGTCCGCAAGAATCCGCGTTTGTGCACCTTCCGTCGCCAAGGCATTCGCAGCCGGACCGGCCGAGAAGGTCGAGCCGCCTGCCCTCCGCCGAACGGTGCCCGACCACAAGGTAGACCCCCATATCTTGTGCCCGGTGCAAGTCCGAGGTACAATAGACGGTACCGAGCGCTCTGAAACCCTGCTCCAATCGAACAGGTGTTCGAGTCGCTTCTCGAACTAGGCCGGTCCCCTCAAGCGCACACCCCGACCGAACACGCGAGGCTTAACGAATGAAGTTCACCCGGATCTATTCGACGACCGCGGATCCCTACGGCGGGATCGTCTTCGAACCCCGCACGTCGCGGATCGTCAACCCCGACGGTTCGGTCATTTTCGAAGCCAAGGACGCGATGGTTCCGGGCACCTGGACGCAGGTCGCGATCGACGTCCTCGCCCAGAAGTATTTCCGCAAAGCCGGCGTCCCCGCCGCGCTGCAGCGCGTCCCCGAGGGCGGCGTGCCGGAGTGGCTGTGGCGTTCGATCCCCGACGACGCGGCGCTCGCGAAGCTGCCGCGCGAGCAGCAGTTCGGCAAGGAAACCGACGCCCGGCAAGTGTTCAACCGGTTGGCCGGGACGTGGACCTACTGGGGCTGGAAGAACGATTACTTCGACAGTGAAGCCGACGCGCGGATCTACTACGACGAGATGCGCGCCATGCTGGCGCGCCAGATCGGCGCCCCCAACTCCCCGCAGTGGTTCAACACCGGCCTGCACTGGGCGTACGGCATCGCCGGCCCGCCGCAAGGCCACTACTACGTCGACGCCAAGACCGAAGAGCTGACGCGCTCGGTCAACGCCTACGAGCGCCCGAGCCCGCACGCGTGCTTCATTCAATCGGTTGGGGACGACCTGGTCAACGAGGGCGGGATCATGGACCTGTGGGTTCGTGAAGCGCGCATCTTCAAGTTCGGCTCGGGTACCGGGAGCAACTTCTCGTCGATCCGCGGCGAAGGCGAGCGGCTCTCCGGCGGCGGCACGAGTTCGGGGCTGATGTCGTTCTTGCGCGTCGGCGACCGGGCGGCGGGCGCGATCAAGAGCGGCGGTACGACGCGGCGCGCGGCCAAGATGGTCGTGCTCGATCTCGACCATCCCGACATCGAAGAATTCATCGCTTGGAAGGTCAAGGAAGAGCAGAAAGTCTCGGACCTCGTCGCCGGATCGATCTCGTGCGAGAAGCATCTCAACGCAATCATGGCAGCGGCGTGGGACGAAAGCGTTCCGGAAAGCGCGCGCCTCGATCCGGCGTTCAACCCGCAGCTCAAAAAGGCGATGCGCTCCGCGCTCAACGCCGGCATTCCGCAAGCGAACGTGCAGTACGCCCTCGATTTCGCGCGTCAAGGCTATAAGAAGCTCGAGATCGAGACCTACGACACGAACTGGGATTCCAAAGCCTACGGCACGGTTTCGGGTCAGAACTCGAACAACTCCGTCCGCATCGGCAATGCCTTCTTCAAGGCGCTCGATGCCAACGGCGATTGGGAACTCAAGCGGCGCACCGACGGCCGCGTCGCCAAGACGATCCCCGCCGCCGACCTCTGGGAACGCATCGCGGTCTCAGCCTGGCAATGCGCCGACCCGGGCGTACAGTTCGACTCGACGATCAACGAGTGGCACACCTGCCCCGCCGACGGCCGCATCAACGCGAGTAATCCGTGTGTCACGGGCGACACGCTGATCGCGACGACCGAAGGACATCGAACCGCCGCGTCGCTCGTAGGACATCGATTCGAGGCACTGGTCGACGGCAAACCCTACGCCTCGACGGAGCAAGGCTTCTTCTTCACCGGAGTCAAGCCGGTGCGCTCGATCCGGTTCTCCGACGGTGAATCGCTTCGTGCTACGCTCAATCACGAAGTGTACGCGTGCATCTTCCGCAACGGCTCGATCAGCCGTGGGTGGGTTGCATGGGGCGACCTGCGCGAGGGCGATCTCGTGCGGGTTCATTCGCACGCGGTCAAAGTCCCGGCCGGCGCCGAATCGAACACCATCAACAAGTTCGGAAACGACTATCTCGCGGTCGTCCAGTTCGAGGACTCAGCGCCGGAGCCGGTCTTCGACTGCACGATTCCAGCGGTTCACGTCTTCGATGCGAACGGCTTCTATGTCCATAACTGCTCGGAATACTTGTTCCTAGATGACACCGCGTGCAACTTGTCCAGTCTCAACTTGGTCAAGTTCTTAAATGAAGGCGACGGCAGCTTCGATGCCGCGCGCTTCGCCGAGGCTTGCCGGTTGTGGACGTTCACCCTCGAGATCAGCGTGCTGATGGCGCAGTTCCCGGCGAAGGTCATCGCACAGAAGTCGTACGACTACCGCACGCTGGGCCTGGGATATGCGAATCTCGGGACGATGCTGATGCGCCTCGGCTTGCCGTACGACTCCGAAGAAGGCTTCGGCTGGTGCGCGGCGATCAGCGCGCTGATGACCGGCGCGGCATACCGCACGTCGGCCGAGATGGCACAGCAGTTCGGAGCGTTCCCGCGCTATGCGCCGAACCGCGACGGCATGTTGCGCGTCATCCGCAATCACCGTAACGCGGCCCACACCGTGCCGGCGGATTCGTACGAAGGCCTCTCGATCACGCCGGTCACCTACGCGCCGACCTTGTTCACGCAGCAGACGTGGCAGACGGCCCGCAAGATGTGGGACGAGGCGTTGACGATCGGCGAAATCCACGGCTTCCGCAACGCGCAGGTCACCTGCATCGCACCGACCGGCACGATCGGCCTCGTCATGTCGTGCGATACGACCGGCGTCGAGCCCGACTTCGCGCTCGTAAAGTTCAAGAAGCTCGCCGGCGGCGGCTACTTCAAGATATCAACGAATCGGTCGAGCCGGCGCTCCGCCGCCTCGGCTACAGCGACGATCAGATTGCCGCGATCGAAACGTTCGCCACCGGGACGAACACCCTCGAAGGCACGCCGCACGTCAACCGGGCGACGCTCCGCGCGAAGGGCTTCGACGACGCCACCCTCGCCAAGATCGAAGCCGCGCTCCCGAGCGCGTTCGAACTGCCGTTCGCGTTCAACAAGTTCGTCATCGGCGAAGCCTACTGCGTCGAGAAACTGGGCATCCCCAAAGACAAGCTCGACGACTTCTCCTTCTCGCTCTTGCGCGACGGGCTCGGCTTCACGCAGCAGCAGATCGACGAAGCCTCCGACGTCATCTGCGGGCGCATGACCCTCGAAGGCGCACCGTATCTGAAGGACGAGCATCTGGCGGTGTTCGACTGCGCGACGCCGTGCGGCAAGCACGGGGCACGCTACATCCGCCCGCTGGCGCACATCGACATGGTGGCGGCCGCGCAGCCGTTCATCAGCGGCGGCCTGAGCAAGACGATCAATCTCCCGCAGACGGCGACGATCGCCGACGTGAAGGAAGCCTACCGCTATAGCTGGGAGCGCATGGTCAAGGCGGTCGCGCTCTACCGCGACGGCTCCAAGCTCTCGCAACCGCTGGCGACGTCGAACGACCTCGACACCGGCGGCGAGGAAGAGGAGCCGGCGATCGGCGCCTACCAGACGCCGATGCAAGTCGCGGAGAGGATCATCTACCGCTACATCGCCAAGCGGCGCCGCATGCCGCACCGCCGCGGCGGATACACGCAAAAAGCCGTCATCGGCGGCCACAAAGTGTACCTGCGCACCGGCGAGTACCAAGACGGCGCGCTCGGTGAGATCTTCATCGACATGCACAAGGAAGGCGCGGCCTTCCGCTCGCTGATGAACAATTTCGCGATCGCGGTGAGCCTCGGCTTGCAGCACGGCGTCCCGCTCGAGGAGTACGTCGACGCGTTCACGTTCACGCGCTTCGAGCCCAACGGCCCCGTCACGGGCCACGAGAACATCAAGATGGCGACGTCGATCATCGACTACATCTTCCGCGAGCTGGCGGTGAGCTATCTCGGCCGCTACGACCTCGCGCAGGTGAAGCCCGACATGTCGGTCGACGCGATGGGACCCGATCCGGAATACACCGGCGAGGAAGCCGGCCCGGTCCGCATCGCGCCGCCGCCGCCGACGGCAGTCACCGAGAAGCTGCACCCGCCCAGCCCGCATCTACGCCCCGGCGGCACCCCGACCGGTGCGGCCACCGCGACGCCCAACGCCCTGGCGACCCCGTCGGCGCAAACGAACGGACACAGCAACGGCAACGGCGCCACCGCAGCGGCGACCGCAATCCTTACCCGTGCCGAGCAGATGCGGCAAGCCGTCGCCAAAGGCTACAGCGGCGACGCCTGCAGCGAGTGCGGACAGTTCACCCTCGTACGCAACGGCACGTGCCTCAAGTGCGACACCTGCGGCACGACGAGCGGCTGTTCGTAAAATGCGATGGTACCGTTTTACATCGATGGCGGTGTAAAACGGTACTTGCGCGGCTCGGCGAGCGCATTACGCAACTCACGAACACGACGAGACGAATCGGCTACCGCTGCGACCCACCGTACGAGCAAATCCGGCCCGTCGAGGAGAGCCGCGCATTCATCGCCCGGGCAGCGGCTTACGACGCCAGTACGGCCGAAGGCAGGAGCCGCGAACGAGACACAGCGTGGATGCGCGCTCTGCCCGCGATGCTGATACGCAAGGCGACTGAGGCCGATGCCCACTCCTCGAGATCGCGCGGTAGCCGAAAACACGATGATCGGCCGAACGGCGGAGTCTCGCTCTTCGGAGTGGCTGCCTTCGCAGGGTCTTCACACCCTTAAAACATTATCGGTGGTACACTCAAACCGGGTTTAAGCTGCCCTGAGCGACTCCTCGATCGGAGACTCCTGATGCCTTGCACGCCGCATCATCGACCGGCATCCTTTTCTGCTTTTCTGAGCGCCTCATCCGCCACGTTTGCACTGGCCATGTTTGGCCTCTTAGGGGCTGCATCGGACGCGGCAAGCGTGTCGGGCGCGGTCGTCATCGGCGGTCAGCCAATCTCGGGCGCAACTGTCACACTATGGGCTACCGGCGCCGCGAGGCCGGAAAAGATCGGTGAGGCGCGCACGACCAGTTTCGGGACCTTTTCGATCATTGGCAAGCCAGACGCGCCGCGATCGACCCTGTATCTCATCGCTCGCGGCGGAAGACGTGGCCCGAGTGCGGTCAATGCGGCGACGACGCTTCTCCTATTGCTACCACCAAGCCATCCAAGTCGCGTTGTGATCAACGAACTGACGACGGTGGGGTCGGCATTTACCGCCGCACAGTTCGTACATGGTGATGAACTGAAGGGTAATCCGCTCGGGCTAAAGATCGCCGCTGGCAACGTACCAAACTTTGTGAACGTGGCAAAAGGTGGCTGGGGAGACGTGCTCCTCAATCCTCTGAACAGCACGCAGACGGCCACGCTCGCGACCTTCGACACGTTGGGATCGCTGATCACTGCGTTCGCCACGACTTCGGATGCGGGCTGGTGCGAGCAGTTTCTCGCGGCGGCAGCGCCCCTTCCTGGTGCGGCGGTATCGGACACAATGACGGCGATGGCGAGCATCGCGCGAGAGTCTTGGGCCTCGCCGAAAGAGCTCTACGCACTCTTCGACAAAGCCTACCCGCAGCCGAAGGATGGGTCTCGCCGGGCCGCGCCATTTGTTCCGTATCTGGCTTGGAGCCCGCCCGATTTTGCGCTTAGCCTTGCATTCGCCGGCGGCGGGATGTACGCGAACGGCCGCTTCATGTTTGACGCCGAAGGCAACTTATGGAGCGGACAAAATTGGATGCCCGGCTCGCAATCCGGCGTGATCACTAGCATCGGCGGCGGCGTACTCGAAATGTCGCCAAACGGGACCGCGCTTTCCCCACCGATTACTGGGTTTACGGGGATGGGGATCGACGGCATCGGATGGGGCACGGCTGTTACGCGCACAAATGTCTGGGCGACCAGCTTCAATGGCAAATTCGTAGTCATGGATCTTCACGGTCGCCCCGTCGCGAAAGAGAGCGATCTCCCTTTCAAGACGAAGTTTCTCGGATTGATGGGAATCGGCGTTGCAGAGAATGGCGACGTCTGGATTGCTGATGGATCCGACAATCAGTTGCTTTACTTTCCTGGTGGTCGGATAAAGGACGGCAGGGTCGTCAAGGTAGATGGCCTGAAATCGCCGTTTGACATCGTAATCGATTCGAAAAACCGCGTCTGGGTGAGTAACTCGCAGGCAGACACGGTTGTCCGTTTCGCAGCCAATGATCCTACTAAAGTGGATACATTCCATGTCGGCATCATCGTCCGAGCACTCGCTCTCGACGCGCAAGGCAACGTCTGGGTGGCGAGCAACGCATCTCGCGATTTTCCGTTTCCTGCGGTGCCGGATGGCGCCTCAATCATGGAACAGTTTCGAATCATGGCTGGAGCCGTCTTCAAATATGGCAAGCCGACGGGCCTCATCAATGTGATTCGGCCTGACGGTAGCCAGACGGTGCCCGCCGGCTATAGCGGAAATGGCGCGATCAATGTCCCATGGGGCCTTAACATCGACGGGAATGGTGACGTCTGGATCGGCAACTTTATGGGACGAAGCGTCGTCGCGATGGTCGGTGCGGGCTCGAAGGGGCACGTGGCCGGCGCGAAGATGGGCGATGTGATGCACGTGTTCACCGGAGGCAGTATTCAAATGCTGACCGACGTTGCGATCGATCCCGCTGGGGACGTCTGGGTGGCGAACAACTGGAATGCGCCTGATGGAGCTGCGGGAGATCCACCGCCGTATCCGACATCAACGTGGGGCGGAGGGTCTGGACTTACAGTAATATACGGTACTGCGGCCCCCGTGGAACCACCGCGAATGGGTGCCGTTCGTGGTTATTGATCCTGAGTTGTTTTCAACGCGTATCGGCTATCAGTTGCCGGCTCTCGTCTCGTGCTGACCGTCGAATACCGCCCGAGTACGGGCGAAGGTACTGAGCCGACGAGGTCTCGGACGGATTGCATCATTCCGATCAAATGCGGCGTGCATCACCGAGGTGGCCCAGGGAAATAGGACAGTCGTATAAGTGATGACTTCGCTCCGTCGAAGGCGAATACGCCTTCAAGGAGGAGCATCTCGTGGCACGACGTTCCCGCCGGAACCACTCTCTGGCTTTCAAACCTAAGGTGGCGCTGGACGCGATTGGTAGATTAACTTCGGAGAACGATTTTTCTAGAACAAGCGCTCGGGCGCGTCGGCGGCCCAAGCGTAAAGCGATGATCGATGCAGAGCACGATCTTCCGCTCACTGCGCAAGCCGAACTCCTTGCAATTTCCCATAGTTCGTTTTACTACAATCCACGCCCGATCTTGCAAGGCGATCTCGAGTTGACGCGGCGCATGGATCGGCTGCTTATGGACTACCCCTTTGCCGGCGCTCGGATGCTGCGCGATATGCTCAAGCGCGAAGGCGTTAGCGTCGGGCGTCGTCATGTCGCGCGCTTGATGGGCCTGATGGGCATTGAGGCGCTGTACCGCAAGAAACGCACCTCTAAATGGAATCCCGAGCATGCCGTCTTCCCGTACTTGCTCCGCGGCGTTGCGACGAAGCGCCCAACCACGTATGGGCGGTTGACATCTCGCACATCCCGATGCGGCACGGGTTTCTCTATTTATTCGCTGTACTCGACTGGCATTCGCGTCGTGTTTTGGCGTGGCGGCTTTCGAACAGGTTGACGACCGAATTCTGTATCGACGCCGTCTGCGAGGCCTTCGAGAATTCGGAAGACCGCGGATCTTCAACACGGATCAGGGCTTGCGATTTACCGATACCGATTTCGTCAAGCTCATCTGCTAAGAGAACGAGATCGCGTTCAGCATGAACGGAAAGGGCTGCTGGCGTGACAACATCGTTGAGCGTTTCTAGCGAACGATTATTCTACGAAGACGTGTACCTCGCGCGTATGAGAGCTCAACCGACGCACGAAGCGCGATCGGAAAGTACATCGCATGCCATAACAGCTA
This sequence comes from Vulcanimicrobiota bacterium, assembly GCA_963749395.1. Taxonomy (GTDB): domain Bacteria; phylum Vulcanimicrobiota; class Vulcanimicrobiia; order Vulcanimicrobiales; family Vulcanimicrobiaceae; genus CAVVMT01. The sequence goes on from CAVVMT010000015.1 coordinate 48,801, forward strand.
AAGACCGCATTCAACACTAGACGGCCTCACACCCTATGACGTATACTACTCAAGAGCCGTAGCAATAGCGGCGTAATTGAGCGCAGTCATCCACTTAAGAAATGCGGTTCGGCGTCCAAAGAACCGAGGCCACCTCTTCCTATTGTGCTAGGACGCTCTCTATCAAGCTTCGCAAGCGATCAGGCTCTGCAGTACCTATGAGGTAGCGCGTGCCGCCTTCGAGGACTAAGACCACGGCTGAAAGGCCAGCCACGTTGTATAACCAGCCGCGGGACGTCATGTGAAGGCCCCATCCGTCAGCGACACTAGTCTTGCTAGTTTCGACCGCTCGAATTTCTCCGAGCGCTATTCGCTTCTTGAAAATAGACGGGCCGAAGAACCAAGTGATGTCACGTTTCGTGATTTTCACCGTGAGCGTGCAGAAAAGAAGGCATGCAACCGCGGCGAAGATGAACGGAAGCGCTGATGAAGATCCAAAAGCCGATATCGTGGGCTGCTCTGATGCCCAACAACAGCAACGACATCGCTAAGAGCAGTGCTACTAGGAGGGGTACATACCCCACCTGCGTTCGCTGATATAAGACACCCGAACTCACGATCACCCGCCTTCGTAGGCACTAAAATGGACGTGGGAGGCGCCGCTTTCTATGGATGCGCAACCATTCCTTCACGGGTTCAGTGGTGCTCGTGTGCTATGCTCGGGTGCGGATGCTGGTCAGGACGAGTTGAGTGATGCCGCAGAGCAGCGCCGCGCCGTAGACTTGCGTCGAGCGCTTGTGTTGGGCGCGATAGGCGATCCGATTCGGGTCGTCGTCCGGAACGTCGGCGAATGAACCGCCCATCGCCTGCTGCAAACGCGTCATCTCGGGCATGACCTGCGTGCGAAACACGCGCAGTGCAGCGACCGCCCCGATGCCGGCTAACGCTCGCGCAACGTCATTTGGCCGTTCGTCGGCGCTTCGTGCCCGCAGGAGGGCACAGCCGATCGCGGCCACCTCGCAGATGTTGGCGACGTTCACGACGCGGGTGAGCACCGTCCCGGTGATTCGTGCCTGAAGATCGAGATCGTTCGCTTCGTGGGCGACGGTCGGCGCCGCGAGAAACGCATAGCCGGCGGCCGCACCCGTCCAAAAGGCGACGCCAAGGGTCTCCCCCGCGGCGAGAAAGTCATCGAAGAGCGCCATGAATCGAACCTTCCTAGGAATCCATGAGCATGGAATCACCCTCATGGCCGATACACCGACGTTCCCACAAATGTCTGCTGATGACTCCTTGATGTCCGGGATTGCGAGTGGCCGGTCTCTCGCTGCGGCTCGCCAGCGCCGCGAGGGGCGGATCTCACGAGCGGAACAACATCGCAATACGGGACGATAGGAGCTTGATCAGAAGCGACGCCGGGTAGCTCCGATGGGACGGCACGTCGTTCGGAAGAGCGGCGTTATCCGCCACATAGCTCGTGCAGATCCGCATCTGTATCGCCGGCGGGTTAGGCCCGAGGCGCGCGCGATACACGGGAATCCAGTGCCGCGCGTCATCGAAGCGCATCATCACTGCGGTGTTGCAGCAGGATGCGACGACCCGTTTCGTCCTCGGATTCTGCTCGAGGGAATAATCTCGCAGGAGTTCTTTGCCCTTCGCGTACGTTACGCGATCCTTGCGATACGCGACGTACGCCGTACCGCCGTCCGGCTCTCGCACGGAGGGTGCATTCGGCAATGCTTCGATGCGGCGCGAACCTTCTTGGCACGTATCACAGTAACACGCAACGCTAACGATCGGCGCGCCCTCGAGCGCCAAGGCGACGGCGCCGCACGAACATTGGGCCAAAACCTGACCGTCGGTTATCTGGGGCGTCATCGTGTGGCTCCGGTTGCAGCAGCTTTCGTCACGGGAGGAAAACCTTACAACGTGTTCAGCGCGGCAACAGCCGCTCATGCTTCACGACGATCGACCAATCGCGCTTGTCCGTAATGGGCGGCCCGCGGAGACCCCGCCGACGCCGGCCGGTAACCGGGAGACAGCCCTCGCTCGAGACCAGCTCGGTCGCCCAACGCCCTCTTGTCCGGTTTTACGAACATTTTACAGGTAGCTATGCTGCTAGCCAAATCGAGCCACCGAAACCGTTAAGGGAGAGTAATACTCTCGCCGCCACTTTCACAGGCACCCGGAGCATAATACCATGCGTCGCGTCTCCCTTTTATTGTTAGCGATTTCGGTCAGCCTGGCCGGCTGCGGCGGAGGCGGCAGCACTTCGAGTGCCGTTCCGCAGACGTCTCAGGCCCCGCAAATGCCCGCGCTCGGGTCGTCTTCGAACCTCGCCTTAGCCCTTTCTGGCCAAAGCGGGACGCAAAGCGGCTGGGGTGGGCCGGCAAAAATCACGATCAACCTGGCAAGCCCGATCGTGATCGACGGGACCGTCTACTGGAATGGCGTTGCCGTCAGCTCGTCGTCGCGCTCGACCGAGTCGGCGACGCCGGCACCGTCGCCGACCCCGATCCAAATTCCAGCCGCCGGCATCGTGGTGACCGCGACGAACTCCAAGGGCGCGCAGATAACATGGACCATCTCGAATTGGACTGGAGCCTTTAAGCTCTCACTACCTTCGGGCCTCATCACGATCACGGCGTACGTGCCGCTCTAAGCGACTGATGAAGGACGACTCCGAGCTTCGGAACGGGCTCGAGTCGGCTGAAGCGGCGCTGCGCGGCGCGCGCAACGATGATGCGCTCGCGCAGGTTAGCGATTGGCCGGAATGGCCGGCAGAGTTAGGTCAGTACGGCGCCCTGGTCGAGGCGGAGGTCAAGCTCCGCCGCGACGGGGCGCAAGCCCTGGCCCTCCTTGCCCCACTCGAAGACCTCTTCTCCACTCCCGAGGCCCAATTCAGACGCCAACTCCTCTTGGTGCGCGCCTATAGCTCCGTGCGCAACTTCGACTCCGCGGCGGTGTGCTTGGAGCGCGCACAGGGGCTGGTCGCGGCGTATCCGCTAGGGCTGCGCACGCTGGCTCTTTTCAAGGCGCGCCTGCGGTATTGGCGCGGCGAGTTGCAACTCGACGACCCCGATTTGGCGTTCGCCCTCGGCGATCCCGAGCCGTCCGGCAGGCTCTATGCGCACAGCCTGCGCGCGTGGGTTCACGCGTCCCGGCGGGACTATCGCGCCCAAATCGACGACCTCATCGTTGCGCTCGACAGTTACTTCGCGACCGAACCACGGTGGGCCGACGTCAGCGCCGCGGCGATCACGACGGTGTCGCTGTCCCGCATCGCTTTTGAAACGGCGCACCTGCCGGGTATCGCCGCCGCGGCCAGGGCCCTCGACACGATTCCTTGGACGCCGGACACGGCGGAGGAGCACATGCATGTGCTCCGGTGTTTGGGCCTAGATGCGTTTATGCGCGGCGAGTCGCACCGGGCTCAGTGGTTCTTCCGCGATGCGCTGGCACTGGCACCGAGCCCGGCTTTCCGGGCGCAGTGCCATCTCGACCGCGCGCTCGTGGCGCGGATCGGTGGCAACGAACCGTGGGCGCTCGACGAAATCTTCGAAGCGGAGCGCGAATCGTCGCAAGTGGCGTGGGGCAACACGTTCGGCGAAGAACGGATGATCCTCGCGATCTTTGCGATGATGTACGCGCCGGTCGACAGCGGGCGCGCGCATTACTATGCGGCCGTATACTCGCGCTTGGGACTCGCGAACATCAATCCGAATTTTGCAATGAGCCGCGACCCGCGCGCGCGCGCGCTGGAGCTGCAGGCGCGCGGATCGATCGAACAGACCCTCGGCGACCGGGCACAGGCGACGAATACGCTCACGACGGTTTACGACACGTTCGACGCGATCGGGCATCACTACCGAGCGGCGACGGCGGCCTTGTCCCTCGTCGCGTTGAGCAGTGCGCCGCAATGGGCGGAGAGGGCCCGCAAACACATCGCACCGTACGGTGAGGATTGTCCGCTCGGGTTGTCGCTACAGTCCCGGCAAGAGTCGGCCGCCGAGGAGACACCCGATTCGTTGACGCCGTTCCAACGCCAGCTTCTTCGCGCTCTGGTGCTGGGCGAGGACCTCGATCGCATTTCGCGCCGCTTCAGCCGTAGCACGTACACGATTACGAAGCAGGTCGAACACATCTACAGCCGCCTCGGCGTCACGTCGCTGCATGCGTTGCGCCGCGAAGCTCGCCGAAAAGGCATCGCTTAACCGTAACACACCGGTGTTCTGCCTCAACCGGGGCAAAGACGTTCGCCGTGTTGGCCGGAGTCCGTAGCTATCCCGCGAAAATCCGCCCGGATAAGCGGTAAACGAGCGCCCTCGCTCCGAGGAGGATTTGATGCGCGTGCATATCCGGCGCCGGTTTTTGGGCGCGGCAACGGCGGCCGCCGCCGGGCTGGGCTTCGCACGCGCTTCCGCCGCCGCCGCGCAGTACGAATACAAATTCGCGCACAACCGCCCGATCGAGAGTCCGCTGCACGTGCGCGCGACGCAGATGTGGAATGCCGTCGCGCAGGAGACCGGCGGCCGGCTCGTCGTGACGCTGTTCCCGAATAGCGTGCTCGGCAACGAGACCCAGATGCTCGCCCAATTGCGCTCCGGAGCGCTACAGTTCTTCTCCTTGAGCGGGATCAGTCTCTCGCCGGTCGTGCCAGTCTCCGCGATCGAGTCCGTTCCGTTCGCGTTCAAGGACGCAACGCAGGCCTTTGCCGCGCTCGACGGCACGCTGGGCGCCTACATCCGGCAAGAGATCGGAGCGGCCGGCATCTACGCCTTCGCCCGGCCGACGATGACCGGATTCTACCAGATCACGAACAGCGTGCGGCCGATCCGAAGCGCCGACGACCTCGACGGCTTGAAGATTCGCACTGCGGTCGCGAAGATCTCGGTCGACACGTTCAAGTCGCTCGGCGCTTCGCCGACGCCCATTTCCTTCGCCGAAGTGTACACCGCCCTGCAGACTCACATCGTCGACGGCCAATACAATCCGGCCGACCTGATCGAAACGTCGCGCTTCTTCGAAGTGCAGAAGTACTTGAGCATGGTGAACCTGCTCTTCGCCGGCGGATGGATGATGGCCAACAAAGACGCCTGGGCCGCGCTGCCGCCCGACATTCAGGGCGTCGTCGAGCGCAACGTCGCAAAGTACGCGCTCCTGCAGCGGCACGACAGCGCCTTGTTTGCGGCGGCCTCGGCCGACAAACTGCAACGCCAGGGCATGCTCGTCAACGTCGCCGATGCGGCGTCGTTCCGCGCAAAGCTCGCAACCGGCTTCTACCAGCGCTGGAGCAATGAATTCGGCAGCAAAGCGTGGTCGCTGCTCGAGTCGTACACCGGGAAACTAGGGTAACGGGGAACCGTGGATACAGAACGACAAGTCGCGTTGATCACCGGAGCCGCGTCCGGCATCGGTTACGCGACGGCGCTGCATCTCGCCGAGGCGGGATGGCGTGTGGCCCTCGTCGATCGCGACGCCGGGGGCCTCGAACCAACCCTTTCGGTGCTGAACGATCGTGGCGCGACCGCGCTCGCGCATGCCGCCGACGTCACAGTGCCGCCGGCGATCGAAGCGGCGCTCGCGCACTTCGACGAACTGGGACCTCTGCGGGGCGTCGTCAATTGCGCGGGAGTCGTGGCCAACGTGCCGGTCGCCGACACGACGGCTGAGCTCTTGCGCGGCGTCCTCGAGATAACGTCGTGGGCACGTTCGTCGTGATGCAGGCGGCACGGCCGCGCTTGCTCGAGGCGGGAGGTGGCGCGATCGTCAATCTGAGCTCGATCGCCGGGATGCGGGGCGTCACGGGACGCACGGCCTACTCCGCCTCGAAGGCGGCCGTGATCGGGATGAGCCGCGTTTGGGCGACCGAGCTGGCGCGGCACAACATCCGCGTGAACGTCGTCGCGCCGGGGCCCGTCGACACGCCGATGGTGAAGGCTGCCCACACCGCGAGCAATCGCCAGGCGCTGCTCGCGAGCGTCCCGATGGGCCGCTACGCGCAGCCGAGGAGATCGCGGCCGCGATCGCGTTCTTGCTCGACGAACGAGCGTCGAGCTACGTCACCGGGCACGTGCTGGCGGTCGATGGCGGCTACATGGCCGGCGGCGCCGTCTAGCGGAACCTCCGCCCCCCGCGCAAATCCCGAAGCGCATGGTTTCCGGCGCGGTCAATGCGAAAGAGGGCGGCATGAGGCTTCTTCGCTTGGATCACGCCGATATTCGGGTGCCCTCGTTGGCCGCCGTCGAGGGATTCTACGACGCGATCCTCCCGCCGCTGGGATTGTCGCGCAAGGCCGAATCGCACGTCGGGCCGGATGGCGAATGGTATCCCGTCGAACCTTCACGTCCGAGAAATGCGGTTGAATACTGCACGCCGGTCGAGCCGGGCGAGATCGGGTGGTTCGTCGGCTTCATCGAAGACGCCGGCATGACGCCCACCCGGACGCGGATCGCGTTCGCGTTCGATCTTGAGTCTGACCTGGCGCAGGTGGAGCAGCTGGTCCGTGCGGCCGGCGGGCGCGCCGTCGAATGGTCGAGCGACGAGCACTATCCCGCGCTCTTCTTCGAAGACCCGATCGGGACGCGCTTGGAGATTTGCGCGCGCCGGCTCCGGGCGAATCCGTGACCAAGACCGTCCTGCTGACCGGAGCCACCGACGGCTTGGGCCGCGCACTGGCCGCGCGCCTGGTCGACGACGGGGTGCACGTCGTCGTCCACGGCCGCGACCAGGCCCGCATCGACGCAACCGTCGATGAGCTCGCGCAGCGGCGGCCGTCGGCGGGGATCACGGCCTACCGCGCCGATTTGGCGTCACTCGCCGACGTTCGCGCGCTCGCGGATGCGGTCGAGCCGAGACTTCGCACGCCTCGACGTGCTGATCAACAACGCCGGCATCGGCCCGGGCGCCGACCCCGCATCGCGACAGGAAAGTGAGGACGGCCACGAGCTGCGATTCGCCGTCAACTACCTGGCTGGTTTTCTGCTGACGAACGCGCTCGCGCCGCTGCTCGAACGCGCGCCTTCCGCGCGAATCGTCAACGTGTCGTCGGCCGGTCAGGACACGCTCGACTTCGACGACGTCATGTTGCAGCGCGAGTACGGCGGACTGCGCGCGTACCGGCAGAGCAAACTCGCCCAGATTCTCTTCACGGTTGAACTCGCCGAACGGCTACGAGCCACGGGCCGCACGACCGTCACCGTCAACGCGGTTCACCCGTCGTCGCTGATGCCGACCAAGATGGTCCGCGAGAGCTGGACCACACGATGAGCACCGTCGAACAGGGCGTCGAGGCCGTGTGGCGGTTGGCGATGTCGCCGGAGGTCGAGGGGGTGACCGGCCGCTATTACGACGTGCTCGTGGAAGCGCGCGCCAAACAGCAAGCCTACGACGCCGATGCGCGCCGCCGGCTGTGGGAGCTGAGCGAAGCGCTCGTCGGTTCGGGCGCCGACCGCCCATGATCGGGTCGACTGCGCCAAGCGCGAAACGCTAAGAGCCCGGCGGCCGCTGCCTCCGCCGGCGAGGCCGCTTCCGCGCCGATGCGCGCGGCGACGGCGAGCGCGTCGCGCACGTTGTCGCCGACGCCGAGCCCGCGGTACGCGTTGCCCACCAGCGCGAATCCGGAGTGCGCCGCTTCGAGCCGCTCGATGGCCGCGACCAACGCCCGGTGCGGGAGCCGGTATTGCGGGATCGCCTTCGGCCAGACAACTTCGTGGTAGGCGACGGGTTCGGCCGTGATCCCCAAGATCGTCTGCCAGATCGGCGAGCACGAGCGCCGCGCACGGCGTCGGCGTCGAGCGTGACGATCGCCGGATCGGTCGCGCCGCCCAGAAAGATCGCGCAGATACGTCGTGCCCGGCGGCGCGTGTTCGGGGATGATCGACGACGTGTAGAACGCGCCCAAGATGCGCACGCCTTGTTTGCGGGCGGCCAAGAAGCCGAACCCGTCGAGCGCGACCGGCACGTCTTCGTTGCGGAACGCGACGCCGACCGCGCGCATCGGCGCGTACGGAATCTCGCGCAGCCCGGCCGCCAGCCGCGGGTCGAATCCCTCGACCAACTGGGCCGCGACGTCGGCCGGCGTCGCGACGATCACCGCGTCGGCGCGAGCTCGCCGCCGTCGTACACGACCTTCCACCCCGCCCCGTCGCGCTCGAGGCGCTGGACGGACACGCCGCTGCGCAGGCGGTCGCCGAGGCGCTCGGCCAGCCGGTTCGTCAGCGTCTGCATGCCGCCGTCGGCGAAGCTGTACATGTTCGACGGCTTGCGCGGGCCCTTCATCATGCCGCGGATCACCGACCCGTGCTTCGCTTCGATATCGCGCAGGCGTGGGAAGATCGCCGCGAGGTTTGTGCTGACGGCATCGCCGCCGCTGATGCCGAGCAGGGCCGGCGACACGAGCCGTTCGGCCACTTCGCGTACCGAAGCGCCGCTCCATGAACGCGTACACGCTCTCGTCGTCCGACGGCGGTCCTTTGGGAACGAACAGCTCGCGCGAACGCGCGCAGCTTGCCGCGCGGCGACAGGATCGTCATCTTCAGCGCGTCGGGCGGCTTCGCGGGCAGCTTGTGCAGCGTGCCGTCCCAGTAGATGAAACGGTTCTTGGCCGCCGGCCGCGCGGGCGTCAGCACGTCGCCCAAGCCGATCTCGCCGATCAGCGCGTGCAACTCTTCGGCGCTCGAAAGAAACGCGCTCGGGCCCCATTCGAAGACGAAGCCGTCGATCTTTTGCGACCGAATCTTCCCGCCCGCGATCGCCTCGCGCTCGAAGACGACGACGTCGTGATCGGCGCTCAGCCGGTACGCTGCGGTCAGCCCGGCGATCCCGCCGCCGACGACGGCGATCGTGCTCACGCCGGCACCGGCGCGGGTTTGCGGCACAGCGCCGCGAGCGCGTCGATCCACGCCGGATCGTCGTTGAGACAGCGCACGTAGGTGAACGCTTCGCCGCCGGCTTCCAGGAACGTCTCGCGACCGCGCATCTCCATCTCCTCGAGCGTTTCCAGACAATCGGCGACGAACGACGGGCACACGACCGCGAGCCGCTTCACGCCGCGCGCCGGCAACGTCGAGTAAAACTTTGTCGGTGAACGGTTCGAGCCAGCCGCCGCCGAGGCGCGACTGGAACGCAAAGCCGTAGCTGCCCTCGCCCAGACCGAGGCGTTGCGCCACGCCCTCCATCGTCGCGAGCACTTGATGGCGGTAGCACGTCGCCCATGCTTCCGAGGGCGTGTTGCAGCAGTCCGGCGATTGCAGGCAATGCGCGCCGGTCGGATCCATCTTGCGCACGTGCCGCTGCGGGATGCCGTGATAGCTGAAGAGCACGTACTGCGTGCCGGCCGGGATCGTCGGCCCGCATGCCGCGCCGCGAGCGCGTCGAGGTAGCCGGGGTCGTCGTAGAACGGCGGGACGAAGCGGTACCGTACCTTCTTCCCGCGCAAAGCGGCGTCGACGGCGACTTCGACCGTCTTCGTCGACGCCATCGCATAGTGCGGATAGAGCGGCACGACGACCAGTTCGTCGAGTTCGCCGGCGCGCGCCAGCAGTTCGTCGAGCCCGTGCAGGATCGACGGTTCGCCGTAGCGCATCGCGAGCCCGACCGGCAGCTGCATCGTCGCTTCGAGCGCCGCCCGCGTCTGCTGCGAGATGACGACCAGCGGCGACCTTCGGCGTCCAGATCTTCGCGTACGCCTCGGCCGATTTCGCCGGCCGCGTGTTGAGGATCAACCCGCGCACGAGCATCGTCCGCGCGAGCGACGGCAGGTCGAGCACGTACGGGTCCATCAAGAACTCGTCGAGATAGCGCCGCACGTCGCCGGTCGACGGCGACGCCGGCGATCCGAGATTGACGAGCAGCACCGCTTGGCGCGTCATGTCTGCAGCGGCTCGGCGCGCGAACCAGTCGCGCGGCCGCAGGTACGCGGACAACTGCGGCCTCGGCGCTTCCGGGCTCGGGCCGCTCGTCGTAGGCCCAGCGCACGAGCGGCGGCAGCGACATCAAGATCGACTCCGTGCGCCCGCCGCTCTGCAAGCCGAAATGCGTGCCGCGGTCGTAGATCAGATTGAATTCGACGTAGCGCCCGCGCCGCATCAGCTGGAACGAGCGCTCGCGTTCGCCGAACGGGTCGAGCGCGTGCCGTTCGACCAGCGGCAAGTAGGCGTCGGCGAACGCGTTGCCCGCGTCGCGCATGAACGCGAAGCATCGCATCGAACGGCTTCGGCTCTGCGAACGCCGTGCGTTCTTCGGATTCGCCGAATCCGCCGGCATCGAGATAGTCGTAGAAGATGCCGCCGACGCCGCGCGTTTCGCCGCGATGCTTGAGATAGAAGTAGCGGTCGCACCAGGCTTTGAACGCCGGATAGAACAGCGGGTCGTGACGGTCGCACGCCGCGCGCAGCGTGCCGTGAAAGTGCCGCACGTCGTCGAGCTGCGGATAGTACGGCGTGAGATCGGCGCCGCCGCCGAACCACCAGCGCGCTGCGCGAGCCGTCGGGCGCCTGCGCTTCGAAGTAGCGGTAGTTGCAGTGCGCGGTCGGCGCGTGCGGATTGCGCGGGTGCAGCACGACGCTGACGCCGGCCGCGAAGAAGCCGTGGCCCGCGCAGTTCGGGCCGCTGCGCGACGACGCTGGGCGGCAAGTGTCGTGCCGGTGACGACCGACGTGTTGACGCCGCCTTTCTCGAACGCGGCGCCGTCGGCGATCACGCGCGTCGACCCGTGCCGCGGATGCTGTGCGCTCGCCGTCGCTCTCCCACGCGTCGATGCGAAAATCGGCCGCCGGCCGCGCGCGGATCGCGCGCCGCGATCGCGCGCTCGACCGCGACGACGCCGGCGCAGATCCGTTCTTGCAGTTCGTGCGACCAGCAGCGCGCGCCGAACGCCGCGACCGCGGGCAGTTCGTCGATCATGTGCGCTTGTACGAGTGAACCGTGTCGACCAGATGCGCGACCGCATCGATCGGCGTGTCCGGCCAGATGCCGTGCCCGAGGTTGAAGATGTGCGCTCCGCCCAGCCCGCTTCCAGGATGCGCGTCGCTTCGGCGGCGAGCGTCGTCGCGATCGGCATACAGCATCGCCGGATCGAGATTGCCTTGCAGCGCGCGCCCGGGCAGCAGCTTGCGCGCGAGCGGCAAATCGGTGCGCCAATCGACGCTGACGACTTCGCACGGAATCTCCGCGATCGCGTCCATCAGGTGCGAAGCGCCGAGCGCGAAGAACATGCGCGCCACGCCCGCGCCGTCGAGGCCCTCCATGATGCGCTTGTAGTACGGCAGCCCGAATTCGCGATACGTCGGCTCGTCGTGAAGCCCGGCCCAACTGTCGAAGAGCTGGATCGCATCGGCGCCCGCGGCGACCTGCATGCGCAAGTACGCGATCGTCAAGTCGGTGAGTTTCTCGAGCAGCAGGTGCACGACGGCCGGTTCGGCGCGCAAGAACTGGCGGAAGTGCGCGTATTCTTTGCTCCCGCCGCCTTCGATCAGATACGCGGCGAGCGTCAGCGGCGTGCCGCCGAAGCCGATGAGGCCGACGTCGCGGCGCAAGCTCGGCCTGCACGAGGCGCAGCGCCTCGCCGACGAACGGCGCGATCTCGTCGCGCAGCGCGAGCGCCTCGATCTGGCGCGCGCGAACGCAGCGGTTGCGCGATCGACGGGCCGGGCGTGAAGTGCGATCTCGATGCCCAGCGCTTCGAGCGGCGTCATGATGTCGCTGAAGATGATCGCGGCGTCGAGCGGAAAGCGGCGCAGCGGCTGCAGCGTGATCTCGGCGGCGATCTCGGGCGTGCGGGTCATCTCGAGGAACGACGACTTGCGCCTTCGATCTCGAGGTACTCGGGCAGATAGCGGCCGGCTTGGCGCATGAGCCAGATCGGCGCCCGCTCCTCCGAGACGCCGCGAGCGGCTTGAGAAAGCTCATGAAAGCACGGGAATTCGTGAGGCGGCAGCGATCATATCGGCATTTTCCGGTTGGCGCTCGCCATGGACGGGACCTCTTCAGAAGACCTTCATGCGAAGTTCGCCGCCCCTTCACCGTCGCACGGTAGCGTCGGGCGCGTGACTACCTTGCCAGTCCAAGAGTTCCGGATGCCGCTCCATGCGGCGCCCGACTACGGCGCCGCACCGCGTTACGTCTATTGGGAGATGACGCAGGTATGCGGGCTCGCGTGCCGGCACTGCCGAGCCACGTCCAAACGCGTGCAGCATCCCGAAGAACTGACGACCGATGAAGGCAAAGCACTGCTCCGCGAGGTCGCCGCCTTCGGCGATACGCCGCCGACGATGATCTTCTCGGGCGGCGATCCGCTCGAACGCGCCGACTTGTGGGAACTTCTCGACTACGCGCACGGCCTCGGCATTCCGACCGCCGTGACGCCGAGCGCGACCCCGACCCTGACCCGCGACCATTTCGTCAAGCTCAAGGCGCATCACGTCAGCGCGGTCAGCATGAGCCTCGATGGTTCGGATGCGAAGCGTCACGACGGCATTCGCAACGTCGGCGGCTGCTTCGACTTCACGATGCAGGCGTGGGAATGGACCGCCGAGCTCGAGATTCCGCTGCTCGTCAACACGGTCGTTTCCGAAGGGACCGTCGACGATCTCCCCGCGCTCTATGCGCTGCTTCGCACCAAGCGTCTCGTCCGCTGGAGCCTCTTCTTCCTGATCGCGGTCGGCCGCGGCCGCTACCTCGTGCCCGTGTCGAGCGAGCGCGCCGAGGCGGTCATGCGCTGGATGGTCGAGATCTCGGCCGACGCGCCGTTCGTGATCGGTTCGACCGAGGCGCCGTCGTACCGGCGCATCGCGCTCGAAGCGATGCGCGACGCCGGCTGGAGCGAAGCGCGGATCGCTGCCACGCCGCTCTACGCGGGCTTCGGCATCCGCGACGGCAACGGCGTCGTGTTCGTCGCCAAAACCGGCGACGTCTATCCGACCGGTTTCCTCCCGCTCTCCGGCGGCAACGTGCGCCGCGCCGGGCTGGTCGACATCTATCGCAGCAGCGCCCTGTTCACCGACATTCGCGACCTCACCAAACTCAAGGGCGAGTGCGGAGCATGCGAGTACCGCGCGATCTGCGGCGGTTCGCGCGCCCGCGCCTACGCGCAGAGTGCCGACCCGCTGGAGAGCGACTCGCTCTGCACGTACCAGCCGGCCGGCATCGGAGGGTAGCGGAGCCACCGTCGGGGATCGCGGCGCGGACGGCTGCGAGAAGCCGCCGCCCGCTCAAAACCTCGCCGCAGGAGCACCGCGAGAGCGAAAAAAAGTTGCCCGCGCCGGGCGGAGGCTCGCGAGTGACCGCCCGTTAAGTTTTGCGTATGACCGCCCTAGAAAACGAGCCTCTCCGCGAGCGCCCGGTCCGGGTCGCCATCGTCGGCGCCGGGCCGTCGGGGATCTTTCTCGCCGACAGCCTCCTGAAAAGCCCGCAAGCCCAGTTCAGCATCGATATCATCGAGCGCCTCCCGACGCCGTACGGGCTCGTACGCTACGGCGTCGCGCCGGACCATTTCAAGATGAAGTCGGTGATCACGACGTTCCACAAGACGCTCGACGACCCGAGGGTCCGCTTCCTGGGCAACGTGATGTTCGGCGAAGATCTCACCCTCGAAGACGTGAGGCGCTTCTACGACGCCGTCGTCTACACGGTCGGCGCCTCGGCCGACCGGCGGCTCAACATCCCGGGCGAAGATCTGCCCGGCAATCTCTCGGCGACTGAGTTCGTCGCCTGGTACAACGGGCATCCCGATCACGCGACCCGCGAACTGACCCTCGACGCCAAGGCGGTCGCGGTCGTCGGGATGGGGAACGTCGCGGTCGACGTCACCCGCATCCTCGCCAAGCACGTCGACGAGTTACGCGAGACCGACATCCCCCCGACGGTGCTCGCGGCGCTGGCGAAGAGCCAGGTCACCGACATCTACGTGCTCGGGCGGCGCGGTCCGGCACAGGCGAAGTTCACGACCAAAGAACTGCGCGAACTCGGCGAGCTCGAGTACGCCGACGTCGTCGTGCGGCCCGAGGATCTCGAACTCGATCCGCAGAGTGCCGAGGTCGTCGCCGGTCAGGCGATCCTCAAGCGCAACATGGAGGTGCTCAAAGACTTCGCCTCGCGCACCCCCACCGGCAAGCCGCGCCGCATCCACCTGCGCTTCTTCGCGGCGCCGGTCGAGATCGACGGCACGAACGCCGTCGAGCGCGTCAAGGTCGAGACGACCGAATTGAACGAACGCCAGGACGCGGTCGGCACCGGCCGCTTCGAATGGATCGAGGCACAGATGGTGTTGCGCTCGGTCGGCTACCGCGGCTTGCCGCTCGCCGGCGTGCCGTTCGACACCCGCCGCCACGTGATCCCCAACGACCGCGGACGGCTCTTGATGGAGCCCGGCGGCGCCCCGGTCGCCGGCCAGTACGTCGCCGGGTGGATCAAGCGTGGACCGACCGGGATCATCGGCACGAACAAGGCCGACGCAGCTGAAACTGCGGCCGCCGTGCTCGAGGACCTCGCGACCCTACCGCCGGCTGCACAACCCGAACCGAGCGCCGTCGACGCGTTGCTGGCGGAGCGCGGCGTCACGATCGTGGGTTGGCATCACTGGCTGACGATCGACGAGCGCGAAGTGCAGCTCGGCAATCTCGAAGGCAAACCGCGGGTCAAGGTCGTCGATTTCGCCGAGTTCATCATGAACGCGAAGGCTCCATGATCTCGGCCGGCGCCCGGCCGGCGTTGAGCAATTCGACCATCTTGCGCATCGGCTCGGCCGTGTGGTGGAAGAACAGCTTGTAACCTTCGCACAGATAGTTGAGGCCCGGCTCGCCGTCGGGCGTCTCGATGAAGCGGTCTTTGGGGCAGCCGCCGTGGCAGGCGAACCGCACGTCGCACTCTCGGCAATACTTGGGCAGCGAGCGCAGCTTGTTCTGACCGAACCACTCCTGCCGCACGGAGCTGACGAGGTCGATCAAGGGCCTCTCGTTGATGTTGCCGAGCTTGTACTTGGGCTCGACGAAGTGATCGCACGAGTACACGTCGCCGTTGTGTTCCATGGCGAGCGCGGTCCCACAAGCCGGCTTGTAGATGCAGAGGCTCGTGCTTCCGCTGTACCAATTCTCCAGCGTGACGTCGAAGAGTTGCACGTACACCGTACCGACGTCGTGCGCGACCCACTCGTCGAAAACTGCGTTGTAGAACCGGCCGAATTGCCGCGCGGTGACCGAGCGTTCCGTCACGTTCGCGCCTTCTTGTTTGTAGAGCGGGCGATCGCGCCACGATTTCCACTCTTCGGTCGCATCGGTGTAACGCTCGATGATGGGAATGAACTGGATCCAGCGCGCGCCGCACTCGTCGCGCAGAAAGCGATACACCTCGATCGGGTGCTCGGCGTTGGCGCGGTGCAGGGTCGTCAAGACGTTGTACTCGACGCCGTGCGCCTGCAGCACGCGCAGCCCGCGCATCACCCGTTCGAAGGTCGGCCGCCCGCCCTTGTCGACGCGGTAGGCGTCGTGCAGCGCGCGCGGCCCGTCGATGCTGAGGCCGATCAGGACGTCGTGCTCCTTGAAGAACGCGGCCCAGGCGTCGTCGAGCAGCGTCCCGTTCGTCTGGAACGTGTAGTGGACGTTCTGCCCGGGTTTGCGATACTTGGCGACGAGCTCGATCGAGCGCTCGAAAAACGGCAAGCCCATCAACGAAGGCTCGCCGCCCTGCCAGGCGACGACGACGTCGGGGATCGTGTGCGCTTCGAGCAGCTGCCGGATGTAGGTTTCGAGCAGCTCGTCGGCCATGCGCGAGCGGCTGCCCGGATAGAGCATTTCCTTGGACAGGAAGAAGCAGTACGAGCAATCGAGGTTGCACGTAGCGCCGCTCGGTTTGGCCAGCAGATGGAAACCCGGCACGCGTTTGGGAGCTGGAAGCTGGACCGTGATGCCCGCGGACGGAGGCGGCACAATGCGAAAAGCGCGCGTGCCCCCTCCGGCACGCGCGCTTTTCTACCTCAAGCTGGAGTTAGCGGTACGAGCCGCCGCCGCTGCCGCGCGACTGGAAGCAGTCGCGGCAGTAGACGGGCTTGTCGCCACGCGGTTGGAACGGCACGGAGGCCTTTCCGCCGCACTGGCTGCAGGTGACGTCGAACATCTCGCGCGGAGCGCGATCGCTGCCGCCGCCGTAGCCGCCACCACCGCTGTAGCTTCCGCCGCCGCCGCCGCCGCCACGCTGCGCCTTACGGGCGGCACGGCAATCGGGGCACCGGTTCGGCTTGTTGGTGAAGCCCTTCGAAGCGAAGAACTCCTGCTCGCCGGAGCTGAAGGTGAAGGGGGCACTGCAGTCTACGCAGTTCAGGGTCTCGTCGGTATACATATTTGGGTCTCAAACCTCAGGAAAATCGAGCGCTAGAACAAATCAACTCGTCATTCCTGGCTGAAGACTACGCAACAAGACCACGAGACTACGTTTGATGCTGCTCTGCCGGCGCTCCGGCTAGAACGGCTCTCGCATCATAGCACAAAAGTCGCCCTTGTGCGCAAGTCTGCAAACTTCTTGAAAGATTTTTGTCGCCCGGACGCCCGGCGGGCTGAATCTGAGAACGGTTCCTTGCTCGCCCTGCGGCGCGCGCCTCCCGTTCGGAGCGGAGCCGGCGCCCTCGCCCCCGGGGCTCGCTAAGACTGGCCCATGCTGGGGAACGTGATCCCCGAAACTTTGCCGTGCCCGTCCAAACCGATGAGCATCGTCACGGCGTCGCCGCGCACCAGGCCGAGCTTGACGTAATAGAACGTCTGGTCTTGCCCTTGCCGCACTTGCAAGATGTCGACGGAGGACGCGTCGCCGTACGGCTGCAGATTCCGCGACATCTCGGCGATCGCCCCGTCGGGCAGATGCGCGCTGAAGGCCGGCGTCAGCTTCGCGCGGTCGACGCGTCCTGCCTGGAGATCGCGGAACCACATCAGTGCGAGCGCTTTGACGCTCGCCTTGGCGTCGGGCGCGGCACTCGCCGTTGCACTCGGGCTCGGGGCCGCGGCCGCCGTGGTGTTGGCCGCCGCCAACGCGCCCCAAACGAGTAGAAATTGCTTGCGACGCATGGGAATATGATCCATTTCAATCAGTCACCCGTCGACCTCGGGCCAAAACGGCCCTGGGAGCTTTCAGCACGAACGCGGCTTCGCACCTCGTACGTCGCGCACCGCGCTTACATGAAGAGATTTCGCGATTTTTTGCCGAATACGAGAGACGAAACACTCTTCGCGACGTTTACAGTCGCGGGAGTTTTCGTGTGCCGCCATCAGCGAGCCAGAACAGACTACCGATTCTCGAAGGGTCAGATTTACTCATGCGCTTTACTACCGTACTGCGGGCCGGCGCCGTCGCGCTGGCGATGGTCTTCTCCGTGCTGTCGATTCCGGGCATCGCGCGCGCCGACGGCGCGAGCAGCGACGACTGGAACGGCAAAGTTCACGTCGACGTCACGCCGTACATCTACTTGCCGACGCTGAACGCGACGTTCCGCTACCGGCTCTCGGATTTCCAGAAAATCAACGGCGCTCCGATCGCCACCGATCTCTCGCAGACGATCGATACGACGGTCGGCCCGAACAGCTACCTCGCCAACCTGAATTTCGCGCTGATGGGCAACGCAACGCTGCGGATGGGCAAAATGGCGCTCTACGGTGACGTGCTCAACGCCAATCTCAACCGTCAGTCTTCCAAGGTCTTCACCCCGACCGGACCGCTGGGGAACGTGACCTTCAACATCAGCGCGCAAACTCAGCAGCAAGTCGTCACGACGATGTGGACGATCGCGCCAAGCTTCACCGTGTATCACGACAAGAACACGTCGGCGGACTTCCTCCTGGGTGGTCGATTCGTCAACCTTTCGGCCAACGCGAATTTTCAGCTCTCCGACGCAATGGGCAATACCTACAGCGCGGGGGCTGCGCGCAAGGACAACTACGGCGATTTCATCATCGGCTCGTACGGCCAATTCGGTTTGGGCGGCCACTGGTCGGCTCCGTACTACATCGACTACGGCTTCGGAACGCCGAGCACGTGGCAGGGTATCATCGGCGTGAAGTACGGCCAAGCCTCGCTGAGCTGGCGCTACGTTCGCTACAACGCCGGCACGTCGACCGCGCTCCTCCAGAGCTTCAGCATGGGCGGACCGCAGTTCGGCTACACCTTCAAGTTCTAAGCTCCGGGTGTAGCGCGCGGGGGCGGCGCCCCGGCCGGCCGAAGACGCCTCCGGCATGTCCCACCTGTCACGCTGCGAGTTCACGCTGCGCATTGCGACCGCGTTCACGCTGGGGCTCGGCGGTTGAGCGACCGGTGCCGGGGCGGCCCGGTGCTCGCCGTCCTGGCCTTGGCGGCGGCGTTGGCCGGCTGCGGGCATAAGAACGGGCCGCTCCCGCCGGTCACCTCCCAGGAGGCGTCGCAGTATCTCGCGATCGTCAACCAGCAGGCCGCGGCGAACAACGTTCCGCGCAACCTGATCTTGGCGATCATCAGCGTCGAGTCCGGGGGCAATCCCAACGCGGTCGGATCGTCCGGTTCGCTCGGGCTGATGCAACTCAAAGCCTCGACCGCGCACCAGTACGGCGCCTCGAACGCGCTCGATCCGGCGAGCAACATCGCGGCCGGCGCGCGCTACCTCCACGCCCTGCTGGCGCGGTACAACGGGAACGTCACGCTCGCGGTCGCGGCGTTCAACGCGGGCCCGCGCGCCGTCGACAACGCCCAAGGAGTGCCACCCCAGAGCCGCGCCTACGTCCAAAAAGTCATGAACGCCTACGCGGCAATGCCGCGCTGAGGGTAAGGAGAGAGGACCTCGATGATGACCGGCGCCCGCGTAATCGCATTTCTCGCTTCGACCGACCCCGACGCCGCAGTCGGCTTCTATCGTGACGCCCTCGAGCTGACCTTGGTCGAGGACTCGCCGTTCGCCCTCGTGTTCGAGTCGGGTGGCACGACGTTGCGCATCCAAAAGGTCGGTGAGTTCTCACCTCAACCGTTCACCGCGCTCGGGTGGGCCGTCGACGACATCGTCGCTGCGGTGCGCGAGCTCGGCGCGCGCGGGATCGCGATGGACCGTTTCCCGGGCGTGCCGCAAGACGACGACGCCATCTGGACCACACCCGACGGCGCCCGGGTCGCATGGTTTCACGACCCCGACGGTAACGTGCTCTCGCTCACGCAGGCCGCCCCGGCGTGACGGTGGTCGGGGTCGTTTCCGACACGCACTTGCGGCGCTCCGATGCGGAGCTGCCGCGGGTGCTCGAAGACGGCCTGCGCGCCGCGCGGGCCGCGCTGATCCTGCACTGCGGCGACCACGTGACCGGCCGCGCGGCCGAACTGCTCGAACGGATCGCGCCGGTGCAAGCGGTGGCGGGCAACAACGATCCGGCCTCGATCGTGGAACGCTGGGGATACCGCCGCATCGTCGCCGTCGACGGGGTGCGGATCGGCGTCGTGCACGGCGACAGGGGCCGCGGCCGCACGACGCCGCAACGGGCCGCCGGCGCCTTCAGCGACGAGCCGGTCGACGTCGTGTGTTTCGGGCACAGCCATCAGCCCCTGATCGCGCGTGACGGCCGGGTGCTCCTCGTCAATCCCGGCTCGCCGACCGACAAGCGGCGCGAACCCGCGTTCTCCTACGCGCTGCTGCACATCGCCGACGGCCTCGCGACCGCCGAACTGCGCACGTTCGCGCGCCGCTAGCCCGCCGGCGGCCGGCCGACGTTGAACGCGTCGAACGGCTGGAAACCCGCGGTCGCATCTTTCTGCCCCAGCTGGTACGTGTCGTTGATCGAGCCCGCATCGTTGAAGCCGAACAGGGTCGCCGGCAGCGCCGCCTTCGGTTGCAGCACGAAGTAGGTCGTATTCGTCAACAAGCTCGCCAGCTGCCGGATCTCGGCGCCGGTCGTGTTCCGCATGCGCGCGATGTTCTCGAGCTGTGCGTCGGGCATCGTGTCGACGGCGCCCAAGAGCACCGTCTCGAGCGCGACCTCCCGCAACGCGTCGTACATGAGCCGCCGCTGCATCGTGTTGAACGAACCCGCGGCCACCTCGATCATGTTGTTGTAGACTTCACGCTTGAACGGCGGCGAGAGCAACACCGCGTCGACCGCCGACGAGAGCGCGCGCCCGATGCGCACCGGCGTGTTGTCGGTGACGCCGCCGTCGCAGTACTGATCGATCACGCCGTCGGGGCCCGGAAGTTTCACCGGGTCGAACGCGATCGGCACCGCCGCCGACGCGCGCAGTTGCTTGACCAGCATGCTGGGCGTCGATTCGCGGACGACGACCAGCGGTCCGAGCGCCAGCCGCACCGAGGTGAGCGCCAACTGGCGCACTGCGGGGTCTGGGTTGGGCGGGAGCGCGTAAAAGTATTCGGGCAGTTGCTTCGTCATGTTCGTGACGGCCCAGAAGAACGGCGTCACGATCGGGGCCGAGAGGTTGAGGTACGATGCGAGCCACGCCTGCAGGTACTCGCCGTCGTACACGCCCAGATTGTCCTTGTCGGCACCCAATCCGAGGGAGAGCAATTGTTCGAGCCGATTGATCACACCGCTCGAAGCGTTGCCGATCTTGGCGTACTGTGGTTTGGGGCGTACGACGTTCTGCGCGGAGATCGACGACCACAAGTTCTTCAGTTTCGACCACTGCGCGGTCGCGACGAGGAACCCGTTGAATGCGCCGATCGAAGTGCCCGCGATCACCCCGTACTGCGGAAGCGGCTCGCCTTCTCCGACACCCGCCGCGTCGACCATCGCTTGGACCGCACCGGCCTCGTACGCTCCGAGGGCGCCGCCGCCGCTGAGGATCAGCGACCGCCGCAGCTGCTTCGGCACGGCGGTCAACGCCTGCGCCCCGGCCGGGGCGGGCGGCATGCCGGCGGCGAGTTGCGCGGCCGCCGCCAATGCCAAGAACCGGGTTCGCGAAAACGGTGAATCCACGGACGTTGTATCAATGCCTCCGGCGACGCGCGAGCCAAATCTCGCGCCACCGAAGCGCCTTCGTTCGAGCGGCAGGTCAGTCCCGGGTGATCGCTTTACTGTGCGCCGTCGCCGATCGAGATGCGTCTTTAGTCGCAACGTTAAGCATTCGTAGAACGTCCAGGAATGCTCGCTTACCCGCACAACTATCGCCGCATGAAGGACGAACTGAAGGCGCCTATCGGGCGACGACGTTTTCTTGCGTCCAGCGGAGCCGCCGTTGTGTCCGCCGCCGCGTTACCGGCGATTCCGGCAACAGCGCAGACCGCGCCGCCGGCGGTCGCAACGCCCACGGGTTCCGGCGGCGCCGCGCTCGTCCTGACGGGCGGAGCGGCCCGCGGCGCCTATCAGGCCGGCGTGATCCTGGGACTGTGCGACAAACTCGGACTCGACGACGGCCAGCCGCTGCCGTACGACATGGTAGCGGGAACATCGATCGGCAGCCTCAACGGCTACTTCGTCGCCACCGCGCAGTATTCGAAGCTCGAGCATCTCTGGAACACGATCTCCTCGGCCAACGTCTTGCGGCTCAAGCCGCAGTACGCGAAGGTGCCGCAGGCGCAAGCCGGCGTGGTCACCCGCATCTCGCAGGCCCTGGGGCTGGCGCTCGGGCTCGGGCAGAACGTGCTGGGCGTGCTCGACCGCCAACCGTTTCACGAGGTGATGCTGGCGAACGTCGACCCGGCGGTCCAGCCGCACATCCCGCTTTACTGGACCGCCACGAACATCACGTACCGCCGAGGCGACCTCTTTCACCGTCCCGCAACCTCGGCGCTGGGCAAACCCCGTCAGGCCCGCGTCGACGCGGCGCTCGCCGCGCGGCCCGGCCGCATCCCGCGCATGATCCCGGACAATTTGCTCATCGACGGGCTCATGGCGTCGGCGACCATTCCGCTCGCGTTCGACCCGATGCCGATCCCCGACGCGATCAATCCGGCGCTGATCGATTTCTACGTCGACGGCGGCGTGACGAACAACGCGGCCGTCGGCATCGCGCAGCGCTGCTCGTCGCTCGTCCAAGGGATCATGGTCGACCCGCCGACCGCCGGCGAACGTTTCGAGTACACCGACGGCATCGGGCTGGCGATGGGCATCTTCGAAACGATGCAATGGAGCATCGTGCGCTACGCGACGCTCCTCGCGTTCGCCGAGAGCGCGATCGTCTCGGGCGTCAAAGTGGCCAGCACGAAGGACAGCTTCGACGGCGAGAGCATCCCGCTGCGCCTAGAAGTGATTCGCCCCAAGAGCGAGCTTCCGGGAAAGACGGCCGACTTCAACGATCACGAAGCGATCGTCAAGAGCCTCGCGATCGGACGCGCCGACGCGGCCGGCGGATGGGCGCCGCTGACGCTGGAGGCCTTGACCACGTACGAGTCGACCGGGCGCTACCCGCGGTAACGAGCGCGGCCCGGCCGCTATTGCATCGTGGCGCGAAAGTCGTAGAGGATCCGGTCGGCGGGATCGATCCGGATGATGCCCACGCGCGGGTACTCCATGTCGACGATCACGTAGAGCGAGGTCGTCATGATCACTGCGAACCCGAGGATGTGGAGCAGGCTCTGCGAGCGTTTGACGCCCATGCTGTAGCCGGCGAACAGCGATGAGACCAAGATCGCAACGCCGAGCAGAATGAAGATGACCGTCGGCGGATGGGTTTCGAGCGCCACCGCCCGCTCCGTCGTGATGTCGATCATGTCGTTGAGCGAGGTCAGCACGAGCGTGAGCACCGCCGGCGAGTTCGTCGCTTTGGCGGCGACGATCGCGTCGGACCAGATCGTGTTCTGCAGGGCGTTCGACCGGGCGCCGGCACGCGCGCTCGCCTCGGCGTCGAGGCGATTGGCGAACACCGCGATCCGCGCGTCGACGTAGTCGCGAAACTCGCGCCGCAGTTGGGGCTGCATCTGCGGCGGCAGCACCGCCAGCCGCAGGTACGCCGTCCCGATCGCGTTGGTTTCGCGGGTGATCAGGTCGCGGCGCGCATCGAACCGCGCCGCCGCGCCGGAGAAGGTGAACGCCAGGAGCAGCCCCATCAGCCCGTAGATCGCGCCGTCGAGCGCGCCCATGCCTTCCGCCGCTCCGTCCGGGTCGTGCTTGAGCCGCTGTGCGCCGACTCGGCGCCCAACGGCGAGCGCGACCAAGATCGCCACGAACGGCACGACGATCAGGAGCGCAATCGCGAAAATCAGGGTGGTGATGACGAACGTCCTCGGGAGTGCGCCGTCGCCGGCGCGGGCTTCCGCACAGGATTGACCGTGCGGTCCCATGCTTCCGCCCCGCGCGCCGGTTTTTCGCGCTGCCCGGCGAAGTATGGCCCCGATGCGTCAAGCAGGGTGGGTTTTGGTCGTCCTCGTCATCGCGCTGCTCGCCGGGTTGCCCCTCGCCGTTTGGCTCGACCTGCGCGACATCTCGAACCGCTCGCTCCACCGCCAAGCCTCCGATCTCAACGCCGCCATGACCGGCATTCGCGACTTCTACGGCACCAACGTCGTAGGCCGCGTGCTCGCGGGCGGGGGCCGCACGATCGTGACCGATCACTATCACACGATCCCGGGTGCAATCCCCATCCCGGCGACCTTCTCGCTCGAGCTCGGCCGCGTCGTCAGCACGAATCAATCGAACATCGAGTACCGGTTCGTTTCGGATTTCCCGTTCCGCCATCGCGCGCCGCATCAGCTCGACGGGTTCGAGCGCGCCGCGCTGGCGTCGCTGCGAGCCGATCCGCATCAGATCGTCACCGCCGACGATTGGTCGGGATTGCGCGACCGGGTGCGGTACATCGCCCCGATCCTGATGGGTCCAACCTGCGTCGCCTGCCACAATACCCATCCCGACAGCCCCAAGCGCGATTGGAAGGTCGGCGACGTGCGCGGGATCCAAGAACTGAGCATCAGCGAACCGCTCGCGACGAACATCTTCTCGTTCCGCTGGCTGTTGCTCTACTTCGTCGTGGCGGCCGCCGCCGGGATCGCGTTCATCCAAGCCCAGCGCCGGCAGTCGCTCGCGATCGCCGTCGCCAACGCCAACCTCGAAGAGGCCAACGCCTTCCTCTCGTCGATTTCGAAGAAGATCTCGCGCTACATCGCCCCGCAGATCTACGAGAGCATCTTCAGCGGCCAAAAGGACGTCACGATCCACACCGAGCGCAAGAAGCTGACGATCTTCTTCTCCGACATCAAGGATTTCACGTCGACGACCGAACGGATGCAGCCCGAAGAACTCAGCTCGCTGCTCAACGAATACTTCACCGAGATGTCGAACATCGCGCTGCGGCACGGCGGTACGATCGACAAGTTCATCGGCGACGCGATCCTCGTGTTCTTCGGCGATCCGCAGTCGCGCGGGACGACCGGCGACGCGCGAGCGTGCGTGCGGATGGCCGTCGACATGCAGCGCCGGCTCGCCGAACTCAACGTCGCCTGGCGCGACCGCGGGATCGAGTTCCCCTTCGGCGTGCGCATGGGGATCAACACCGGATTCGTCAACGTCGGAAATTTCGGCAGCCTCGATCGGATGGACTACACGATCATCGGCGCCGAGGTCAATCTCTCGGCGCGCCTGCAGGCCGTCGCGCAGCCCGGGACGATCGTCATGAGCTACGAAACCTACGCGCTCGTGCGCGACATCGTCGCCGCGCACCCGCTCGAACCGATCACGATGAAGGGGATCAGCCGCGACGTGATCCCCTATATGCTCGATAGCCTGCTCGATGCCGCGGGCAAGCCGGTACGCGTGTTCGAAGAGCACGCGCAGGGGCTCGATTTCTACTTCGATCCCGACCGGGTCGACGATGCCGAGGCCGCGCGGGTGCGCCGCATGCTCGACGACGCGATCGCCGAACTCGAGCGCCGGACGGGCAGCCGGCGCGATTGCGTCGACGGGAGCACGCCGTGAAGGCCGCGGTCCTCGACGCACCGGCTCCGCACTCGGCCACGCCGCTGGCGCTGCGCGAGCTCCCGGTCCCCGAGCCGGGCCCCGGCGAGGTGCTGCTGAAGGTACGCGCGTGCGGCGTCTGCCGCACCGACCTGCACATCACGGCCGGCGAGTTGCCGCCGCACCGCAGCCCGCTGGTTCCGGGCCACCAGATCGTCGGCGACGTGGTCGCCGGCGCGACCGCCGAGCGCCCGCGCGGCATGCGCGTCGGCGTGTCGTGGATGGCCGGGACCGACGGAACGTGCCCGTTCTGCCGCCGCGGCACCGAAAATCTCTGCGACGCGGCGGTGTTCACCGGCTACGACGTCGACGGCGGCTACGCGGACTACGCGCTCGCGCGCGCGGATTTCACCTACCCGCTGCCGGCGGCGCTCGACGACGTCCACGTGGCGCCGCTCCTCTGCGCGGGCATCATCGGATTTCGCGCCCTGCGGGTCGCGGGCACCGGCCGCGGCGAACGGGTCGGGCTGTACGGCTTCGGCGCGTCGGCGCACTTGATGGTCCCGGTGCTGCACGCGTGGGATTGCGACGTGTACGTCGCGACCCGCGGCGCGTCGCACCGCGCGTTCGCGCGCGAGCTGGGCGCGACGTGGGTCGGCGACGCGACCGACGTGCCGCCGGTCGCGCTCGACCGGGCGATCACCTTCGCGCCCGCCGGCGACGTCGTCGTCGCGGCGCTCTCGGCCTTGCGCAAGGGCGGCATCGTGGCGATCAACGCCATTCACCTCGACCGCATGCCCGAGTTCGACTACGACCGCCTGCTGTGGGGCGAGCGCCAGATTCGCAGCGTGGCGAACATGACCCGCGACGACGCGCGCGACTTCCTCGCGCTCGCGGGCGAGATCGGGCTGCGGCCGCGCGCCACCGCGTTCGCGCTCGACCGGGTCAACGACGCGCTCGGCGCAGTTGCCGGCGAGAAGCTCGACGGCGCAGCGGTCGTCTTCCCTTGATGGCGAATGCCTTGCCGATGTCCTTCGTGTCGGTATCCTTCGCAGCGCAATGATCACCATTGGGAGCGACGAGCTTTCGAGCGCGCTCAAGCGCCATTTCGGCTTCGACGCGTTCAGGCCGCTGCAGCGCGAGATCGTCGCCGACGTGCTCGCGGGGCGCGACGTCTTCGTCCTGCTGCCGACGGGCGGCGGCAAGTCGCTGTGCTTCCAGCTGCCTGCCCTGCTCGGCCGCGGGCTCACGGTCGTCGTCTCGCCGCTGATCGCGTTGATGAAGGACCAGGTCGACGCGCTCTCGACCTCGGGCATCGCGGCGACGTTCCTCAACTCCTCGATCCCCTACGACGAGATGCGGCGCCGCGTCGCGGGCCTCGACCGTGGCGAGTACAAGCTGCTCTACGTCGCCCCCGAGCGGCTGACGCTGCCGGGCTTCGCCGCCGACCTCGCGCGCTGGAACGTCGAACGGTTCGCGGTCGACGAGGCGCACTGCATCAGCGAGTGGGGCCACGACTTCCGTCCCGAATATCGCCGGCTCGCCGGGCTACGCGCGGCCTTTCCGGCGGTCCCGTTCGTCGCGCTGACCGCGACCGCGACCGGGCGCGTGCGCGACGACATCATCAGCCTGCTCGAATTGCGCGAGCCCGCCGTGTACGTCGCCAGCTTCAACCGTCCGAACCTGCGCTATCGCGTCACCCACAAAGGGCGCAACCTCGAAGCGCTCGCGAGCTGGTTGCGCGCGCGCCCCGACGACGCGGGAATCGTCTACGTGCAGAGCCGTGCGGCCGCCGAGGACGTCGCAGCGCGGCTCGACGGAGCCGGCATCAGCGCCCTGCCGTACCATGCCGGGCTCGACGCGTCGGTGCGCAGCCGCAATCAAGAACGCTTCCTGCGCGACGAAGTGCGCGTGATCTGCGCGACGGTCGCCTTCGGGATGGGCATCAACAAGTCGAACGTGCGCTTCGTCGTGCACTACGAGCTGCCGCGCAACATCGAGGGCTACTACCAAGAGACCGGCCGCGCCGGCCGCGACGGTTTGCCGGCGGAGTGCCTGCTCTTCTTCAACCACGCCGACGTGGCGAAGTTCGAACGCTTCATCGATGAGAAAGACGACGCGCACGAAGCGGCGCTCGCCCGCACGCAGCTGGCGGCGATGGCCCGCTACGGCTACGCGACGGGCTGCCGCCGCCGCGAACTGCTATCGTATTTCGGCGAGCACGTCGAGGATCTCGCTTGCGACGGCTGCGACAACTGCCTCGAACCGCGGCCGACCCGCGACGCGACGCTCGAAGCGCAGAAACTGCTCTCGTGCATCTATCGCATCCGCGAGGCGAGCGGCTTCGGCATGGGCATCAACCACGCGATCGAGGTCTTGGTCGGAAGCACCGACGAGAAGGTGACGCGGCACGGGCACGAGCGGCTCTCGACGTTCGGGATCGGCGCCGACCTCGACCGCAAGCTGTGGCGCCACGTCGCCGACGAACTCTTCCGCCTGGGCTTGATCGCCCGCGACGTCGGGCACTTCAACGTCGTCTCGCTGACGCGCGACGGCCGCGCCGCGCTGCTCGAGCGGCGCCCGATC
Organism: Vulcanimicrobiota bacterium; assembly: GCA_963749395.1. Taxonomy (GTDB): domain Bacteria; phylum Vulcanimicrobiota; class Vulcanimicrobiia; order Vulcanimicrobiales; family Vulcanimicrobiaceae; genus CAVVMT01. The sequence goes on from CAVVMT010000015.1 coordinate 76,193, forward strand.
TCGATCCGCGAGCCGGCAGTCCCGATCGCGAAGGCCCGCGGCAAGCGCCGCAGCGGGGCGGCGGAGCCGATCGAAGATTACGACGTCGAGGTTTTCCGCGAGCTGCGCGCCGTGCGCAAGGCGCTCGCCGACGAACGCGACGTGCCCGCTTACGTGATCTTCAGCGACGCCGTGTTGCGGGCGATGGCGCGCGAGCTGCCGCGCACCCCGGTGCAGTTGCGCGCGATCAGCGGCGTCGGCGACAAGAAGCTCGCCGATTTCGGCACGCCGTTCCTAGCCGCGATCGCCGCCCTCGCCGAGCGCGAGCCGGCTACGTCTTCCGCTGATGCAGAATGAACGAGTTGCCCTCGGTGTCCTTGCCGAAGGCCATGAAGCACACCGGCGTCTCGTCGACGTAGCCCTCGTCGCCGCCGCCCTCGAACTGCACGCCCTTGGCGCGCAACTCGTCGACCGCCGCTGCCACGTCGGCGACGCGGAACATGATGCCGCTGCCGGGACTCCCGCCGTCCATCTTCCAAATGCCGAACGTCGAGTCGTCGCCGAAGACGAACTCGGCGCCCATGCCTTCCCACACGTGCGTCGGCGTCAGCCCCATCGTGTCGCGCCAGAACGTCATCGCGCGGTCGAAGTCCTTGATCGTGTAGGTCGAGATATCGATTCCGGTGATCGTCGTATCAGCCATCGCGGTTCCCTCCGTTCGTCTCCCTGCGCGACGGGAGCTTGCGGTTCCTCGCGTTGGGCGGCGCGCGAAAGCAATCGGCGACGTGATCGTTGACGACGCCGACCGCTTGCAGGTACGCGTAGACGATCGTCGCGCCGACGAAGCCGAACCCACGGGCGCGCAGCGCTTTCGAGACGGCGCTCGAGAGCGGCGTCTCGCCCGGCAGATCCGCGCGCGCCGGCGGCAGGTTCACGACCGGCTCGCCGTCGACGAACGCCCACAGATACGCCGCGAAGCTCCCGTGTTCGCGCTGCACGTCGAGATAGGCGCGCGCGTTGCGCACGGCCGCCTCGATCTTGCCGCGATGGCGCACGATCCCCGCGTCACCCACCAGCCGTTCGATGCGCGCCGGCCCGAAGCGCGCGACCTTCGCCGGGTCGAAGCCCGCGAACGCGGCGCGGTACGCGTCGCGCTTGCGCAGGATCGTCTCCCACGACAGACCGGCCTGCGCGCCTTCGAGGATCAACATTTCGAACAAGTGACGGTCGTCGTGCGAGGGGACGCCCCACTCGGCGTCGTGGTACGCGATGGATAACGGGGTCGTCGCCCATCCGCAGCGGCGGATCTCTTCGGCACCGGTCGATGTCGCCATGGGAACGACGCTTCGGCACCGGCTCGCCCGATGAATCCCACGATCGAACTCGACGAGACGATCCTGTGCGAGAACGCCGTGCGCTGGCGCCGGCACGCGGGCGTCCCGGTGTGGCCGGTGCTCAAGAACGACGGATACGGCTGGGGCGCAGTCCGTTTGGCGCGCGCGCTCGATGGGGTCGCGGGCGGTTACTTCGTGGCCGACGCGGACGAGTTCGAGGCGCTGCGGGCCGCGACCGATCTTCCGATCGCGCTGCTCCTCGCGTGCGGCCCCGCCCGTTTGGCCGGGATCGTCGAACGCGGCGGGATCCCCACCGTCGCCTCACTCGACGAGGTTGCCGCCGCGATTGCATTCGGCCGCGCGCGCGGCACGCCGGTGCGGGTGCGCCTCGGGATCCGGCCGGCGGCCGGCTGGAGCGGGATCGACGCGGCGGAGGTCGACCGGTATGCCGCCGCGTGCGCCGGCGACGGGCTCGAAGTCGCGCTTTGGACGCACGTGACGTCGCCCGACCGCGCGCCGGCGCAACAGCGCGTGCTCGATGACGCCGCGGCACGCTTCCGCGCCCTCGGCGCGACCGTCGCCGAGCTCGACGCGGACGCGACCGCATCGGCGGCCGCCGGCCGGGAACGCGCGCGCGTGCGGATCGGGGCCGGACTCTTCGGCGCGCGCTGCGGCAACGCGATCGCGCCGCTCGCATGCGCGATCGCGGTCCGGGCCCCGATCGTCGCCCGGCACGCGCCCGGCGCGGTGACGGCGGCGGGCTACGGCGACGATCCGCTGCCGCCGGGGGTGAGCCTGCTCGTCGGCCGCTGCGGGTACGGCGACGGATTCCCCCGCGCTCCCGGCCGCGCCGGCGTGGTGGCGACCGGCATGCAGTACACGATCGCCCACGACCGCGGCGCGCGCATCGACGGCGACGCACTGGTGCTGCTCGACCGCGACGACGATCTCGACGCGCTCGCGGCCGCCGCGGGACGGCTCCCGCACGAAATCATCGTCGCCCTCGGCCACGGGCTCAAGGGCGGGACGGGACGACCGGGACCGGCGTGCGGCGCGGCCGCGGGATCGTCGTGAGCACCGGGCGCGGCGTCGTCGCCGGAACCGGCGTGAACAGCGTCGTCGGCGCGACGCGCGGGGCGCTCGGGTCGAACGGCGTCATCGTGACGAGCGGCGACGGATCGCCGAGGTAGGCCGCGAGGGTCTTGCTCCGCGCGGCGAACGTCACCGTGCCCCCGAGCGCGCGGACGATCGGCGCGAGCGGGACGTACGTCGAGCCGAGCGCGGCATAGGGTGCCGCCGCCACCGGCACCATCGTCCCGTCGATGTCGAGCGCGGGCCGCCCCGTGCGCACGACGATCGTCAACCCGCGCACCGAGATCCGCACCCCGTCAACGCTCGAAACGATCGCGACCGTACCGGGTAAACGCAGGAGGAACGGATCGACCGGGACCATGACGGTTCCGGCGACGATCGCCGGCGCCCGCGACGACGCGACCGCGCGTTCGTTGATGACGACCGTTACCGGTGGAGCGATCACGTCGCGCCCGCGACGAGGAGAGGAGCGATGGGGACCGCAAGGGGCGCAGGGTGAGCAAGCTGGTGCGCGCGCTGCGCGCGGCGGGCGTCGGATTCTCGCGCGACGGCTGCGCGTTTCTCGCGCAAGCGATCGCGTTCAACGCCGTCTTCGCGATTTTCCCGCTCGCGTTGCTGGGAACCGCGGTGCTGGCGCAGATCTACGGCACGGCCGAAGGGCAGCAAAAGGCACTCGCACTCATCTCGACGCTCGTCCCCGAGGCCAAGTCGCTGATGGCGAGCAACATCGACAACGTCGTTCGGTATCGCGGGTACTCCGGTGCGTTCGGGCTCATCGGCCTCGTGTGGTCGGGCAAGAATCTGTTCTTGGCGCTCAGCTACGCGCTCGACCGGGCCTTGGGCGTTCCCAAAGGGCGCCCCTTGCTCAAGGACATCGCCTTCTCGCTGATCATGCTGCCCGTCGTCGGGCTGCTGCTGTTCGTCGCGACCAGCCTGCCGCTGGCGCTCGCGCTCGTGGCGCGGTACTTGCCGGCCTCGAGCATCAACGCGTTCACCCAGATCAGCACCTATGCGGGCGCGGCTTTGATCGTCTTCTTCGTCACCGCGCTGCTCTACACGTTGCTGCCCAACCGCACGCCGAAGTGGTGGTTCGGGATCCCGGGCGCACTGCTCTCGGCGATCGCGTGGAACCCGGTGCAGATCGCGTTCACGCTCTACACGACGCACACGAACTTCCTGCAGTTCTACGGCCTGATCGCCGCGGTCGTCGCGTTGATGTTCTGGTTCTACATCATGGGCACGATCTTTTTGTACGGCGCTGAATTCTGCGCCGAATGGTACGACCTGCGCGAACCGGCCGCCGCGGCCGCTTACCGCGAAGAAGCTGCGGCCGAGATCGAGGCGCCGAAGCAGCCGGCATGAAGCATACGCCGCTCGTCTTTCTGCACGGCGCCGGGCTCACCGGCGATCTCTGGGAACCGCAGCGGGCCGCCTTTCCCGGCGCGCTCTTTCCGTCGCTGCCGGGGCGCCCGGGGGCGGCGCCCGGCGACGGCCCGCCGCCGGAGACGGTCGACGCATTCGGCGCCGCGGTGATCGCGCTGCTCGATGCGGGCGGATACGAGCGCGCGCACCTGATCGGCGCGTCGCTCGGCGGAGCGATCGCACTGCACTGCGCGCTCGCGCACGCGCCGCGGGTCGCGAGCATCACCGCGATCGGAAGCGGCGCGCGCATGCGCGTGTCGCCGCAGATCCTCGAGGGCGTGCGCAGCGCGTTCGACACGACCGTCGAAACCGTCGCGCACGCCTGCCTCGCCGAGCCTGCAGCCGAACTGCACGCTGCGCTCGTCGCGATGATGCACGCGGTCGGCGCGGCGCAGATGGAACGCGATTACCGCGCGTGCGATGCGTTCGACGTGATGGCACGGCTCGGCGCGATCGGCGTTCCGGCGCTCGTCGTCTGCGGCACGGCCGACGTGATGACGCCGCTGAAATACTCCCAGTTTCTCGCCGCGCAGATCCCCGGCGCCCAGTTTCATCCCGTCGACGGTGCCGGGCATCTCGCTGCCGCGGAACGCGCGCCCGACGTGAACGCGCGGATCGCGCAGTTCGTTGCGCTTGCATGACAGGACCGCGTGCGCCGCGGCGGAAACGCAAAGGAGTGCTCCGCCTCTCCTCGATCTTGGCGGTCTTCGCGCTCGCGACGACACTCCTGGGCGCCTCCGGGATTCAGATTGCGCTGCCGGAGCCGTCGGTCATCGTCTACCCGCTCACCGTCAACGGTTCCGATACCGACAAAGACGCAGGCGGTAAACTCGCCGTGCTCTTGGCGACCCAAATGGCCGACATGGGCGGCGTCATCGTCAAGCCGGCGCCTCCCGGGACCGAACGTTCGCAGTATCTCGATCAAGCGCGCAGGAGCGGCTCGGACTACTACGTCTCCGGTTACGTGACGCCGCTCGGCGACGCCGTCTCGGTGGTCGAGCAGTTGGTCAGCACCTTCAGCGGCACCGTCGTGTGGAGCAACACGAGCCAGCTCGTCACCTACGGCGACGCGATGGGGCAAGGAATCTTGATCCGCACCGCGCTGCTGCGCCATGCCGGCCGCGCGCTTGCGTCGCTCGATGCGCCGACGCCGGAGCCGCAGTCGTCGCCGTCGTCGCCGCCGGGCAACAACGCAAACCTCAACAAGCTCACCCAGCTCTTCCATCACCAGAAGCGCGAGAGCGCCACTCCGGCGCCCACCGCCGCTCCGGCCTCCCCGGCCGGCACCACGGCGAACGCCGCCCCGGCACCGCCGGCACCGCCGGCACCGCCACCGCTCGCCGCCGCGACCGCTGCCCCGCGCGTGGCCCTGGTGGTCCCGACCGCCGCGCCGCCCACCCCGCCTCCTGCACCGCCGGTCCCGACTCCGCCGCCCGCGCGCCCGACCCCGGCTGCCCCGACACCCGCGCCGGCGACCCCGTCACCGGTCAGGGCGCAGGCGACTGCCGCGGCCAGTCCGCCGCCGGCCGCGGTTGCGGCCGCCGCCGGAACGGCCTCGATCGCGCTCGTACAGACGGGTGGTGACGCGCCCGACGACCGCCGCGCCTACGCGACCAAGTTGCTCCTCGACACGCTCGGCAAGAGCGGGACCGGGGTCGTCGCGTCCGACGATACTGCGGGGCGCAATCTGGCCCGCGACCTGGCGGACGCGGCCGGCGGGGTCTGCGCCAAGACGGGCGCGCACGTCGTCCTCGGTGCCACCCTCTCGACGCGCCCGGACGACCCGCAGTGGGGGCCGGCGACGATCGCCAGCCTGGCCGTCACCGGGGTCGACTGCAACGGCAAGATCGTGTTCCAGAACGCCCTCGAGCGCAACGGCGCCGGGATCGGCGATCATGGTTGGGAGCTGGCGGTGCGCCGGGCGGTCGATGCGGCCGTCGGAGCCTATCTCCACCCGGCGCCGGCCAAGAAGGGCGCCTAAGGGCTAGGAGCCCGCTACATGCCCGATGGAGTGGCCGAGGGCATCGGCGACATCGGGATCATCGTGGGCGGAGCCATGGGCGTCGCGCCGACTTGCGCGACTTGGACGGGTGCGGCGTACGCGGAGTGCGATGCTTGCGCGATGCCGCCGGTAGCGCACAGGGTGGCCGCGAGGGCGAAAGCGAGGGTGAGGGGCGTGGGGCGCGTCGTGCGGCGGTTCAAGGTGGCGTCCTCCGAAGAAAGGTGACACCTCCAGCCTTTCCACATTGCGCCCGCATCGCACGCAGGCGACGCCAGCTCGGCCGGGCCACGGCCGCTCAGGCTTCTTCCGCCTCCTGCGGATCGAGCAGCCCCGCCGGCAGCTCGACCACGATCCGCCGTGCGCCCGCATCGACGGATTTGACGAACTCCTTGACCAGCGGTACGAGCGCGCGGCGCGCACCGACCACGAGCATGTCCTGCGACGGATAGTGCATGACGTCGCGCACGTCGCCCAGCACGGTGCCTTGAAGGTCGACCAGGTGCATCCCGATCAGATCGGCGTCGAGATATTCCCCGTCGCGCACCGGGACCGCCGCGCGGTCGACCAGCACCGTCCCGCCGATGAAGCGGCCGGCAGCTTCGCGGCTCGCGACGCCGTCGAAGGCGACGAGGTAGCGCGTTTGGTGCGCGCGCACCGCGCCCAGCCGCGCCGGAAATCGCCGGCCTTCGACCGCGACGATCACCTCGAGCCCGGGCGCGAGCGCGTCGCTGCCGGCTCGCGTCGGCTCGAGCTTCAGCTCGCCACGCACGCCGAAGTGGCCGGCGATCCGGCCTACGCTGATCTCACTCGGCGGCTGGGGCGTCGTCACCTTCGGCCTGCGGTTCGGCCTCGCCGGTCTCGTCGAAGTCGGCTTCGTCGCTGTCGACGATGTCGACGCTGACGCGCCCTTCAGCCCCCGCCCGGACGAGCGTGCGCAGCGCTTGCGCGACCCGTCCGCCACGGCCGATCACTTTGCCCAGATCGTCGGGATCGACTTCGAGCTCGATGACCGGCCCGCGCTCGCCCTCGATCTGCACGACCTTCACCGCCTCCGGTTTGGAGACGAGCTTCTTCGCCAGGAACAGGAGCAACTCGGTGGCGCGCGCTTGCGCGACCGCCGGATCGAGCTTCTCGCGCCGCACTTCGCGGCGCGGCGGCGGCCGTTCGCCGGGACGGCGCCGCCCGTTGCGCGGTTCAGCGCCGCCGTCGGTGGGGCGCCGGCGCGCCGGCCGCTCGTCTTCCGGCTCGATGTCGTCGATGATCGTCTCGCCGGTGTTGATCGTGCGCGCGCCGAGCGTCGAACGCCGCTCGTCGTCATCTGCCGCCTCGTCGTCCCCGAAGAGACCGAACTCGTCGTCGAAGGCCGACATTAGGATTCTTTAGCTTCGGACTTCGGGCGGCGCTTCGTCGTGGGGATGGGGCCGCGTTCGACGATGCCCTTCTCCGCGAGCAGGCGGCGGACCGGAATCGACGGCTGCGCGCCCTTGGCGAGCCACGCTTTGGTGCGTTCCTCGTCGACGACGACCGTCTTCGGTTCCGTGCGCGGATTGTAGTGACCGAGGATTTCGATGAAGCGGCCGTCGCGCGGCGCGCGTGCATCGGTGACGACGAAACGATACGTCGGTTGTTTCTTTGCGCCCATGCGGCGCAGGCGGATTCTGACCATGACCTTGTGTTGTTCTACTTTCCTTTGGTGTGTGAGCGGTCGGGTGCGGCCTAGCGTCCGATGTTTCCGAACGGTAACCGCGGGCGTTTCCCGCCGCTGAACTGTTTCATCATTTGCCGCGACGCTTCGAACTGCTTGATCAAGCGGTTCACGTCGGCAACTTGGGTCCCGCTCCCGGTCGCGATGCGCTTGCGCCGCGACCCGTTGAGGATCTGGGGCTGCTCGCGTTCGCGGCGCGTCATCGAGCAGATGATCGCCTCGATGCGCTTGACGTCGCGCTCGTCGATCTCGACGTTCGGCATCGCCTTCGACATGCCGGGGATCATCTTCATGATGTCGTTGATCGAGCCCATCTTGCGCACTTGCCGCAACTGCGACAGAAAATCGTCGAGGGTGAACGACTGCTTGCGCAGCTTCTCGGCGATCTCTTTGGCTTGCGCCTCGGAGTAGACGCTCTGCGTCTTCTCGATCAGCGTCAGCACGTCGCCCATCCCGAGGATGCGCGAGGCAAGCCGGTCGGGATGGAACGGTTCGAGCGCGTTGAGCTTCTCGCCCATGCCGACGAACTTGATCGGCGCGCCGGTGATGTGGAAGATCGAGAGCGCCGCTCCGCCGCGCGCGTCGCCGTCCATCTTCGTGAGGATCACGCCGGTGATGCCCAGCCGGTCGTTGAACGTGCGCGCGACGTTGGTCGCTTCCTGGCCCGTCATCGCGTCGGCGACGAACAGGATCTCCTTGGGATCGACTGCGGCCTTGATCTTTTCGAGCTCGCGCATCAGGTCGTCGTCGATCTGCAAGCGTCCCGCGGTGTCGATGATGACCGTCGAGAGGCCGAGCCGCCGCGCTTCGGCGACGCCGTCGCGCGCGATCTTCACCGGGTCGCCCTTACCCTGATCGAAAACCGGGATGTCGATCTGTTTGCCGAGCGTTTGCAACTGCGCGATCGCGGCCGGACGATAGACGTCGCCCGCCACGAGCAGCGAACGGCGCCCCTGCTCTTTCAGACGGAGCGCGAGCTTGCCGGCGTGGGTCGTCTTGCCGGAACCCTGCAGGCCGACGAGCATGATGACCGACGGCGGCGCGTCGCTGAATTGCAGGCGCGATTGAGCGCCGCCCATCAGCGTCACGAGTTCGTCGTGGACGATCTTGATGACCGATTGCGCCGGGGTCAGCGACTCGAGGACGTCGGTCCCGACCGCCTTTTCCTTGATCCGCGCGACGAAGTCTTTGGCGACGGCAAGGTTGACGTCGGCCTCGAGCAACGCGATGCGGACCTCGCGCAGCACTTCGCCGACGTCCGACTCGGTCAGCCGGCCGCGCCCCCGCAGGCGTTGGAAAATCGCCCCGAGGCGCTCGCTCAGCGCCTCAAGCATGAGAGTGGATCACGCCTTCTCCGCGGTGGCCTCGATCTTGTTGACGGCGTCGCCGACGGTCTTGATCTTCTCGGCCTCTTCATCGGGGATGTCGATCCCGAATTCCGTCTCGAACGCCATGACCAACTCGACCTGGTCGAGCGAGTCCGCTCCCAGATCGTCGGTGATCGAGGCTTCCATCGTGACTTCGTCCTCGTCGACCTGGAGTTGTTCGACGATGATCTTCTTGACTTTTTCGAACGTATCGGTTGCCATGTTGCTCCTGGTTGGAAGGCGCTCCGGGCCTAGCCCTGCGCGCCCCCCACGGCCTTTGGCCGTGGGGCCCCCGGGCTATCGGCCCCGTCCGCATCGTGGCCGGGCTCGATTCCCCGTGGGGGGCCGTATAGTTACTTGCTCGTGTCTACTCTTGATTGTCCGGGACGGGCTGGGCAGGAGTGGTTGATGGAGGGGGCTCCTGGCTGGCCAGTCCGCTCTTTCCGAGGTCACCCGGGCTCGGTTGGCACCTTTGCTACTCTACATCAGATAGCCGCCGTCGACTATGAGGGTTTGGCCGGTTATGTAGCGGGCGGCGTCGGAGCACAGGAACGCTACGACGCTGCTGACGTCCTCGGGGGTGCCGGCGCGGCCTAGGGCGATGGTTTCTAGGTATTTCGTGCGGGCTGCCGGCGGCATTTCGGCGGTCATGGCCGTTTCGATCAGGCCCGGCGCGACGGCGTTCACTCTTACGTTGCGCGACCCCAATTCCTTCGCTAACGATTTGCAGAGGCCGAGCAGGCCGGCTTTGGTGGCGGCGTAGGCCGACTGGCCGGCGTTGCCGGCGACGCCGACGATGCTGCTGACGAAGACGATCGCACCCGAACGCTGGCGGACCATCGGCTTGGCGACCGCGGCCGAGAGATAGAACGCCGACTCGAGGTTGGCCGCGATCAGGCGGTGGAGGTCGTCGGAGCGCAGGCGCAAGATCAGGCCGTCGATCGACTGGCCGGCATTGGCGACCGCGATGTCGACCCGGCCGAGCGTCTCGATCGTCGTCTTGACGGCGGCGTCGACCGCTTCGCGATCGGTCACGTCGGCGACGACGACTTCGGCGCGCGCGCCGGGGCGGGCTTCCGCGCACGCGATGACCGATTCCGCGAGCGCGCTCTGGTCGCGGCCGAGCAGGGCGACGTCGGCGCCGGCGCGGGCGAGGTCGACCGCGATCGCACGGCCGATGCCGCGGCTCGCCCCCGTGACCAGCGCGACTTTTCCGCTCAGACTCACGGTGCGTGGGCGGTGGCGGAGGTCAACAGCGCACGCGCCTTTTCCGCGCCTTTGGCATCGCCGACGTGCAGCAACTCGGGGACGCCGGTCATGCGCTTCATCATCGGGGTCAGCACTGCGCTCGCGCCGCATTCGATCACCAGATCGAGGCGCTCTTCGAGCAGCCGCAAGGCGGTCTCGTGCCACAGCACTTCGCTCGTCACCGACGCGATCAGATGCTCGGCGATCGTTGCGGTGTCGGCGTACGGTTTGGCGTCGACGTTCGAGATGACCGCAAAGCGCGGCAGCTCGATCTTCGCCCGGCGAACGGCCGGCGCGAATGCCGCACGGGCCGGGTCCATCAACTCGCTGTGCCACGCGCCCGAGACGTTGAGCGCGATCACCCGCTTCGCGCCGGCGGCGAGTGCGAGTTCGCCCGCACGCCGCACCGCTTCCAGGTCGCCGCTGATCACGATCTGTCCCGGCTGGTTGAAGTTCGCGAGTTGCACGCGCAAGCCGGTCTGTTCGCGCGCGGCGAGCGCGGCTTCGCGCACGAGCGCGGCGTCGAGCCCGAGCACGGCCGACATCCCGCCGGGCGCCAGCTCTGCTGCATCCTGCATCGCGGTCGCGCGTGCGTGCAGGAGCGTCAACGCTTCTTCGAACGTCAAGGCGCCGGCGAGTTCGAGGCTGCAGTATTCGCCGAACGAGTGCCCGGCGCTCACGACGGGTGAGAGTGCATCGCCGATGGCCGCCGCCGCGGCGCAGTTGGTGACGAAGATCGCCGGCTGCGCGTAGCGCGTCTCGCGCAAGCGCTCCTCGGGTCCGTTCTCGACCAGTGCGAGCAGGTCGTAGCCGAGCACGCGCTCGGCGCGCGCGAATAAGTCGGCGGCCGCCGGCGCCTTGCGGGCGACGTCGACGCCCATGCCGACCATCTGCGAACCCTGTCCGGGGAAGACGACGCCGACGCGCATCAGGCCGTCCACCGCCACGCGACCGCGCCCCACGACAGCCCGCCGCCGAACGCGAGGAACAGCAGGATGTCGCCGTCTTTGAAGCGGCGCTGGTGGTCGGCTTCGGAGAGCGCGATCGGAATCGATGCGGCGCTCGTGTTACCGTACTCGTGGATGTTGACGATCACGCGCTCCTGCTCGATGCCGAGCATCTTCGCCGTCAGGTCGATGATGCGGCGGTTCGCTTGGTGCGGGACCAGATAGGTCACGTCCGACGGCGTCAGGCCGGCGTGTTCGAGGGCCGAGAGCGCGCACTCGCACATCTTGTTGATGGCGACCCTGAAGATCTCCTTACCGCTCATATGCACGCGATCTTCGCCCGCGGCCAGCAGTTCAGCGGTGATCGGCGTGCGCGAGCCGCCGGCGGGAATCCAGAGCAGTTCGGGCCGTTGTGCGTCGCTGCCGAGCTCGGCGCCGAGAAACGAATCGGCCTCAGACGACTCGAGGATCGCCGCGCCGGCACCGTCGCCGAACAGAATCGCAGTCGTCCGGTCGGTGTAGTCGAGTACGCCGGTCAGCTTTTCGGCGCCGATGACCATCACGCGCCGGTGCACGCCGGAGCGCACCAGGCTGGAACCGACCGAGAGGCCGTAGACGAAACCGCTGCAGGCGATCTCGATATCGAACGCGGCCTTCGGCCCCGCGCCGAGTTTGGTCGCGACGATCGCAGCGGTCGCCGGAAAGGGAAAGTCGGGGGTCACCGTGCCGACGATCCAGCAGTCGATCTGCGCGGCGTCGAGATGCGCCCGCTCGAGCGCGTCGCGCGCGGCGGCCATCGCCAGGTCGCTGCAGGCCTCCTCGGGCGCAGCGACGTGGCGGCGCTTCATTCCCGTCCGCGTCGTGATCCACTCGTCGCTCGTTTCGAGCATCTTCTCGAAATCTTCGTTGGACAGCACGCGCGTGGGAGCGTAATGCCCGACGGCCGCGATGCGGACGCCGTGCCTGCTCCCGTTGCGGGCGCCGGGCGAACTAGCCGTGCGAGTGGCCTGCTTCGTCCTTCACAACGACCGTGCGGCCGTTGTACGAACCACAATTTCCGCACACGAAGTGCGGCCGCTTGGCCTGGTGGCACTGCGGGCACTCGACCGTCGTCACGGGGGAGAGCTTCCAATTGGCAGCGCGGCGGCTGCGGGTTTTGGAGCGGGGAGTTTTCCACTTAAGATTCGCCATGATCGCCTTCCGTCTCGGGCGGACAGTGACAACTGCCGTCATTCTTGCTGTTTCCGCAGACCGGACACAGCCCGCGGCAGTCCTGCGCGCACGCCACCGCGAGGGGCAGCGTGCTCGTGACCAATTGCCGCACCAGGTCGCCTACGTCGAGTTCATCTCCCTGCACGACGTTGCTATCCGCGAACGGATCGCTGTGGTCGCCGGTTGCTTCGAAGCGCTCGTCGACGTCGACGTGCACCGCTTGCCGGACTTCCGTCAGGCAGCGCATGCACGGCGCCACCGCCGTCACGTCGATCGTCCCCACCATCAGGAGGCTGCGACCGACGCGCTCGACGTCCAGGTGTGCGTTCGCGGCTTCGGGGAATTCGAAATCTCCGAAGGCCGGGATCGGGACCTGCTCGTCGAGTGTGAGCCGCCGGCGCTCTGCCGCGAGCATCGCGCCGACATCGATTTTCAATGAAGAACCCATAACATAGACCAGGGTCCTCCCGCGCGGAGAGAACCCAAACTAGAGCATTGTACGCGCGCCGTGGCCCCGCGTCAACCCGACGCGGGGTCTTGCCGCCCGGTCCCTGGGCGTGATCAGCCCGGCGAGATGACCCTGAACGTCGCCTATGGCGCGCAGATCGAGGCGGCTGCGCGCCGGTACGGGCTCGACCCTCGCCTGCTCGCGGCGGTCGCCGCGCAAGAGACCGGCGGCCCGGGCGCCGACTCCGGCCGCAACGTCGTCGGCGACGGCGGCCACGGGCACGGGCTCTTCCAAATCGACGACCGGTACCATGCCTTCGCCGCGAGCGCGTCCGCCATGGATCCGGCCGCCAACGCCGACTATGCCGCCGGGATGCTCGCTTCGCTCGCCAAGCGGTACGGCGGCGACGTGCGCGCCGCCCTCTCGGCCTACAACGCCGGCTCACCGAACGCCACCGGGACGCGCACCGACTGGGGCGACGCGACCTTGGGCTACGCCGACTCCGTGCTCCGGCACTACGGGCGGCTGCGGGCGGTGCCGGGAGCGGGAGCGGGGTCCCAGGGGAAGTCCCAGGCGCCAGCCGCAGCAGCGCCTCCGAACGGCGCCGAGGCCTCAGTACCGCCCGCGGCCGGGCTGCTCGGCGCCGGCGCCGGCCTCTCCGCGGGCCCCGGGCTTACGGCGCTCACCAGCGAGCAAACGGTCGCGCCGGCGGACTCATCCCTGTACGCCGCGGCGCTCGATTCCCCCAACGGTGCCCCTGACGCCGCATCGACCTCAAACGCCAAGCTCATCGCCGGGACATCGGACATGAGCGCATCTGACGGAGCATGACATGATTCAACCCACGAATCCATCCAGCGGCGGCCTGGCCGCCTTCATGGCGACCGGGAATCCCGCCGACGTCCTCGGCACGCCGGCGAATCCGGCCGGGATCAGCGGTATGGCCGGAGACACGACCTCCACCCTCCCCGGCACCTCGTCCGGCTCGGCGAACGCCAATCCCCTCACGACCGTCCTCTCCGCCCTGGGTTCGGTGATCGGCGCAATCCAGGGGATGTTCGGCGGCGGGAGCTCGCAGGCCGCCGCGAGCAGCGTCGACTGGTCCGGCCTGACCGGAACGCAGACGGTCGCCGCCGGAGACTCGCCGATGTACTCGACCGCCCTGGGTTCCGACTCGACATCCTTCTCGAACATCATCGCGAGCGGGATCGACGACGCGACCGCCGCCGGCTAGGAACGCGATCGATGAGTTTCTTCAACGCGATCACGTCCGGGCTCGCCGGCCTGATGTCGACCGGGAATCCGCTGACCGCGATCGGGGCCGCTCTGACCGGCGCGACCCAGAATGGCACCGGGCTCGGCACGACCGTCAACAACAACAACGGCGCGCAATTGACGACGGGTCAGCTCTTCACCAATGCCGAGCAAGCGATCCAGAACGATCAGCTCTCGAGCAAGCTCGCACTCGACTGGCAGAGCGACCAGTTCAATAAAGCCGTCGACGAACGCAGCGAGATCATGCGCGAGACCAACACGTTGCGTGACATCTCGATGGAGCAGCGCAAAGCCGACATCTCGATCGAGAAGGAGCTGATCAAATCGATCGGCTGAGCGGGGTGGGGGTGGCGGCGGCCCGGGCACAGGCCGCCCGCAGCGCCGCCCGCCCGCATCCACCCAGGCCCGCGGAGAAACCCCAGGCACCGGACGCGGGTCCGGCCCCTCCGCCCGACGCCGCCCACGACCCCGCTGCCGGCGACGCCGCGCCGGCCGGTGGGGCCGGGTCGCTCGACGAGCAGGCGCAGGTGCTCCTCGAAATCGAGCGCGAGCGGCAAGCCTTCGATGCCGCCTTCGCGCTGCGCACCGAACTGACGCGCGAACTGAACTTGCTTTTCGAACTGGCCCTCGAGCAGCGCAAGCGGGACGACGAACTGACCCGGGCAGGCATAAAACTGATCTGATTGACAGGGGCGGGCTCGCGTCCTATCATAGTCCCTTGTCCCGCCCGGGCCACTAGCTCAGTTGGTTAGAGCACTTCGTTGATAACGAAGGGGTCCTAGGTTCGAATCCTAGGTGGCCCACCATTTGAACCCCGCCGGCGTCAGTTTTTCTTGATGCGCAGCGCGGCTGCCGGGCTCGAACCGTGTCTCACTTTTGAAATGACGAGCGGTTCGGATTTGCCGCGATAAGTTGAATTGGCCCGTTCCGTCCGGGTGTGCCCGACAAAAAGCCTCGTTCCAAGAACGAATCAGGGCATTGCGAAAAGCGGCCGCCGCGGGCCAAATCGAGGCAAGCGCTGTCCCAGTTCCGCGACCATCGGCCCGTATTGACGGCACTTCTTCCCGCAAAGCCAACACGGATAGTGCGTCCAGTGCCGGGCCGCTTCCCGGCCGATGAACGTGCCACTCGTGAGCTCCTCGCCGGCGTAAAAACATCCCCGAATAGCATCGCATCCGCGCTTTTAACCCGTACGACGCGCATTGGGTGGGCACGCTTCTTCTCGATCATGGCTGCCTCTCGAGCCCTCCCCGCACAGCACGGGGCTAGGGCATTGAGGAGGCGGGAGATTCGCTCATCGTCGGAATTTCGGCACTTGTCTCAGGTAGCGTGCAGACTAATATTGGTGGGAAGGATTGGGGAGCAAGTCCGGGCGCATCCTCCCTCGCGCCAGAGATCAAGTAACCAATCGCTGGTGAAGCCGCCTTTCAACTCATGCACGAACATCAGATCAAGGAGCTGCGAGCGGTTTCAAGTCGCGGACATTCGAATCGTTCCTTTAATCAGTGAGTTCATCAGAGGCGTATCAAACGCGCACTCAGCGCGGCGGTCTCACTCAAGGATAATCAGCTCGAGATATAGGGTGATCCAGGGACCGGTAAGGCACGCCTCGGCGCCGCGATCGCGAACCGTGCACAGTCTGTCGGTCAAGTCGGAGCGCTGGTGTCCGCGCCGGAGCTAGGACCAAAATGCATGCGGCACTGACCAACCGCAAGAGCGTCGATGAGTCGGTGCGCTGATATGCGCAAGGGCAAGTGCTGTGCAACGACGATCGGGGTAAGGAATAGCTTTCCGCCTAGTCCCCGTCCGCACTCAGCGACATCGCCAATCGGCGTTACGAAGCCAATCGGACGCTAACCGCAACCACGAACATGAGCGACCTCGATCTCGCCAAGCGCTATCGCGCACTGAGGTCGATCACGCCAGGCACTCCACGGAACGACAGTAGCACGGTCGATCCGAGGATCGGCGCCGCGATGCGGGACTGCGTGCCTGAGATGACCGCCCCATGAGCGAGGATGAACGGCCAAAACCGGAGCTCTCCGCGTGAGCCTCGCGTTCGTGAAAAGTGTCCACACCCGTCCACAGGCTCTATCCACAGAATTGTGCCGAGCGGCTGAGCACGATATTCGTGTTGTAAGCTCAAGGCCGCTCACACGTCCCGCGGTTAACGACTACTGCCCGCCGCATCGCGTGGCGTATTGCTAAGTTTCGACAGAGGGCCCTAATGTATACGCTGTTCCTAACCGAGCGTTCTTTTGACATTTCCAACGAGATGATGCAGCAGATCACGGACGCTCTCGAGGCGCGAAAGGCGACGATGGCTCTCACGATCGGACCGAGCGATTCGAACGGCCCCGGAACATGGGAAGTCGTGATCAATCTTTCGCAGGTAGTGTGCATGATCAAGCACAGAGTATCGGAACCGCGCGCCGCCGAGGATCCTGCTTCGCGGCCGAGTCTACGCGTGGTAGCGCCACTGATCGGCTAGGCGCCCTTCTCGAACTCGCGCTTCGCCAACCGGTAGAGTCGCTGGAAGTCCGAGACGCGACCGAGGTTTGTACCTGCGGTGTTGCCTCGAAGCACGTGCTCGATAAAGATCGCGAGCGCATCCTCGAGTGGCAGCAACACCCCACCCTTCGCGGAATTATGCGGCCCGCAATGCGTTACCGTCTGGATGTCGCGCGCGAAGGTCATCAGCTCGCGATCCAGTCGATAGACATCGGGCTTGATCAAGCGCTTGGGGATGATGTGGTCGACGCCGAGAATCGTCCGGTTACCATCCGCGCCGGGCGTGCCTTGCCGGCGCCCACATACGATGCAGCCTCGATCGCGAAGCAGCACGAAGAGTTCGATGCGACGCGGTGGATCGAGCGGATCGCTTTGCGTGCGACACTGAGTGCCGGCCGGAAGTCCCAGGTAGACGGCGACCTCTTTGTGCCTGACATTGCGCACGTAGTGGTCATTGACGCACGTCAGTTTGTAGTGGAACCGGTCATGATAGGGCACGATCTGGATAAAGCCGTTGGTCGCAGAGCAGCGGATGTTCCGCGGGCCGAAATAACCGCAGCCGCCGTCGACGGGATACTCAACTTTAGTACCCAGCTCAAACGGATATTGCGGGTTCGCCTCATTGTCAATCGGACCCACGCGGACACCCCCCGGCAAGTACCGGCCCATACCGTCCTTGGATGTGCCCACCTGCAGAACGCGTGTTCGAACGCAGGTCGCACGTATGTTCGCGCACGACAGATTGTGGGACGCGGGTGAGTTGCTACTAGGTATTGTGCGCGCTGTCTCCTTTCAATTGTAAAGATTTCAGCTGGTTTAAGTGTAGTCTTGAAGTATAACGTGAGTTCTATGCCGCCCGACGTCGGGGCCCAAGGTTCGTCGCGGCTCGGATTGGCCGTTCCGCGGCGTCATGACCGAGCCCGGGGACCTGGACCGCAAGATCCTCGTGCAGTGAAAGGGTGGCGAACGCGACATCGTGCCATCGTCCGACTTCGAGAAGATTGGCTAGCGCGATGCTTCGAATATCATCGTGCATCTCGCATGGTTCCGGAGCCTGGAATCAGCAGGCCCCCTTGGAAGGCGTCGTGCTAGATCACCACATTGGAGCGTCACGTATCGCAAGGCTTGAGCATCCGCAAAATTGCCGCGTTGCGAGGCGTCAGCCGGAATGCAGTCCGCCGAGCCCTTCGTGGTCAACGCCGCCCACCGGAAAGCGGCATTGTGCCAAAGGCGACAAACTCGAGGCCTACACGTGCCAAATTGATACATGGTTATGTGACGAACTAAAGTCGCGCTGCTCGGCGGAGCGTCAGAATAGCACAAGAGACCGAGCGAACTCGATCTCTTGCTGACGGCCTGTAAGGTACGTCTCCAGGTTAGGGCGCTTTTAGGCGACGGCCTTCTTGGCCTTGGCCGGAGGCGCGTAGTAGTTCCCATGGGCCAATTCAATGCCATCGCGAAGACGCTTCTGGTAGTTCTTTGCGGTGGTCGGATCCGGCGGATGGGTGCGCTTCCTCAGGGTCATGACACGAATACTATACCACGGCTCGGCGAATAAGTCATTCGTACTCGATTCCCTTCTTCGCCAGAGCTTCCCGGGCTCGCTGAGATTCGAGGTCCAACCGCATCGCGACCGACCCGTTGCGACGCTTGATCTGCTCCAAGGCTTCAGGCCCTAAGCCATTGGTTGCCCCCAACAGGTCGATCCCAAAGAGCGGAAGAGGCATGTCGGAAGGCGGCTTGACGCCGTGCCGTCCAGCATAAACGGCATCGATCTCCCTCCGGACTTCTTCAATGCCCTCGCCGTGAAGCGACCATCCGAGGGTCGGCCAAGCAAACAGACCCTCTCGATCAGCCTCCAGGTAGACATAGCGGATGCCCATCCGACGGTAGTGCGGGAAGCACGTGCGGAGGAGGCCTGTCATGTAGCCCGATCCCCAGAATTCCGGCTCCACCGTAAGGTCGCAGTGAGTCGCCACCAACACGCCACGGCGTAACCATATCCGCCGCAGAAACCTGGCGACGAGCCGCCCATCGGAATGCATGGCCAACCCGCGAATCTCCCAGGTTTGTTCCGTCAGCACGACCTCGACGGTTGTCGTTACGTCGACAAATGGAGGCGCGAAAGCGACCCGAATTTCTTCGGCCGTGACACCGCCGACGCCGACTTGTTCCGAAGCGCTCATCCCTTAGAGATCATATAGGGATTGTGTGACAGCTTGTTGGCCCAGTGCAAAAGTTGGCAGACATTGGTACTGGCGCCGCGGCAGGCGCCATCTCGTCATGATATCACCGTGCCCCTCGCGCCAGGCCCGCCTACTTCGCCGCCTTGAGGCTTCCGCCGCCCTGAGGCAGCGCTCGCGGCTGCACGAACGCGAGCCCGATGCCCGGCACGTAGATCAGACCGGGGCGGCCGCCTTGAACAACGATGCCCTTTGCTTGCCGCGTCCGGCTCGCTGAGCAGCGTCATGTAGGCGCAGCCGATGAAATCGCGATACGCCTTGACGGCCGGCGAGTTTTCGAAGGCCGGCGCGCCGCTTCTTGTTGCGCCGTGCGCTCCGGCGGGGCTTGCGATTGCGCCGTCACCTCGCCGCCCTCGATCGGCGGTTCTCCGCCCGGACCACCGCCGCCGCCGAAGCCGCCGGGGCCCGCGCCCGGTCCGCCGGGGCCCCGCCGCCTGGGCGCGCACCGCGGCCGCCGCCGCCCTGGCCGTTCGGCGCGGCCCCGGCGGACGCGGAAAATGCGGCCGCAGTTCCAGGAAGTACGGCACTGCGGAACCCGTCGCCGTCTTATGCGCGACGATCGTCAGATCGGGCACGTCCGGCATCTTGGTCCCAGCTTCGTACGCGGCCACGTAGGCGTGTAGCGCGTCGTACACCGGTTTGGCCGCCGTTTGCGCGTCGGCGTCGCACGTGTCGCTCGTCGTCGAGAGGGCGAGGGGGTCGGTCCCCGGCGGCGGCGGATTCGCGACGAAGCGAGCGAACCGCGCGCGGATTGCCGCTGGGCTCCGGGCTCGGCGCCGGCGTCGGGCCGAGCGCGACCCGCGCAGGGCGAACTGCCGGAACGACGGACCCGGGGCGGGGCCGCCGATCGCCATCGCATACGATGCGAAGATCGTGCGCGGCGTCAACGGCGTCGCGGCCGTGCATGTAGGCCGCACCATTGCTGAGCGGTAGCGGCTGCGCGAACGCGTCGGTCGCGAACACGCCGGCGTACGTGTTGAAGGCGTTGTTCATGAACAACGTCAGCTGGCCGGGACCGAATTTGTGCGAGATGCCGAAGCTGACGTTGACGTACGGGCCGAGGTTCTGCTGGTTGTTCGCGCCGACGTACTGCGCGTTGGCGAGCAGCTCGATGCCGCTACGCGGCATCAGCCCGTCGATCGCGACGTTGCCTTGTGGATCGGGCGATTGGGCAATTGCGCGCCGACGAGCGTCGTCGACGGACCGTCGTCGAGCCGGCCGCTGGCGGCTTCGAGGATCGCCAGGTTGATCGAATACGAGGGGATCACCGCGATGTACGGCGAGATTCGACGCGCCCGGTAGCATTGAACGCCTTGGTAGAGCGCGGCGCGTCCCGCGACCGATTCGTTGACGTAGACGTCGGGCGGCGGCGCCGTCGGCCCGCAGACCGTCGGCGAACGGTAGGCTGCATACAACGTCTTCAGATAGCCGGCGCCGGCGGCGTCGAAGTAGCCGGAGCGGCTCGGCGATGAGCGCATTGATCAATTGTCCCGACTGCACTTGCGAGTAGCCGCTGGATCGAGAGCGACGCGCCGCCGTTGAACTGGTGCGCCCACGTCGCGTTGATCGACGACGCCGATTGCGACTGCCCGTAGCCCGTGTCGCCGGGGCCCGACGACGACCGCGGTGCCTGCGCGCCGCAGTTGAAGCGCGCCGAAACCGGATCCGAGAACGAGCCGATCGCGGTCAAATTCGGCTGCGAACTTCCCTCGTTCACCGAGAGCACATACGTATCGCGGAGCTTCGGCTTCCACGACGCGCTGACGCCGGCGAGAAACGAGCCGCCGATCCCGGTCGTATCGGCGAACGACACCGACGGCGTCAGGGTCAGATGATCGTTCGACTTGATCGCGTCGCTGAACTGATAGCGCGACGAGGTCGCGGCGTTGGTGAACGCGGTGACGTAGGGCGAGCCGGCCGTCGGCAGCGAGGCGTTCGTCGCTGAGTACAAGCTGCCGACGAAGTTGAACGTGTGATTGCCCTGCGCGAGCGAAGCGCTGTAGGCGAAGCCCTTGGTCAACGTGTTGGTCGCCGAAGCCGACGGATCGAGGGTCGGCACGTAGTCGGACGGGTCGGTCGGATCGGTTGCGCCGGGCGCGAGTCCGAGCACGTAACGGTTGAGATCGTTCACGTTCTGACGCCCCGAGTTGATGTATGCCGAGAAGTTCGTTTCGACGTTGCCGACGAGCGATTGCACCGTCGCATACGCCATCCCGTAGCGTCCGAACGAGTAGTTGTTGGGCCCGATGCCGCAGGGCAAGGTCGTCACGTCCTGCGCGCAGACCGCATAGCCGAGCCGGTTCGTGTCGAGCGCCGTGGCGGTGATGCTCGTTCGCTCGTCGCCCAGCGTGTAGCGCAGTTTGACGAGATCGCTCTCCGTCTGAGAATTGCCGCCGTGTTCGTACGTCAGCCCGCTTTGATCTTCGTAGTCCTGAAACGTCAGCGGACTGTTCGAACCGCGCCACGTGTGTTCGACCACGAAACCGAGTTTGCCGGCCGATCCGGTGGCCGCGAAGAGGTAATTGTTGCGGTCGTACGTGCCGGTCGTGCCGTTGGAACGGAACTGCAGCGCCTGCGTCGGCTGCAAGGTCGAGAAATTGACCCCGCCGGCGAGGCCGCCCGCAGTCGGGTTGAAGCTGACCGACGAACTCGAGAACAGATCGGTCCCGATGCCGCGCAGATTCCCCGCCGAACCCGCCGCGGAGAGCGGGATGCCGTCGAGGGTCAGCGCCGTTTGCGACTCGTCTTGATTGTTCAGCGAGATCGTGATCGGGCTGTTGGGGTCGGTCGCGTCGGTCGTCACCGACACGCCGGCAAGCTTGTCCAGCGCGTCGGTCAGCGAGTCCGAGAGCCGGCGGATCGGGCTGTCCGCGTTGAGATCGCTGGTCGTGATCGAGATGCTCTCGCGCGCTTTGACCGTGCCGATCACCTTGAGGTTCGAGTTCCCGCTCGGCTCGCTCGCGTTGCCGGCGTAGCCGCTCCGAATCGCCGTGCTGCCGGCGCCGGTCGCGACCGAGCCACTGCTCTGGTCTTGCGGCCGCGCGGTCAGACGCACGCTGACGTGCACCGCACGGTCGGGAAGCACGTCGAACTCGCGAGTGCTCGCCCCGTTGTATCCGCGCACCTGCAAGCGCACGCGGTAGATTCCGACCGGCACGTCGGTGAACGTGATCTTCCCCGATGCGGTGGTGAGGGCGTTGGCGGTTTGCGCTCCCAACAGAAACGTGCGCACGTTGCCGAGCGGCGCGTCGGTCGCCGCGTCGACGACCGAAAGATCGATCTCTCCGGTACTGCTTTGCGCCGGCCCGGGCGTCGGAAACGCCAGGAGCGCGATGAGGGCCAAGACGAGCGGCGCGAGCCGAAAGCGCGACATTGCGCTCAACCCTAGCGCGGAATGATCGGAAAATGCTGATAGAGCGGCCTGGGGGAACCGTGCTTTTTCCGCGAAGCCCCCGGCAATGCGTAAGGTACTGCCCTTTCTCGCGCTCGCTTTTGTCGCCGGGCTGAGCGCCTGCAATTCATCGTCGAACAATTCGACGCCGGCCCCGGCCCCGTCGCCCAGCCCCACCCCCACCACCACCCCGAGCGGCCCCCCCAGTGCGATCGCGCCGTCGCCGGCCGCCGTGACGCTCTCCCTTTCGGGCACCGCCGGGCCGACCTCGGTGCCTGCGGTGTCGGCAACCCAAACGAACGTCTCGTACGCCGGCGTGCTGACCTACGCGACGACGTGCTGGGGCGGAAAGAACGCCTTCGTGGCGACTCCGGCCAATTATTCGAGCGTGAACACGAATGGGATCGCGACCATCACGATCGGTCCTTTGACGGGCAGCACGGTCGGCACGTGCACGATCACCTGGACGTCGCCTGCCGGGACCTCCGCGCAAACGAGCGTGACGGTCACGAACTAGCGTAATCCGCCGCGAGCCGGCGAAGATTGTCACCGTGACACCGACCGTCGCCTCGAGCAGGGGCAAAGCGCATCCGCCGGGCCCCGGCGCGGCCGAGAGTCTGCGCAACGTGCGCGCCGGCGCGGGCGAGCTGCTCGGCTTCTTCGAACGTACGGCGCGCCGCTACGGGCCCGTGTCGTCGTTCACGGTGCTCGGGCGGCGGCAGTACTTGATCGACGACGCCGACCTGATCGCGCAGATCCTCGTCAAGGACCAGCACCGCTACGTGCGCGACTCGGGCGCGATGCTGTTGCGCGAACTGCTCGGGCCCGGGTTGCTCACCACCGAGGATCCGCTGCACCTGCAGCGCCGCCGCCTGATGCAGCCGGCGTTTCATCGTCTGCGCGTCGCCTCGTACGCGGCGACGATGGTCGAGGAGAGCCGCCGCGCGGCCACGCGGTGGCGCGACGGCGAGGTGGTCGACATCGGCGACGAGATGGCCGCGCTCACGTTGACGATCGTGGGGAAAGCGCTCTTCGGCGCCGACGTTCGCGATAGCGTCGAAACGGTGCGCGAGGTGCTCGATGCGCTGCTCGCCCGCGGCGCGCCGTTGCTGCCGCTGGCGGCGGTGGTGGCGCCCGTCATCGCCGCCGGGCGGCGCGTGTTCCCCAAACGGCGCAGCCTGCTCTTTCCGCGCGAACGCGCGCGCTTGGAAGCCGTGATCGATCCGATCGTCGCCAAGCGCCGCGCCGAGGGCGCGCAGGGCGACGACCTGCTCTCGCTCCTGTTGGAAGCCCGCGACGAAGAGGGCGGCGCGCTCGACGACGACGCGTTGCGCGACGAGCTGCTTACCCTCATCTTGGCCGGCCACGAGACGACCGCCAACGCGTTGACCTGGGTTTGGTACTTGCTCTCGACGCATCCGCACGTCGAAGCATGCATGCAGGCCGAGCTCGATGCGGTGCTCGGCACGCGGCCGCCGGCGCTGGACGACGTGGCGCAACTGCCGTACACGGCGAACGTGCTCGACGAGGCGATGCGCTTGTATCCGCCCGCCGGCGCGTTCGCGCGGCGCCCGGTAGAAGCGGTCGAGTTGGGCGGCTACGCGATCCCGCGCATGGCGAGCATCTTCCTCAGCCCCTATGTCACCCAACGCAATCCACGCTACTTCGCCGAAGCGGACGCGTTCGTCCCCGAGCGCTGGAACGCGCCGGAGTGGCCGAAGCAGGCGTACTTCCCGTTCGGGGCCGGCTCGAAGATGTGCATCGGCGAACCGTTCGCGCGCCTGGAAGGCGTGCTCGCGATCGCAACGCTCGCGCAGCGCGTGCGCTTCCATGCGACCGATGCGGCGCGGGTCGGGATCGAAGCGCGCGGCGCGCTGCGGCCGAACCGCGCGATCCGCTTGCGCGTGCAGGTGCGTCCCGGCGCCTGATCGCCCACAGCCCGCGCGCCAGGGCGCGAAGCGTCCGTCAAGGTTCCCTTGACACGCGGCGGGCGCGGGCGCTACGATGAGCGAGCGTTCGATATCGCGACGCGCACGATGGAGGTTAAGATGACGCACCGCCGCCTACGCTGTTCGTTCTGCAGAAAGCCGGAAACCGAAGTCGCAAAACTCCTCGCCGGGGCGAAGGGATACATCTGCGACTCGTGCGTCGGCGTCTGCAACGACATCCTCGCAGCGACGCCGCCGGCCTTCGCCGGGTGGGAGTCGATGACCGACGAGCAACTGCTCGTCGCGCTCGGACCGACGCACGCCTCGGTCGAAGCTACCCGCGCGGTACTCCAGCGGCAAGTCGACGTGCTCAGGGAGCGCAACGTCAGCTGGGCCGCGATCGGATCGGCCCTCGGCGTATCGCGGCAAGCGGCCTGGGAGCGATTTTCCTAGCCCGCGTTCGCTGGGTCGAGCCGGACGTAGAGCCGCCGCCACGGCGCGTCGCCCAAGATGCGCCAGCAGTGGCCGCCGCCGGTCGTGTCCTCGGCGAGCAACACGTCGCCGGGTCCGATGCGCTGCGTCGCGCCGTCGCGCGTCATAAACTCGAGTTCGCCGCCCAGGGTGACGACGTACTGGCGGTGCGGTGCAGTGTGCCAGCCCGGGTCCGTGCCCGGCGGCGTCTCGGCGAACACCGCGTCGCGCGCCGGGCGGGCGGCCGAGAGGCGTCCTTCGGAGCTCGCCGGCCCCAGTTCGATCTCGACGGCTTCGAAGTGCGACTGGCCGTCGGCTCCCGTGAACAGCCGCACCACCTGCATCAGACGTGCCCCGCCGGCGCAAAATACTTCGCTTGAAGGGCCGCAAACGCGCCGTCGCGCTGCGCGGCCTCGAGCGCGCCGTTGACGGCGTCGCAGAGTGCCGAATTTTCCTTGGAGAAAGCGATTCCGAGCCGTTCGTGGGTGGGCACTTCCATCACGACCGCGAGGCCGGGCCGGGCGCGCACGAGCCATGCGAGCACCGGGTGCAACTTGATGACGGCGTCGAGCGTACCGTGCAGGAGGTCGTCGAGCATCGCATCGATCCCGTGATAGGGGTAGTAGCGAATGCGGCCGATCTTGCCGGCCGACAACAGACGGCGCGCTACCGCGTCCGACGTATTGCCCTGCTGGATGCCGACGACGAACCCGCTCAAGTCGTCCTCACTGCGCACCGCGGGGTGACGGCCCGGCGCGACCGCAACGCCTTGGCCGAACTCGAGATACGGCTGCGAGAACAGGACGCGTGCGGCCCGCTCCGGCGTGATCGTCGTGCCCGAAATGACCGCATCGTACGCGCCGCTCGCGAGACCGTCGAAGATCCCGTTGAAATCATCGCCATCGTAGCGCACGGTCTGCACCTGCAGCCCCAAACGCGCGGCCAGCTCCCGCATCAGCTCGACGTCGAACCCGCCGGTTCGGCCCTGAAGTATGAGGTCGAACGGCGGATCGGGATAGGCCGACGCAACGGCCAGCGGATTTTTCACCGGCCGGCATCCGAGCCGAGGATCAGCGTACACTGGCTCGAGAGCGTGCCGCCGTTGCCGTGCGCCAGCGCGACGCGCGCATTCGCGATCTGGCGTGCTCCGCACGCTCCGCGCAGCTGCCGCACGGCCTCGACGATCGTGAAGATGCCGTACATGCCGGGGTGGCAATACGATAGCCCGCCGCCGTTCGTATTGACGGGAAGCGTTCCACCAGGGCCGATGCGGCCTCCCTCGACGAACGGGCCGCCCTCGCCCTTGTCGCAAAACCCCAAGTCTTCGAGAAAGAGCACCGTGTTGATCGTGAACGCGTCGTAGAGTTCCACGACGTCGACGTCGGCGGGCGTCAGGCCCGCTTGCGCGAACGCATCGGCGCCTGAGAAACGCGCGGCAGTGCGCGTCAGGTCGGGCATCTGCGAGATGCCGCGGTGGAAATGCGACTCGCCCGCGCCCAGCACGCGAATCGGGACGCTCGGCAACGCCGCGGCGCGGTCGGCCCGGCACATGACGACCGCGCCGCCGCCGTCGGACACCAAGCAGCAGTCGAGACGGTGCAGGGGCGAACAGATCTCCGGCGAGGCGAGCACTTCGTCGACGGTCAGCGGACCGCGTCTGTATCCGAAGGCCTTCTCGTTCATCAGCGCCCACGCGCGCGCTTGCACCGCGACGTTCGCCAACTGCTCCGAGGTCGTCCCGAACTCGTGCATGTGGCGGCGCGCCGCCAGCGCGTACGAACCGAGCGGATACACCGACCCGAAGGGGTCTTCGAACGGATTGGGCTCCGACATCGAGACGAGCCGGCCGCCGTCGGAGCGCTGCGTACTGCCGTAGGCGATCAGCGCGACCTCGCACATCCCGGCCTCGATCGCCGCTTTCGCGTGGCGCACGTGCGCGACGAACGACGAACCGCCGATCGTCGTCGAATCGGTGTACCGCGGAACGATTCCGAGATACTCGGCGAGCGTCACGCTCGCCATGTAGTAGTACGCCGACGCCGAGAGCACGCCGTCGACGTCGCGCTTGGCGAGCCCCGCGTCGGCGAGCGCGCGCAACGACGCTTGCGCCATCAAGTCGGCCGGCGAAAACTCCGGCGTCGAGAGCAAGTCGGATTCGGCGACCCCGCAGATGACCGCTTCGTTCGGGTTCATGCCGGCACCGGCACGAACAGCGGGATGCCGACGTCGGCGCCGTGGTTCTCGAACGTCACCCGCACCGGCATGCCGACGCGGACCGCCTCGGGATCGACCTCGACGACGTTGGACATCATGCGAAAGCCCGGCTCGACGTCGATCAACGCCAGCACGTACGGCGTTCGCGATCCGAAGTACGGATGGCGGCTCTGGCGCACGACGGTAAAGCTATAGACCGTCCCGTTTCCGGAGCTCTCCTCCCACGGCACGTCGTCGCTTCCGCAAACCGGGCAGGCGATGCGCGCCGGGAACACGACCGCGCCGCAGGCCCCGCACCGTTGGCACAACAGCGTGCCGCGGGCCGCGGCGCGCCAGTAGTGTGCGGCCCAGCCGGCCGGCGTTGGGAGCGGTCTCTCCGCCTGCATGAACGGTCACCTCCATCCGCGTAGTGAGTCGCGAAGTTCCCATACCACCCGATCCGCACCCTTCACGAGGACACTCCGGCATGCCAGAAACGACCGACGCGCTCGTCGTGTGCGGAATTCCGCTCGGCGCGACGTTCACCTCACCGGGACGCACCGTCACCGAGGCCGACATCGTCGCGTACGCCGGGATGACCGGCGACTACAACGAGCTGCACACGAACGAAGAGTTCTGCAAGACGACGCCGTACGGCACGCGCATCGCGCACGGCCTACTCGTCTTGGGGTTGCAGAGCGGCCTGGGAACGCGCGCGATCCCCAAGGCCCTCCCGATCTCGGCCTTCCTGGGCATCAAGGATTGGAACTTCCGCAAGCCGGTGTTCATCGGCGACACGATCTCGGTGCGCCTGACGTTCGCGGCCGCGCGCCGCAGCGGCAAAGTGCCGACCAACGTGATCGCGGAATGGCACCGTGAGGTGCTCAACCAGCGCGGCGAGGTCGTGCAAGACGGCACGACCGTCGTCTTGCTCGACGAGACTCGCGCCACCTGAACTCCGCTTCGCGCAACGCTACTGCGCGAGCTCGGCGGACTGCACGCTCGCGTCGCCGTCGCGGTCGATGACGATTTCGAACTCGATCGGACGGCAGCACACGGGGCAGTCTTCGACCGTCCGCTGCCGGTGACCGGCGGCCGGATCGACCGCAATGTAATTGGTCTCGCCGCACGACGGGCACTCGTACGCGGCGTCTTCCTCTAAGGGCATCGTGCGTCGAGACTTCGCTGCGGCGCCGCGATACCCGGCTCGAACGCCGCGACGGCGCGGGCCCGCGGCTACGCGTCGAAGGCGAAGATGCGCTT
The DNA here is from genome assembly GCA_963749395.1 of Vulcanimicrobiota bacterium. Classification (GTDB taxonomy): domain Bacteria; phylum Vulcanimicrobiota; class Vulcanimicrobiia; order Vulcanimicrobiales; family Vulcanimicrobiaceae; genus CAVVMT01. The sequence continues at coordinate 104,224 of CAVVMT010000015.1, forward strand.
CCAGTCGTTCTGCATGCTGATCACCGCCCAGCCTTTCGCCTTCGCTTCATCGTAGAGCGCCTGCGTGAACGTGCCGATTTGGGTCGCAGGCAAGCCCTGCGCCGGCCCGTACGCGTACTCGCGCTTGGCATCGTCGTGCAGCACGATCATCGCGAGCCGAGCGCCCGCTCCAGCCTGCGTGTATTCGAGCATCTGCTGATCGCCCGTGCTGTTGCCGAACGCGGCTTGCGGACGCCGGCCCAGGAACAGTTCGATGTCCTCCGGTTTACCCGAAAAGTTGTCGTTCAGCAAGAGTTTCGGCGAGCGCACGAGTACCGCTTGACCGTTCGCCTGGTACTCGAACGTCGTGTCGATGGCCGATCCGATCACTTGGTCGAGTCCGATGCCGTACACGCGAGCCGAGTACGCGCGCACGAAATCCTGACCGCCGCCGGTGACGATGTACGTGCGGTAGCCGTTGGCCCGCAAGTATGCCATCACTTCGAGCATCGGCTGGTACACGAGCTCGGTATAGAGCCGGTGCCAGCGGCCGTCCTTGGCCTTCGCGATCCAATCGGCCACCGTCGTTTGAAAGGCCGGAACGGTCATCCCCGTGTGGGTCGCCATGACGATCGCTTCGAGGTCCTTCGTGTCGAACTTGGCGATGGCGGCCTTGTCGCCGGCGAGGATTGCCGCAAACGGCGGGGTCGTCTTCCAGTCGGGATGTTGCGGTGCGAGCGCCACCACGCGATCGAACGCGAAGACGACTTGCGTGTAGACCGGATGCTCGACCCAGGTCGTGCCGTCCTGATCGAAGGTCGCAATGCGTTGCTCGACCGGCACGAAGCCTGCGCTGCCCGCATCGGTCGTCGTGCGAATGAAATCGAGTATCTTTTGCTTTGAGGGGCCGGCATTCCACGAAGGCAACGGATCGGCTCCCGAACTTGCCGACACGCCGCGCGTTTCGAGGAACGGCAGCGCGCTCGCGCCGGCAATCGCAATCGTCGCCTGGCGCCGCGTCAATGGGAGTGACATCGAACGCTCCTTTCAACATCGAAGTTCCGTTCGCCACACCATCTTCAAGCATATGCACGAACGGTCGCCGCTCGATACGCCTTTTGCCGGCTGCGAAAACGCACAATTCGCGGGCTTCCGTGAAAAGGAGGATGGTTCGTAACCTTACGGTGCTAGCGTCAACTGGGGCCGAGCAAGCGGCGCCCGGATGCGTCGCGCGGCTCCATAAGGAGCATCGATGAACCTGCACACCCTTGCGCGCCGATTCGGTGCGGCCTCGACGGCCGTCGCCATCGGCTGCGTGAACCTCGCAGCTTCTCCCCTACCCGCCCAAGCCCAACCCTCCGCCAAGCGCCCGAACATCGTCATGCTGATGACCGACGACACGGGATGGCAAGATTTCGGCTGTTATTCCGGCGGCGGCGCGGCCCTTGGGCATCCGACGCCCAACGTCGATCGCATGTGCGACGAAGGCGCCGTGTTCACCAATTGGTACGGTCAAGCGAGTTGCACCGCCGGCCGCGCCTCGTTCATCACCGGCCGCATCCCGATCCGTACGGCCCTCTCGGTCGTCGTCGCGCCGGGCGACCGGAACTACCTGCGCAAAGAGACGCCGACGATCGCCGAATTCTTCCAAAAGAACGGCTATGCGACGTATTTTTCCGGCAAGTGGCACCTGGGCGACGTTCCCGAGTCGTACCCGACGGCGCACGGCTTCGACATGATGAAGCACTTTGCCGCATACTATGCGGGCGTCTACGCCTACGACGACACGTCGAACTCGATGCACCCGTGGTTCCCGTCGTTCAACCCGCAGTTCGAAGCGATGTACGACAGCGTCGTCAACCTCGGCGAGTGGCAAGGAGTCGCCGGCCAGCCGGCCAAGCGCGTCGGCACGATCACGTACGACAGCATGGCGACGTTCGACATCCGGCAAACCGACTCGGCCATCGCGTACATCAAGGATCACGCGAAGGGCGACAAGCCGTTCTTCATGGACGTCAACTACCTCAAGATGCACAACCCCACCCACGCCGCGCCGGCATTCCAAGGCAAGTCGCATCTCGGCGACTACTCGGACTCGCTGCTGGAACTGGATTCCAACATCGGCCGGGTGATGGAAACGCTGCGCTCGGTCGCACCCGACACGATCGTCATCTTGACTGCCGACAACGGCGCGTGGATGGACGCCTATCCCGACGCCGGCACGACCCCGTTCCGCGGTGAAAAAGGCACGCCGTTCGAAGGCGGCTGGCGCGTTCCGGGGATCATGTGGTGGCCGAACCACATCAAAGCCGGTTCGAAGTTTGACGAGATGATGTCGAACATGGACGCGTGGGCCACCCTCGCGACGATGGCCGGCCTCACGCCGCCCCCGCACGACTGGGTGGGCAACGACGGCAAGGGCATCTACTTCGACAGCATCGACAACAGCGCGTACATCCTGGGCAAAGCGCAGCACTCCGCGCGCACGAGCTGGGTGTACATCGACGGCGAGAACTTCTACGGCGTGCGTGCCGACATCGACGGCGGCCCATCGGCCCCGTGGCAGCATTTCGCGTGGAAGTATCTCTACACGGCCAAGGACTCGTGGCTCGGTGCGACCGCCGACTTGGGGGCGATCGGCGCGACCTACAACTTGACGATGGATCCGTACGAAAAATACGACATGACCTTCAACGGCGCGCAGGCGACGCGCACGCTCTCGTCGTCGCCCGGCAAGTATGCCGGTGAAGACAACGGCTGGGTCGGCGCGCTCGTCGCGCCGGTCATGATCGACTTCGACAAGTCGATCGTCAAGTACCCGAACATCGCCCGCTATCCGGGCGGTGCCTCGAACGACCTCGTCCCGAATCTGCAGAATCCCGTCGATCCGGTGCCGGTGCTCAAGACGGTACCGCTCCCGCCGCCATCCGGCACGGCCGGCGGCTTCGGCGGGTAAGGTCGGCGCGGCGGCGGAGGACGACGCGTTTCGTCCTCCGCCGCTTTCCCGATCGCCCGGCAATCGCGAGGCGGCTAGGGGGCCGGGGGCGAACCAACGCACGCTTATGAACTTCACCGGCGCATATCAGGGCATCGACGGTGCCCATTCCAAACTCGTCCTCGATGCATTTTTCGACCGTAAAGGCCACGGCATCACCGCAACCGGCGTCCCCACCTTCCGTCAGGTCGCCATCGCGGTCGTCAACGGCAAAGCCGACGTCGGCATCGTGCCGATCGACAACGCGATCGCCGGCACCGTGCGCGACGGCTACGACATCCTTGCCGAGTACGAGCTCGCGCCGATCGCCGAGATCGTGTGGCGGATGGAGCACCGGCTCCTCGGCGTCCCCGGCGCGTCGGTCGACGACGTGCGCGAAGTGCTCGGCCATCCGCTGATCCTCGCCGAGTGCGGGCGCTATCTCGCCACCCTCGCGGCGGCCCGGGTCATCCCGGTCGAGGACACCGGCGTCGCCGCGCGCGAAGTCGCGTCGAAACAGGACCGGTCGATCGCCGCGATCGCCCCGCCCCAAGCCGCGAGCCTCTACGGGCTCTCGGTGCTGGCCGAAAACATCGCCGATCATCCCGACAACTACACGCGCTTCCTCGTGTTCGCGGCGCCCAACGCCCGCGACGTCGTGCGCAAGCTGGCCACCTCGCCGCCGGAACATCGCAAGAGCTCGCTCCTGCTCTCGGTCAGCCACGAGGCCGGCAAGCTCTCGCGCGTGCTCGAAGTGTTCGCGGCCGCGGGAATCAACGTCAGCAAGCTCGAGTCGAAGCCCAAGCTCGGCAAGGCGTTCGAATATCTCTTCTACGTCGACTTCGAAGGCGACGTCCATCAGGCGCACGTCGCCGACGCGCTCGCGAAGCTGCGCGAAGAGACCGTGCTGCTGCACGTGATAGGCAGCTACGACGCCGACGGCTCGCCCGACGGCAGCCCCGCCGTCGAGCGCCCGATGCGCGCCCCGGCGACGGTGGTCGAATTCGACCCGGCGCTGCTGCCGGCGTCGGCGAAGCAATGGCCGAAAGCGGCCAGATCGGAACGCCCCGGCGGATCGCGCATCAGGAGTCGGCAACGTCGTCGTCGGCGACGGCAAATTCGTCGTCACCGCCGGCCCGTGCTCGGTCGAGTCGCGCGAACAGATCATCGAGACCGCGCAAGGCGGTCAAATCGATGGGCGCCGTCATGCTGCGTGGCGGCGCGTTCAAGCCGCGCACCAACCCGTATTCGTTCCAGGGCCTGGGCTTCGAAGGCGCGGCCCTGCTGGCCGAGGCCGGACGGGCGGCGGGCTGCCGATCGTCAGCGAAGTGATGAGCGTCGACCAAGTCGAGCGGATGGCGCGCGAAGTCGACGTCCTGCAGATCGGCGCGCGCAACATGCAGAACTTCGACCTGCTCAAGGCGGTCGGCAAGACCGACCGGCCGGTCCTGCTCAAGCGCGGAATGGCCGCGAGCCTCGACGAGTTCCTGCCGCGCGCCGAATACATCTTGGCCGAAGGGAATCCCAACGTCATCCTGTGCGAGCGCGGCATTCGCACGTTCGAAACCGCGACCCGCAACACCCTCGACCTCTCCGCCGTTCCGGTGTTGCGCGAGCGTTCGCACTTGCCCGGTCATGGTCGATCCGAGCCACGGCGTGGGCGTGCGGCGCTGGATCGCACCGCTGTGCATGGCGGCCAAGGCGGTCGGCGCGCACGGGATGCTCGTCGAAGTGCATCCGAGCCCCGACGACGCGCTCAGCGACAAGGACCAGCAGCTGCCGTTCGCTGAGTTCGACGCGATCATGCACGACCTCGCGAAGATTCCGATCTTCCACGCGACCGCGCTGTCCGGCGCGGAGTAGGGCCTCGGCCCAGAGGAAACGACCATCGACGTCCAGGTTGCCGGGACGTACCGGCTGCGCGGCTCGCCGGAGATTCCCGGCGATAAGTCGATCTCGCACCGCGCGCTGATGTTCGGCGCGATCGCGCGCGGGCGCACGCGCGTGCGCCACTTGCTCGAGAGCGCCGATGTGCGCTCGACGCGCGCCGCGCTCGAAGCGCTCGGCGCGCGCATCAGCGACGAGAGCGACGGCTCGATCACGATCGACGGGGGCGGCCGCGAGGCGCTGCACGCACCGGCGGCGCGCCTCGACTGCGGCAATTCCGGCACCACGATCCGGCTCTTGAACCGGCATCCTCGCGGGCCTGCAATTGCCCGCCATCCTCACCGGCGACTCGTCGCTGCGCAAACGGCCGATGCTGCGCGTCGTCGAACCGCTGCGCAAGATGGGCGCGCAGATCGCGCTCTTCCCGGGCAACGTCCCGCCGGTCGTGCTCAACAACGCAAGCGGGATGCTGCTCTCGGGCATCGACTACGCGCTGCCGGTCGCGAGCGCACAAGTGAAGAGCGCGATCATGTTCGCAGCCCTGTTCAGCGAAGGACGCACGACGCTGCGGGGCCGCATCGACAGCCGCGATCACACCGAGCGGATGTTGCCGTACTTCGGCGGCCGGCTCGCGGTGACGAGCTCGACGATCTCGATGCTGGGCGGCCAAACGCTGCACGGCGCCGACATCGACGTCCCCGGCGACTTCTCGTCGGCCGCGGTCTGGATCGCGGCCGCCTCGATCGTGCCGGGTGCGCGGATCGAGATCCACAACGTGCTGCTCAACCCGACGCGCATCGGGTTCTTGCGCGTCGTGCAACGCATGGGCGCCGACGTCGAGATCGAGATCGTGCGCCGCGATCCCGAGGAAGTGGGCACGATCCGGGTCGCGGCAGCGCCGTTGCACGGCACGCGCATCGAGGCCGCGGAAGTGCCGGCGATGATCGACGAGATCCCGCTGGTCGGGATCTTGGCCGCGAATGCCGAGGGCGAAACCGAAGTCGTCGGCGCGCAGGAGCTGCGCGTGAAGGAAAGCGACCGCATCGAGACGCTGGCGCGCAACCTGCGCGCGATGGGGGCCACGATCGACACCCGCGAGGACGGCTTCGCACTGACCGGTCCGCAGCAGCTGACCGGGGCGCGCGTCGACGCCGCGCTCGATCATCGCATCGCGATGGCGTTCGCGATCGCCGCGCTGCGCGCGAAGGGGACGACCACGATCGGCGGCGCCGAAGCGGTCGCGATCTCGTATCCGCACTTCTTCCCGCAGTTCGAGCAAATCGCGTACGGACAGTGAAGCATGCCGCCGGGGTGCTGGGCCATCCGGTCGAGCACTCGATTTCACCGCGCCTGTTCGCCTTCTTCACGAAGCGCACCGGCATCGTGCTCGACTACCGGCGCTTCGACGTCGCGCCGCCGCGCTTGCGCGCGACCCTCGACGTGCTGCGCGACCTCGACGTGCTGGCGGGCTGCAACGTGACGATCCCGCATAAGGAGCGCGCCGCCGCGCTCGCCGACCACCGCAGCCCGGCCGTCGAGCTGCTGGGCGCCGCCAACGTCGTCACCTTCGCGGACGGTGCGATGCGCGCCGACAATACCGACGTGCTCGGCATCGCGCTGACCTTTCGCCGTCACGCGATCGACGTACGCGGCCGCGACGTCGCGGTCTTCGGCGCGGGCGGCGCCGCGCTCGCGGTGGGGTACGTGCTCGGCGAGCAGCGCGCGCGTTCGGTGACCTTCGTCAACCGCACGCCGGCGCGCTCGCGGCGCGTCGCGCGGCGCTTGCAGGCGCGCTTCGGGGGAACGGCGTTCGCAGCGGGAGCCGTCGCGCCCGGCGACGCAGCACTCTACGTGAATGCGACACCGTTGGGGATGGCCGGCTTTCCGGCGATCAGCGTCTTGCCCGCCGGCGCGCGCCCCGGCGCGGTTGCGTTCGATCTCGTCTACCGGCCCGCGCAAACGGCGTTCCTCAGCGACGCGCGGCAGCGCGGATTGCGCCCGGTCGGCGGCCTCGACATGCTCCTCGGGCAAGCGATCGCGACGTTTCGCATCTGGTTCGGCCCGCGCGCGGCGCGCGAACTCGAGACCGACGCGGCGTTCGCGGCCTTGCGCCGCAGCGTCGTGCGGAGCGTGACGTGAACCTGCGCTATCTCACCGCCGGCGAGTCGCACGGCAAGGGGCTGCTGGGCATCATCGAGGGCATTCCGGCCGGCGTCCCGCTCACCGCCGAAGACGTGCACGCCGACCTGCGGCGGCGCAAGCTCGGCTACGGGCGCGGCAACCGCCAGAAGATCGAGAGCGACGCGTGCGAACTCGTCACCGGCGTGCGCCACGGCTACACGCTCGGCAGCCCGGTCGGCCTCTTGATCTGGAACGCCGACCATCAGAAGGCCTGGAGCGACATCATGCAGTCCGAACCGTTCGACGGCGAGGTGAAGCGCCGCGTCGACGTGCCGCGGCCCGGGCATGCGGACCGCATCGGCGGGATCAAGTACGGGCACGACGACATGCGCAACGTGCTCGAGCGCAGCAGCGCGCGCGAGACGACGATGCGGGTCGCGCTCGGCAGCGTCGCGCGGCGGCTGCTCGCCGAGCTCGGGGTCGCGATCGGCAGCCGCGTCGTGCGCGTCGGTTCGGTCGTCGACGATACGCCGCTGAACCTCGAGGTCGGCGCGCTCAACGCGGCCGTCGACGAGGGCCCGCTGCGCGCGCTGGGCGCCCAAGCGCAAACGGCGATGGTCGCGGAAGTCGATCGCGCGAAGGCGGCGGGCGACACGCTCGGTGGCCACTTCGAAGTGTACGCGTCGAACGTCCCGGTCGGGGTCGGCAGTTACGCGCAGTGGGACCGGCGGCTCGAAGCGGGGATCGGGCGCGCGTTCTTGAGCCTCAACGCGATCAAAGGCGTCGAGATCGGGATGGGCTTCGCGCTCGGCACGATCCCCGGCTCGCAAGCGCACGACGAATTCTATCCGGCCGGCACGCCCGAAGCGACGCACGACGGCGCGGCCGCCACCGGGAAGACCGCGTACCACACCAATCGCTCCGGCGGCATCGACGGCGGGATGTCGACCGGCCAGACGATCGTCGTGCGCGTCGGGATGAAGCCGATCGCGACCCTCATGCGCCCCCTGGCCTCGGTCGACGTGCGCACCGGCGAAGCGGTCAAGGCGCACGTCGAGCGCTCCGATACGGTCGCCGTCCCGGCGGCCGCGGTGATCGGCGAAGCGCTGCTCTCGCTCGTGCTCGCCGAGGCGGTGCTCGAAAAGTTCGGCGGCGATTCGCTGGGCGAATTGCGCCCGCGGGTCGACCAGTGGCGCGATCTCGTGCGTTCGAAGTGAGGGTGCCGGGTCACGTCTACCTCACGGGGCTCAGCGGGAGCGGAAAATCGACCGTCGCCCCACTCGTGGCGCAGCATCTCGCGCTCGAATTCATCGACGTCGACCGGGCGATCGAAGCCCGCGCGCAGTGCGCGATCTTCGAGATCTTCGAACGCGACGGCGAGCCCGCGTTTCGCGCTCACGAATCGGCGGTGATCGAAGCGATCGCACGCGGCGAACGGCGCGTCGTCGCGCTCGGCGGCGGCGCCCTGCTCGCGCCACGCAATCGCGAGCACATCCGCGCGAGCGGGACGCTCGTGTACCTCGAAGCCGATCCGGCCTGCTGCGCGGCCCGGCTCGCGGCTACCAGCACCGAACGGCGTCCGCTCGTCAACGCCGCCGGCGGGGAACGCCACGAAGACCGGCTGGCCACCCTCTTCGCGCAGCGCCGTCCGCTCTACGAAGACGCCGACATCGTCGTCGATGCGAACGACGGCACGCCCGCCGAGGTGGCCGCCCGGATCGTCGCGGCCCTCACGGCCGGCGCGCGCGCCTGATGCGCACGACGAGCGTGAACGTCGCCCTCGGCGAGCGCACGTACGATGTCGTCACCGGCTACGGCGCCGTCGACGCGCTGTCGCGCATCTTCCGCGCCCCGGGCGAGGCCGCGCGCGCATTCGTCATCGCCGACCGCGCGCTGCCCAAACAGACCGCCGCGCTCGACCGCGCGCTCGCGGCCGCCGGGTGGAACGTCACGACGTACCGCTTCGCGGTGAGCGAGCGCTTCAAGGACCTCGACCGTCTCTCGCCGGTGTACGGGCGGCTGATCCGCGCGAAGATCGACCGCCACGCGGTGCTCGTCGCGCTCGGCGGCGGCGTGATCGGCGATGCCGGCGGGTTTCTCGCCGCGACCCTGCTGCGCGGGATCCGCTGGGTCGGCGTGCCGACGACGTTGCTCGGCCAAGTCGACAGCGCGATCGGCGGGAAGACGGCCGTCAACCACGCGCTCGGAAAGAACCTCATCGGCGCGTTCCACCAGCCCGCGCTCGTCGTCAACGACCTCGCGTTCTTGCGCACGCTGCCGCGCCGCGACCGTGTCTCCGGCCTCGGCGAGATCGTCAAGTACGCGTTGATCTCCGACGCGCGCTTCTTCCGCAGTCTCGAGCGTGATTGGCGCCGCGTCGTCGCGCTCGACGCGGCGGTGACCGGTCCGGCCGTCGTGCGCTGCGTGCGGCACAAGGCCGCGCTGGTCGCGGTCGACGAGTTCGACCGTAAGGGCCCGCGCGAGACGCTGAACTTCGGGCACACCTTCGCGCATGCGCTCGAGGTGACCGCGGGCTACGACGCGTTCCGTCACGGCGAGGCCGTGATCGCGGGGATGCGCGTCGCCACCGCGCTCTCGGCGATGCGCGGGCATCTGGCACCGCGCGCGGCCGACGCGATCGAGGGGTTTCTGCGCAAGCTGCCGGTGCCGCCGATCCCGCCCAAGCTGCGCACGAGCGAGCTCGTCGCGGCCGCGCACCGCGACAAGAAGAAATCGGCCGACGGACGGATTCGCTTCGTCCTGTTGCGGGCGATCGGCGCAACCGTGGCCGACAGCGGCGTGACCGACGCCGAGCTCGCGTCCGCGATCGAGCGGGTTCGTTAAGTGGCCAACGTCCTGGTCGTGCACGGCCCGAACCTCAACCTCTTGGGGGAACGCGAGCCGGAAGTCTACGGCCGCGTCACGCTGGCCGAGATCGACGCCGCCTTGCGCGCCCGCGCGAAGGAACTCGGCGCACACGTGCGCGTGTTCCAGTCGAACGGCGAAGGCGCGCTGATCGACTTCTTGCACGCGCAGCGCAAATGGGCCGACGGCGTCATCATCAACCCGGGCGCGTACACCCACTACTCGTACGCGATTCGCGACGCGATCGCGGGCATCGCGCTGTCGACCGTCGAGGTGCATCTCTCCGACATCAGCACGCGCGAGGAGTTTCGCCGCATCTCGGTGATCGAACCGGTCTGCATCGCGCAGTTCAAGGGCAAGGGCCTGCAGTCGTACGTCGAAGCGCTCGACCATTTGGTCGCGCTATTGCAAGCGCAGGGGAAGTGAGGCCGGGCGATCCGCCTCTCGAGCGAGCGCCCGTCGCGTCGAAGGACGCGAAGCACCGGACGCAGCAAGAAGAGCGGCGGACGTCGATGCGACGTGTCAAGGGGGACCAAGCGTGCCGGAAACGATCAAGTTCTTCACCCAGCCGGGTTAAGCAGCTGCCTGAAGGCGAAAGAGTTTCTTTCGTCCCGTAACGTCGACTTCGTCGTCATGGACATCCTCAACGATGCCCAGGCGGCCAAGGAGTTCGCGACTTTACCGTTGACCGCGATCCGGCCGCCGATCGTCAAGGTCGGTGAACGCTGGGTGCGCGCCGGCCCGACCCTCGACGCCGTCTGCGAATTGTTGGAGATCCCCCCGCCCGAACGCCGCCAGTTCACCCCGGACGAACTGTACGAGCGGCTCTCAGCCGTCCTCGCGGCAGTGCAGCGGTACGTCATGGCGTTTCCGCCCGACGCCTTGCACACGCTCGAGGTGCCGCGCCGCAAGCGCAACGTTCGCGACCTCGCCTACCACGTGTACATGATCCCCTTCGACCTGATCATCACGACCGAAGAGGGGGTCAAGTTCAATTCGGGCTCGATCCCGATCCCCGACGAGGTGCAAACGCGGGAAGACATCGTCGCCGCCGCCGAGATGGTTCGGGGACGCTTCGACCGTTGGTACGCCGCTCGCAGCCCGGAATTCTGGCAGGAGCCGATGACGACCGACTGGGGCACGCTCCCTGCTTACGAGTACTTCCTACGTACGACGTGGCACGCGGCCCAGCACTCACGCCAGCTGGCGTGGCTGCTCGAGTCGATCCACATCGAGCCGCCGGGCAAGCTACCCGACTCGGTCTACGCGGATCTCCCGATGCCCGAGCGGCTCTTCGAATAGCGCTACGCGCTTCGCGTCACCGCCGGGCTCGGTCGACCGTCGCGTTTAGAAGTCGGCGATCCCGTCCGGCGAGCCCCAGCCGGCCGGCCCGGAATAGACGCCGTCTTCACCGGTGCCGGCGTAGCAGATGTAGGGGGCGCCGCCGCAGCCCTCGCCGGGTGCGAGGTTGTTGCCGCTGGTGACGTGCCACAGCCCGGTGCCGCGATTCTTCCAGATCACTTGCGCCGCTTCCGGACCGAGCGATGCGGCGTTCCCGGCGAGCGCGTAGACGCCGGCCAGCGCCGGCGACGCGACGCTCGTCCCGCCGAACTCGAGCCAACCCTTGTACCCGTTGTAAGGAGTCGAATCGTAGATCGCCTCGCCGTATTGGGGATCGGCGGAGAACGAGACGTCCGACTCCGTGCGCGCCCCGCAGCCGCCGTCGGTTTGCCATGGCGGCTTGGGCACGACCCAACTGCACCCGCTCCCCGTTGCGCCATGGCCGCTCGCGAGGTCGTTCCACACGTATTCGACGAATCCGCGCGAGTTCGACACCGGCCGCAGCGAGGTGCCGCCGGTGCAAACGACGCTTTCGAACGAGCACGGTTGCGAAACGCCCGCGGCGTAGCCGGAGTCGCCGGCGCTGGCCAGGATCACGATGTGTTTGTGGGTGTACGCCGAGCTCGCCGGTGCGGATTCCGGGCCGCCGTAGGAGTTGCTGATCACGGTCGCGCCCAGGGCAGCCGCGGTATTTTCGGCGGCGGCGAGACTGGCGCCGCTGGAAGAATTCGCTTCGACGATCAGGATCGAGCAGTACGGACACACCGCGGAGACCATGTCCATGTCGAGCGCCGTCTCCTCGCCCCACTGCGCGTTCACTTTCGGCAGCGTCGCCGTCCCGGTCTGACCGACTTTGCGGAAGCACCCGTTGGCAACGGTGCAGGGCGGAAGGCCGTAATACTTGCGGTAGACGGCGAGGTCTGCCGCGGCCGTCGGATAGTCGCCGGATTCGACGAGCGCGACGACCTGCCCGGAGCCCCCGCTCGACGACGGCAAGCGATATGCGGCTTGAAGGTCGGCGGGCCCGTAGCCGCGCGGCACGTTCGCCGAGTTCACATCGGCGCGAACCGCATCCGGCGCGCCGCCCACGTCCGTCCGCACGAGCGCGTAGCAGACGTCGTCGCTGGGATCTACTACGGTGTCGCAGACCGCCTTGTAGTTCGAGCCGCGGACGTTGGCCATCGAGCTCGGGATCGTCCCTTGCACCGTCGAGCTAAGGGCGCCGGCCGTCTGCGTCGTGCTCGCGATGCTCGCCGTTTGGGTCGTGCTCGCAATTCCGGCCGCTTGCGTCGCCGAGTTTACCGAGCCGGCCGTCTGCGTGGTCGAACTGGCGGCGCCGGTCACCGGCAGAGGCGCAGGCGCACTCGGGACCGAGACGCCGCTGCCGCTACACGCGGCGAGGGCGGACGCTATAAACGCCGCCACGACAAAACGTAACGCTACCTTCAACGAAGTTCCCTCCAGCACGCACGTGTACCCTACGAGAGAGCGGACCCGCGCCAGGCTACTATCGTCCGCCCGAGTCTCAATCCTCTGTCACGAAACGCGATGTGATGCAGGTCGGCATCGCCCGATAACCCTTCCCGGCACCGGCGAGCACGCTCGCGATCGACGCGGTCGCGCCGGTGAAGGCCAACAGCCTAGCGCGAACTGCTACTAGCTCCACGATGGTCAGCGGCTTAACTATGCGCCGCGGCCGTCAGGGGCGAGCCGAGAACA